>NZ_NOZJ01000001.1:0-807005 GCF_002259095.1 Rhodococcus sp. 05-2254-2 | reverse complement strand
CCGCTCGTGTACCCCGAAAGGCCTTACCGCTCGACTTGCATGTGTTAAGCACGCCGCCAGCGTTCGTCCTGAGCCAGGATCAAACTCTCCGTAAAAGACCTGCGAAACAACAACCCCGACCCCCGAAAAGAGGACCGAAGCTGCGAATCAGTCAAAGACATCAAGTCAAATCACTAGCAGAAAAACTCAACTAGCATTTCAAACAACACCCGACAACAACCACCACAAGCGGGCAGCTGATACATCGAATGCTTTCACCAAAACAAAATAATTTCGGCACTGACATTCATCGACACACTGTTGAGTTCTCAAAGAACACGCACACACTCTCGACCCACAGACACACAGTCCGTCGGCCTCAAGGGCAACTGTTCCAGCCTATCCCAGCTTGGTCTCGGACACAAGGCCCGACTCTTGGGGGATAAAACCTGCCGAGCCACACGTCCAACCTCGTTCACCCAGTCCGTGAAGACCGGGTCGGTGTCCGTCGCTCTGACTCGACAAAAGTTACGCCACCAACCACACCAACGCAAATCGCCTGCTCAGCGGCGGTCATCCGTCGCTGAGCCACAATTCAGCAGTCCTCGAGACCACTTCTCGGCGACTCAGCTCAGCAATGCGTCCCGCGCGAACCTGCGAGACCAGCTCGGCGAGTCCGATACCTCTTGACGGAAATAGAACCGCGGACCGTGGGCACCGATGAGATCGAGGAAGCTCACCGTGGCCTGCGCCGCGAACTGAGCGTCGAACACACCGGAATCTTCACTGGCCCAACCCAATTCAGCGACAGTCTCGATCAACATCTCGTTGCGATGCGTCGCAGATGCCGATGCCGCGAGGGAGATCAGGAACAGAGTCGCTGCGTCGGTCTCGTACGACTCCTTTCCCAGAGGAAGTCGCGACGCCGCATGCCGCCACATGCCGACCGGGTCTTCGGCCAACGCCGCTCCGAGCTTGGTGCGCAGCAACCTGCCCTTCGATGTGCGGGTCAACCCGAGGTGCCGCGCCGCGTCGCGCAGATCGCTGACCTGATGGTGGTCGATCTCGCGATTGCTCGGCCCTACCCACCCCAGACCCCAGTCGAGCTCTTCACGAATCGCCGCTATGAACGCGGGCTTGAGGTAGCCGGCACCGGTCAGCTCTGCTCCGTCGTCACCGATTCTGTCCAGAAACCACGTGAACTTGGCCATCGCCACCTCTGCGACGGGCAGATCGACCGAACTCTCGATGGTGAGTTCGCATCGAGGAAGCAACGCCATCAGTGACGGCACCTCCGTAGGTCGCACCCGGTCGAACAGCTTTCCGATGGCCGGGGCCGCGGCCACCGCTTCGGCGAGCACCGAACGACCTACGTCGAACGAGTGCAGCACCGCGTTGACCGCATCGACGTCGAATCGAGCAGGGTCGAAGCCCGCGCCCCATCGCGCGATGAGCGCCGCGTGCTCGGGATCGGACGTATCGGCGGCAATCTCGAGCGACTGGGCGTACCGCGAAGGCCCGCCGGACTCCTCGGGTGGGCAGGCGCGCGCCCCGTCGAGGCAAACGGATCGGAGGTCGTCGATATCGGAATCGATCTGCTCCAGATAGATCGTGTGTGTCCATCCGTCACCGAAGTCGTACTCGTACGTCATCGTGGAACCCGGCGCAGTCAGTACGTCGTCGACCCGCACTCGCTCCTCGCTCGACGCGTCGTCGTCCGGTTCGTCGTCGAGGGTTTCCTCCATCTCGAATCGACGCGTGGCACCGGCGGTCCTGACGCTGAACGCATGCAGGTGCCGGTCCTCCCATCCGAGGGCGCTCTGCAGAACCGCGTGCAGCTCGGACAGCAGCAGGTCCGAGCGCACCCGCACCCGACGCCAAATCTGTGGCCGAGTGTGATCCACGGTCACCCGAAGCACCAGGTTCACCAAGCGTCGCCGAGTGGCATCCGTCGCGCTGTCGTCGGCGGGTTCGTCGGTGTCGGACAAATTCGGCACCACCGACAGGTGCCGGACGCGACCGGTTCTCATCGACATGGAAAGGACCCTAGTCGGACCTGCGCGTCGGACACAGGGACTCGCGGTCTTCTACGTACTCGTGGTCAGCCCCTCGTTGATCGCGGCGACGTCGAAGGCCAACGCATCGAGCTGCGACGCCAACGTCGTCACCGTCAACTGCACGAGGTATTGAGTATCGACGCCTACCACCACATACCGCGTCGTCACGGCGGCTTCGAGTTGCTGCGCAACGTACGTACCCCGAATGAATCGCGACGGCCAGCCGAGCCACGACGCTGTACTCGCCTCGCGCTCCACCCATCCGGGCATCGCACGTCCGTCGCCGAAACCCAATGCCATCAACGCTTCCGGGTCGATCGTGCGCGACAACGCACCGACCAGAAGCACCGCGTTGGGCGCGAACCCGTTCTCCACGAGGTTCGGTTCCACGATCACCTGGGTCGCCCCTGGGAACTGTGCGGGATCGAGCGTCTGCCATCCCGCAGGAATCGGTACGGTGATGCCGAGCTCGGCCGCCGCGGCACCGTCGAGCGGCGTCACCCGCAGCGCGTGTGCATTCAGGTACTCGGCGATCGTGGTGGGCTCGGACGATTCCGTCGACAGGACGTCGTTCACAGCAATGCCTTTCGTGGTGCACGATTCACTGACACGCCAGAGGTTACCCGCGCCGGTCCGCTCGTCAGCAGATCCTAGAGGCAGTGACCGGCAGGGAGCTGGTTGCCGTGCGACTCCAACCAGCTGCCGACCGCGTCGAGCATTGCTGTTCCGTCGGTGAACGAACCCGAATTCGGTTGCGCCGCAATCGCCACGCCGACTCGACCGGCAACAGTGGTGACGATACCGACCTGTCGGACGTCGTAACCGCCTCGAACGCCCGGCCCCCAGCCGCCTTTGAACGCAGCATCGGACATCTTCGCCAGGCCCCACTGCTGCTCGGGCGCAACACTGTTCATCATTTCGACCACCGGTGCGGCATCCGGGATGCACGACAGGCCCGCCGCGAACGTTGCTTGATCCTGCGTCGACCACTCGGTCTGTCCGAATGCGCTGAATTCAGGACGAATCCGCTCCCTCTGCACCGCAGTGGCCGCGTCACCGCCCTGCCGCAGAACCGCTTCGACTGCGCCACCTGCGGCAGCGGAATCCCCGAGCGAACCCCACAGATTGTCGGCTGCTGCGTTGTCGGAGCTTTCGATGGCGGCGGTGGCGTCGGCAAACACCGCGTCCGCGCCGCGACGAATTGCGGCTAGGGCCAGTGGCACTTTGACCGTCGACCACGCCGAACCGGAAGTCCAGGTGCCGAGCACTGTCGGCGGGCCACCGCCGACGGGAACCAGAGCGAGGCCGATGGGCCCACCCGCCGTCGACTCGAGTGCGCCGAACTCCGCGGCCAGATCCTCTGCCGGTAGCGCCTCGACAGGAGGCGCAGTGGTCCATATTTCGGCATCGGACGTCGGTGGAAACACCGGTGGCACAGGAGCAGCCGATGTTTCGGACACCAGGGGCGCTTCGGACGCGGGGCCGTCGTCGGTGGCGATGGTGCAGCCGGACACCAGAGCACAGAGCGCGAGAGCCACCGCTCCGACTCGTCCGACGCGGCGCGCCGAACTAGAAGAGGTAGACAACGGCGTTCTCGCCACCGGTACACGTCACCAACTGCGCAGACGAGACGCAATTCATGTCGTACCGCTTGCCGGTGACCGGGCTGCTGGCCACCACGGTCCTCGAATTCCGATCCGAACCGGCCCTGGTGTAGGCCAACCGAACTTCCTCGGCGAACGGGCACGACGTAACCGTCGACCCCACCGCCGAGCCTCGAAGTCCGCTGCTCGACGCCACGGTCGCCGGGCAGGTCTGCGCGCCCGCAGGCAGAGTGGCCGGGCCAGGCTCCGGTGAGTTCTCGGCAGTCGGTGCGGTTTCACCGCCTGGAACACCGCCGTCGGACACTGCCGAGGACGGTGCAGCACCCGACGCCACCGCCGGAGTTGCGTCGTCGCGCAGCATGAACCACCCGAACACGCCGCCGAGAATCACTGCGACCACAGTCAGAACGGCCACCACGATCCAGATGCCACCGTTCCCATTCTTCGGGGGCCCAGGTGGAGGCGAACCAGGGAAGCCACCGGTGCCGAACACCGGCGGCCGGGGAACCGCGCCGTACCCACTCGGCTGTGCCGTCGCGGGAGAATGCGGCGCACCAGGACCGGACGAAGGCGGTGGAAGGACTCGATCGGATGGATTCGGCTGCGCGCCGTACTGTCCGTACGCGCGCTGCGAGGGGTCGCCCGAATCTGGATAGCTCACTGGTGTCCTTCTGCCGATGATGGGGCCAGCCTCTCATACAGCGTCGCGACGAGCAGACCGGACGTTACAGTTTCATTCGGCGCGCGGTGAGCTCCTCGAGATAGCGCGCAACCGCGTCGTCGTCGTTGGATTCGAGGACTCGATCGACGACGGATCGCACGGGCTCCGCGGCATTCGACGGACACAACGCCGTACCCGCCCAGGTGAGCATCGGCAGATCGTTGCGCGCATCCCCCACTGCCGCAACCGAACCGGCAGATATCCCCCACTGCTCGCACAACTCCTGCAGCGCACTGGCCTTCGAGACTCCCGCCGCGGACATCTCGATGTACGGGGCACCGGAGTGCGTCAACTCCACTCCGTCCACCCCCGCCGCAGCAACGATCTCGTACAACTCCTCACTCGTCGTATCACTGTGCCGGGCAACGATTTTGACGGTCGGCTCGACGTCGATCGACAAGCCGTGCTCCGACAGCTCCATCTCGTGCGGCTGCCGGTGATGGTCTGCGAACACGCACAGCTCGGCGTACCGAGCCTCGGCCACGAATCGCGTGGCACCGACGGTTGCGAAGGCAACTCCGGGGACGAGTGAGCGCACGAACGACTTGGCCGACGCCACCGTCTCGGCCGGTACCGACCTGGTGCCGACGATCGCCGGGGAGCCGTCGGACAGATCGAGGACCACAGCCCCGTTGGCACCGATCGCCGTGCCGCGAAATCCGCACGACGCAGCGAGTTCGTCGATGGAGTGGCGCGCGCGAGCGGTGGCCCACACCACCCTGATTCCGGCTGCGTCGGCGGCAGCCATCGCGGCGGCCGTTCGCGCCGACACAGTTCGGTCCGAACGCAGCAGGGTGCCGTCGAGATCGGTTGCGACAACGACGACCTCTTCGGTTCTCTTCACCCCACCGATACTGCCAGGCATCGCGCGCTCAGCCGGCGACCAACGTCAGAACGGAAATCTCACTGGGCGCGAACACCCGGAAAGGCGGGCCCCAGAAACCCGATCCGCGACTGGTGTAGAGCTGAGTTCGCGCACCGTGTCTGCTCAGACCGTGCACCACCGGTTGGTCGAGACGAACCAAAGCCGAGAACGGCCAGATCTGACCACCGTGCGTGTGCCCGGAGACCTGCAGATCGACGCCGGCCTCGACAGCGTCGCCGATCTGTTTAGGCTGATGCGCCAGCAACAGCACGGGCATCGACGGATCGGTTCCGGCAAGGGCGCGAGCGAGATCCGCCCCGTGACCGGGCGCACCCGAGCCGGCGGCAGTGGCGTCGTCGACGCCCGCGATGATCAATGCGTCGTCACCGCGATGCAGCACCACGTGGCGATTGTGCAAGGAGTTCCATCCGAGGTCCTCCATGTGATCGAGCCATTCCTGCGCCTGACCGAAGTATTCGTGGTTCCCGGTGACGTACACGCGGGCCGCGCTCGCGAGCATCGCCTCCAACGGCGCAGCCTGCGCTCGACGCCGATCGACCGAGCCGTCGGCGATATCTCCGACGTGGGCCAACACGTCCGGTTCGAGCGCATTGACGGCGGCGGTCAAACGATGCGACCACGTCGTTCGATCGAGCGGGCCGAAATGCGTGTCGGTCACGAGAACCACTCGTAGACCGTCGAATCGAGCCCCGAGCCGGTCGATCCTGACGGTCGTGTGTCGCACTCGGGGCGTTCTCATCGCCTCGTAATGGCCCCACAGAGCGAGGACGACCACGACGATCAGCGTTGTCACCGAGACGATCCGTGACCGAAGAGGGTCGTCTACCCCAGCCACCCACAGACCGAGCCGCAGCAGCAGCGAGAGTGCCGACCACACGAACGCGATCCAAGCCAAGCCCAACAGCACATCTCCGATGCGCGCCCACACGTCCTTGGAGACCCCCTCTGCACTCGGCCGGTGACCCAGATACATCGCTGCAGGCAGTGCCACGAATGCCGCGACCGCAACCGCAGAGCCGACCGACTGTGCAGCCGCAGGCCACTGCGCGCCCGCGAACACGACAGTCCAGGCAGGCAGGCCGACAAGCGCAGCGCAGACCACGAGAACAACGGTCGGAACGACAACCCGCCGAGATCGCGGTCGCGTCGAACCGTCCGGGGAGACCGACTGTTCCGGGCGCTGCGTCTGTCGATCTGTCATCGGCGTCGAACCCTCTTCACTCGTACGTGCGCAATCCGAGGCCAAGACTACGTCGGCTTCGGATGGTTCGGCGCGGGCACCGAGCCTGCCCGCCGGGAGCTACGGCCGACGGCGGGTTGTGTATCCGCGAAGTCCGTTGAGCGGCAATTCGTGTTCTGCGATGTCCTCGTCCTCGGGTACCTCGAGGCCGCTCGGCTCGGCATCATCGGTCGTTGCTTCCGTCGAATCGCCCTGCGTCTCGACCGGATCGGCTCCATCGAGCTCGGCCGACTCGACGCTTGCCGCGGCCTCGTCCTGAGCGGCTGGCTCGTCCTGTGCGACCGGCTCTTCCTGTGCGACCGGCTCTTCGGCGTCCCCGACCCGGTCCGTGGCCGATGTCGTGCTGTTCGTGGTTTCACCGATCTCGGTGGTCGAATGGCTCGATGCCGAGGACTCGATCGGCCGAGCGGTGCCATGGGAACCGTCGGACTCCCCGGTACCTGATCCGTGGGCAGCACCGGCACCGTTGGCACCTCCGGAGCCGTTGACACGACCGGCACCGTTAATAGCAGACGCACCGTTCGTCATTCCCGAACCGTTGGTCGGTCGCGAAAGGTTCTGGACTCCCGCTCCGTCGGTGCTTCCGGAACCGTTGGTTGTCGTCGGTGCCGATCCTTCGCGGTCGGCTCCGCGAGCTTGCGACGCGGACGGCTCCTCGGTGGGAATGTCGATGCGCGGCATGGTCCACAGAGACAGCACCGACTCGTGGCGCGCGGGTGAGTCTGCGTGCGTGGACGTCTCGAAGACGCCGGAATCGTCGAACTGCGAGGACTCGAGTGGAACCGGGGTCCAGGACTCGTCCGAGCTCTCGAGACCCTCCACGACAACGCTGTTCGGCTTTATTCCCAGATGGGCCAACGTGGCCCAGAGGCTTTCCAGCGCCGCCTCGCGGTCCAGGTAGTACTCGGATTCACGCACCCGCCAGAACGTCCAACCGCACCGCTTGAGCTCCTGCTCACGCTGCAGATCCGCCAACCGCTGAGCGGGGGTCGACAGGAACGTGTCGCCGTCGCACTCGACGGCGAGCCGCGAGGAGTCGCCGGTGACGACCAGGTCGAGACGCCTGTTGTTCACCTCGACACCGGGATTGACGTGAAAACCTCTCTCGACGAGGTCGTTCCACAGCTGCTGCTCGAGCAGCGTCTCGAAGGGGGCCTTCCGGACCTCGCGCGAGACATCGACCGGCATGGGATCGGCCGGAGCGGGCGAGACGGAGGTGACGTAACTCAGCAACGAGTTGCGCAGGTCCGCTCGCTTGAGACGATCGACCGTGACCGAGTGGAAGAGCCACAGCTGATCCTGTGCCCGCGACGCTGCCACGTTGAACCGCCGCTTGTACTGATTGGCGGTGAGGGTGGCGAAATTCTGATCGGGTGCCACCACCATCGACAGGAACACGACGTTCCGTTCGTCGCCCTGGAAGTCCGGCGGCGTACCGACGCGAAGTCGACGCTGCTCCCACTGCTCGATACCGATCCGCTTGATCAACTCGTTGCGAATCTCGTCGACCTGTGATTGGCCCTGCAGCACAACCACTCCGAAGGTCAGGTTGTCGTACGCGGAGTCTTCGAGGCACTCGGCGATCTGGTCGGCGATCGCAATGGCCTCGGTCCGGTTGACCAGTGACGCGTTCTTTCCGGTCACCGTCGCTCCGCGAACGTACGTGTGCCGCAGCGGCGGTAGTCGATCCGCGCCGAACTGCCGCACGGGAACGAGCGGGGAATCTCCGTAGAACTGCTGACTCGACCAGTTGATGATCTCGGGCATCGAACGGAAGTGCTCACGCAGCCGCACCACCTGACCGAACCGGGTGCGCAGCATCGAGAACAGGCTCGACCTCGGGGTCAGCGTCGCACGCACGTGTTCCGGTAGATCGGGCAGGTAGACGTCCAACCGATCGAACACGTCCTCGAGTGTGCCGGTCTGTGGAACATCGGCCGGCGCGCACTGCCTGTCGTCGCCCACCACGATCACCCGGGGTGCGAGATACAGCAGGAAGAGACTGGTGATGTCGGCCTGACTCGCCTCGTCGACGATGACGACGTCGAAACTGCCCGGCACCGGCGGGATGGACGCGAGCACCTGCGAGAGTGGCATGACCCAGGCGGGCACGGCACTCTGCGCCTCACGCATCGCCGATCGTGCTGCACTGCGGTAGGTTTCGGCGTACTTACCGGCTCCCGAGCCGATGCTGGAGATGTGCTCGCGATAGGTCTGCAGCGCCCGCACCTCGACGGCCGTCATTCGCTCGAGACTGTTACGCCAGGCACTGGCAGCGGCGAGACGTGTTGTGAGGTAAGCGATGTCGGTATCCGCAGCGGCCAACTCCGCCTCGAGTCGCTGCTCGAGGCCGCCGTGGTGCTGCTCGCCGACCCACTCGCGTGCCCGACGCCACGCCCAGGCCTTGGACATCTGCCAGCTCAGCTCGTCCCATTCGACATCACCGGCGGTGTCCCTGACCAAGTCGAACAACGCGGGTGCGACCTCGGACAGCGACGCCGACATCGATTCGAGCAGCAGTTGATCCTCCTGCTCGGAACACGCTTGCGAGTACGCCGCAACGGCGGCAGCCAGTTCCAACGGATCCGCGGTGCTCAACGCACTCACCAGATTCGAGCCCTCGGGCGACGGCCCGGCGTCGATACGAGTGGCAACCGCGAACTGCAGGGCGTCGAGCTCGGCGCGTGCGGCATCGATGTCGATACGCGTGGCGATGGCGTCGGCGGCCCCGGCGACTTCCCGGGCGTCGGCCAGGCTCCGAATCCACGGTGCCGCAGGCGAAATGGTGTACAGCCGGTGCACAAGGGCGTCGCGGGCAGCGACGACTGCAGACACCAGACCCAGTCTGTCGGCAATCCGCGCCACGTTGTTGACGCGAATCGACCGTGTGCCGTCGAGCGGAACGATGATCGCGAGGTCGGCCAGCAGCACCGCTGCGGTCTGCACGGTCTCGAGCGCGCGAATATGTTCGGCCACCAGACGCGCAGCCATCGCCGTCGTCGCAGGTTGCCCGTCGACGGTAGCGACGATATCGAGTGCCTCGACGGCCTTCTGCTCCTCGCTGCGACGGAACCGGGGCTTCCACTCGATACCCGACTCCAACGCGCCGGCGAACGCATCCATCGCCGTGAGTGCCGCCGGTGAGCTCGTCGAGCACTGCACGTCGTGCGCACCGACATAGCGATCGGACGCAGCGGCCGTGTCAACCATCGCGTCGATTCCGCTGACCCGAGACCACAGGTGGGCGGCCTCGCCGGACAGCACGGAATCGGTGAGGCGTAGGTACGAGCTGTCGAGTTCGACGACCGCTCGCACCCGAGCGGCGAGCTCCTCGCACAGTTGCCTGATCTCCGAGGCCACGGCGGGTTCCACGCCGTCGAGCAACGACACGAGCTCGGCGGCCTGGGGCGAGGAAGCGTCGATGCGCGCACCTGCGCGCTGGCAGAGCGATGCCAGTTCGGCCGAGTTCGGCAGCATGGTCTCGGGACGCGGCAGCACCTGACGCGAGCGAAGCTCTCGAGTCCCGTCGGAGCCGGCGATGAGCTTACGAAGCTGATCGACCTGGGCACCGTCGAGAGGTGGTCGATCGGCGAACAGTGGGCCGGGCAGCCACTCGTGGGCACCTTCGGCGGCCTTGACCTTGCGCACGATGGACGACACCGTGCCGTCGTATCCATCGGAAACGTATTCGTGCACAACAGTTTCGGACTCGCGGAGCGCGCTGACACGATCGAGCAACTCGGCCCGCCCGGCCAGAGCCGCCGCGCGCTGCGTCGTCAGTGCCTCGATCTTCTGCACCTCGCTGGCCTCGTCGAAGGAGGTCTTGCGCTCGGCGATCTTCGCGACGCTGCGGTTGAGCTCGTCGGAACCACCGCGGGAGAGGTCGGTGATGGATACGCAGAGCTCCTGCAGCTCCGGCGGGAGTTTGTCCCGCAGCACGCGCAAAGCTTGTGACTTTTCACTAGTGACCAGAACCCGTTGACCGCGCGCAAGGAGCCCGGACATGAGGTTGGCGATCGTGTGAGTCTTGCCCGTTCCGGGCGGTCCTTCGACCACGACGCCGCTGTCACGCCCCAGCCGTTCGATGATCTGCGACTGCTCGGCGTTGGCCGGCAACGGAAACAGCGGGTCCTCCGCCAGTGCCGCGGACTCCCCCGCTCCCGTGCGTTCGAGCCACGCGATCCGATCGGCCGGCTCGATGGCATCGACCAGTTGAGCGAGCCCGAGCGGTACCGGAGAGTCGGCGAACTCGAGGTCGGCGATCATCTGCTCGTAGTACTCGACCAGTGCGAACGAGTCCCGAACGCGGAGAACGAGGGCAGGTGAGACGGTGAGCGTGCGGTCGTCGTCGATGTAGGCGAGTGCCCCGGGCGGCCCGAGACGATCGAGTACCTCGATCTCGTGCCGCGGCACCCGCGACGCCCAGTTCCTCAAGAACTGTTCGACGCCTGCCCCGATGGGTGAGGTGACGGTGTCGTGCAGTTCCTGTGCCAAGGCGACCGAGCCGGAGGTGTCGAAATCGTCCGAGGCGGTCAGCAGCTGGCCGTCCTCGAGCCGCGCAGTGGTGCTCGCGGCGAGGCGAACCAGCAGATCACCGGTACGCACGTCGCGTTCGATACTGGCCGATTGCGTGATGAGGTGAGTGCGCACGCTGCGCTGCGGATCGGTGTTGCTCGAGGTCAGCAGCCCCGAGGCCACCACGAGTTCGATGGACTCGGGTCGCGATGCAAGCTCCTGCATCATCAGCTGCAGAGCCTGGTACAGAGCGGCCTGCGGACGCCGATCTCGATCCTCCTGCGCCCATTCCTTCCACGACTGCGAGTACTCCTCGAAGGCCTGCTTGATCTCGTAGGCCTTGCGGATGTCGAAGTCGGCATCGGACTCCTGCGCCTCCGCTCGACGACGAGACGTCACCGAGGATGCGTCGGCCAGCTCGAGTTCGCGATAGCGGCTGTCGGCAACGACCTGCGGGTCGAGCCATCCCGACAGCAGCGCCGGCGGCTCGGGCGGATCGTCGACCGCGATGCGCGGTGCGCGGAGCACCACACCACCCTGCTTGGCGCGTGGGTCGAGCTGCATGGGAACGTCACCGGCATGGATCCATTCGACCTGCACGTGGTCGTCGAAGCGCAGCACCGGGTTCGAACGCGCCCCGACGATTTCGCGAAGAAAGCGCAGCAGGCGTTGAACCCTGCTCTTGAGCTCGTCGTCGTGTTCACGACCGGTAGCCGCTGCAGCCGTCACAGTTTCCCCACAAATACTCGAATGGTCGTCCGTTTCAGGGACGGTGTTTGCACACCCGGGCCAGACTAGCCGCTGAAAACCGGTTGTTCGTTGCGTCCTGAGCACACAAAATACGTTCTAGTGCTGGTTCACAAAGACCGACTTCGGTCACTGGATCCGCCACAGCGACATACCCCGCAGGCCCACGGGTTCTCACCCGTCGAACACGACAGGAGCCGAATGCGCAACCTGGTCTACTACATCGCCGTCACCCTCGACGGGTTCATCGCTGCACCCGATGGCAACTACGACTGTTTCGTGCCCGACGGCGATCATCTCGACGCCATCGTGGCCGAGCTGCCCGAGACGTTGCCGGTCCACGTTCGTGACATGTTCGGCCTGGACGGTCCACCCGCTCGGTTCGACACCCTCCTCATGGGCCGCGAGACGTTGCAGCCGGCGCTCGACGTGGGTATCACCAGCCCCTATCCCCACCTGCGCCAGTACGTCTTCTCGCGCACCCTCGCACCGTCGGACGACCCCACCCTCACCGTCGTGAACGAGGATCCGATCGGACTGGTCAGGAGCCTCAAAGCCGAGGATTCCGAGTACGACGTCTGGATCTGCGGAGGTGGAAACCTGGCGGGTCAACTGCTGCCCGAGATCGACGAGCTGTTCCTCAAGGTCAATCCCGTCGTGCTCGGCAGGGGCATCGGCCTGTTCTCATCGGGAATCGGCCCCGATCCGTTCCCCGCGGAGCGGTTCCAGCACCTCGAATCACGCCAGTTCGACAGCGGGGTGAGATTCTCCCGGTTCATCCGCCCGGACGCGCGCTGACGATGACGTATAAAGACTAAATGCCTGCCGCGCCGGAGCCAGACCGTGAGCTGCCGAATCGGGAGCTGCCGACCACCCCGCGCGGGCTGCGAACCCGTACCTCGCTCGTGGCCGCCGCGCGTCGAGTCTTCGAGGACAGCGGTTACCTCGACTCCCGGTTGATCGACATCACCCGCGCTGCTCGATGCTCCGCCGGCACCTTCTACACCTATTTCACCAGCAAGGAAGAGATCCTGGCCGCAGTGCTCGAGCAGGCCAGAGACGACATGCTGCATCCCGGAACCGAGCGAGTGAACCCGCACGACGATCCGGTTGCCGTGATCGCCGCGAGCAACCGTGCGTACTTCGAGGCATACCGCCGCAACGCGAAGCTGATGGCGCTGCTCGAGCAGGTCTCGAACATCGATCCCGAGTTCCGACGCCTCCGCCGCGAACGCGCCGATGCCTTCGTCAGGCGCAACGCCCGCAGCATCGAGAGCCTGCAGAGCCGCGGTCTGGCCGACGCGGAACTCGATCCCCTGCTCGCCTCGCGCGCACTGTCGTCGATGATCAGCCGGCTCGCGTTCAACCACTTCGTCGTCGACGCCGCAGACGGCCTCCCACCCGCGGACTCCGAGGATCTGCTCGCGACGGCGACGAGGCTGTGGGTCAACGCGCTGCGACTGCCACGGGCGAGCGAGGGCGACAGGTGAGGGAGACCGCACTCGGCGACGTGCGAACCAACTCGAGCCGATCGGCTCGAGTTGTACCCGTCAGTAATGTACTCGCCGGTAGCAACGAAAGTCGTCGAATGTCGAATTACGCCACGCGCCAACGCTACTCGCGAGTACGTTAGCGACGTGAGCAGAACTCGACAGCGAGTTGAAAGCGAAAGTGCCTGCCACAGAATATAATTCACTTGTTGGTGATCAATCACACTCACGCCGAACGCCGTTGGCGATGCACAGGGCCTCGTTACCGTTAGAATGAGCCGATCGGAGTGCCGCACGATGGACGAGAAATCGACATGCCCGGCACCAATCCACGTTCCATCGAGTGCACCGACGCGGTGCGCCCACACCGAGCGAAGAGAGATACGTTGTTCAAGCGGATTGCAGTAGTCAACCGAGGCGAGGCAGCAGTACGCCTGATCCGAGCCGTCCGAGAGCTCAACGCCGAACACGATTACGGCATCCGCACCGTAGCGCTGCACACCGAGGCGGAGAAGCGGGCCATGTTCGTCCGCCAGGCCGACGAAGCGGTCACGCTGCGCAAGCCTGCGAGCGGCTCGGCCTACCTCGACTACGGCGTCCTCGAGGCGGCGCTGGTCGAGTCCGGTGCCGACGCGGTGTGGGTCGGCTGGGGCTTCGTCGCCGAGGACCCGACGTTCGCCGACCTCGTCGCGCGCCTGAACATCACCTTCATCGGCCCGTCGGCCGACGCGATGCGCCTGCTCGGCGACAAGGTCGAGGCCAAGATCCTCGCCGAGAAGGTCGGCGTTCCCGTCGCACCGTGGTCCGGCGGCCCCGTCGAAACCCGCGCCGACGCCAGGCGTCACGCAGCGGCGATCGGCTACCCGCTGATCATCAAGGCCCGCTCCGGCGGCGGTGGCCGCGGCATCCGCAAGGTCTTCCACGAGGACGAACTCGAACTGTCCCTCGAACGCACCCAGGGTGAGGCCGAGCGCTCGTTCGGCGACCCCGTCGTCTTCCTCGAACGGCTCGTCACCGATGCTCGCCACGTCGAGGTCCAGGTCATCGCCGACAGCCACGGCAACGTCTGGGCCCCGGGCGTGCGCGACTGCTCCATCCAGCGCCGCAACCAGAAGGTCATCGAGGAGTCCAGCTCCCCACTGCTCACCAAGGAGCAGGCCGACGAACTGCGCACCGCCTCGGCCGAGCTCGTCAAGGCCGCCGGCTACCAGGGCGCAGGCACCGTCGAGTACTTGTACCAGCCCGAGCAGAAGATCTTCACGTTCCTCGAGGTCAACACCCGCCTCCAGGTCGAGCACCCCATCACCGAATACACCACCGGCATCGACCTGGTGAAGCTGCAGATCCTCGTCGCCGACGGCCAGGCACTGCCCGGTGAATGCCCCACCGAGTTCGGCCACGCCGTCGAGGCTCGCCTCAACGCCGAGGACGCCGACAACGGCTTCGCTCCGGCTCCCGGCACCGTCGAGCTGCTCAAGTTCCCGCTCGGCACCGGCATCCGCGTCGACACCGGTATCGCGCAGGGCGACGTCATCCCGCCCGACTACGACTCGATGGTCGCCAAGGTCATCGCCTGGGGCCGCGACCGCAGCGAAGCGCTGGCGCGGTTGCGCAACGCGCTGCGTGAGACCACCGTCGTCATCGACGGCGGCACCACCACCAAATCGTTCCTGCTGAGCCTGCTCGACCGCGAGGAGGTCATCTCCGCCTCCGCCGACACCGGCTGGCTCGACCGCACCGAGGCCGGCTCCCAGGTGGGCCCGACCGCCGTCGCCGACATCGCCATCATCGCCGCGGCCATCGACGCCTACGACGCCGAAGAAGGCCGCGAGCGCACCGCGTTCCTCAGCTCCGCACGCGGCGGCCGGCCGCGCGCCACCCATGCCATCGGCCGCACGGTCGAGCTGAACTACCAGGGTCAGGCCTACAAGCTCGAGGTCGGCCAGACCGGCACGCACCGCTACAGCATCGACGGTGACGGCATCGGCGATCTGCAGGTCGACGTCGAACGCCTCGGCACCTACGAGAGCCGCCTCGTCATCGGCGACCGTCGCTACCAGGTGGTCACCGTCGCCGGAGCCGCACACTTCCTCGTCGAGGTCGACGGCATCAGCCACCAGATCTCCCAGGACGAGGCCGGACTGGTCCGGGCACCGGCACCCGCCGTCGTCGTCGCCGTCCCGGTCGCCGTCGGTGACGAGGTCGAAGCGGGACAGACCCTCGTCGTCCTCGAATCGATGAAGATGGAAACAGCCGTCCGGTCCCCCTACGCGGGCACCGTGCGTGAGGTACTGGCCTCGGTCAACGGACAGGTCGACGCCGGAGCGGCACTGCTGCGCGTCGATCAGGCCGGTGAGCAGAAGGTCTCCGAGCAGGCACCGCGCGTGCAGTTCCGCGGTATCGACGATGCGGCACAGCGTTCGCCGCAGCGTCGGGCACTGGACCGACTCGACGAACTCGCCGCCCTCATCACCGGTTTCGACGTCAGCGGAGCCCGAGCGCGAAACCTGTTGTCCACCTATGAGACTCTTCGTGCCGACGTGCCGCGCAACGATTCGGGTCTGGTCTCGGCCGAGCTGGATCTGCTCAACACGTTCGCCGACATCTGCGAGCTCTCTCGCAACAGGCCGACGATGGACGAGGAAAGCAACGACGAGCGCGTCCACTCCCCTCGTGAGCACTTCCACTCGTTCCTGCACTCGCTCGACGCAGACGTTCAGGGTCTCCCGGATTCGTTCCGCGCCAAGCTCACTCGCGCACTCGCGCATTACGATGCCGCCATCGACGAGGGTCGTACCCCCGAACTCGAAGAGGCTGTCTACCGCGTCTTCCTCGCTCTGCAGCGTATGGAGAACCAGGTTCCGGTCATCGCGGCGCTGCTCGGCCACTGGCTCAGCGACTGCTCCGCGCAGCCCGAAGCCACCCCGGCCATGGCCGAGGTACTCGAGCGCCTCATCGGTGCCACCCAGGCACGCTACCCCGTCATCGGCGATGTGGCTCGCAACCTGCGCTTCCGGCTGTTCGACGAGCCGCAGATCCGCAGTGCACGCGAGAAGATCTACGACGGCGTCCGTGGCAGCCTGCAGTACCTCGCCGAGAACCCCGACGCCGCCGACTACTCGGCCCGCATCGCAGCTCTGGTCTCCACCCCGGAACCGTTGATCGAGTTACTGGCACAACGGATCACCGATCCCGGTGCCCTGCTCGAAGTGATCACCCGTCAGTACTACGAGATCCGCACCCTCGAAGACGTCAAGGCCTTCGACCGCGACGGCAAGCACTTCGTCACCGGCAACTTCGAGCTCTCGGGCGAACGGCTGCACCTGGTATCGACCGCAACCGATTTCGACTCGCTCGCAGCAACTCTGGATTCGGTCGACGACATCGCCGGACCGGCACCGGAGAACCTGGCGGTCGATCTCTACCTGTCCTGGCCGGACGCTCCGACCGACGGCGACGAACTCTCGGCCCAGCTCCAAGCCGTGCTGGCTGCCCACTCGGGCACGGGCCACTGGCGCCGCGTGACGGTGACCGCTTTCGGTTCCGACACCCGCAAGATGACCTACCGTCGCACCACGGCCGAAGGATCCGAGCCTCTCGCCGAGGACACGATCATTCGAGACATGCACCCGCTGACCGGTCAGCGACTCGACCTGTGGCGACTGAAGAACTTCGACGGTGTCCGGTTGCCCGCCAGCGCCGGAACGTACCTGTTTCACCTGACGTCGAAGGCCAACCCCTCCGACGAGCGCCTCGTCGCACTCGCCGAGATCCGCGGCGTCACAACACAGTTGGACGACGCCGGAAACATCGTCGCGGTACCGGAAATCGAACGCACCGTTGCCGCCTGCCTCGACGGCATCCGCCGCGCTCAGGCCGGACGCGGCAAGAAGCGCCTCGACGCCAACCGCGTCGTGCTCTATGTCTGGCCCGTCTTGAACGTGCCCGCCGACCGCATCGCCACCATCGCGCGGCACATCGCGCCGCTGACGATCGGCGCGGGCCTCGAGGAGATCACCCTCATCGCGCGTCTGGCCGAGACTCCGGGCGCGACACCGCGCGAGGTCGCGTTGCGCCTGTCGTACCGTTCCGGTGCAGGCATCGTGGCCAAGGTGACCCCGCCGCCGACCGAGCCGATGCGTCCACTCGACGAGTACACCCAGAAGGTGCAACGCTCGCAGGCCCGCGGCACCGTGTACCCGTACGAGCTGATCCCGTTGCTGAGCAGCAACGGTGGCACGTTCACCGAGTACGACTTCGACGCAGACGGCGTGCTCGCCCCGGTCGATCGTCCCTACGGCCGCAACGCCGCAGGCGTCATCGTCGGTGTGGCCACCACACCGACCGCCAAGTACCCCGAGGGCATCACCCGCGTGGCACTGTTCGGCGACCCGACCAAGGCACTGGGCACCGTCGCCGAGGCCGAGTGCTCGCGGATCGTCGCGGCCATCGACCTCGCCGAACAACTCGGCGCACCCGTCGAATGGTTCGCATTGTCCTCCGGTGCAACGATTTCCATGGAATCGGGCACCGAGAACATGGACTGGGTCTCACGCGGCCTGCGTCGCATCATCACCTTCACCCAGGCCGGCGGTGAGATCAACATCGTCGTCGCAGGCATCAACGTCGGCGCACAGCCGTACTGGAACGCCGAAGCCACGATGCTCACCCACACCAAGGGCATCCTGGTGATGACCCCCGACAGTGCCATGGTGCTCACCGGAAAGCAGTCCCTGGACTACTCCGGCGGCGTCTCGGCCGAGGACAACTTCGGCATCGGCGGCTACGACCGCGTCATGGGCCCCAACGGCCAGGCGCAGTACTGGGCACCGAACCTGCGGGCCGCATGTGACATCCTGTTCGCGCACTACGACCACGCGTATGCCGCACCGGGAGAACGATTCCCACGTCGCGCAGCCACCGCAGACCCGACCGAACGCGACGTGCGTACCTACCCGCACGTTCACCCGTCGAGCGACTTCACCACCGTCGGCGACATCTTCTCCTCGGTCACCAACCCGGACCGCAAGAAGCCGTTCGACATTCGCACCGTCATGCGCGCCGTGGTGGACCAGGATCACTCGGTACTCGAGCGTTGGGCCGACATGGCCGACGCCGACACCTCCGTGGTGTTCGACGCCCACCTCGCCGGAATCCCGGTGTCCGTCATCGGGATCGAATCACGAGCCATCCCCCGTAAGGGCTGGTTCCCGTCCGACGGCCCCGATCAGTGGACCTCGGGCACCCTGTTCCCGAACTCGTCGAAGAAGACAGCACGCGCCATCAACGCCGCCAGCGGAAGCCGACCGATCGTGGTGCTGGCCAACCTCTCCGGCTTCGACGGATCACCGGAATCGCTGCGAAACATCCAGCTCGAATACGGTGCCGAGATCGGCCGCGCCATCGTCAACTTCGACGGACCGGTTGTGTTCTGCGTGGTATCGCGTTACCACGGAGGCGCTTTCGTGGTGTTCTCCGGAGCGCTCAACGACAACATGGAGGTCCTCGCAGTGGAAGGCTCCTTCGCCTCCGTGCTCGGCGGTGCCCCGGCCGCAGCAGTGGTGTTCACCCGCGACGTCAACGCCCGCACCGCAGCGGACCCGACCGTCAAGGAACTCGAGACTGCACTGAACAACGCCTCGGACGACGCCACCCGCTCGGCCCTGCGCGTCGAACTGGCCACCGTACGAGCGAACGCACGCAACGCCAAACTGGGTGAAGTGGCAGCCGAATTCGAGGCCATCCACAACATCCAGCGAGCACAGAACGTCGGATCGGTGCACCACATCGTCCCCGCCGCCGAACTGCGCCCGCAACTGGTCGCCGCCATCGAACGCGGAATGGCGCGGTCGCTGGCTAAGTAGGGCTTGGGCTCACTCGACACAAACGCGCGCGCGTTTGCCGGGTGCTCACGGAATGGTTACCTGTTCCGCGAGCGTCTGGCGAATGCGCGCGCGTTTGTCGGTTGGGGGCTCGGCTCAGGGCTCGCTACCAGTAGGTCACGTCTGTGGCGACGATTCCGGTGCACTGTCCGGTGAAGATGGTCACCGCGCAGGCCTCCCACAACCGGGACAGATCCGAGAACAAGCTCGACACTCCGCTCGAGCTACCGGTGCTCGCGCTTCCGGTATCGGCCACCGCGACTGCCGGTGACGCGATGGCGATGACTGCGGCTCCCAACACAACAGCAATACGACGCTTCACGCTGTTCTCCTCTTCTCTTCCATCGGACATGGTTCGCTCGACACGCTAACCTCGCGTCCCAATTGTCACAATCCTCCGAACGAACGAACGATGCCGGCCGTCAAAGCTCGAGGGTTCGGGCACTGACGAAACGCCGCGCTTCACCGGTCAACGGGTCCGTGAAATTCAGTGCTCGGGCGAGGAGTTGCAGCGGCCGGGCGAAGTCATCGCCCGGGACAGAGGTGAACACCGGATAGTACGGGTCGTTCACGATCGGAATCCCCAACGACGACAGGTGGATTCGCAGTTGGTGGGTTTTGCCCGTCTTGGGGAAGAGTCGATATCGGGCGGCGGTGCCCAACGTGTCGACCAGTTCGATCAGGGTCTCGCTGTTCGGCTCCCCCGGCTCCTCGTATGCCGTCATCACCCCGTGCTCTTTGAGGATTCGGCTGCGCACGACGCGCGGAAAGTTCAGTGCTGCATCGAATCCCGCGACAGCCTCGTACTCCTTGGTGACGTTACGGGAGGAGAAGAGTTCCTGATAGGGCCGTCGGGCATGCTTCGTCTTGGTGAAGAGCAACACCCCTGCGGTGGCGCGATCGAGTCGATGCGCGGGCGTCAGGTCGGGGCAGTCGAAGTGCTTGCGCAGTCGCACGGTCGCCGTCTCGGTGACGTGCCGACCACGCGGGATGGTGGCGAGGAAGTGCGGCTTGTCGATCACCAGCAGGTCGTCGTCCTCGTGCAGGATGCCGATCTCGAACGGGACCGGAACCTCCTGCGCTGGAATGCGATAGAAGTACACCTGACTTCCGGCGCGATACCGCGTATCGACGGAGATCGGCCTGCCCTTCTCGTCGACCACTTCGGCGTCGCGAATGGCCCGCCGCCAGTCGTCGTCGGGCAGCTCACGTTCGAGATACTCCACGACGGTGGTGACCGAATCACCATGCGGCAGAAGCAGTCTGAGCGGAGCGAGACCGTCCCGGAAGGGCAGCATCTTTCTAGGCGCAGTCGAGGCAGATCAACCGCAGACCACGGCCGGCGTCGCCGTCGAAGTCCTGGTACCGGGACGTCGGATTGCCGCAGGCACTGCAGCGACCGATGACGGCGGTGTGGTCGGAGAAGTTCTGCGCCATCCGCTTGTCGAAGACGAACAACGACCCCT
The DNA here is from genome assembly GCF_002259095.1 of Rhodococcus sp. 05-2254-2. NCBI lineage: Bacteria > Bacillati > Actinomycetota > Actinomycetes > Mycobacteriales > Nocardiaceae > Rhodococcus > Rhodococcus sp. 05-2254-2. The sequence continues at coordinate 786,418 of NZ_NOZJ01000001.1, read as the reverse complement.
CCCAGAGCGCGTCGTCGCCGAAAGTTTCTGCGTACCGAACGATTCCGCCGTCGAGCTGATACACCTCCTCGAAACCACGGGCCACCATCAGCGAAGAGAGCACCTCGCAGCGGACTCCCCCGGTGCAATACGCGACCACCGGGGACTTCTTCAGATGGTCGTAGGCACCGGAATCGAGCTGGGAGACGAAGTCCCTCGTCGTCTCGACGTCGGGCACCACCGCGTTCTTGAACTTGCCGATCTTCGCCTCGAAGGCGTTGCGCCCGTCGAAGAAAACGACGTCGTCGCCGCGGGAATCGACGAGCTCGTGCACCTGCTGCGGACTCAGGTGTTTACCGCCGCCGACCACTCCGTCGGCGTCGACCTTCAACTCGCCGGGGGCACCGAACGTGACGATCTCGTCGCGCACCCGCACGCTCAGGCGCGGGAAGTCGTTGCCGAGCCCCTCGGACCACTTGACGTCGGCCGCCTTGAACGCCGGATAGCTGCGGGTGCCGCGGACGTACCGTTTGACGTCGTCGACGTCACCGCCCACCGTCGCGTTGATGCCGTGCTCGGAGATCAGGATGCGTCCGGTCAGATTGTTCGACGCGGCCAGCGTCTGCTGCCACAACCGGATCGCCTCGGGATCGGGTAGCGGAGTGAACACGTAGAACAGGACGATTTTCGGTACAGCCACGCCGACCAGTATGGCGCGTTACCCGGCAGGCGGTGCCGCCGCCCGGACGCGCTGGGTGCCGGAGTCGACGGTGAAGCCCGCTCCCCAGTAGACGCCGGTCTGCGGATCCTCCTTGGCGGTGAGGAACCAGTGGTCCATCCGCGCCGCCGTCCTGGTGACCTCGAAGACACCGAACCCGTGACTGTCCAGGTCCACGAACTTCACGTGTTGGTTGAGCGCCTTGAATGCCTCCTCGGCGACCCGGCCCAGCGTGTGGGGCGGAGTACGCGTCAGGTCGTCGATGTTGGCCGAGCTGACCGAGGTGACGACGAGCTCCGTGGCAGCAGGCTCGGTGGTTGCGTACTGCGCCGCGTCGAGGGGTACCTCGCAGGCCCAGGCCGAGTGGATGTCGCCGGTGATGAAGACGGTGTTGTCGACGCCCGCGTCCACGATGGCACCGAGGAGCTTGCGGCGGTCGGCGGTGTATCCGTCCCACGGATCGGCGTTGTACGGCAGACCGCCCTCCGGGATCCCGAGAAGCGAGGTGACCGCCCTGGCCGCGTCCCGGTCCAGCGGCGGGATGAGAGTGGGCGTGATCATCACCGGATTGCCGACGATCTTCCACTGCGTCGGCGACGAGACGATGCCGTCGGTGAGCCACTGCATCTGCTCCGCGCCGGTGATGGTCCGGTTGGGCGAATCGACCTCGGGACCGTTGAACGGCAACACCTGCTGCGAGCGGTAGGTGCGTAGGTCCAGCATCGACAATTCGAGCAGGTTGCCGAACCGCAGCCGACGGTAGAGGTGACGGTTGGTTGCGGTGCCCGCCGCGCGTACCGGCATCCACTCGTAGTACGCCTGCTCGGAATTGGCCTTGCGGGTGGACCAGTCGCCCTCGGTGCCCGGGGTGTGGTTCTGCGCGCCGGTGTCGTAGGCATCGTTGGCGGATTCGTGGTCGTCCCACGTGCAGATCCACGGCACGCCGATGTGCGCGGCCTGCAGATCGGGATCGGACTTGTACTGGCCGTGGCGCTGACGGTAGTCGGCAAGGGTGACGATCTCGTGGGTGGGCGAATGCTGCCGGATCACCCCGTCGCGTCCCGGGAATCCGCCGGTTTCGTACTCGTAGATGTAGTCACCGAGGTGGACGATGGCGTCCAAGTCCGTCCTGGCCGCCAGATGCCGATACGCGCCGAAGTAGCCGGACTCCCAGTTGGAGCACGAGACGACACCAAAACGCATCGCATCGATATCGGCGTCGTTGGCCGGTGCGGTGTGCGTGGTCCCGACGGCCGATGCCGCGTCGCTCGTCCGGAAGTCGTAGAAGTACGTGGTGTCCGCGCTGAGTCCGTCGACGTCGACCTTGACGGTGTGGTCGGTGGCGGGGCCGGTTTCGACGGTTCCGGAAGCGACGATGTCACCCATGTCCGCGCTGCGGGCAACACGCCACGTCACCGATACCTGCGGGCCGACGCCGGAGCCCGGGGTGGCGTCGGGCGTGGGGGTGATGCGGGTCCAGAGCACGATCGCGTCGGGCAAGGGATCTCCCGACGCCACCCCGTGCAGAAAGCCGCGGTCGCTGCCCTGCGCGTGGGCGATCGCCGGCAGTGTCGTGGCGACTCCGGCCACCGCGACGGCCACCGACGACGAGCGAAGAAACGTCCTTCTGGAAAGCGCAGACTCAGCGTGCATCGGGTCAGTCCATGCGATGGATGGTCGGTGGTCAAGTAAGGCGCGCCTGGGTCGGCCACAGTGTTCACCGGCCGGCCATGTGCCGGACGCTGGTTTGCCTTCGTCGCTGCGGGAGAACACTCCGGGAATGGACGCTCTGTGGTTGTTCGGTGATCAGCTCGGCCCGCACTTTCACTCCGTGGACGAGCACGCGGATCGGGATGTGCTGATGATCGAGTCCCGGCGCGTGTTCCGGCGTCGGAGATACCACCGACAGAAGCTGCATCTCGTGTTGTCGGGGATGCGGCACCTCGCCGACGAGTTGGGTGATCGCGTCACCTACTTGCAGACCGAGACGTACCGGGAGGCGCTGGCCGAATACGGCAAGCCCGTGGTGGTGTTCGAGCCCACCTCGCACGCGGCGGAGAAGTTCGTCGCCACGTTGCACGAGGAGGGCTTGGTCTCGGAGATTCTGCCGACGCCGATGTTCGCGCTTCCCCGCGCCGATTTCGCGGAGTGGGCAGCCGAGCGCGGCACCTTTCGGATGGAGACGTTCTACCGCGAGCAACGCAAGAAGTTCGGGGTACTGATGGACGGTTCCGAACCGGTCTCCGGAAAATGGAACCTCGACGCCGAGAATCAGTCACCGCCGCCGAAGGGACGCCTGACGCTCGGAGTCGAAGAACCGTGGTGGCCGACCGAGGACGCGATCGACGAGCAGGTGCGCGCCGACCTCGACGACTGGGACCTCGACACCGTCGGAGTGGACGGGCCACGAGTGTTCGCGGTGACTGCTGCCGAGGCGGCGGATGCGTTGGCGCACTTCGTGAACTACCGCTTGGACGACTTCGGCAAGTACGAGGACGCCGTGATGGCCGACGACTGGACGATGTCGCACTCGCTGCTGTCGGTGCCACTGAACCTCGGCCTGCTGCAACCGGTGGACGTGGCGCACGCCGCCGAGGACGCGCACCGCGACGGCACCCCCTTGGCGAGCGTCGAAGGGTTCGTGCGGCAGATCCTCGGCTGGCGCGAATACGTGTGGCATCTGTACTGGCATCTGGGACCGGAGTATCTCGAGCGCAACAAGCTCGAAGCCCATGAGCCACTACCGGATTGGCTGACGGAGTTGGACGGTGATGCCGTGGTGGCGAAATGCCTGTCCAGCACCGTCGACGGCGTGCGTGATCGCGGGTGGGTGCACCACATCCCCCGACTGATGATCCTGGGAAACTTTGCGCTGCAACACGCCTGGGACCCGCGAGCGCTGACCGACTGGTTCGCAACGGCTTTCGTCGACGGGTTCGCCTGGGTGATGCCGGTGAACGTGATCGGCATGAGCCAACACGCGGACGGTGGGGTGATCGCCACCAAGCCGTACGCCTCGGGCGGGGCGTACCTGAACCGCATGACCGACTACTGCAAGCCGTGCGAATTCAACCCGAAAAAGCGACTGGGCGACGACGCCTGCCCCTTCACCGCCGGTTACTGGGCCTTCGTACACCGGCACCGCGAGATGTTGGCGCAGAACCACCGCACCGCGCGACAGGTGTCGTCGATGAACCGATTGAGCGACTTGGAGCAGGTGCTGGAACAGGAACGTCAACGCGAGGTGTACTGACGCATCAGGAAACGCACCGACGTTCGGGTGCATTTGTCACACCATATTGGCCGAGACGTGCGATCTTCGGGTACCGCGGGTCCTCTACCATGACGCACCGACAGGTTCGGGTTCTCGAATCCTCATGCAGGGCAATAGTTTTCGATTGCACCATGGTTGCCAGTCGAACGCGCGTTCGATACACTTGCTCCCATGACCACGGAGATCTGGCAACTGAGCGAGAGTGAACTGCTCGCCGAATCTGCCGCGGTCTCCCACCGAATCCAGCTGTTGGAGGCCCGGCGGATCGCTCTCGTCGCCGAGATCGACACCCGCGTCTCGCGCGAGAAACTGGGCTTCCCCGGACCCGCCGGCTGGCTGACCTCCACCACCCTGCTCTCCCCGTCCAAGGCCACCAAGATCGTTGCCCTCGCCCGCGGCATGGCTGCGTTTCCCGACATCGCCGACGCCGTCAACACCGGCGTCATGACCATCGACCACGCCGCGCTGATCCTCACCTTCGCCGAAACCCCACCGGAAAACCTGCCGGAAAAGGGTCGCGATATGGCCCGCGCAGCCTTGATCAAATCTGCGACAGGGCCCGACGCACGCACCGGCCGCATCCGAGCAGCGATCACCAGACTCGAAGACAGCTTCGGCAACAAGAAACCACCCGCCGAGAACACCGACCGCAACGAACTCTTCGCCTCCAAGACTTTGAACGGTCGGCTGGTGTTGCAAGGTGATTTCGATGCGATCACCGGCGAGAAGCTGCTCACCGCACTCTCCCCGTTGACCGAACCCCACCCCGCCGCCGACGGCACCCAAGACGACCGCAGCCCCGCCAAGCGCAGAGCCGACGCCTTCGGACACATCCTCGACCAATACCTCGCCTCCAGTGATCGCCCCATCGAAGGTGGTGAACGACCGCACCTGAACCTGCACATCCGGTTGCAGGACCTCACCGACCTCCAGAACTGCGGCGGCGAAGACGACATCACCGACGACGAAACCTCACGCGCAGCAACAGAATCCGATACCGACACAGTCGATCCCGTCGACATCAACACCGGTGGCCCGATGCACCCCGACACGGGAGAACCGGACGCGGCGGATGAACCCGAGGCCGGCAAGGCTGCGGGAGCTGCCGCTGATCGCGGCGCGTATCGGGACCTGTTCGGCGACGGCACCACGGTCGGCTGGCTGCCGTGGATGGGACCGCTCTCCCGCAACACCTCCCGCCAGTTGGCCTGCGATTGTGTCCTCACTGCCATCGTCATGGACGAGAACGGCAACCCACTCAATCTCGCCCGCACCGCACGCACCATCACAGCCAAACAACGCAAAGCCCTCACCGCCCGCGATCACGGGTGCGCGTTCCCCGGCTGCGGAAAACCCGCCGCCTGGACCGAAGGACACCACATCTGGCACTGGGGCGACGGCGGACCCACCGACATGAACAACCTCGTCCTACTGTGCGGATTCCACCACCGCCTCATGCACCACTCCGATTGGGAAGTGTTCATCGGCACCGACAACCACCCCTGGTTCGTACCGCCAGCAACCGTCGACCCGTGTCGAGAACCCAGGCCATCCCACGCCCGAGCAGGCCCCCACATCGCCTGAACCCGCCCACAGACCACTCCAGCCCCGCACCGAAACACCGGTGCGGGGCTGGAAGAGATTGTTCGACAGGCCGATTCGAGTGGAGCACGGATCGGTCACCGTGGTCGTGTCACATCACCTCGAGCGGGTGTTGCAACAGGAACGACTGCGCGAGGTGTACTGACCTAGTTTGCGTCGAGTGTCGCGATCGCCTCGTCGATCATCGGCACATATCGCTCGAGTGCCCACGGCACCGTCAGCGGATTGATGATGGACGATCCGGTGACGAACGACTGATCCGTCGGTGCCACGACCGAACCGCGGGACACAGCCGGAATCTGCTTGTACGCAGGCTGATTCTCGGTATCGGTGCGGTTCTGCGGATCCGAGTAGAAGGTGAAGATCAGGTCCGAGTCGTTCAACAGATTCGCGTTCTCCAACCCGATGACCGCCGAGTCGGTGCCCTCGGTCTCGTCGAGCGTGTTCACCACCGGATCGACCTGCAACCCGAGGGCTCGCACCATCGCGACGCGTTGTTCGTCGGCAAGAAACACTCCGAGCGTCCCCGGCCCGGTGTTGTAGATGTACGAGAAACTCACCCCGGCGTATTCGGGGTGCTCGCTGGTGGCGTCGGCGAAGCGGCCCTTGATCTTCTCGATCTCGTCTGCCGCCTTCTGCTCCTCCCCCATGGCCTTGCCGATGACGGTGATCTGGTCTTCCCAGGTGATCGTCCACGGCTGTTCCTCGTACGCGACCACCGGTGCGAATGCGCTCAGCTTGTCGAACTGATCCTGTGTGACGCCGGACCACGGGGCCAGAATCAGATCGGGTTCGAGGGCAGCAACGGCTTCGATGTTCAATTCGGTTCCACCGGTGAACTGTTGGGGAAGTTCGGCACCCAACTCGGTCACCGCGTCGTGAACCCACGGCAGATACCCGGTGTCGTCGGCGCCCCACGAGTACTCCTCGACGCCGACGGGCACGGTGCCCAGCGCGATCGCCGTCTCGGCCGAGCCCTGCCCCAGAGTCACGATGCGCTCGGGCTTCTCGGTGATGACGGCCTGACCCAGAGCCGAATCGATGGTGACAGTGGCAAAGTCACCGCCGCCGTCCTGTTCGGGCTCGGCAGTATCGGCAGAGGAGCACGCCCCCACCACCAGGGTTGCCACGGCAAGCGTGGACAGCAGGGTTGCACGGCCGGCAGTGCGTCGACCGGCCGGTGACACTGAGAACATGGTTACCTCTCGACGAACCAGCGGGAATCAAAGTAAGACTAGGCTAACCTACAAAAGGCGTTCAAATGCGCTGCCCGGCGGCCATTCGCTACGGTGGGTCGCATGAGCCTTCCTCGTCCAGCACCCGACCGGACCGCCGTCGTGACCGGAGCGTCCTCGGGCATCGGGGCATCCATCGCCCGCGAACTCGCCTCCCGGGGCTACGGCGTCACCCTCGTCGCTCGGCGAGCCGACAAGCTCGAAGACTTAGCACAGGAGATCCGAGCACGGGGAGTCCGAGCCGAAGTGCTCGCAGCAGACCTCTCCGACCGCAGCGCTCGCGCCGAACTGCTCGGCCGCATCATCGAACTCGGTCTCATCCCGGACATCCTGATCAACAACGCCGGACTGTCCACCCTCGGACCGGTCGCAGAATCGGACCCGGCTGCGGAAATGAACATGATCGAGGTCGACGTGGTCGCCGTCGCGGACCTGTGCACCCGGTTCCTCCCCGGCATGGTCGAGCGCCGACGCGGCGCACTGCTCAACGTTGCCTCGACTGCCGCGTTCCAACCTCTGCCCGGACAGGCCGGCTACGGCGCGTGCAAGGCATTCGTGCTCTCGTACACACAGTCGCTGACCGGTGAACTGCGTGGAACCGGCGTCACGGCCACTGCGCTGTGCCCCGGACCGGTACACACGGGATTCGGCGAGGCCGCAGGGTTCGCGAAAGACGATGCCGAGAAGGCACTTCCACCTATCATGTGGGTCGAGGCGGACACAGTCGCCAAGACTGCCGTCGACGACATGACCAAGGGGCGCATGGTGTCGATTCCGGGAGCGGCCAACCGCATCGGATCCATCTTCGCGCAGATCACCCCGCGAACGGTGTTGGTGCCCATGCTCACTCGCATTCACCCCGGCCTGGGCAAGAACGCCCGCAAGGGAGCCTCGTCATGAGTCGCGAACTCACCGTCTCGGACAGCATCGTCGTCGCTGCCGATCCCAACACGCTGTACGCCGCGATCAGCGACCCCACGCGCATGGGTGAGTGGAGCCCGGAGAACAAAGGTGCCACCGTCCACGACCCTCGCGAGACTGCCTACGTGGGAATGGTGTTCGACGGAACCAACAAGCGCGGCCGGGCGAAGTGGGTCACGCGCTGCACCGTCACCGCGGCCGAGCCTGGCAAGACCTTCGAGTTCCGCGTCCACGCCATCGGCAAGAGCGCTCCCAAGATCAAGGGCGCAAACGCAACCTGGCGATACGACTTCGAACCGGTCGCAGGGGGCACGAAAGTGACCGAGACCTGGACCGACGACCGGACGAAATGGCCCGACGCGCTGGCGCTCGTGTTCGACAAGATCGTCACCAGCGGTAAGACGTTCCCGCAGTTCCAGCGTCGCAACATTCGCAAGACGCTGGAGAATCTGCAGAAGGTCTACGCCTGATTCTCAGGCCCGCCGGGTGTACAGGCCGAGAACGTACGAGGCCTGCCCGGCATGTTGAAGGTCGTCGGACACCACGGACACCAGCCGTGCACCCAGCGTGACCGGCGGGTCCCAGTTCTCGTCGACGATCCGGTCCAGATCGTCGGTCGAGATACTGCTCAGGTAGGCAACGGTTTTCGAGTGCACGGCGTCGTGGTACTCACGCAGCAAGTCGGCGCTCGAGGTGACATGAGCGACGTCGGAGGACGATTGGCCGTACCCGATATCGGACCGGTCGAACGGGAGACCGAAGCGCTCGAACCACGAGTCGGAGTTCCACAACTGCTCGCTGCCTGCCACTCCGGCGATGTGGTCGTCCTGTACCCGCGTCAGGTGCCACAGCAGCCACGCGATGCTGTTTGCCTCGGAGTCGGGCCGGTAGGTCAACGCTGCGGCGGGGATGTCGTCCAATACCGAGTGGACGAGTTCCTTGATTCGGCCGAACGCGTCGGTGAGCAGTTCGTTGTGATTCATGCGATCCGTTTCTCCTGTGACAGCACTGATGACCACCCATGCATACCCCCGATGCGCCCGCAGGGAACATCGGGGCGGTCCGAGCGCGTTGGACCGGATATGACTGCTCCAGCGATTGTGTACACCCGCACCGGCGATTCCTCCGTCCTGGAACTGAAGGATCGCGAGGTGACCGAGCCGGCCGCAGGCGAAGTCCGCGTCCGCATCGTGGTCTCGGGCGTCAATCCGACGGACTGGAAGAACAGGACCGGCTCCGGGCCGGGTGAGAAGCTGGCATTCGACGAGGTGGTACCGAACCAGGACGGTGCCGGAGTGATCGACGCTGTCGGCCCCGATGTCGAGGGGCTTGCCGTCGGAGATCGCGTCTGGGTCTACCTGGCCCAACATCAGCGCCCGACCGGTACTGCCCAGTCTTTCTCGATCCTGCCTGCCTCCCGAGTGGTACGGCTGCCCGATGGCGTCGGATTCGACGTGGGCGCAAGCCTCGGAGTGCCCGCGATGACGGCGCACCGCGCACTGACCGTCTCCGAGGACGGACCAACGCGGCTGCACCCAGGCGTGCTGGACGGCAAGTCGGTTCTGGTCGCCGGTGGTGCCGGTGCCGTCGGCCATGCCGCGATCCAGTTGGCCCGCTGGGCGGGCGCGACCGTGGTGACGACGGTCAGCGGACCGGAGAAGGGCGCGCTGGCGACCGCGGCGGGCGCGCACCACGTGGTGAACTACAAGACCGGCGACGCCGCCGCCGAAATTCGTGAACTGGTTCCTGCCGGAATCGATCTCATCGTCGAGGTGGCTCCCGCACAGAACGCCGCACTCAACGCTGCCGTAGGCGCGAACCGCGCCTCCATCGCGGTGTACGCCAACAATGGCGGCGACACCGTGACCCTCGACGTTCGGCCGAACATGGTGCTCAACACGCGCTACCAGTTCGTCCTCCTTTACACCGTGGGCGACGAAGCTCTTCGCAACGCCGAGGCGGACGTCAGCGCTGCGGCAGCCGCAGGTGTGCTCGAGGTGGGCGAGGCCACCGGTCTACCGCTGCACCGCTTCTCGCTGAGCGAGACCGCAGCGGCACACGACGCCGTCGAGAACGGAACCGTTGGCAAGGTGCTGATCGACGTCTCCAGCGAATGACTCAGGTGATGATCGGCAACGTGGACCATGGGAAATTGATCCACTTGTCGGTCTCTCGCCACGAGTAGTCGGGCTGCACAATGGTTCTCGGCTTGGTGTAGATCACGGCCGATCGCACGTCGGCGGTATGCACCTTCAGTAGGTCGATGACCAGAGCCAGTGTGCGGCCGGAATCGGCGACGTCGTCGACGACGAGCAACTTCTTTCCGACGATTGCGTCGGTGTCCAGAAGCGGTTCGAGGACAACAGGATCGGGCAGGGTCTCCTCGATGTCGGAGTAGAACTCGACATTAAGGGTGCCCGCCGCCTTGACGCCCATCGCGTAGGAAATCGCACCCGCGGGAATGAGTCCGCCGCGAGCGATCGCGATGACGATGTCCGGGACGAACCCGTCGTCGACGATCTTCTCGGTCAGGTCACGCGAGGCGTCCCCGAACGTCGCCCATGTCAGCACTTCACGTTCCTGTTCGGTCATGACGCACCACTCTACCCAGCACCAGATTTTGCCGAAATAGCAACGATGTTTGCGTGAAGGCCTGGCAGCGGGCAGTCTCGAACCATGGCCGACCACACACATACTCACACTCATTCCGCCGACGGGGCCCACGTGGAACCGGATTTCGAGAACGGTGCCTTCGACGAGGCGTTCTGGGACGACCTCTACAACCAGCGCACCACCATCTGGAGCGGCAATCCCAATGCCGTGTTGGTACAGGAAGCGTCCGAGCTGACTCCGGGTCGCGCACTGGACATCGGCTGCGGTGAAGGTGCGGACTCCCTGTGGCTGGCCGGTGAAGGCTGGAACGTGACCGGCGTCGACATCTCCGATGTCGCCCTCGGCCGGGCTCGCGCGGCGCAGCAGGCTCTGGAGCCGCAGACACTCGAGGTGGAATGGCGTCAGGAAGACGTTCTGGAGTGGACTCCCCCGGCCGCGGCGTTCGATCTGGTGTCGGTGCACTTCCTGCAGGTGCCGCCGGACGAGCTCGCACTGACCACCCGCAGGTTCGCGGCTGCTGTCGCACCGAAGGGACGTCTTCTGATCGTCGGGCACAGTCCTAGCGACAGCCACGCCTCGCAGCACCCGGCCAAGAACCGGCTGTTCGCTCCGGAACCGGTGGTCGCCGCGGCGGGCGACGGGTTCGAGCAGATCCATGCCGAACACCGCACTCGCACGACGCCCGACGGCGACGAGCGCATCGACACGGTGGTGGTACTGCAGCGCCGGTAAACTCGGGCGGTGTTCTCGCAGTCGACGTATCGAATTCCCCTGGCCGTCACCTTCGTGGTGGCGCTGATCGTGCTGTTCACCCCCGCGTCCGGGGTGCCGTCGGGATTTCAACACAGCGACAAGATCATTCACTTCCTGTTGTTCGCGGTCCTCGCGTACACCTCCCGCCTGGCCGGAATCGGCTGGGCCGGCACCGCAGCGTGGGTGCTGGGATTCGCGGCGATCTCGGAGGTCCTGCAGGCGATCCTGCCTCTGGGACGCTCCGGATCGCTCGCCGACGCCCTTGCCGACGCCGCCGGAGTTGCTGTGGGCCTGCTCGCAGCGAGTCGGGTTCTACCGCAGCGCGTCGAACGCGCCCCGGACCTGCACTAGACTGACCCTGCACCGGGGTCCCTCGGCCAGCGCGCGACTCCGGAAGGAACGTCATCACCTCGTCTTCTGCCCCGCACGATATCTACCTCGTTCCACCGGAGCACGAGATCAACGATGCCGTCACCCGAGAATCTGCCGCATCCGCAGCGCGACTGAGCGAACGATCCGACGTCGTCAGCCACGACGGCCGCTACGCACTGACGATCACCTCCACCACCCCGCACCAGGCGATGGTCGAGGATCTGCTGTTCGTCCGCGCCGTGCTCGACGCCGCACACATCAAGTACCTGCTCGTCCGCGGTAACGACGAACGACCGGTCATCGCCATCGAACTGGCTGCCCGGGACGCGCTCACCACCGCACTGGTGCACGCCTGCCGCGCCGAGCCGTTCTACTCCAAGACCGTCGACGCCCGCGGAAAAGCCGTACTGGTTGCCGACGGCACACTCTCCCCGTCGGCCAACGCCCGGATCGTGCGCCTGTACCGACCGCGCGTCGAACCGTTCAGCGGGTTGTACTACGGCGCATCGACGGCAGTGCAGATCGAACTGTGGTCGTTCTCGCCGTCCGAGATCGTGCTTCCGATCGAGAATTCGCTGACCCGTCGCAACATTCGGCCCGACGAGGCCGTCCGCGGCACGGTCGAACGCTTCGGCCGAACCTGGCCGACCATCGAGAACATGTTCGCCGACCACGCGTCGGACATCAATTTCGACATCGACATCGTGTTCTCCTGGGTCGACGGCTCCTCGGCAGAATTCCAGGCCCAGCGCGCGCGGCGGATGGCGAACTACGTCGTCGGTGAGGGTGACGATTCGGCAGCCCGCTACCGGCAGATCGACGAACTGAAGTACGCGCTGCGGTCGATTCACATGTACGCGCCGTGGATCAGGCGCATCTTCGTGGCCACCGACTCGGCGAGACCTGCATGGCTCGCCGACCACCCCAAGGTGACGTTCGTGCCGAGCGAGGCCTTCTTCGTCGACACATCCGTTCTGCCGACCCACAATTCGCAGGCCGTCGAAAGCCAGCTGCACCACATCCCCGGATTGTCCGAGCACTTCCTGTACTCGAACGACGACATGTTCTTCGGTCGACCGGTCAGTCCGTCGATGTTCTTCTCCCCCGGCGGAATCAGCATGTTCATCGAGGCGACGACCCGAATCGGGTTGGGCTACAGCGACGCCGACCGCAGCGGCTTCGAGAACGCGGCGCGGGTGAACCGTCGAATCCTGCAGAACCGATTCGGAATGACCACAACCCGGCATCTCGAACACGCGGCAACACCGCTGCGGCGCAGCGTGATGCAGGAGATGGAGAACGAATTCCCGGACGAGTTCGCCTCCACCGCGGCGAGCGCGTTCCGGGCGAGCACCAACATCTCGGTGACCAACTCGCTGTACCACTACTACGCGCTGATGAGCGGTCGCGCCGTGGTCCAGAAGGACGCCAAGGTCCGGTACATCGACACCACCACCGTGGCCGGTCTCGACCTGATGGAGAAGCTGCTCCCCAAGCGATCGGTGGACTTCTTCTGCCTCAACGACGGCAGCTTCCCCGAGGTCGACCTGGACCTTCGCACCCGAACGGTGACACAGTTCCTGGACAAGTATTTCCCCATCGTCGCACCCTGGGAACGCGCGAGGACCGACGAACGCTGATGCTCAGGCGTCGCTGAACGTCTTGCGCCGCGCGCTGTCTGCGATGGTCACTCCCGCTGCATTCAGCCTGCGCGCGGTCTCCTGAGCCGAGACCGGCTCTCCCACGGTGTCGTACGACCCTGTGGGCACCACCGAATGCACGACGGTGTCCTCGTAGACATGGACCAGGTTGTACCCCTGGGCACCGTCGCGTCCGCGCAATCCGCCTGCGGGCACGTTCAGATCCTGGGTGTAGCACGTGGCCGACGCCACCGAGACCGGGATACCCGCGAACGTGGCCGTCGTCGAATAGTGCAGGTGCCCAGCAAGAATGGATCGCACATCGGTTCCGCGTAGTACGTCGGCCAGCCGAGGCTGATCGATCAGCTCGACCAGCACGGCGAGATCGAGCACGGTCGGTACCGGCGGATGATGCATCGCGAGAATGGTGCCGAACTCGGCGGGGGTCGCGAGAGTGTCTGCCAGCCAGGTCAATTGCTCGTCGCCGAGCTCGCCGTGATGCCTGCCCGGGACCGTCGTGTCGAGCGTCACCACCCGAAGACCGTCGACGTCGTGCACACGATCGATGGACTGCCCGGTGGGTTCGGCGTCGAGAAGCTTCTGACGAAACGTCGCCCGGTCGTCGTGATTGCCCATCGCCCAGACGATCTGCGCACCGAGTTCCTCGGCCACCGGCTCGACCAACGCGCGCAATTTCTCGTACGCGCCCGGCTCACCCTTGTCCGTCAGATCCCCCGTGAACACCAATGCGTCGGGCCGCACACCGGAGTTGCGTACGTCGGTCATCACCTGCTCGAGCCGCAAATGACTGTCCACGCCCCCGTACAACCGACCTCCGCCGTCGACGAGATGCGTGTCGCTGATATGCAGCAAGCAGTGATGGGGACGTGGGTACTCGGCCATCCGAGACTTCATCGAACTCTCGCTCACGATCGGACCTACCGTTTCACGTTCACCCGGCCGGGCGAACGCCACTGTTGCAACCCAAGCATACGAGCGTTCACTGAGAAAAAGCTGGTCGGATCTACGCGGTGAACACCGCACCAACATCCGGCGTGTGACAGGTTGAGAGCATGACGAAACCGAAGCTGACCACCCTTCTCGCAACTGCAGGACTGACGGTGGGGTCGATGGTCGGCATCGGCGTCGCGCCCGCTGCCGCGCAGGAGCTGCCGACCGTGGTGCTGGTGCACGGAGCCTTCGCTGACAACACCAGCTGGGACGGCGTAGCCGACAACCTCCGCGGCCGCGGCTACCCCGTGGTGACGGCGGACAACTCGCTGCGCGGACCGGCGTTCGACGCGGCCTCGGTCACCGATGTCGTCGAGAGCATCGACGGGCCGGTGGTACTGGTGGGCCATTCGTACGGCGGCACGGTGATCAGCAACGTGCACGCCGACAACGTGGAAGCGCTGGTCTACGTCGCCGCGTTCATGCCCGTCGAGGGCGAACCCGTCGCCCTGGAACTCGACCCCATCCGATTCCCGGTGACCGCGCTGGTACCGCCGGTGATCGGCCTGTCGATCGTCGACGACTCCTCCAACCTGATCGGCAAGAACGTCGACTCGTACATCACGCCTGCCCTGTTCCGGCCGTTCTTCGCCCCTGATGTCACCGAGGAGCAGGCCGCGCGCATGGTCGCTCACCAGAAGACGATCGCTGCCGGTGCGCTGCTCGAGCCGAGCGGCCCACCGTCCTGGGCGGACACACCGTCGTGGGCGCTGATTCCCCAGCAGGATCAGATCATCCCGGCCTCGGCCGAGCGGTTCATGGCGCAGCGGGCGGGTGCTCGGGTGACCGAGGTGCCGGGTTCGCACGCGATCCTGGTCTCGAACCCCGCAGCCGTGGCCGACCTCGTCGCCGAGGCGGATGCGGGCAGCTGACACCTCACGAAACGACCTCGGGCCCGGCCACCTGTCGACGGTGGCCGGGCCCGAGGAGTGTTAGGACGAGCGTCAGATCCCGATGAGATCGTGATCGGCGACCTTCGCGGCAAGGATGCGTAGGTGCTCGTCGGCACCACCGAGCGTGTGCTCGATGGCCACCAGTCGACTGGTGTAGTGCCCCACCGGATATTCGGCCGTCACGCCGATTCCGCCGTGCAACTGAATGGCCTCCTGGCCGATCTTGCGACCGGACCGCGAGATCTGCAGCTTCGCGCGCGACGCGATGGTCGGGTCTACGTTGCCGTCGGCCAAGGACATCGTGGCGTACAGGCTCATGCTGCGGGCGAGTTCGAGCAGCACGTACATGTCCGCCGCACGGAAGGTGAGTGCCTGGAACTTGGCCAGCGGAACCCCGAACTGCTTGCGCTGCTTGAGGTAATCGGTGGTCAACCGAAGCGCCTCTTCCATCGCACCGATCGCCTCGGCGCAGAGCGCGGCCTGCGCTCGCACCTCGGCACCGGTGATGGCCGCGGCCGCGTTCTCGGCGGTGCCGAGCGGTTCGGCTGCGACGTCGACGAATTCGATCTGCGCGGCGCGCTGACCGTCGTGGGTGGCGTACGACTTGCGCGTGAGCCCGGTCGCGTCGGCGTCGACGACGAACAGTCCTGTTCCACCGGTGGGCAGCGTCGCACTGACAACGATCACGTCTGCGCTACCACCGTGCGGAACCGGGTTCTTCACGCCGTTGATCGACCACGAGCCACCGTCCTCGGTGGCGGTGGTGGCGACCTCGACGTTGGGCCAGCGGCTACCGGATTCGTTGTGCGCGAACGCCAACATCGACGATCCCTCGGCGACGGGCGGCAGGAGCCGCGCGCGCTGATCGGCGCTGCCGAGCTCGGAAATCAACCCGCCGGGGACGAGAACGGCGTCGAGAATCGGCTCCGGTGCGAGCCGTCGTCCGACCTCGGTCATCACGGCCATGATCTCCACCGGACCGGCGTCCATCCCGCCGTCTTCCTCGCTGAACGTCAGACCCAGCAGGCCGACCTCGGCCAACTGCTTCCAGACGTCGGTGCTCCAACCCAGCTCACCGGCAACGATCTTGTTGCGCTTCTCGGTGTCGTAGGCCCGCGAGAGAACCTCACGAGTGGTGTCGCGCAGCAGCTTCTGCTCTTCGTTGAGTTCGAAATCCATGTCTTCAGATGCTCCCTTACAGTCCGAGAATCGCAGAGGCGATGATGGTGCGCTGAACCTCGTTCGAGCCGCCGTAGATCGACACCTTGCGGTAGTTGAGATAACCCGGTACCGAGCGCTGCGCCCAGCCCTCGCTCTCGATGTCCTCGCCCGCCTCGTAGGGCAGTGAGTCCGGCCCGGCAACGTCCATCAGCAATTCGGTGGTGGCCTGCTGCAGTTCCGATCCCCGCAGCTTGAGGATGGACGACGCCGGATTGGGCTTGCCGTCGTCCGAGCTCGACACCATGCGCAGCTGAGTCAGCTCGAGGGCAAGCAGTTCGTTCTCGACCTCGGCCATCTTGGCCGCGAACAGTGGATCCTCGAGCAACGTGCCGGTGCCGACCTTGGTCTGCGCCGCGTGCTTCTTCGCCTGTCCCAGATGGACTTTGGTGTGTCCGGCCCGGGCGACGCCGGTGCGCTCGTTGCCGAGCAGGAACTTGGCGTAGCTCCAGCCCTGGTTCTCCTCGCCGACGAGGTTCTCCGCCGGAACGCGGACGTTGTCGAAGAAGACCTCGTTGACCTCGACACTGCCGTCGATCAGCTTGATGGGACGCATCTCGATGCCGGGAGTGTTCAGGTCGATCAGCAGGAACGAGATGCCGGCCTGCTTCTTCGGCGCGTCCGGGTTGGTGCGCACGAGCGCGAAGATCCAGTCGGCGTACTGGCCGAGCGTGGTCCACGTCTTCTGTCCGTTGACGATGTAGTCGTCACCGTCGCGGATGGCGGTGGTGCGCAACGACGCCAGGTCCGATCCGGCCTCGGGCTCGGAGAAGCCCTGGCACCACCAGATGTCGAGGTTCGCCGTCTTGGGCAGGAATTTCTCCTTGAGCTCCTGCGAGCCGAACGTCGCGATGACCGGGCCGACCATCGAGGCATTGAACGCCAGCGGCTCGGGCACCGACGCCAACTGCATTTCGTCGAGCCAGATGTGACGCTGTACAGCGGTCCAGTCGCGGCCACCGAACTCCGCGGGCCAATGCGGCACCGCCAGGCCGTTCTCGTTGAGGATTCGCATGGTCGTGACCACCTCGTCCTTGCTCAACTCCTGACCCGTCGCACTCTTCTCGCGAATCTCGGCGGGGACCTTCGTGGTGAAGAACGTCCGCATCTCGTCACGGAACGCGGCCTCTTCTTCTGTCAGGGCAAGATTCATCGACAATCCTCCAAGCTCGTTCGCGTATCTTCGTATCGACCGTACTCCCTGGTAACTCTGGGATATTCTCCGCTCACTATGACTCTTCTGGCACTGGTTCGGCACGGTGAAACGAACTGGAATCTGCACGGGCGCCTGCAGGGCTCTTCGGACATTCCTCTCAACGACACCGGGCGAGCTCAGGCCCGCGAGGCCGGCTACGAACTCGAGTACCGGACATGGGACCACCTGGTCAGCTCCCCGCTGATCCGAGCAGCGGAAACCGCAGACATCATCGGCGCGCACCTGGGTCTGACCCGCACCGCCGAGTTCCCCGATCTGGCCGAGCGGCACTTCGGTGACGCCGAGGGCTTCACCGACTGGGACGCGTATTCCCACTGGCCGGACGGCCGGTACCCGGGCTTGGAGCCGCGTTCGAACCTGATCGTGCGTGGCGTGCGCGCCGTCGACGAGATCGCCGCGCGCTACCCGGACTCGGCGGTGATCGCCGTGGCGCACGGCGGCGTCATCCGGGCGATCTTCGACGCGATCCGGCGACGCCACTCCCCGCGCATCCTCAACGCGGGCGTCTCCACCCTCGAACACGACGGTTCTCGCTGGACCGTTCGCACCATCAACGGCATCCCGGTCTGACAGAGTTTTCTTTCATGGAGATCGAACGTCGCATCACCGAACTCGGCTTCACCTTGCCCGGGGAACCGACCGCTCCGCCCGGTTTCGAGTTCTCGTTCGAATGGGTGCGCGTGCGTGGCAACCGAGTCTTCGCCTCGGGCCATTCCCCCTTGGACCGGGACGGCACCCTGGCCGGCCCGTTCGGTGCAGTGCCGTCGCAGGTCGATCTCGATTCGGCCACCGACGCCGCACGCGACACCGCGCTGGCGCTCCTCGGCAGCGTCGCCCGGGCAATCGGCGACCTCGATCGAATCAGCGCGTGGTTGACCGTGACCGGGTCGGTCAACGCCGACCACGGCTTCACTCAGACCACCACGGTCGTCAACGGCTTCTCCGATCTGGTGCTCGCCATCTTCGGTCCGGAAATCGGTGCCCATGCCCGCACCGCACTCGGGGTGGCGGCATTGCCGATGAACAACACCGTCGTGGTGTCAGCGGAACTGGAGATCGACGGGTAGGTTTTGCTCCACTCGTACATACGGCGAAAGCGGGCGCAGATGGTGCGCAGATCGATTCTTGCTCTGGTCGCGATTCTCATCGGCATCCTCGGGTTGTCCGGCTGCAGCTCGTCCTCACAGTCGCTGCTGGACCGGGTGCAGGACGAGGGCGTACTGGTCGTCGGCACCGAGGGCACCTACAGCCCGTTCAGCTATCAGGGCGCGGACGGACAACTCACCGGATACGACATCGACGTCATCAACGCCGTCGGAGCCGAGTTGGGCGTACGCGTCGACTTCGTGCAGACCCCGTTCGATTCGATCTTCGCCGGACTGCAATCCCAACGCTTCGATCTGATCGCCAACCAGGTCTCGATCACTCCTGCGCGCCAGTCGGCCTACGACCTGTCCACGCCGTACACGGTGTCGGAAGGCCAGATCCTCACCGCCGCAGACGACTCCACCATCACCTCTCTCGCCGACCTGGCCGGAAAGACCACCGCGCAATCGTCGACGAGCAACTGGGCCGAGGTCGCGGCGAACGCAGGCGCGAACGTCGAAGCCGTCGAGGGATTCGTTCAGGCGGTCACTCTCGTCAAGGACGGCCGCGTCGACGCCACCGTCAACGACTCCCTCGCCATCGCCGAATACCTGCAGCAGACCGGCGACACCGGCGTGAAGATCGCAGGCGAGACCGGCGACACGACGCTGCAATCCTTCGTGGCCCGCAAGGACAGTGGGTTGATGGACGAGGTCGACACCGCCATCGACACGCTGCGCGAGAACGGCACCATCGCCGAGATCTCGAACAAGTACTTCGGCAGCGACGTCGCCGCACCGACAGCCGACACCGTGGTTCCGACGAGCGACGACGCAGCGTCGACGGCACCGTCCAAAACGCAGCTCGTTCTCGACAACCTGTGGCCGATGCTCAAAGCCACTGTGACCATGACCATTCCGCTCACCGCCATCAGCTTCGTGATCGGACTCGTCATCGCCCTCGCGGTCGCACTGGCCCGGATCTCGTCGATCGCACCGCTCGCCGCGGTCGCCCGGTTCTACGTCTCGATCATCCGCGGCACTCCCCTGCTGCTGCAGCTGTTCATCATCTTCTACGGGCTGCCGCAGTTCGGCATCGTGATCTCGCCGTTCCCGGCCGCGGTGGTCGCGCTCTCGCTCAATGTCGGTGGCTACGCGGCCGAGGTGATCCGGGCCGCGATACTGAGCGTGCCCAAAGGGCAGTGGGAGGCCGCGCAGACCATCGGGATGGGCTACCGAACCACGTTGCAGCGCATCGTACTTCCGCAAGCACTGCGCACCGCGGTACCACCGTTGTCGAACACGCTGATCTCGCTGGTCAAGGACACCTCCCTGGCATCGACCATCCTGGTCACCGAGCTGCTGCGCGTCGCACAACTCGCGGCCGCACCGACCTTCGACTTCTTCACCCTGTATACCGTTGCGGCGCTCTACTACTGGGTGATCTGCATCGTTCTTTCGTTCTTCCAAGGCAAACTCGAAGTCCGACTCGACAGGTACGTGGCCAAATGACAGACCTGCTGGAAGTATCCGCACTGAAGAAATCGTTCGGGCCACTCGAGGTGTTGAAGGACATCTCGTTCACCGTGCCGTCCGGCACCGTCACCGTCATCATCGGACCGTCCGGATCCGGCAAGACCACGGTGCTGCGCACACTGAACGCACTCGACCAGGCCGACGCAGGCATCATCCGCATCGGGGACGTGTCGGTGGATTTCGCAGAATCCGTCAACGCGGCGCAGCTCCGACACTTCCGCGCTCAGAGCGGCATGGTGTTCCAGAGCCACAACCTGTTTCCACACAAGACGGTGCTGCAGAACATCATCGAGGGACCGGTGATCGTGCAGAAGCGAGCCAAGGACGACGCCATCCGTGACGCGCACGCGATCCTCGACCAGATCGGTCTCGACGCCAAGTCCGACCAGTACCCGTTCCAACTGTCCGGAGGCCAGCAACAACGCGTCGGAATCGCCCGAGCCCTAGCGCTGCGCCCCAAGCTGATGCTGTTCGACGAGCCCACCTCAGCCCTCGATCCCGAACTCGTGGGCGAGGTACTGGCCGTCATCAAAGGCCTTGCCGCGCAGGGCTGGACGATGGTGATCGTCACCCACGAAATCCGTTTCGCCCAGCAAGTCGCCGATCAGGTGCTGTTCATCGAGAACGGCGTCGTCCTCGAACGCGGCACACCGGAACAGGTGCTGGTGAACCCGACGGAGCCCCGTACCCGCCAGTTCCTGCAGCGCATATTGGCCTAGAGGGGCTGTAGAGGGGCTGCGCCCCATGTGCGCGGAACTTCGTAGCAGGGGTCGAGTTTTCACTCACCTGCGGCGAAGCCGCTCTAGAGGTGCGGCAGCACCTTGTCCAGGGTGATCGGCAGATCGCGGACTCGGACGCCGGTGGCGTTGTAGACGGCATTGCCGATGGCCGCCGAGGATCCCACCGCACCGATCTCACCGATTCCCTTGCCGCCCATCGGCGCGAGTTCGGTGTCGACTTCCTCGACCCACACGGCCTCGAGATCGGTGACGTCCGCGCACGCCGGGATGTGGTACTCCGCGAGATCGTGATTGGCGAACCCGCCGAACTCGTGATCGGTGATGCCGTTCTCCATCAGCGCCATGCCGAGTCCGAACGTCATTCCGCCGATGAGCTGAGACCTGGCCAGCCGCGGGTTCATCACCGCGCCGATGCCGAAGACACCGAGCATCCTGCGGACCCGCACCTCACCGGTGTCGATGTCGACCGCGACCTCGGCGAACTGGGCACCGAAAGCCATGCGCGCCAGCTCCTTCTGCCCCTCGACGTCGTCGGTGGTGTCGGCCTCGGCGGAGTTGCCCGGCTCGTACGAACCCTGAGACTTCAACGAGTGGCAGACCTTGGTGACGGCCCAGCCCCACGACGAGGTACCCGAGGATCCACCGGCTCCCGGAGCGGTCGGCAGTGCGCTGTCGCCGAGTTCGACGGTCACGCTGTCGGCATCGACCTCGAGAGCATCGGCGGCGATCTGTCGCAGCACGGTGCGCGCGCCGGTACCGATGTCCGACGCGGCGACGGACACCGTGATCGTGCCGTCCGACTCCACTCGCGCCGACGCGGTACTCGGTGAGATCAACACCGGGTAGCTGGCCGTCGCGACTCCCATGCCGACGAGGGTGTTGCCTTCTCGACGCTGACCGGGTGTGGAATCGCGGCGGTCCCAGCCGAACTTCTCCGCACCCTCGCGCAGGCACTGCACCACGCTGCGTGAGCTGAACGGGTTACCACTGGCGGGATCGACGTCCGGCTCGTTACGAACGCGCAATTCGATCGGATCGACACCGGTGGCCGCGGCCAATTCGTCGATGGCCGTCTCGACGGCGAACATGCCGGGTGCCTCGCCGGGTGCCCGCATCCACCGCGGCGTTCCGACATCCAGCTTCGCGAGACGGTGGGTGGTGCGACGGTTGGGGGCCGCATAGATGTGCCGAGTCGATTCCGACGTCTGCTCGCAGAACTCGAAGATCGTGCTGGTCTGCTGGAACGAATCGTGCGTGATCGCCTGCAGCACACCGGTCGAATCAGCGCCCAGACGAACGTGATTGAGCGTCGGCGTGCGATACCCGACGACATCGAACAACGCCTGCCTCGGCAGCACCAATTTCACGGTGCGGCCGGTGGCTCGCGCGGCCATCGCAGCGAGGATCGCGTTGGGCCGAGTACTTCCCTTGGCTCCGAATCCGCCGCCGACGTTCTCGGCGACGACGCGAACGTTCTCGGGCTCGAGGTCGAACGCCGTGGCGAGATCGCCCTGCACACCCGACGGTGCCTGCGTCGAGTCCCACAGCGTCAGAACGCCGTCGGCCCACTGCGCCGTGGTGGCATGCGGCTCCATCGGACTGTTGTGCATCGGCGCGGTGGAATACCAGTTGTCGACGACATGCTCGGCGGTCTGCAGCGCCGCATCGGGCTCCCCGATCGTCACGTCGGTGGGAAAGCCGGCGTTGACGGACTCGGGTGCGTAGAGCGAGCCGTGCTCGGCCGTCAGAGTGTTGTCGGGTGAGCGGACATCGGTGTACTGCACCCGCACTCGGGTTGCGGCGGCGCGGGCGTCCTGAAGAGTATCGGCCACGACGACGGCCACGATCTGACCGCGGTACGCGACGGTGTTCGATTGCAGGACATGCAGTTCGGCGTCCTCGACCTCACCCAGCTTCTCCGCGTTGCCGTGCCAGATGATCGCATGCACCGTGGGGTCGTCGTCCAATTCGACTCGTTCGACCGTGCCCGCGGGAACTGTCGCGGGCACGTACCAGGCGTACAGCTGCCCGACGGCCTGCGGTTGCTCGGCGGCGTACCGAGCCCGGCCGGTGACCTTCGCGATCGATTCGGTGCGCTGAATCGGTTGTCCGATCGATGCAGTCATGACCGGTCTCCCGACACTGTGAGTTCCGCCAAGGTGCGGGTGACGAGGTTGGTCACCAGTGGGATCTTGAACGCGTTGTCGCGCAACGGTTCCGCTGCGTCGAGTTCCAACGCGATGGCCCGCCGGAACGACGCCTCCTCGGCAGCCGCGCCGAGCAGCGTGTACTCGGCCGTGCGAGCCCGCCACGGCTTGTGCGCCACGCCGCCCAGCGCGATCGACACCCCGCGCACGATTCCGTCCTCGACATCGAGAGTGGCAGCGACCGAGGCGACCGCGAAGGCGTAGGACTGCCGGTCTCGCACCTTGCGGTAGGTGGAGACGGTGCCGTCCGCCGGTGCCGGTATCTCGATGGCCGTGACGATTTCGTCCCGCGCGACCGTGTTGTCGCGCTCGGGCGCGTCGCCGGGGAGCCGATAGAAGTCATCGATCGCGAGGGTGCGCTCTCCGTCGACTCCGCGCACGACCACACGTGCGTCGAGAGCGGACAGCGCGACCGCCATGTCGGAGGGATGCGTCGCCACGCAGGCCTCCGAGGCCCCGAGGATGGCAAGGTTGCGGTGCTCACCGGTCCGGGCCGGGCAGCCCGACCCGGGTTCGCGCTTGTTGCACGGCTTCGATGCATCCATGAAGTACACGCACCGAGTGCGCTGGAACAGGTTCCCGCCGGTGGTGGCCATGTTGCGTAATTGACCCGAGGCACCGGCCAGCACCGCCCGCGAGAGCACCGGATAACGCTGACGCACCACCGGGTGCACCGCGAGATCACTGTTGCTCACGCCGGAACCGACACGAAGCGAGCCGTCGTCGGATACGTCGATGTCGTGCAACGGAAGTCGCGTCACGTCGATCAGCGTCGTCGGGCCCACGACTCCGAGTTTCATCAGGTCCACGAGGTTGGTTCCCCCGCCGAGCAGCATCGCGTTCTCGTTCTCGGCGAGGCGGGCCACGGCGTCGTCGACGGCGGTGGCTGCGTCGTACTCGAAGGTCTTCACGACGCGTCCCGTACGGCCGACACGATATTGCAGTAGGCACCGCAACGACAGAGGTTGCCGCTCATACGTTCTCGTATTTCGTCGGGATCGAGTTCGACGTCGGCACCCTCGATGTCCTCGGTGACCGCGCTGGGCCATCCCTGCTTGGCCTCTTCGATCACCGCGACCGCCGAACAGATCTGCCCGGATGTGCAGTACCCGCACTGGAACGCGTCGCGATCGACGAAGGCCTGCTGCACGGGGTGCAGGGTGTCGCCGTCGGCCAACCCCTCGACCGTGGTGATCTCACGATCCTGCTGCGCCACTGCGAACGTCAGGCAGCTGTTGATCCGCCGGCCGTCCACCAGCACCGTGCAGGCCCCGCACTGCCCGTGGTCACACCCCTTCTTGGCACCGATCAGGTCCAGGTTCTCGCGGAGAGCGTCGAGCAGGGTGGTTCGGGTATCGCAGTCGAAAGCGCGGTCGGTCCCGTTGACACGGAGAGTGACGTTGGTCATGCACGGGCGGATACCCGCGGCCTCGGCCACCAAACGCTCGCGCTGGGGTCGTGCGTGGAAACTCGTAGTGGGCTACGAAGTGCCGTGCACGTGCGCTAGCGCCGCCCCTTGTACTTTCCGCCGCCACTACGTCCGGGAGGACCGGAATCGGGTTGCAGTTGAATCAGTACGCCACTGATGCGGGTGCGGCGCAACGCCTCGACGGTCTCGTCGGCGAGGTCGGCCGGCAACTCCACCAACGAGTGATCGGGACGAATACTGATGTGCCCGAAGTCGCTTCGACGCAGACCGCCCTCGTTGGCGATGGCACCGACGATCGCTCCCGGGGCGACGTGATGCCGCTTGCCGACGCTGATGCGGTACGTCGCCATCTCCTGGCCGGTCTTGCGATGGTGCGAGCTGGCCGCATCCTCGTCGAACGTGCGCGGTGGCCGGGGTTCGCGCGGCTCGCGCGGTGCCCGCGGCGGGGCAGGCGGCTCGGGCTTGAGCAGGAACGCCTCGCCGTCGCGGGACTGAATGGCCAGCGCCGCTGCGATGTCGACCAGGGGCACGTCGTGCTCGCGCTCGTAATCCTCGATGAGACGACGGAACAACGCCAGGTTCTCGTTGCCGAGGCTCTCGGTGATGGAGTCCTTGAACTTCGTCACGCGCTGCGCGTTGACGTCGTCGACGCTCGGCAGCTGCATCTCGGTGATCGGCTGACGCGTCGCACGCTCGATGGCCTTGAGCAGGTGCCGCTCGCGCGGTGCGACGAACAACAGTGCCTGCCCGGCGCGACCCGCTCGGCCGGTACGACCGATGCGGTGCACGTAGGACTCGGTGTCGTGCGGGATGTCGTAGTTGATGACGTGCGAGATGCGGTCGACGTCGAGACCGCGGGCCGCGACGTCGGTGGCCACCAGAATGTCGATCTGACCGTTCTTGAGCTGACCGATGGTGCGCTCACGCTGGGCCTGCACGATGTCGCCGTTGATCGCCGCGGCCGAGAAGCCCCGTGCGCGCAGCTTCTCGGCGAGCTCCTCGGTGGCCTGCTTGGTACGGACGAACATGATCATCGCCTCGAACTCTTCGACCTCGAAGATTCGAGTGAGCGCCTCCAGCTTGCGCTGATGTGCCACCTGGACGTAGCGCTGAGTGATGTTCGGTGCCGTCGACGTCTTGGTCTTGACGGTGATCTCCACCGGGTCGTGCAGATACTGCTTGGAGATCTTGCGAATCGCGGCCGGCATCGTGGCCGAGAACAACGCAACCTGCTTGTACTCCGGGGTATCGGAGAGGATGCGCTCGACGTCCTCCTGGAAACCCATCTTGAGCATCTCGTCGGCCTCGTCGAGCACCAGGTACTCGAGCCCGGACAGGTCGAGCGTGCCCTTCTCGAGATGGTCGATGACGCGGCCGGGAGTACCGACGATGATCTGTGCGCCCTTGCGCAGACCGGAGAGCTGGATGCCGTACGCCTGACCGCCGTAGATCGGCAGAATGTGCAGACCGGGAATGTGGGTGGCGTACTTGCCGAACGCCTCGGCGACCTGGAGCGCCAGCTCACGGGTCGGGGCCAGCACCAGAGCCTGCGGCACCCGACGCGAGACGTCGAGACGCGAGAGGATCGGCACCGCGAACGCGGCGGTCTTGCCGGTTCCGGTCTGCGCGAGTCCGACGACGTCGTTGCCTGCCATCAGCGGCGGAATGGTGGCCGCCTGAATGGGCGACGGGCTCTCGTAGCCGACATCGCGGAGGGCCTTCAGGACCCGCTCGTCGATCCCGAGGTCGGCGAAGGTGATGTCGTCGCCCGCTGGAACGGCGGACTCCTGCGGGGGCGAATTCGTCTCGTCGGACGTCACGGCGGCATCCTGTTCAGTTTCTGAAGTGCTCATATGTCGCACGAGTTTAGTACCTGCTCGGGCCCTGCGAACCCTTCTACGCTGATCAGGTGACGAAAACGGTCACGACGGCCTGCGGTGCGAGCGGCCTCACACCGGCGACCCCACACCCGAACGCGACTGCGGACGGTTAAGTTGTACCCCGAGTCACACTCAACTCCCCCGGACTCGCGGCAAAGTCGACAAACCGGACACCCCGGATGGTGCGCCACGGCCTCGAATGTGATGAAATGCACAACTACCACGCTATTTTTCCGTAAGGGGTCCAGCAGTGCGCGAATATTCTGTGCCGGCGTCGTTCACCATTCCTGACGACGCATCCATGGCCGACACCGTCTACAGGTACGAGAAGGAATCGCCCAACTTCGTACCCTTCCAACGTCTGGTGAACGGCAACTGGACCGATGTCACCGCAGCTCGCTTCGCGACCGAGGTCGCGGCAGCAGCCAAGGGACTGATCGCCTCCGGTATCGAACTCGGCGACCGTGTCGCGATCCTCAGCGCGACGCGCTACGAGTGGGTCGTCCTCGATTACGCCATCTGGTCCGCAGGTGGCTGCACCGTCGCGATCTACGAGACCTCCTCCGCCGACCAGGCGCAGTGGATTCTCGAGGACTCCGCCACCAAGTTGCTCGTCGTCGAGACCGCAGCGCACGCCTCGAACCTCAAAGAGGTCACCGAGGGTGCCAAGGATCTGCGTGAGGTCCTGCAGATCGACGCCGGAGCCATCGACGAGCTGACCACCCGCGGAGCCTCGGTCAGCGACGAGGAACTGCATGCACGACGCCATCAGGTCAGCGCGGCATCGCCCGCGACCCTGATCTACACCTCGGGCACCACCGGACGGCCCAAGGGCGTTCAGCTCACGCACGCCAACTTCTACGCCGAGGTGCAGGCCACCCAGATCGCGCTGCACGACTCGATGAAGGAGGGCAACCGCACACTGATGTTCCTCCCGATGGCGCACGTGTTCGCCCGCGCCGTCTCGTTCGGCTCGTTCGAGTCCAAGGTCACTGTCGGACACACCTCGGACGTGACGACGCTGGTGGATCAGTTCGCCGTGTTCAAGCCGGACTTCATCCTGTCGGTGCCGCGTGTGTTCGAGAAGGTCTACAACTCCGCCAAGCAGAAGGCACACGACGGCGGCAAGGGTTCCATCTTCGACAAGGCCGCCGCGACGGCCATCGAGTGGAGCGAGGCCCAGGAAAAGGGCGGAGCCGGGCTGGTTCTGAACCTCAAGCACACGGTGTTCGACAAGCTCGTGTACTCCAAGCTGCGCGCCGCACTCGGCGGCAACTGCACCCGCGCGGTGTCCGGTGGTGGACCTCTCGGTGCCCGCCTCGGCCACTTCTTCCGCGGTGCGGGCGTCCCGGTCTACGAGGGCTACGGCCTGACCGAGACCAGCGCGGCCATCACCGTCAACACCACCAAGGAACAGCGCGTCGGCACCGTCGGCAAGCCCATCGACGGCCACTCGGTGAAGGTCGCCGAGGACGGCGAACTGCTGCTCAAGGGACCGGTCGTGTTCAGCGGCTACTGGCACAACGAGAAGGCCACCTCCGAGGCCATCGTCGACGGCTGGTTCCACACCGGCGACCTCGGTGCCATCGACCAGGAAGGCTACGTCTCGATCACCGGCCGCAAGAAGGAGATCATAGTGACTGCGGGTGGCAAGAACGTCGCCCCCGCAGTGCTCGAGGACGCCCTCCGCGCGAACGCGATCATCAGCCAGTGCCTCGTCGTGGGCGACGCCAAGCCGTTCATCGGTGCGCTCATCACCCTCGACCCGGAGGCACTGCCGGGCTGGCTCGAGCGGCACAACCTGTCCGCGGACATTCCGTTCTCCGAATTGTCCAAGAATCCCGAGATGGTCGCCGAGATCGACAAGGCCGTCGCCGAGGCCAACAAGAAGGTCTCGAACCCGGAGCAGATCAAGAAGTACACGATTCTCGAGAACGACTTCACCGTCGAAACCGGTGAGCTCACCCCGACGATGAAGCTCAAGCGCAACATCATTCATGCCGAGCGCGGCAGCGACATCGAAGCCATCTACTCGTAGATCGACCACAAGAGAACGGGCCCGGCGCGATCCTCGCGCCGGGCCCGTTCTCTTTGTTTGTCAGGACATGTGGTCGTCGAGGAATTCCGCCACCACCGACGTCACCTGCAGATGGATCTTCTCGTGCAGCAAGTCGTGGCCACCGTCCTCGAATTCGCGCAGGGACGCGTCGGGAACGCCGCCGATCCACTCGCGCACCGCATCGACCGGAGCCAGACGATCGTCCACGCCGTGCACGGCCAGCAGCGGAATGACGTTGTCGGCGAGATCGGTGACCGAGCCGGTCACCGACTTGGGTGTTCCGCACAGTACGGCGCACTGCACCGCCTCCGGATGCGCACCGAGGGCTGCGATGGCCGTCGCCGCGCCCAACGAATGACCCATCAGTGCGAACGACAACTCCGGGTGTTCGGCCTCGGCGATCTCGAGCAACTGCAGCGCGTTCTGCGCGAGTGCGGGAATCTGAGCGGCGTCCGTCAACTCACCTTCGGTGAGGCCGTGGCCCACGTGATCGACCGCCCACACATCGACTCCGCGTCCGTTGAGGACGCGAGCGAAACGGTGATAATGGCCGCTGTTCTGGCCGAGACCGTGCAGAAAAACGAGACCGAAACGAGCATCGGGGACAGTCCAGTTTCGGTAGTGGACCGCGCCGGTGGCTCCGTCGAAAAAAGGCATTCGATCATTTTGCCTCCTCGCGACGGCATCCGCGCGCAACGTGACCGGTACCGCTCGCGGCGGTGACTAGGGTGGGCGCGTGTTCCTCATCGGCGATCGCGTCATCTACAGCGCCAGCGACCTCGCCGCGGCAGCGTCGTGCGAATTCGGACTGCTGCGCCGACTCGACGGCCTCACCGGTCTGATCCCGCGGGCCACCGCCGAGCCGGATCCGATGCTGGACCGCACCTCTGCACTCGGATTCGAGCACGAACGCCGTCAACTCGAGACATTCCAGCAGCGGTTTCCCGGCGGTGTCCTGACGATGGACCGACCGGGACGCACCGCGCAGGAAATGGCCGACGCGGCCTGGGCGACGTTCACCGCCCTGACCTCCCGCACACCCGTGGTCTATCAGGCCACCTTCTTCGACGGCCGATTTCTCGGTTTCTGCGACTTCCTGGTGGCCGAGGGCGATCGGTACGCCGTGTACGACACCAAGCTGTCGCGGCACGCGAAGGTTCCGGCACTGCTGCAGTTGGCGGCCTACGCGGACGCGCTGCGGTCCGGCGGCATCACCCCGAGCGACGAGGTGCACCTGATGCTCGGCGACGGCAGCGACTCCGCGCACTCGCTCGCCGAGATCCTGCCGGTCTACCGACAGTCCAGGGAACACCTGCAACACATCCTCGACGAGCACCACGCCGAGGGGACCGTCGTCGACTGGTTCGACTCGCGCTACTCCGGCTGCGGACAGTGCGAGGCATGCACGGTCGAGGTGGAACAGCACCGCGACCTGGTTCTGGTCGCAGGCATGCGCGCGAGCACCAGGGACAGACTGCTCGACGCCGGCATCTCGACGGTCGACGAACTGGCTGCATCGACCGGAAGCGTGGACGGCATGTCGTCTCGCACGGTCACGAATCTGCGAGCTCAGGCCGCGCTGCAGGTTCGCCAGGAGCGCAGCGGCGACGCCGAATTCGAGGTCTTCGACGCCGACGCCCTCGGCGGCATCCCCGAGCCCGATCCGGGCGACATCTTCTTCGACTTCGAGGGCGACCCACTGTGGGCCGAGGCCGGCAGTGCCGAATGGGGTCTCGAGTACCTGTTCGGCGTCTACACCGCCGACGGCGACTTCCTCCCGTTCTGGGCGCACGATCGCGCACAGGAACGCCGCGCCCTGATCGACTTCCTCGACTACGTGACCACCCGTCGCGCCGCCTACCCGAACATGCACGTCTACCACTACGCGCCGTACGAGAAGACCGCGCTACT
Organism: Rhodococcus sp. 05-2254-2; assembly: GCF_002259095.1. Taxonomy (NCBI): domain Bacteria; kingdom Bacillati; phylum Actinomycetota; class Actinomycetes; order Mycobacteriales; family Nocardiaceae; genus Rhodococcus; species Rhodococcus sp. 05-2254-2. The sequence goes on along the minus strand of NZ_NOZJ01000001.1, from coordinate 756,126 downwards.
GCGCCTCGCCGGACGCTACGGAGTGGGTGAGGACGCAGTCGACGACCTACTGCGGGACGACGTTCTGGTGGACCTCTACCCGATCGTGCGATCTGCGGTGCGCATCGGAGCCAGGTCGTACAGCATCAAGAAGCTCGAACCCCTGTACATGCCTGCAGCCCGCGACGGGGACGTCACCGATGCGGCCGCGTCGATCGTCGAATACGCGAACTGGTGCGATCTACGAGACCAGGGCAAGGACGCCGAGGCTGCTGCGCTCCTCGCCGATATCGCCGAGTACAACCGCACCGACTGCGAATCGACGCTGCGACTGCGGAATTGGTTGCTGGGGCGCGCGTCGGACGCCGGTTTGCACCCGCGGGCTCGGCAGCATCTCGAACTCGAAGACGGTGCGACGGACACCGCGAGCCCGCTGGAGCTCGAACTCGCCGACTACGCCGGTCTGCCGTGGGAGCGCACCTCGACGCAGCAGGCCGTCGCATTGTTCTCCGGTTCCATCGGCTACCACCGACGCGAGCGAAAGCCGTTCTGGTGGGCGCACTTCGATCGGCTCACTCACCACTTGGACGAGTGGGCCGACGCAGCCGACGTGCTGAAGGTCGAGCGCGCCGAGCTGGTGCACGACTGGATGAAGACTGCACCGAAGCAACGGGTCCTGCGACGACAGCTCAAGCTGTTGGGGCATCTGAGCAGCGGCGTCCTGTCGAGCTCGAAGGTCAAGCTGCTCTACGACAACCCGGCCCCGGAGGGATTACCGAAACAGCAGCCGACCCATCGCGCGACCACGACGGTCGAGATCGTGGAGGCGGGCTACGAGGGCACCCTCGACATGGTGGTGGTGCAGGAGAACCTGCGCAAGGGAGTGGACGAGTACCCCGACTTTCCCGTCGCCACCGCACCCGAGCCGCCCCCGGCCACCAAGTATCTGGAGCAGGCGATCGTTGCCGTCGCGGCCGAGGTCCACGCCGCGCTGCCGCACCTTCCGCGCACGGCCGTCGCCGATCTGCTGACACTCTCGCCGCCCCGAACCCGTTCCGGCACCGGACTTCCCGAGGTGCACGCCGGCGACTACGCGGCGGCCGCCACGGCGGCACTGCTCGATCTGGACCGGTCGTACGTTGCCGTACAGGGACCACCCGGGACGGGGAAGACGTACACCGCTGCGCGGGTCATCGCCGAGTTGGTCGATGTCCATCACTGGCGGGTCGGGGTGGTGGGCCAGTCGCATCACGTGGTGAACAATCTGCTGGACACGATTGTTCAGGCCGGAGTCGACCCGGGTCGGGTGGGTAAGAAAGCCCCGACCGCCCACACCGTCGTCGACCCGGCGGAGTACTCCCGCTTCGTCACCGAGGCCGAGGACGGCTGCGTCATCGGCGGTACCGCCTGGGACTTCTCCAACCCCGGCCGCATTCCGCCCGAGTCGCTCGATCTGCTGGTCATCGACGAGGCCGGGCAGTTCTCGCTGGCCAACACCATCGCCGTCTCGGTGTCCGCACGCAACCTGCTGCTGCTCGGCGACCCGGCACAGTTGCCGCAGGTCAGCCAGGGCACCCACCCCGAACCCGTGGACGAGTCGGCTCTGGGTTGGATCACCAACGGTCACCCGACCCTGCCCGCCGACCGAGGGTACTTCCTGGCCACGACGTGGCGGATGCATCCCGATCTGTGCGCGCCGGTCTCAGCACTGTCCTACGAGGGCAAGCTCGAGTCCAACCGTGCTGTGACACAAGCACGTTCACTGGAGTCGCTCGAACCCGGCCTGCACGTCGTCTACCTCGACCACCACGGCAACTCCACCGACTCGGTGGAGGAAGCCGACGAGATCGTCACTCACGTGCAGAAGCTGCTGGGCCGACTGTGGAGCGACCCGCAATCCTTCGAGGGTGCGCGGCCCATGGACCAGGGCGACTTCCTGGTCGTCGCGGCCTACAACGCGCAGGTGGCCGTCATCGCCCTGCGACTCGCGGCAGCGGGACTCGACGAGGTCTCGGTGGGCACCGTCGACAAGTTCCAAGGACGACAGGCACCGGTGGTGTTGATCTCGATGGCCGCGTCGGCAATCGAAGACGTGCCACGGGGCATGGAATTCCTGTTGTCCCGCAACAGACTCAACGTCGCCGTCTCGCGTGGCCAGTGGGCGGCGATACTGGTCCGGTCGCGGGCACTGACCCGGTACCTGCCGTCGACCCCGGCCGGACTGGTCACCCTCGGCACTTTCATGAGCCTGTGCGAGAACGGAATTCAGCCGAACGCCATGCCCTCACCACGATAGGTGGGGACCGCCTCGACGGACCCGTCGGCGTGTACCAGATGCAGGGTGTCGAATCGCTCGCACAGCTCGCCGGCCTTGGCATGCCGGAACCAGACGCGATCACCGATCCTGATCTCGCCCGCTCCGCTCACCGGAGTCTGCACCTCGCCCGCACCTTCGTTGCGCAGCAACTTCAAACCTGACGTCACCGCGCCCCTGGCCTTTCTCGACCACGCGATCGGCCGCGGGGACCTCGACGTCGACGCCGGACCCGACGCGATGTAGCCACCGCCGAACAGCGTCGCGATCTGTGGCGTCGGCTTGCGCACCGCGGGCAACGCGAAGAACAGCGAGGGCTCGGCCGAGAACGCGCGATACCGATCGAAGAGCGTCGGCGCGAACAGACCCGATCCCGCGGTCACCTCGGTGACGACCGGATCGGCCGCCGAGAACTCGATCGACCCGGTCCCGCCACTGTTGACGATCTCGATCCGGCCGACTGCCGCGGTCACGGCCTCGACCACCGCCGTTCTGCGCGTGGAGATCTCACGAGACGACAGCGACTTCATCCATTCCACCGCGAGATTGGCGTCGGGCACACCGGCGATCTGCGCCTCGTAGAACATCAGCCCGACCACCCGAAACCCCCGCGCATGCGCCGCCCGCGCGAAGGCGGCGACCTGCTCGGGTTCGCGCAGTGGCGAACGTCTGACACCGATGTGCAGCGGCCCGATCCGCAGCGAGGCATCGACGTCGAGACAGATACGGGGCTTGAGAAGATCACTGGCGGTGGCGTCGCGCACGATGTCCAGCTGTGCGACGTCGTCGACCATCAGCGTGATGCGCCCAGACAGAACACGATCGTTGACGACCTCGGCGAGGGCGGTGCGGTCGACCGTCGGGTACCCCATCAGGATGTCCTCGACGCCGTGGCGTGCCAACCAGATCGCCTCACGCAGGGAGTACGCCATGACCCCGCTCACGCCGTCGGCCGCGAGCACCCGCTCCAAAACCGCCCGGGACCGAACCGACTTGCTCGCGATCCTGATCGGCACTTCGTCCGCCCGTGCTCGCAGCGCCGCAGCATTGGCATCGAGGGCCGCCAGATCGACTGCAGCCAATGGTGATTCGAGCCCTTCGGTGGCAGCGGCGATACGGGACAGTGGTGTCGTGTCGGTGGTTGCGACACCGGCGATCGAACTCATGCGGCTCATTCCTTTGTCGTTGCCAGGTCCGAACAGTCAAACACTCCACAGCCGAGAAGTCCCGGCGAGCATTCAGCGGTCCTGAGCCTTGGCCGCTATCAGACCCGACAGGTCGTCGATCTGCGCCAGCACCTCGAGATCGTCGCCGTCGACCAACCATCGCAGCACGAGGCCGTCGAGGGTGGCCATCCCGAAACGCGCGATCGACGCCACCGGCTCCAGCCATCGCGTCCCGGTGTGGGCGGAACACTTCTCGAAGAACAACCGGGCCTCGGAGTCCCGGATTCGGTACTGCCCACTGGCGATCTCGGCGGCCGTGGCGGACCCGAGCGCACGATGGCGCAGCAAGTAGGTCTTGATCTCGTACGCGAGCAACTGCCGACCCGGTGACTTCTCGATCAGCAACCACACCGCGCTCAGACCGCCGTGCACCAGCTCGCGCAGACCACGGACACCCGGGAGTTCGCGCGTGCCCACCGCGCTGTCCAACGCGGCATGCAGAATCTCGGTGACGTCGACGATGAGGTGCTCCCCCATCGCGATCACCAGATCCTGCTTGGTCTCGAAGTGGTACTGCACGATGCCCTTGGTGACGTCGGCGTGCTCAGAGAGAGCACGCACGGTCAGAGACTCGATGCCGACCCGCTCCGCGACATCGATCGCAGACTGCACCAGTTGTGCGCGCCGCACATCAGCGGGCAGCCTCGATTGCATCACCCGATCCTAGGGCGCAGACGAGTTCTGTGCCTCCGATTGACCCACGGGAGTGGAGCCTGCGGAATGACCTGGAGGTTGCAGCAGTGGAGCGTGCGGAATGACCTGGAGGTTGCAGCAGTGGAGCCTGCGGAACGACCTTCGGTTTGAGCAGTGCGATAGTGATTCGATGATCGAGCGGTCGTGGCAGAACTGGGCGGGCAACCAGCATGCGTATCCGTTGCATCGAGCCGAGCCTTCATCGGTGGACGAGTTGCGTGCGATTCTGCGGGATGCCGTCGAACGATCTCGGACGGTGCGGTGCGTCGGAGCGGGCCACTCGTTCACTCCGATCGCGGTCACCGACGGCGTTCAGATCAGCCTGGATTCGCTGCGCGGGATCGAATCGGTGGTGCGCGAGGACGACGGTTCCGCCCGGGTGACGGTGCTCGCAGGCACCCGGCTTCGCGATCTGACCGCGCGGTTGTGGGACCTCGGCCTGGCCATGACCAACCTCGGCGACATCGACGAACAATCGATTGCCGGAGCCATCTCCACGGGCACTCACGGAACCGGAGCCCGCTTCGGCGGCATCGCTACCCAGGTGTACGCACTGGAGCTGATGACCTCGGACGGCCGCCTCGTGCAGTGCTCTCGCGAGGAGAACACGGAACTGTTCCACGCGGCCCGCGTCGGGCTCGGTGCGCTCGGTGTCATCACCCGAGTCACGCTCGAATGCGTTCCGGCCTTCGCCCTCCGGGCCGTCGAGGAGCCGTCGACGCTCCGGGCGACGCTCGCCGATCTCGATGCGATCGTGGCAGGCGTCGACCATTTCGAGTTCTACTGGTTTCCGCACACCGACCGGGTGCTGACCAAACGCAACACCCGCCTACCCGGCGACGCTGCGCTGCGTCCGCTGGGAAAGGTGCGGTCGTATCTCGACGACGAATTGCTGTCCAACACCGTCTTCGAGAGCCTCAACCGCGTGGTGACGCGGGTGCCTGCCCTGATTCCGCGCCTCAACTCGGTCTCGGCCCGGGCGCTGTCGGCGCGTGAGTACACCGATCGTTCGTACCGGGTGTTCGCGTCGTCGCGGACCGTCAAGTTCGTCGAGATGGAATATGCCGTGCCTGTAGCCGAGATCGGCGGGGTGCTGCGCGAGGTGGATCGCTGGCTCGAACGGTCTGCCGTGTCCATCGCGTTCCCTGTCGAAGTGCGGTTCGCCGCGGCCGACGACATCTGGCTCTCCACCGCGTACGGGCGCCCGACGGCGTACATCGCCGTGCACCAGTACCACCGACGTGATCACCGCGAGTACTTCGGCGCCGTCGAGGCCATCTGCCGCAGCGTCGGCGGCAGGCCGCACTGGGGCAAACTGCATTCCCTCGACGGCGACGAGCTGCGCGATACCTACGAACACTTCGACGACTTCCTGCGTGTTCGGGATGCGATGGACCCGATGAAGCTGTTCGGCAGCAGATACCTCGAGCGTCTGCTGTCCTGAGCGGCCGACCGGTGTAGCGCTGCGCGCAATTTTTGCTCCACTCCTGCGACCGTCGAGTGGGTTTCCCCAGGCCAACGGGTCGATTGGAGTGTCCCGTGCGCGCAGCCACTCCCCGCACGCTTACATTGGAACGAGTGAGCACAGGAAAACGCGCGCTGTCCGGCATCGTCGCCGCCGGGGTGGTCCTCGGCGTCGGTGAATTGATCGCCGTACCCATCGGACCCAACTCGTCACCGCTGACCGCCGTCGGGTCCTCGGCCGTCGACAACAGTCCGGCCCCGATCCGTGAATGGGCCATCGACACGTTCGGCACCTCCGACAAGCTCGCCCTGTTCATCGGCATGGCAGTGGTGATCGGAGCGATCGCCGCGGCGGCAGGCATCGCCCGCAAGCCGATCGGTGCCGTGGTGTTCGCCGCACTGGGCGTCGTGGGCGTACTCGCGGCAGTGACCCGACCCGACGCGACGGCCCTCTACGCAGTCCCGACCATCGGCGGCGTCATCGTCGGCATCGTCGTGCTGCACGCCCTCATCGGTGCCGCCGCGCCTGCGACCGAGGGAATGAACCGACGCAGCTTCCTCACTCTCGCCGCCGGTGCCGCGGTACTCGGCGTCGTCGCCGGAACAGCCGGACGGATGCTCACCTCCGCCCGCGCCGTCACCGCCGATCGACTCGGCTTCATGCTGCCCACGCCGACGCCGCAACCCCCGATACCGGCCGGGGCTGACCTGCAGATCGACGGCCTCGCGTCGTACATCACCCCGAACGACGACTTCTACCGCATCGACACCGCGTTGGTCGTGCCGCGCGTGGCGTCCGAGGACTGGTCGCTGCGCATCCACGGCATGGTGGACCGCGAGATCGAGCTGACGTTCGCCGACCTCGCCGAGCGCCAGGCAGTGGAGAAGACGGTCACGTTGACCTGCGTGTCCAATATCGTCGGCGGCGACCTCGTGGGCAATGCGACGTGGATCGGCTACCCGCTCAAGGACATTCTCGAAGAGGCAGGCATCTCCCCCGACGCCGACATGGCCCTGTCGTCGAGCAGCGACGCCTTCACCGCGGGCACTCCCCTCGAGGTTCTGCTCGACGGCCGCGACGCCCTCCTGGCCGTCGGGATGAACGGTGCACCGCTGCCCGTCGAGCACGGCTACCCGGCCCGGCTCGTCGTCCCCGGTCTGTACGGATACGTCTCGGCGACCAAGTGGGTCACCGACATCGAGATCACCCGCTTCGACCGCGCGACGGCATACTGGACCGACCGAGGTTGGGGCGAACGCGGACCGATCAAGACGGCCTCGCGGATCGACACCCCGCAATCGGGCAGTTCCGTGCCGGCCGGACAGACGGTGATCGCCGGAGTGGCGTGGGACCAGCACACCGGAATCGACGGCGTGGAAGTGCAAGTGGACGAGGGCAACTGGGTGCCGGCCACGCTGTCGGAGGAGTACTCCAAGGACACCTGGCGGCAATGGACGGTCGAGCTCGACCTACCCGCGGGGCCGCATTCGATCCGCGCCCGCGCCACCAACTCCGCGGGAGAACTGCAGACCAACAGGACCGCAGACACCGTTCCCGACGGTGCCACCGGCTACCCCAGGATCTCGGTGACGGCGAGCTGATCTAGACAGTCACGAAGCTCGCGCGGATCGAGTTCTCGGCCAACACGTTTCGCTCCTGCAAGGTCAACCCCATACCTGCTTCGAGGGCAGCGAAATTGTCGTCGACGTAGCCGCCGAAGTAGGCGGGATCGTCCGAGTTGATCGACACCGACAGGCCCCGCTCGAGCATCTGTCGCAGCGGCAGCTGCTCGACAGTGTCGATCACCTTGAGCCGGACGTTGGACAGTGGGCATACCGTGAGCGGAATCTGTTCCTCGACAAGACGATTCACCAGCGCCTCGTCTTCGAGGCACCGCACCCCGTGGTCGATGCGCTCGACCTTCAGCAGATCCAGTGCCTGCCAGATGTAGTCGGGTGGACCTTCCTCACCGGCATGGGCGACGACGTGCAGACCCTCGGCGCGGGCCTTGGCGAACACGTCGACGAAGAGCGATGGCGGGTAGCCCACCTCTGCGGAATCGAGGCCGAGACCGATGATCGGGGCCTGCATGGCCAACAGATCGTCCAACAGTTGATTGGCATGCAGCACCGGCTTGTCCCGCAGGATCGACGCGATCAACCCACTGGTGACACCGAATTCGCGCTCACTGGACGCACATGCGTCGGCCAATCCCTCGACGACAGCCGCGAGCGGGACACCGCGCTCGGTGTGCGCCTGCGGATCGAAGAAGATCTCCGCGTGCGTCACCCCGGCCTGCGCGGTGCGGCGGAAGTAGGCCCGGGCGAGATCGGCGAAATCCTCGGCAGTGCGCAGCACGGCCATGTTCGCGTAGTACAGATCCAGGAACGACTGCAGGTCGCTGAACTCGTATTTCGCCCGCAGTTCATCGATGTCGTTGTACGGCAGCGACAATCCGTTGCGCTCGGCAAGATCGAATATCAGCGGAGGTTCGAGCGACCCTTCGATGTGCAGGTGCAGTTCGGCCAGCTGATCAGTACTCACTCACCCGATGCTACTTGCCCGTGTACGTCGCCTTCCCCGGGCCGACCTCGAGGAAGCTCTTCACCGCACCCCGCAGATCCTCGGTCTCGAACAGTGCTCCGGAGACCTCCGAGGTGATTTCGTCCGCATGGGCCACGCCGCCCGAACGCCACGCTGCCACAATCTGTTTCGTTGCCGCATGCGCGACGGTGGGGCCGTCGGCCAGTCGATGTGTCAGCGCCAGCGCAGCGGCATCGACGTCGTCGTGGATCTGATTGACCACGCCCCACTCCTTCAGCGTCTGCGCGTCGTACAGATCACCGGTCATGACGAGCTCGCGAGCTCGACCCGAACCGGCCCGCTCGGCGAGGCGCTGCGGTCCGCCCATCGACGGTGTCAGACCGACGACGGTCTCGACCAGACCGAACTTGGCCTTGGGACCGGCGAGAATGATGTCGCACGCCAGCGAGATCTCGAACGCCGCCGTGAGCGTCAAACCGTGCGCGGCGTAAATCACCGGGCAGGGCAACGCCTCGAGCGGATGGGCGATCTGTGCGAACAATCCACGCCACAGATCGGCACCCTGCGCAGCGGACAGACCATCGAAGACGTGCACGTCGACGCCCGCAGAGTTCACCTTGCCCTCGGCGCGCAACAACACCGCCCGCGGAGGTCGCGCGACGAGATCGGCAACGTTCGCGGCAACCGCGTCGAACATGGCCTGATCGAACAGGTTGAGCGGACCGTGGTCGAAGGTGAGGACGGCGAGCTCGGCGCCTGCCGCGGTGGTCGATCGAACGAGCGAAGTGGGTGCGTCAGCCATGGTTCGCATAGTGCCACACCGGTCCGGGACGGTTGTTACCAACGAGTATTGTTCGCTGATAACTCACCGTTACCGAGAGGAACAGATAGATGAAGCGCAGCTTGTTCGAGGCCGATCACGAGGACTTCCGCGCGTCGGTACGCGAATTCGTCACCCGGACCATCACACCGGTCGAGGAAAAGCTCGTCGAGCAGCGATACATCGACCGCGAGATCTGGCTCGAAGCCGGACGCAACGGCTTCCTGGGACTGGAAGTACCGGAAGAATACGGCGGCAGCGGAGCCGAGGACTACCGATTCAACGCCGTCCTCGCCGAGGAACTCGCCCGCTCGAGCGCCGCGGTGGCGTCGTGCTTCGGTATCCACGTGGACATCGTCGCGCCCTACTTGGTCAAGCTCACCACCGAAGAGCAGAAGAAGCGCTGGCTGCCCGGCTTCTGCAGCGGCGAGATTCTCACGGCGATCGCGATGACCGAACCGTCCGGTGGCTCCGACCTGGCCGCGTTGAAGACCACTGCCGTCAAGGACGGAGACGACTTCATCATCAACGGTTCGAAGACGTTCATCACCAACGGCAACTCCGCAGACCTGGTCATCGTCGCCACCCGCACGACGCCGGAGAAGAAGGCCAAGGGCATCACGCTGTTCGCCGTCGAGAACGGCACCGAAGGCTTTTCCCGCGGCCGCAAGCTCGACAAGGTCGGTCAGCCCGAATCCGACACGGCCGAGCTGTTCTTCGAGAACGTGCGCGTCCCGAGCTCGAACATGATCGGCGAGTTCGACGGCGGCTTCATCCACATGATGCAGCTACTCCCCCAGGAACGGATCAGCTGCTCGGTGGCCAACCTCGGACACGTCCGTCCCATTCTCGAGGAGACGCTGCAGTACGCCAAGGATCGCAAGGCATTCGGCCAGCAGATCGGTTCACTGCAGTGGAACAAGTTTCTGCTCGCCGAGCTCGTCACCAAACTCGATGTGGCACAGGCGTACATCGACAACTGCATCGCCGCACACGGGATCGGTGAACTGACCGCCATCGACGCCGCCAAGGCGAAGTGGTGGAGCTCGCAGGTGCAGAACGAAATCCTCGACCACTGCGTCCAGCTACACGGCGGCTACGGATTCATGAACGAATACCGCGCCGCCCGGGCATGGAAAGACGCTCGCGTGACGAAAATCTGGGCCGGATCGAACGAGATCATGAAGGAACTGATCGGACGCGATCTGGGGCTGTAGGTGAGTGCCTGCGGCAGTGGTGTGAACAAGTGTTATGGAAGGCACCCAACCGCACCACTGCCGCAGGCACTTCGAAACAGACGAAGACCGGATACTCGGAATTTCTTCCGTGTATCCGGCCTTGTCACCGAGTTTCTGGTGGAATTTACTTCGAGAAGGTCACTCCACCAGGAGAAGTCGGGTTACGAAGCTTGAATCAGATGGCGCGGACGCCGGTAGCCTGGGGGCCCTTCTGACCCTGGCCCACCTCGAACTCCACGCGCTGGCCCTCGTCGAGCGACTTGAAGCCGCTACCCTGAATCTCCGAGTAATGAACGAAAACGTCCGGTCCGCCACCATCCTGCTCGATGAAGCCGAAGCCCTTTTCGCCGTTGAACCACTTCACACTGCCCTGCGTCATTCTGTAAACCTTCTGTAAGCGAGCTAGATCTTCACGTCGAAGCTCTAATCTCAAAAGTGAGTCTGCCATCTATCGGCGCTGAGCGAAACACCGGGGGCGAAAAAGTTCGAAAGATTGCTTTTGGACGGTGAAACCGGAACGTTGCTCAGCGCCCCGGTGGCTAGGGTTTCAGACGTGGATCTCCCCTCTCACGATGCCCGCCCTTTCGATCCCCATCGACTCGACATCGTCCGTCTGGCCTGGTGTCGCCGCCTGCAGATGGACGATCGAGCCCTCGACACCGACGCCGACCGCGTCGAACATGTCGGTGCCACCGACGACGTCACCGTGCTGCGACTGGCCGAAACCACCGTGATCGTCGGACCGTCCTGGGCCGTCGATGCCTCTCGCGCGATCAGCGGCCCGGCGAGCGCGGACCGAACCTGGATCTCGGCACTGCTCGGCGACCGTTCGGCGCACTACGAGATCGGCACCCACACGCTGGCGTACGGCTCGGACATCGGCCACACCATCGACGTACACGACCCGCTGATCTCCCACGATGCGCAGCACGCACGCAACCTCGCCGCGCACTGCAGCGACGCCGACGTCGCCGAGGCATTCGGCGAGCCGGTCTCTCGGAACTGGTTCACGCTGCTCGGCGACGACCGACCTGCCGACTCGGCCCATTCGCAAGCGTCGGCCGGCTACTCGGAGGAGCAGCTGATTCTGGCCGACATGCGCGTGTTGACCGACCCGGACCATCGCCGACGGGGCCACGCCCAGGTGGTCGGCAGGCTGGCCACCAACGACGCCATCGACGACGGCCTGATTCCGCAGTGGCGATCGCGACCCGAGAACGCCGTTGCTCGACGCCTCGCCGCGCGGCTGGGATATGTGGAAATCGGCGCGTGCCACACCGCAGTGCTCCGACCGTGACCCGGTTGAGCCGGCTCCGAACTGGGTAGCGTCGAGATGAGACCGATCGATCTGAGGAGTTCGAGAGCATGGCCGACGATGCCGCATATGTGGAACCGGGCAAGGAATTCAAGCGCGACACCAACTACATCCCGACGCGGATCACCGCCGACGGCCGGGACGGGTATCCGGTAGAGCCGGGACGGTACCGACTGATCGCCGCGCGCGCCTGCCCGTGGGCCCATCGATCCATCATCGTCCGACGGCTACTCGGCCTCGAAGATGTTCTCTCGCTCGGCATTCCGGGTCCGACCCATGATCCTCGGAGTTGGAACTTCCAGGAGGAGCCCGGCGGCGTCGACTCTGTTCTGCAGATCCCTCGACTTCAGGACGCGTTCTTCGCCCGCTTCCCCGATTACGAGCGCGGCATCACCGTCCCCGCGATCGTCGACGTTCCCTCCGGTGAGGTCGTCACCAACGACTACCCGCAGATCACCCTCGATTTCTCGACCGAGTGGACGCAGTATCACCGCGACGGAGCCCCCGATCTGTACCCGGAGGCCCTGCGCAGCGAGATCGACGAAGTGGCCCAGCTGGTGTTCGAGGACGTCAACAACGGCGTCTACCGCTGCGGATTCGCTGGATCGCAGGAGGCATACGACAAGGCCTACGACCTACTGTTCGCCCGCCTCGACTGGCTCGTCGAACGCCTGTCCACGCAGCGATACCTGGTCGGCGACCACATCACCGAGGCCGACGTGCGCCTGTTCACCACACTGGTGCGCTTCGATCCCGTCTATCACGGCCACTTCAAGTGCAACCGCAGCAAGCTCAGCGAGATCCCGGTGCTGTGGAACTACGCACGCGACCTGTTCCAGACCCCCGGATTCGGCGACACCGTCGACTTCGACCACATCAAGCGGCACTACTACGCGGTGCACACCGACATCAATCCGTCGGGCATCGTGCCGAACGGACCGGACCTGACCGGGTGGCTCGAACCCCACGGCCGCGAAGCCCTGGGCGGATCACCCTTCGGCGACGGCACCGCTCCCTCGCCGCCGAAGCCCGACGAACTCGTTCCGCCCGATCACTGGGTGCGTTGAACCCCAGGTTCGACCGGCAACCACACACGCGACCGAAAGAGACATCGATGGCAGGCAAGAAGGACGACGCACAGGTCGAGGTCTCGATCGGAGGCAAGCTCGAACGCGCGCTCGTCAACATCCTCGACAACGCCAGCCGCCTCCAGGGACCCGCCGTCGACAAATACGTCGCGCACGTGCGTCGAGCACACCCGTACGACACCCCGGCGCAGATCATCGAACGGCTCGAGAAGCGATTTCTGCTCGCCGTCACCGGCAGCGGCTCCGCGGTGGGCGGTGCGGCGGCGATCCCCGGCGTCGGAACCGTCGCCTCGATCGCGGCGGTGGGCGCCGAAACCGCGTTCTTCATCGAGTCCTCGGCATTGCTGACGCTGTCGGTCGCGGCCGTCCACGGCATTCCCGTAGAGAATCACCAACAGCGACGCGCCCTGGTGCTCTCGGTCGCGCTGGGCGAATCGGGCATGCAGATCGTGCAGCGAACCGTCGGAAAGACTGCCAAGAACTGGGGACCGCTGATCACGTCCCGAATTCCCGGTGGATCGATGACCAGCATGAACAAGTCCTTGGTGAAGAAGTTCATCACCAAGTACCTCGCCAAACGCAGTGCGTTGTTGGTCGGCAAGTTGCTTCCCGCCGGAATCGGCGCGGCGATCGGCGGGGCGGGAAACCGCGCCGTCGGCAAGGGCGTCATCAAGAACGCCCGCGACGCCTTCGGTCCTCCGCCTGCCCGGTTCCCGGAGAACCGCATCATCGAGCCGGACGAATGAGGGCTTGCGGAATCTTCCCGAGCCCGAGGCGTTGACTCCGAACATGACTTCCACACCTGAACTCGGCAAGTACGGCGTCTGGCGACTGCATTCGGCGTTCACCCCGGAACTGTCGCGGGCGATCGAGTCCTTCGGCTACGGCACGATCTGGCTCGGCGGCTCACCGCCTGCGGATCTGACCACCACCGAAGAGATCCTCGACGCCACCGAGACGGTCGTCGTCGCCACCGGCATCGTCAACATCTGGTCGGACGCAGCGGCCGACGTCGCCGCGTCGTATCACCGGTTGGAGAGCAAGCACCCGGGCCGTTTCGTGCTCGGGATCGGTGCAGGCCACCCGGAGGCGACGCAGGAATACACCAAGCCGTACGACGCCTTGGTGGCCTACCTCGACGCTCTCGACGAGGCCGGAGTTCCGGTGGAACGACGCGTCCTGGCAGCCCTCGGACCGAGGGTGCTCGCGCTGGCAGCCGACCGCACCGCGGGTGCGCATCCGTACCTGACCACCCCCGAGCACACCCGGGATGCGCGAGAAGCATTGGGCCCGAACAAGATTCTGGCACCCGAGCACAAGGTGGTCCTCGAGTCGGATCCGGAGAAGGCGCGCTCGATCGGCCGACCACCGGTCAACAACCCGTACCTGCACCTGCGGAACTACACCAACAACCTGAACCGACTCGGCTACTCCGACGAGGAGATCGGCGACGGCGGCAGCGACCGACTGATCGACGCGTTGGTGGCGCACGGCACCGCCGACGCGATCGCAGCACGGTTGAACGAGCACCTCGACGCGGGTGCGTCGCACGTGACACTGCACTCGCTACCCGACCTGGCCGATCCGGTCGAGACGTACAGAGAGGTCGCCGCCGCGCTGCATCGCTGACCGAAGACGGCGCTCTCGAGGGCGATGTCGGGCGCACCCCGTAGCCTCGGGTACCGGTTGCCGCGAGCAGCCGGTACACGAGGTGTTTCACGGTGAGGGGGAGTGCGCACGGATGACCAGCTACTCGGGAGCAGCGCTCGAAGCGCACGCACTGACCAAGCAATTCGGCACTGTTCGCGCGGTCTCGGATCTGAGCTTCGTCGTCCCGCGCGGCACCGTCACCGGATTCCTCGGCCCCAACGGATCGGGTAAATCGACGACACTGCGCATGCTCCTCGGGCTCGTTGCACCCACCTCCGGCGTGGGCCTCGTCAACGGCGTTCCGTTCCGCACGGCAACCCACCCGGCTCGCACGGTGGGAGCCGTCCTCGACTCGCTGAGCCTGCACCCCAAGCGCAGCGCTGCACATCACCTGAAGATCTACACCGCCGCGATCGGCGTACCCGACAGTCGCGCACACGACGTGCTGCACCTGGTGGGCCTCGGCGACGCCGCCGACCGCGCCGCGGGCGGATACTCCCTCGGCATGCGTCAACGCCTCACGTTGGCAACCGCGCTGCTGGGGGATCCGGAAATCCTCGTGCTCGACGAACCCGCGAACGGTCTCGACCCCGAGGGCATCGCCTGGCTGCGCGACTTCCTGAAGGCATTCGCCGCGTCGGGACGCACCGTGCTGGTGTCGAGTCACATCCTGCGCGAGATCGAGCAGACCGTCGACAATCTGGTGATCGTCAGCGCCGGTGCACTCGTTTACCAGGGATCCATCGCGCAACTGCGATCGACGCGTCCGAGCCGTGTACTCGTGGCCGCATCGGATCCGGCGAAACTGGCGCTCGCGTTGGCGTCGAACGGCTTCAACGATTCTCAACTGCTGTCCGACGGACGCATCGGCGTTGCCGGGACCGACGCGGCCACGATCGCCCGCATCGCAGCCGACGCCCAGGTGACGATCTTCGGGACCACGAGTGAACACGTCGACCTGGAGCAGGTGTTCCTGTCCATGACCGCGGGCCAGTACAACGCCGCACCCGTCCAACAGAACCCGTACGGCGGGCCGCCGCAGAGTTACGGCCCGCCGCCGCAGAGTTACGGCCCGCCGCCGCAGAGTTACGCTCCGCCGCAGAACTGGAACGGGGGCCCGCGATGAACGCGTTGCTGACGTCGGAGATCCGCAAGGTCACGACACTGAAGTTCTGGTGGGCACTGGCGATCGCGCCGATCGTCGTCGGAGTCTTCGCATCCGTCATCACGTCGGTGATCGCGAACCAGCTGGGCGAGTTCGAGGAGGACCTGGACATCTCCGGCGGGGTCGCCTCCATCGGTCTCTACGTCGCCGCCGGTGCCGCGATTCTGTTCGCCGGCATCTTCGGTGCCGTCAACACCGGAACCGAGTTCCGCCACCAGACCATCACCACCAGCTTCCTCACCGCTCGCGGCCGAGACGGAGTGATCGCCGCCAAGCTGATCGTCACTGCGTTGTTCGGCCTCGGATACGGCATGGTGGTGCTGCTGGCCAGCCTGATCTGCCTGCTGATCTTCAACGAGCGGACCGTGCTGCTCGACGGCGCGTTCATCGGCGTGGTGGCATCGTGCCTCCTCGCCGTGGTGCTGTGGTCGATCATCGGTGCCGGCCTCGGTCTGCTGCTCAAATCTCCGACGTGGGCCGCCGTCGTGCTCGTCGCCTGGCTCCCGTTCGGCGAGGGTCTGCTCTCGCTGATCCTGTTCGGACTCGGGCTCGGATCGGTCGCCGTGGCGCTTCCGTCGAACCTGACCCTGCCGACCATGGCGGCGACGCAACTCGACGACGCGGGCGACCTGGCGTCGTGGCCGTGGGCACCGCTCGGCCTCGCGCTGTGGGCGGCGATTCTCACCGGCGTCGGTTGGTTCCTGGCCCGCACTCGCGACATCGACTGAGGTCGGTACCGGGAGTGGAGCCTGCGGAACGACCCAGACAACCGGTCCCCACATTCGCAGGCCGACGCTGTCGGTGCCCGGGTCTACCGTGGTGAATCGATGGCACACAGTAATGCGGTGAAAGACCGTGCAGCGGCACCCCGACGCGGCTCGTCGACACTCGACAGCGCAGAACCCGCGCCGATAACCCGGCGTGGATGGATCAGACGTCTGATCGCGCAGTGCATGCTGCATCGCCGTACCGCACTGGGAGCCCTGGGCGTGACGATGATCGCGGCCGTGATCGACATTTCGTTCCCGCTGCTGACCCGAGTGGCGATCGACGACGCGACCGCAGGAAACGGCGAGAAGATCGCCACCGTCGCCGCCGCCATCGCACTGTTGGGTCTGGTCCGGTTCGCATGCCAATTCGGTCGACGCATGCTCGCCGGCCGGCTCTCGATCGACGTTCAGCACGATCTGCGCCTGGACCTGCTCGCGTCGCTGCAGCGGCTCGACGGTCGAAAGCAGGACGAGATCCGCACCGGCCAGGTCGTGTCGAGATCGATCACCGACCTGCAACTCGTGCAGGGTCTGCTGGCCATGGTGCCGCTGTCCGCGGGAGCCGTCCTGCAGTTCGTACTGGCGCTGGCAGTGATGGCGTATCTGTCGCCGCTGCTCACCGTTGTCGCGATACTCATCGTTCCTGCGGTCAGCATCGTGGTCTACCGAATGCGGCCCACTCTCTTCGCGGCCACCTGGTCGGCGCAACAACGCGCCGCCGATCTGGCTCAGCACGTCGAGGAAACCGTCACCGGCGTTCGAGTCGTCAAGGGCTTCGGCCAGGAAGCCCGCGCGGTGGATCGCATCGAGACGCTCGGTCGCACGCTCTTCGCCGAGCGCATGCGATCGGCGAAGAGCAACTCGCGGTTCGCACCGTCGCTGGCCACCATTCCGCAACTCGGACTCGTCGGAGTCATCGCCCTGGGCGGCTATCTGGCCCTGCAGGGCCACATCACGATCGGCACGTTCCTGGCCTTCGCCACCTACGTCGCAACGCTGTCCGCCGTGACCCGCACCGTCTCGTCGGTGGTCATCATGGCTCAGCTCTCCCGCGCGGCCGTCGAGCGCGTCTACGAGGTGGTCGATACCCAGCCGTCCGACCCGGAACCGGCCGCCCCCGTAACATTGCCCGACGGCCCGCTCGGAGTCCGCATCTCCGAGGTGACCTTCGGGTTCGAGCCCGAACGCGATGTGCTGACCGGCCTGAATCTGACCATCTCGCCGGGTGAGACGGTGGCCGTCGTCGGCCACGCGGGCTCGGGAAAGACCGCTCTCGCCCTGCTGCTCCCCCGTTTCTATCGCCCCTCCGAGGGACAGATTGCGCTGACATCCGACGGAACGTCGTTCGATATCGACGACCTCGACTCGACGTCGCTCCGCGAGGCGGTCTCGCTGGTGTTCGACGAGCCGTTCCTCTTCTCGGACACCATCGCCGCCAACATCGCCCTCGGCAGGCCCGACGCCACAGCGGAGGAGATCGAGCATGCGGCGCGGCTGGCACAGGCATCGACCTTCATCGACGCGCTGCCCGAGGGGTACGACAGCCTCGTCGGCGAACGCGGACTCACCCTGTCCGGCGGCCAGCGCCAACGCATCGCACTGGCCCGTGCTCTTCTCGTCGAGCCTCGAATTCTGATCCTCGACGACGCCACCTCGGCAGTGGACGCCGAGACCGAGGCCGCCATCTTCGACGCGTTGCGTGGCGTCCGGACGCGCGCGACCCTCGTTCTCGCTCATCGCCGCTCGACCCTGACCCTGGCCGACCGCGTCGCCGTGCTCGACAACGGCCGCATCATCGACACCGGAACCGTCGACGAACTCGATCGGCGTTGTCCGTTGTTCCGGGCCCTCCTGGCCGGTGGAGACGGCGAGGAGAACGACGATCCCGGTGCGGAGCCGACCGTCGACCCCTCCGCCGACACGCTCTGGCCGGACACGGATCCGGAGTCGACGGTCGAGCCCGGCGCAGTCTCGACACCCGCGCCCGGAGGCGGCGGTGGTCACGGAACTGCGATGGCCGGGGCTTTCGGATCGCTCGCACCCACACCCGCCATATCCCGGGCAGTCGCGGCCCTGCCGCCTGCGACCGAGGATCCGGGCACATCCGGATCGCAGCTGCGTCGACCCGACCCGGAGTTCCGGCTGTCGAGACTGCTGAGCCCCGTGCGCTCGTTGCTCGCCGTCGTGGTGGTGCTTCTCGCGCTGGACTCACTGGCCTCGATCGCCTTCCCCTCGCTCGTTCGCTACGCGGTGGACAACGGAGTGGCGAGTGGAGACTCGAACACCCTGTGGATCGCCACCTCGATCGGCGTCGTGTTGGCAGCGGCGAGTTGGTTCGTCGTCTGCTGGACGACGGTGATCACCGCGCGGGCGGGTGAGCGAGTGCTCTTCGGACTCCGTGTCCGCAGCTACGCACACATTCAGCGGCTCGGCCTCGACTACTACGAACGTGAGCTGTCGGGCCGCATCATGACCCGCATGACCACCGACGTCGACGCACTGTCGTCGTTCATTCAGACCGGGGCATCTACGGCCGTGGTGAGTGTGTTGACCGTCGTCGGTATTGCCGCCGCTCTGCTCGTCACCGACCCCACTCTCGGGCTGGTGGCGCTGGCTGTCGTGCCACCGCTCGCCGTGGCCACCGTGATCTTCCGGCGCATCTCCTCGGCGGCGTACTCGACGTCCCGCGAGCGAATCTCCATCGTCAACGCCGATTTCCAGGAGAACGTCACCGGCCTGCGCGCGGCACAGGCCTACCGGCGCGAGGAGTACGCCGCATCCCGATTCGCCGAACGCTCCGACCGCTACCGCGCGAGTCGAATGCGATCGCAGACCGCGATCTCGGTGTTCTTCCCCCTCATCACGTTGCTCTCCGACATCGCCCTCGCCGTCGTCGTGTTCGTCGGCGCGCATCAGATCGCCACCGGCACCACCACAGCGGGCACCCTCTTGGCGTTCGTGCTCTACCTCGGACTGCTCTTCGGACCCATCCAGCAGCTCTCGCAGGTGTTCGACGGTTACCAGCAGGCACGCGTCGGAGTCGGCCGCATCGGGGATCTCCTGCGCACCACGAGTTCGATCGAAACCTCCGCCGACGCGAACACCACCGCACTTCCCGGCGGACGCCTGCGCGCCGATATAGAACTCGTCGATGTCGGTTTCCGGTATGCCGGGGCCCACTCCGACGCCCTGAGTGAGGTAAATCTCACCATCCCCGCCGGCACCACCGTCGCCTTGGTCGGACGCACCGGCGCGGGCAAATCCACAGTGGTGAAACTGCTGGCCCGCTTCTACGATCCGACCTCCGGATCGGTGCGGGTCGGCGGCCACGATCTACGCGACTATCGCCTCTCGGACTACCGCCACCGACTCGGCGTCGTACCGCAGGAAGCGCACCTGTTCACCGGAACCGTGGCGTCGAACATCGCCTACGGCAGACCCGATGCCAGCCGCACCGACATCGAGAACGCGGCACGCTCGGTGGGTGCTCTGAGCACCATCGCCGCACTTCGCGGCGGTATGCACCAACCCGTCGGCGAGCGCGGCCAAGGACTGTCCGCAGGTCAACGACAGCTGATCGCACTGGCCAGGGCCGAGCTGGTCGACCCCGACCTGCTGCTCCTCGACGAGGCCACCGCCACGCTCGATCCCGCGACCGAACGCACCGTGCTAGCCGCCGGCAGTGCCGTCGCGCGTACTCGCACCGCAGTGGTCGTCGCGCACCGCTTGGCCACCGCCGCGCGGGCAGATCTGATCGTGGTGGTCGACGGCGGCCGTATCGTGGAAGTAGGTCGACATTCGGAGCTCCGCACGCAGGGCGGCTTCTACGCGCAGCTGTGGACTGCAGCCGAAACGAACCGAGGGAATAATTCGATAATCGAAGGTGTCATCGACAACGAGGCCGATGGTTACCGGTGAGTACATATCACAGCTACGTCCCGGACGCACGTGAGCTGGACCAACGGTCTAGCCTGGACACGTACGCGCGCTGAACGGGAACGAAGACAGAAACGAGGCGAACTACTGCCGTGAGCAGCAGCTCTACTACCCAATTCGGACAAAACCAATGGCTGGTCGACGAGATGTACCAGCGATTCAAGCAGGACCCTTCATCCGTCGACGCGAGCTGGCACGAGTTTCTGACCGGTTACGACCCCGAGGCAGCAACCGACGAGACCGCCGGATCCAACGGTGCTGCCGGTAACGGCGCAGCCTCGAACGGTAGCTCGACCAAGTCCGCGCCTCCCGCAGCACCAGCGCCACCAGCCAAGCCGGCCGCCTCTGCTCCCGACAAGACCGACGCGCCGAAGGCCGCAGCACCCAAGGCCGCTCCGAAAGCCGCCGCTCCCAAGGCCGAGGCCGCGAAGCCTGCCGCTGCTGCCAAGCCTGCCGAGAAGAAGGCAGCGCCGGCCAAGTCCGCTCCCGCGAAGCCCGCCGCAGCCGAGTTCGGTGAAGAGTCGAGCAAGATTCTGCGCGGCGCTGCTGCCGCGGTGGCGAAGAACATGTCCGCCTCGTTGCAGATTCCCACCGCGACCAGCGTGCGTGCGATTCCGGCCAAGCTCATGGTCGACAACCGCCTCGTCATCAACAACCATCTCGCTCGTACCCGCGGCGGCAAGATCTCGTTCACACACCTGCTCGGCTACGCCATCGTGCAGGCCGTCAAGGCGTTCCCGAACATGAACCGCCACTTCGCCGAGGTCGACGGCAAGCCGAACGCCGTCACTCCGGCCGCGATCAACCTCGGTCTCGCCATCGACCTGCCCGGCAAGGACGGCAACCGTTCCCTCGTCGTCGCTGCCATCAAGAACACGCAGGACTTCACGTTCACGCAGTTCTACAACGCGTACGAGGACATCGTGCGTCGCGCTCGCGACGGCAAGCTCACCGGTGAGGACTTCCAGGGCGTCACCATCTCGCTGACCAACCCCGGTGGAATCGGAACCGTGCACTCGGTGCCGCGTCTGATGAACGGCCAGGGAGCCATCATCGGTGCCGGTGCCATGGAGTACCCGGCAGAGTTCCAGGGAGCCAGCGATGAGCGTCTCGCCGAGTTCGGCGTCGGCAAGCTCATGACGCTGACCTCGACGTACGACCACCGCATCATTCAGGGTGCGGAGTCGGGTGACTTCCTCAAGACGATCCACAACCTGCTGATCAGCGACGAGTTCTACGACGAGCTGTTCCACTCGCTGAAGATCCCCTACGAGCCCATTCGCTGGCGCAAGGATCTGCCCGAGGGCACGGTCGACAAGAACACCCGCGTGCTCGAGCTCATCGCGGCGTACCGCAACCGCGGTCACCTGATGGCCGACACCGATCCGCTGCAGTTCACCAAGGACAAGTTCCGGATGCATCCGGACCTCGACGTGATCAGCCACGACCTCACGCTGTGGGATCTCGACCGCGAATTCAAGGTCGGTGGATTCCACGGCAAGGACAAGATGAAGCTGCGGGACGTGCTCAGCGTTCTGCGCGACTCGTACTGCCGCCACGTGGGCGTCGAGTACACCCACATCCTCGAGACCGAGCAGGTCACCTGGCTGCAGGAACGCGTCGAGGCCAAGCACGTCAAACCGACTGTGGCGCAACAGAAGTACATTCTGAGCAAGCTCAACGCAGCCGAGGCGTTCGAGACGTTCCTGCAGACCAAGTATGTCGGGCAGAAGCGCTTCTCGCTCGAAGGTGCAGAGTCGGTCATCCCGATGATGGACTCCGTCATCGACCAGAGCGCCGAGTACGCCCTCGACGAGGTCGTCATCGGTATGCCGCACCGCGGTCGCCTCAACGTGCTCGCCAACATCGTCGGCAAGCCCTACTCGAAGATCTTCACCGAGTTCGAGGGCAACATGAACCCGGCCGCCGCACACGGCTCCGGCGACGTGAAGTACCACCTCGGTGCCGAGGGCACGTACATCCAGATGTTCGGTGACAACGACATCAAGGTCTCGCTCACCGCGAACCCGTCGCACCTCGAAGCCGTCGACCCGGTTCTCGAAGGCCTCGTCCGCGCCAAGCAGGACCTACTGGACAAGGGCACCGGCCAGGGCGGTTACTCCGTTCTGCCGCTGATGCTGCACGGAGACGCGGCATTCGCAGGCCAGGGCGTCGTCGCCGAGACGCTGAACCTGTCCGATCTGCGGGGCTACCGCACCGGCGGCACCGTGCACATCGTCGTCAACAACCAGGTCGGCTTCACCACGTCACCGGAGTTCTCGCGTTCGTCCGAGTACTGCACCGATGTGGCGAAGATGATCGCCGCGCCGATCTTCCACGTCAACGGCGACGACCCCGAGGCCTGCGCCTGGGTGGCTCAGCTGGCGGTGGACTTCCGTCAGAAGTTCCACAAGGACGTCGTCATCGACATGATCTGCTACCGCCGTCGCGGCCACAACGAGGGCGACGACCCCTCGATGACGCAGCCGGCGATGTACGACGTGATCGACACCAAGCGCAGCGTCCGCAAGAGCTACACCGAATCGCTCATCGGCCGTGGAGACATCTCGCTCAAGGAAGCCGAGGATGCACTTCGCGACTACCAGGGCCAGCTCGAACGCGTCTTCAACGAGGTACGCGAACTCGAGAAGTACACCCCGGAGCCCAGCGAATCGGTCGAACTCGACCAGCAGTTGCCTGCCAAGCTCACCACGGCCGTCGACAAGGCAGTGCTGCACCGCATCGGCGATGCGCACCTCGACGTTCCCGACGGATTCAACGTCCACCCGCGCGTCAAGCCGGTGCTCGAGAAGCGTCGCGAGATGGCGCACGAGGGCAAGGTCGACTGGGCCTTCGGCGAGCTGTTGGCGCTCGGATCGTTGGTGGACGAGGGACGCAACATCCGCTTCTCCGGCCAGGACACCCGACGCGGCACGTTCACCCAGCGTCACTCGGTGATCATCGACCGCAAGACCGGTGCCGAGTACACCCCGCTGCAGAACATCGGCAGTGACAACCCCGGCAAGTTCATGGTCTACGACTCCGCCCTCAGCGAGTTCGCCGCAGTCGGCTTCGAGTACGGCTACTCCGTGGGCAACCCGGACGCACTGGTGATGTGGGAAGCGCAGTTCGGCGACTTCGTCAACGGCGCGCAATCCATCATCGACGAGTTCATCTCGTCCGGTGAAGCCAAGTGGGGTCAGCTCTCCGACGTCGTGCTGCTGCTGCCGCACGGCCACGAGGGCCAGGGTCCCGACCACACGTCCGGACGCATCGAACGCTTCCTGACGCTGTGCGCCGAGGGCTCGATGACCGTCGCACTCCCCTCGACCCCCGCGAACTACTTCCACCTGCTGCGCAGGCACGCGCGTGACGGCATCCGTCGCCCGCTGATCGTCTTCACCCCGAAGTCGATGCTGCGCAACAAGGCAGCAGTGAGCAACATCGAGGACTTCACCGACGGCAAGTTCCACTCGGTGTTCGACGAGCCCACCTACGACACCGGCACCGGTGACCGCAGCGCGGTCAAGCGAGTTCTGATGGTCAGCGGCAAGCTCTACTACGAGCTGCTCGCACGCAAGCAGAAGGACAACCGCGACGACGTCGCCATCGTCCGCATCGAGCAGCTCTACCCCGTGCCGGTCCGCCGCATCCGGGAAGCACTCGAAAGCTACCCGAATGCAACGGAATTCCGTTGGGTTCAGGAAGAGCCTGCGAACCAGGGTGCCTGGCCGTTCTTCGGTCTCGCGTTGCCCGAGCTCGTCCCCGAGAAGCTGGTCGGCATCAAGCGCATCTCGCGTCGCGCAATGTCCGCCCCGTCGTCAGGATCGAGCAAGGTGCACGCCGTCGAGCAACTCGAAATCATCGACGAGGCCTTCAACGCAGTCGGCGAAGGCTAGAAAATTCGACAACGACAGCGGCCCACTTCCTCGGAAGTGGGCCGCTGTTGTCGTTTCGGGGCTCCCCGCTCCGCGTCAATGGACCATCACATACGTCTGAGCAGTGCAACGGTCCATCCACGCAGAGTCAGTGGCTGAGTGAATGGACCGCTGCATACGTCTGGGAAGTGCAAGGGTCCATTGACGCGTGCGGGGCGGGGCGACGCGTGCGGGGCGACGGGCGGGGGGCCACCGACTGGATCAATGCGAGATTCAGTCGGTCAGACTGCAACGAAGGGACATTGATCCCAACCGGGGCGGGCGTCGGTCAGGCTGAGGCGTCGGCGTCGGTTCCCAGGAGTGCGGTGATCATTCCTGGTGCCAGTGCGACCGCGGGCAAAGCGTTGACGTTCAGGTCGATCAGTTCGTCGCGGCTCAGTTCGGGAGCGGTGAGCCAGTTGATGGTCGTTTCCTCGACGAAGGCGATCCAGCCGCGGACGGCCAGCACGATGGTGGGGGTGACCTCGATGTCGAGTCCCCCGAGTTGCGCGACGGTTCGCTCGGCCATGGCGGAGCGGGTGTCCTCGAACACCGCGCGCATCTGCGGATCACCGCTGGGAGTGCCGCGCAGGAGCGAGACGTACATCTGCCGCTTGTCGGTGACGTAATCGACGTAGTTCGCGATGGAATCGCGCAGAATCTCGTACGGTGGCAACGACGAATCGGGTGCGGTGCGCTCGAGCATGACGCGCGAGGATTCACGCACGATTTCGAGGTGGAACTCCTGCTTGGAGGCGAAGTAGTGGAACAGAAGACCTCGGGAGACGCCTGCTTGGTCTGCGATGTCCTCGACGGAGATCTGTTCGAGGGGGCGGTCGGCGAGCATTTCGGTGCCGAGCTCGATCAGTTGCGCTCGTCGTTGCTGCGGACTGAGTCTGGTCCTCTTCGTTGTCGATGTGCCGGGGCTGTTCACGAACGCCATGCAACCACCCTACTGAATGTTAGTCAATAACTATTGACTCACACTCAATAAGCTTCTACGCTCCCCTACATGAGTCTTCCCGTAACAGATACTTCGGACCGTGCAACGACGCCGCGTCACGTCGATACGCTGATCATCGGCAGCGGATTCGCCGGCCTCGGTGCCGCGATCAAGTTGACGAAGGCAGGCAAGAAGGACTTCGTCGTCATCGAACGCGGCCACGACGTCGGTGGCACCTGGCGCGACAACACCTACCCCGGTGCCGCCTGCGACGTGCCGTCGCACCTGTACTCCTACTCGTTCGCGTTGAACCCGAACTGGACGCGCTCGTTCTCCACGCAGCCCGAGATCCAGAAGTACATCGCCGGGGTGGCGCGCAAGTACGGCGTCATGGACAAGCACGTGTTCGGCACGGATGTGACCTCGGCCCGCTGGAACGCCGAGACCAACCGCTGGGACGTCGAGACCACCACGGGCAACTACACCGCGAAGATCGTCGTCTCCGCCGTCGGCGCGCTGTGTGAGCCGAACCTGCCCGACATCAAGGGAATTCACGACTTCAAGGGCGACGTCTTCCATTCGG
Organism: Rhodococcus sp. 05-2254-2; assembly: GCF_002259095.1. Taxonomy (NCBI): domain Bacteria; kingdom Bacillati; phylum Actinomycetota; class Actinomycetes; order Mycobacteriales; family Nocardiaceae; genus Rhodococcus; species Rhodococcus sp. 05-2254-2. The sequence continues at coordinate 730,480 of NZ_NOZJ01000001.1, read as the reverse complement.
CCCAGTGGAATCACGACGTCTCGCTCGCCGGCAAGCGCGTCGCCGTCATCGGTACCGGTGCCTCGGCGATTCAGATCGTGCCCGCCATCGCAGATCAGGTGAAGCACCTCGACGTGTACCAGCGCACCGCGCCGTGGATTCTTCCCCGCGCGGACCGCCCGTACACCAAGCTCGAACGCTTCGCCTTCAAGCACGTTCCCGGATTCCAGCGTCTCTCGCGGACCGGCATCTACGCGATGCGCGAGACGCAGGTCGTCGGACTGGCGAAGGCTCCGGCCTTCATGAAGCCGCTGCAGTGGGCGTCGGAGAACCACCTGCGCACGCAGATCAAGGACAAGACCCTCCGCGCGAAGGTCACGCCGAACTTCCGCATCGGCTGCAAGCGCATGCTGATCTCGAACGCGTACTACCCCGCGCTCGCCAAGAGCCACGTCGATCTCGTCACCGACGGCATCGCCGAGATCCGCGAGGGCTCCATCGTCACCAAGGACGGCACCGAACGCCCCATCGACGCGCTCGTCGTCGCCACCGGCTTCCACGTCACCGACTCCCCCGCCTACCACGGCATCACCGGCAAGGACGGCCGCACACTGGCCGAAACCTTCGAGGACGGCGGTCAGCAGGGCTACAAGGGCGCGGCGGTCGCGAACTTCCCCAACATGTTCTTCCTGGTGGGCCCCAACACCGGCCTGGGCCACACGTCGATGGTGTTCATGATCGAGTCGCAGATCAACTACCTGGTCGACGCGTTGAACACCATCGACAAGCACGACATCGGCACCATCGAGGTGCGCAAGGACGTGCAGGACGAGTACAACGTGACGCTGCAGGACCAACTCTCCAAGAGTGTCTGGATGAACGGCGGATGCGCCAGCTGGTACCTCGACAAGCACGGCAACAACACGACGCTGTGGCCGGGCTTCACCTTCGAGTTCCGCAGAATCACCAGGAACTTCGATCTCGATGCGTACCGTAGCGTCGCTACCGCAGACCTGCCCTCCGGACCGTCGGCGACCAACTCCGCCGGCAACAACACAGACAAGGTGTCCGCACGATGAGCACATTCACAGGCAAGGTGGCCGTCGTCACCGGCGCGGGCTCGGGAATCGGCCGCGCCCTGGCCCTCGAACTGGCCGGCCGCGGAGCGAAGTTGGCATTGTCCGACGTCGACACCGCCGGACTCGACGAAACGGTTCGACGAGTCGAGGCGTTGGGCGCCGAGGTCAAGTCGGACTTCTTGGATGTGTCCCAGCGCGAGACCGTGCTGGATTACGCCGAGGCCGTCGTCGCGCATTTCGGCAAGGTCAACCAGATCTACAACAACGCCGGTATCGCGTACCACGGTGACGTGGACAAGTCCTCGTTCAAGGACATCGAGCGCATCGTCGACGTCGATTTCTGGGGAGTCGTCAACGGCACCAAGGCATTTCTGCCGCACATCCAGGCCTCCGGCGACGGCCACATCATCAACATCTCCAGCCTGTTCGGCCTGCTCGCCATGCCGTCCCAGTCGGCGTACAACGCGGCGAAGTTCGCCGTCCGCGGGTTCAGTGAATCGCTGCGGATGGAGATGTTGATCTCCAAGGCACCGGTGAAGGTGACCGTGGTGCACCCCGGTGGCATCAAGACCGCCATCGCCCGCAACGCGACCGTCGCCGAGAACTTCGATCAGGCCGACGTGGCCAAGTTCTTCGACAGCAAGCTCGCCAAGACCACCCCGATCGACGCGGCCAAGACCATCCTCAAGGGCGTCGAGAAGGGCAAGGGCCGGGTACTCATCGGGTCCGACGCCATCGCCCTCGATCTGTTGCAGCGCATCACCGGCTCTCGCTACCAGGGCCTGATCGCCGCGGTGTCCAAGCGCGCGCTGCCGCGTACGAAGAAGTAGGCGAGCCCGTGAAGTCCTTCTACGTTCCCCTGCCGATCGTCGCGGCAGCACTCAAGCCCTTCTATCGCCTGGCGCTGAATCCGCGTCTGTCGTTCCGAGCGCAGCGGGCCCTGCTCGAGGCGGCGGCTCCGGCGCAGACTCTTCCGCACGGAACCGTCGCGCAGAAGTTGACGCTCGCCGGACGGCGAGCGGAGCGCATCACCGTCGGGGCAACCGAACGCGGCACCGCGATTCTGTACCTGCACGGCGGCGCGTACACGATCGGTTCGATCAACACGCACCGGTCGTTGGCCGCGCATCTGGCGCGGGAATCGGCCAGCGCCGTCTACGTGCTCGACTACCGGTTGGCCCCGGAGAACCCGTACCCGGCCGGTCTGGACGACGCCGTGGCGGCGTTCCGCGAGCTGGTCCGCGTGCACGGATTCACCGCGGACCGCATCGCCATCGCAGGCGATTCCGCCGGTGGAGGTCTGACGGTCGCCACCGCCCGGCGTCTGGTGGACGACGGCACCAGCCCGGCCGCCCTCGGCCTGATCTCGCCCTGGGTCGATCCCGGTGCGCGCGACGCCGCCAAGGACCGCGATCTCGTGGTCAACACCGGCTGGTCCTACAGCTCGGCCGACGCCTATCTGGGTGCGGGCGATCCACTCGACCAGGGCTTCGCACCACTGCTGGGCAACCTCGACGGACTGCCTCCGACCGTCATGCACGTCGGCACCGACGAGGTGCTGTACGCGCAGATCACCGCGTTCGCGGACAAGCTGCGATCGTCGGGCGTCGAGCTCGAGCACGTGGAATACAAGAAGCTCTGGCACGTGGCTCATCTACAGGCGTCGATCCTGCGGGAGGCGGCTCAGGCCGTCCATCACATGGGCTCGTACCTGGGCCGCAAGGTCAGGGCAACGCAGACGGGCACAGTGTCACAGGTTGCGCTCACCGAGCCAGCGGCCGGCGACCTCGCCTGACGGAACGCCGTTGCGGACCTCGCCGATCATGTCGGCGAGGTCCGCAGTCGTCAGCTCCCCCGCCACCACGGAAAAGGACCTCACAGCACTCTCGCTGAGCACTCCGTCGACGTAGAGCGGAACCACGTTCTGCGCGGGATACACATGATCGTCGTCGGGCAGCGTGGTCAGATCCTTCGCCAACGGGCCGAACGAGGCGGTGCGAATCGCGAGTACGTCGACCTCCCCGGCGTTCAACCCGTCGACGGCGGACTGCGCATCGGCATACGGAGTGATATCGGTGAACGACGCCCCTGTGAACGTGGGACTCTTCGTGCCTTCGGCAATGACGTCCATGGGATCGACCTGGCCGTCCACGATTCCCACGGTCTTTTCCTCACGCCCCAGGAAGTCGGTCACCGTCTCGTCGCCCGATTCACTGTCCGACGCCACCGCAACGGCAAGTCGATCCTCGGCGGTGGCGTAATCCCCCACCGACAACCCGGCCGGCAGTGATCGGTTCAGTTCGGTGTACACGTCCTCGGCCTCGGTTGCCGCCGACAGTGTGTCGAAAGTGCGCAGCAGTTCTCCGGTGAGATCGGGAACCATCGTCACCTCACCGCGGTCCAGTGCCGCGAGGTAGTCGGCTCGGTCTCCCAGGTCGTCCTTCACCTCGACGTCCGCTCCCGTCGACCGCAGTCCACCGGCGTAGATCTGCGCGAGCAGACGCGACAGATCCGAGCTGCCTGCTCCGACGACGACGGCCGCGCCGGCAGGGTCGGTCGACGCGCCCGCACTGCAACCGCCGACCAGTCCGGCGATCGACATCACCAGGGCTGCTGCCAGAACCGACGATCGCACTGTCATTTTCTCCTGTTCACTGCCCGGGTGGTTTACCGATCTCGGCCGCGGGGCACTAGTGCGAACGAGACGGTAGTCGAACCAACCTTATGGGCACGCTGAATTCGACTACCATCCCGAGCAGCCCGAGTCCTGGTTTCGACGATGCCCCCGCAGCCCGGTGGCGGCGGTCGGCGATGGGTAGGACTGTGCCCGAACCGATGGAAGGACACCATGACCACCTCCCGAATCACGCGCGCGTTCTCCGCTCCGAGGGCAGTGGCCGCCGTAGCCGCACTCGCTCTCTCGGTCACCGCTCTGACCGCCTGCGGCGGAAATTCGGATCCACTGTCCAGCGGTGGCGGCGAGAGCAACAGCGACACCAACTCGATCATCGTCGGCTCGGCCAACTTCCCCGAGTCCGAGACCGTGGCGAACATCTACGCCGAGGCTCTGCGCGCCAACGGTTTCGAGGTGAGCACCAAGCTCAACATCGGCAGCCGTGAGGCCTACATTCCGGCAGTGCGAGACGGGTCGATCGACCTGATCCCCGACTACACCGGCAACCTGCTGCAGTACTTGGACGAATCCGCGACCGCCACGTCCTCCGAGGACGTCCTGGCCGCGCTACCCGCGGCTCTGGGCGACGACCTCACCGTGACGGCGCAGGCACCGGGCGAGGACAAGGACGCCGTCGTCGTCACGCGTCAGACCGCCACCGAGCGCAACCTCACCACCATCGGCGACCTCGCCCCGTTCTCCTCCGAGGTGACCTTCGCCGGTACCCCGGAATTCCAGGAACGCGTCGGCGGCCTGCCCGGTCTGCGAGACAAGTACGGCCTGGACATCTCACCCGGCAACTACATCCCGATCTCCGACGGCGGCGGCCCGGCGACGGTCGAGGCCCTCGTCTCCGGACAGGTCGTCGCCGCGGACATCTTCACCACCGCACCCTCGATCGCACAGAACGATCTCGTCGTTCTCGAGGATCCGGAGAACAACTTCGCGGCCCAGAACATCATTCCGGTGCTGCGTACGGCCAAGCAGTCCGACAAGCTCACTCAGGTGCTCGACGCCGTGTCGGCGCAGATCACCACCGAGGAGCTGATTGCGCTGAACACGCGAGTGTCCGGTGACGAGAAGGTCGAGCCCGCGGCAGCAGCAGCGGATTGGGTCCAGGACAAGGGTCTGGATCAGCCGGTCAGCTGATGATCACCTTCGAGAGCATCAACAAGACGTGTCCGGACGGCACCACTGCCGTCGACTCGCTGGACCTGGTGATCGAGCCACACTCGTTCACCGTGTTCGTGGGGCCGTCCGGCTGCGGCAAGACCACCTCGATGCGAATGATCAATCGCATGATCACGCCCACCTCGGGCGTCATCACGGTCGACGGGCGCAACATCGCAGACATCGACGCGGTGAAGCTGCGCCGCGGCATCGGATACGTCATCCAGAGTGCCGGGTTGCTGCCGCACCGGACCGTCGTCGACAACGTCGCCACGGTGCCGGTACTCAACGGCGAATCGCGTCGCGCAGCACGCACAGCCGCGCTCGACGTTCTCGAGCGCGTCGGCCTCGACCCGGCATTCGCCTCGCGCTACCCCGCGCAACTGTCCGGCGGGCAGCAACAGCGTGTGGGCGTCGCCCGGGCGCTTGCCGCAGACCCGCCGATCCTGCTGATGGACGAGCCCTTCAGCGCGGTCGACCCGGTGGTTCGGGAGGAACTGCAGATCGAGATGCTGCGACTGCAGGCCGATCTGAAGAAGACGATCGTGTTCGTCACCCACGACATCGACGAGGCCGTACGGCTCGGTGATCGCATCGCCGTGTTCGGACCCCAGGGCCGATTGCAGCAGTACGACAAGCCGGAGACCGTACTCGCCTCCCCGGCAACGTCCTTCGTGGCGTCGTTCGTCGGTCGCGATCGTGGCTACCGCGGCCTGTCGTTTCGGTCGGCACAGTCGGTGACCATGCACCCCATCCATACGGCGACCGAGGACGAGATCCACGGTCTGAGGCTGGACCAGGGGCAGTGGGTCCTCGTCGTCGATGGGCAGCGCCGTCCACTCGGATGGATCGACGCGACCGGAGTCGAGAAGGTGCGCGAAGGCCGGAGCATCGACGAGAGCACGGCGGCGGGCGGCTCCCTGTTCCTCGAGGGCGGCGATCTGCGTCAGGCACTCGACTCGGCGATCTCCTCGCCGTCGGGGATCGGTGTCGCGGTCGATGCATCCGGGGCGGCCGTGGGTAGCGTCGACGGGGCTGAGATACTCGAAAACCTTGCTGCACAACGCAAGTCGGAGGACTCCGAACGCAACCGGCACCACTTCCTCACTACCGGGGACAACGAACAGTGACCTGGCTGCTGGACAACTTCGATGTGGTTCTCGGCTACACGAAGACTCACCTGTATCTCTCGCTCGTCCCGCTGCTCATCGGACTGTTGATCGCCATCCCGTTGGGTACCGTCATTCGCAACACCCGTTGGGTTCGCCGAATCACGCTGACGGTGGCCAGTATTGCCTTCACGCTTCCGTCGCTGGCTTTGTTCGTCACCATCCCCGCGATCGTCGGTCTGCCCGTTCTCGATCCGTTGAACGTGGTGATCGCGCTGGCGGTGTACTCGACCGCGCTGCTCGTGCGCGCAGTACCCGAGGCACTCGATTCGGTGCCGTTCGCCGTGGTCGATTCCGCCGAGGCGATGGGCTACTCGACACTGCGGAGAGCAGTGACCGTCGAACTGCCACTGGCACTTCCGGTACTCATCGCCAACATCAGGGTCGTCGCGGTCACGAACATCTCGTTGGTCTCGGTGGGCTCGGTGATCGGCATCGGCGGCCTCGGCCAGCTGTTCACCCAGGGCTACCAGCGTGACTATCCCGATCAGATTTTCGCGGGCATCATCTCGATCGTGTTCCTGGCGTTGATCTTCGACGCGGCCCTGTACCTGCTGGGGCGTCGTCTCACCCCGTGGACGCGGCTGAGCACAGGCTCGTCGAAGAAGAAGGCACGCGCATGAATCTCTTCTCCGAGGCGTTCTCGTACATTCTCGACGGCGGAAATTGGGCCGGTCCCACGGGAATCGGCGCACGGCTGATCGAACACATGTGGTACAGCCTGTTGGCAGTGTTGCTCTCGGCTGCCGTCGCGGTTCCGGTCGGTCTGCTCATCGGTCACCTGCGCCGCGGTGAGGCCGTCATCGTCGGGCTCGTCAACGCGCTGCGGTCGCTGCCGACCCTCGGCATTCTCGTGTTTCTGGTTCTGGTGATCGGGTTGGGCCTGATCCCGCCGATCATCGCATTGGTGCTGCTGGGCATTCCTCCGCTGTTGGCCGGCACGTACTCCGGCATCGCGAACGTCGACGCCAACGTCGTCGACGCCGCCCGGGCGATGGGGATGACCGAAACCCAAGTGCTGTTTCGCGTCGAGATCCCCAACGCTCTGCCCCTGATCCTCGGCGGGTTGCGCAACACCACACTGCAGATCATCGCCACCGCGACCATCGCGGCCTACGTCAACCTCGGCGGGCTCGGCCGTTACATCTTCGACGGGCTCGCGCTCTACGACTACGGCCGCGTTCTGGTCGGCGCGATTCTGGTGGCGCTGCTGACCCTGATCGTCGACGGTCTGCTCGCCCTCGCCGTGTGGGCGTCCGTCCCGGGAACCGGTCGCCTGCGGCGGATGCCGACCGGACTCGCGAAGGTCTGACTCGAGCCACGACGAAAGACACCGGCGAACCGCAGGCCCGGGTGGGGCCGGGTTCGCCGGTGTTTTCTTTCCGTTTTCCTACGCGACGCCCTCGGCTCGCGCTGCTGCCGCAACTGCGTCCGCAACGGCCGGGGCGACACGAGGATCGAGTGGGCTGGGCACGATTTTGTCCGCAGCCAACTCGTCGCCGAGAACCGAGAGGATTGCCTCGGCAGCGGCGAGCTTCATGCCTTCGGTGATGCGGCGGGCACCTGCGTCGAGCGCGCCCTTGAACACACCGGGGAAGGCGAGAACATTGTTGATCTGGTTCGGGAAGTCGCTGCGTCCGGTTGCCACGATGGCGGCGTACTTCCTCGCCACCTCCGGATGGATCTCCGGATCCGGGTTGGACAGCGCGAACACGATGGAGTTCGGGGCCATCGAGGCGATGTAGCTCTCGTCGACCTTGCCCGCGGACAGACCGAGGAACACGTCGGCTCCGGCCAGGGCGTCGACCGCTCCGCCGGCCAGTGCACGGGGGTTGGTGCGCGCGGCGAGGTCGGCCTTGACGCTGGTGAGATCCTGGCGATCTGAAGAGACGATCCCCCGCGAGTCCAGCACCACCACGTCCCGGATGCCGGCCAGGAGCAGCATGTTGGCGCACGCCACACCTGCTGCCCCGGCTCCGGAGATGACGACCTTCAGTTCGGAGGTGCTCCGGCCCTGCACCTTCGCAGCCCCGTTGAGCGCGGCGAGGACGACGATGGCGGTGCCGTGTTGGTCGTCGTGCATCACCGGGCATTCGAGCGCCTCGATGACGCGGCGTTCGATCTCGAAGCAGCGCGGTGCCGAGATGTCTTCGAGGTTCACGGCACCGAAGCTGTGCCGCATCCGCACGATGGTCTCGACGATCTCGTCGACGTCGTTGGTGTCGAGCACGATCGGGATGGAGTCGAGGCCCGCGAACTTCTTGAACAGTGCGGCCTTGCCTTCCATCACCGGCAACGACGCGCGCGGACCGATATCGCCCAGGCCGAGCACTGCGGAACCGTCGGAGATGACGGCGACGAGGCGATCGGTCCAGGTGTATCGCTTGGCCAGCGCGGGTTCGGCGGCGATGGCGCGGCTGACCTGGGCCACTCCTGGGGTGTAGGCGATAGAGAGATCGCGCTGGGTCTCGAGCGGTGCCGCCAACTCGACCGACAGCTTTCCGCCGAGGTGCCCGGCGAAGATCTCCTCGTCGGTGATTCCGGCGGGAAGGGCCGGCGTTGTGGGTGTTGCTGCGGTGTCTTCGACTGCCGTCACGGTGAAAGCTCCTCGCACTGTCGACCTCGACCGGCGAGGCGACGAAATGTCAACGAAGTGAGTGGTGGAAATGAGGGCCGTCGGAGTGCGCCAGTGCTGGCTGCAAACTGCCGAGAGCGTGTCTCGCATGTGAGGCGGGTGCGCCTGCACGATCAGCGATGGGCTGTAGCCCTGTCGGTGCCCCAGTGTGCCACATCGCAACCCCACCTGACCACAGAGTCAGAACGGAGCAGATCTCGGTGCCACCGCTGTGCTACTGCCACCACCGCTTCTACTGCCACCACTGTGTCCACAGGACGAGGCCGGTGGCGACGAAGACCACGATCGCCCCGAGGACGGCCGAGAATCCGCGACGGTGATCGGTGACGCGCTGCGCGAACACGGCAACGATCGCCGCGACGATGTGTGCGGCGACCGAGAGACCGCCAGGACCGGGGAATCCGCGGGAGTGCCCCAGATACTGCGTGACGGCGACGCCTATGGCGAGCACCACCAGTCCTGCGGTGACGATGCCGCTGAGCCCGCGCAGGAATCGGAGCCCGAACGATCCCCCGGTCATCCGCCGGCCACGAATCCGCGAACAGAATCCGCGATCAGCTGCACCGCGATGGCGGCGAGCAACAGGCCGGCGATGCGGGCCAACAGCGAGATGCCGCCCTCTCCGAGGAGCCGGATCAGCGCCGTCGAGAATCGCAGCACCAGGAAGAACAGCACGTGAATGGTGATGATGCCCAACGCAATTGCCAGAAACGAACCGGCGTCACCGTCGGCCTGGCTGACGTAGACGATCACCGCGGCGATGGCACCGGGGCCGGCCATGAGCGGAGTCCCGAGCGGCACGAGCGCGACGTTGACGTCCTCCGCGGCGGTGTCTCCGCCCGCGCCCTTTCCGGTGAGCAGTGACAACGCGATGAGCAGCAGCAACAACCCACCTGCGCCCTGCAGTGCCGGAATGCCGATGTGCAGGTAGCTCAGGATCGCTTGGCCGCCGATCGCGAACACCGAGATGACGGTCAGTGAGACGGCGGGAGCCTGCCACGCGGCCTTGTTGCGTTCTTCTTTGCTCTTGCGGCCCACCAGCGACAGGAACACGGGGATCGCGCCCGGTGGGTCCATGATGACGAACAGGGTGATGAGCACCGTCAGGTAGAGCGTCACGTCGAATGTCATGGGCGTGCCGCCGCGACGAGACGGTCGTATTGCTCTGGGGCCGTGTTGTATTCGCCCAGTTTCACCGTCTTGTTGGTGCCGTGGTAGTCCGAGGATCCGGTGACGATCAGGTCCAGTTCGGCAGCGAGATCGGCCATCACCGCGGTGTCCTGCGGCGAGTGGTCCATGTGATGCACTTCCACTCCCCCGAGACCGCGCGTTACGAGTTCGCGAATGTGATCGAGGTCGAGGATGCGACCGCGGGCACGAGCTCTGGCGTGCGCGAGCACACTGACACCGCCTGCCGCGGCGATCATGTCGACCGCGACCTCGAGGGGAGTGTCGACCTTCTCGACGTAGTACTTGCCGCTCGTCGCCAACGGACCGGCGAACGCTGCGTCCATGTTCGGAACGTAGCCGGCGTCGATCAGCGCGCGACCCAGGTGCGGTCGTCCGGCTGCCGCTCCGGCCGAGGCCAGCACCGCGTCGGGATCGATGGGCAGACCGTCCGCCGCCATCTTCTCGGCGATGGCACGCAATCGAGTGACCCGCTCGCCGCGCAAACGTGCGCGCTCGCCCGCGAAGGCCGCGTTCGCCGGGTCGAACAGATACGCCAGCAGATGCACCGGAACCGGCTCGCCGTCCTCGCCTCGCCCGGTGCAGGAGAGTTCCATGCCGCGCACCAGCGTGAGGCCGGACGGCAGTGCGGCGGCCGCTTCGTCCCACCCCGAGGTGGTGTCGTGGTCGGTCAGAGCCACCACCGACAGTCCCGCCTCGGCTGCGGCGCGGACCAGCTCGGCCGGGCTGTCGGTGCCGTCGGACGCCGTCGAGTGGGTGTGGAGATCGATGAGCACCTGCACAGTGTTCCAGGCCCACTCCGTCGTCGTTTTGCTGGCGTACGATTGCCCGCCATGCCGTCCCTTCCACCACGCCCGTCGCTGCCGTCACTGCATCGACGTTCGGCCAAGGCCGGTCCCGAGCCGATACCGCGCATTCCGGTGCCCACGGCCCGGGCGATCGTCGACTGCGCGGTCTACGTCGACGGGGCTCGACTGCCCGGGAGATTCACGCACACCTCGGCCATCGCGGAGGTCCGCGCCCGCGGCGAGGGATTCGTGTGGGTCGGTCTGCATGCACCCGACGAACACCAGATGAGCGCGATCGCCCAGTGTTACGGCCTGCACGAGCTGATGGTCGAGGACACCGTGCACGCCCATCAGAGGCCCAAGCTCGAGCGCTACGACGACGTCGCATTCCTGGTGCTGCGCACGGTGAAGTACGTCGAGCACGAGTCGGTGACGACGGCCAACGAGATCGTCGAGAGCGGCGAGATCATGGTGATGGTCGGCCGCGACTTCGTCATCACCGTCCGGCACGGGGAGCATTCGGGGTTGGCCGGTGTGCGTCAGCGCCTCGAAGCGAACCCGGAACAGCTCGCGCTCGGTCCGTCGGCGGTACTGCACGCGGTGGCCGACCACGTCGTCGACGAGTATCTCGCGGTGACCGACTCGATCGAGCGAGACGTCGACGGCATGGAGGAGGAAGTGTTCTCGCCGCACCACCACGTGCCCATCGAGAACATCTATCTCCTCAAGCGGGAGGTCGTCGAGCTGCGCCGGTCGGTGACACCACTGTCGACGCCGTTGGCGCGTCTGGTGCAGGAGCCGAGCGTCCCCAAGGCGGTGCGACGCTACCTGCGCGACGTGCAGGACCATCAGACGACCGTCGCCGAACGTATCTCCGAGTACGACGAGGTGCTCAGCTCATTGGTCGACGCCGCGCTGGCGCGAGTGACGATGCAGCAGAACCTGGACATGCGCAAGATCTCGTCGTGGGTGGCGATCGCCGCTGTGCCGACGATGGTCGCGGGCATCTACGGGATGAATTTCGACAACATGCCCGAGTTGCACTGGACGTACGGCTATCACCTGATGGTCGCGGTCGTGTTGTGCGTGTGTATCGGACTGTGGCGGACGTTCCACAAGAACGACTGGCTCTAGCGACCTTTCGCAGATTGGACAACGTCCAACAGAGTCCGACGGTCGTTGGTGATTACCCCGACCCCTTCCGGGTCACGATCCCGCCGGTCCTGACCGGATGAGACTGCAGAAGTTCTGCATCTCCGTCCGGAAGGGATCGATGAGAATCCGCTCACTGGTAGTGGCCGTCGCGATCATGACCGTCTGCGCTCCGGGTACAGCTCATGCCGGGTCGAACCCCGATCTCGGTCCCGTGCTCACCGTCGCTCCGGCCGCCCTCGACCACGCCCTCACGTGCACCCCCGATCTGCACGACGCCACCCGCGATCCGGTCCTGCTCACCCCGGCTTTCGCCACCGATCAGCAATCGTTCGGTTGGAACTATCTGCAGTCACTGCCCGCCGCTGGGATACCGGTGTGCAGCCTTTCGCTTCCCGACGAGGGCTACGGAGACCTGCAGGTCGCCGCCCAGTACGTGGTGCATGCGGTCCGCACCATGGCAGCCGACAGCGGTCGCCAGGTCGTCCTGATGGGTCACCAGCACGGTCCACTCGACGAGCTGTGGGCGTTGACGTTCTGGCCGGATCTGCCCGCACTGGTGTCCGACTTCATCTCGCTCGCCACCCCGTACAACGGCACCGACTCGGCGCGCTCGGGATGCGACGACTCGCACGAATGCCCGCCGGCGAACTGGCAGATCGCCACCGGATCGAAGTTCCTCACCGCACTGGCGGCGCGTCCGTTGCCCGCGGGGCCCAGCTACACCTCGATCTATACGAAGTTCGACCAATTGATCTACCCGCAACCGCACGCCAGCACCCTCGCCGGGGCCGCCAACATCGCCGTCCAGGACGTCTGCCCGCTCCGGCCCGTCGAACATTTCAACATCATCGGCGACAACGTCGCCTTCAATCTCGTCCTCGACGCGCTCGAACACGACGGACCTGCTGTGCGCGAACGCATCTCGGACGACCTGTGTTTCACCACCACGATGCCGAACCTGCGTTACGACGCGGATGCCGCGATCACCGGACTGATGTACCTGGCCGAGGTGCCTCTGCACCTCATCTTCGATTCCGTCACCGCCGAACCGGAATTGGCGTCCTACGCGATGACGTCTCGTCAGAGACTGGCCGCAGATCGATTCGGATCACGCACGTCGATCCCTGCCTCGGTCCAGGCCTCCCGCAGGGCCGCGGCACCGCGCAGCCGCACCCACGCGGCCTCGGTGCCGGTCAACGGCACGGCGGCCAGAAAGCGAACCGGATCGTAGGGCTCGGGCAGCGTCAGATCGGCGATATCGCTCTCGCCCAGCAGCACCGCAGTGAACGGCGCGTTGGTCCACAGCGGCTCGCCCAGGTCGAGCAGCGCGTCCTCGACGAGTACGACGCCCTCCACCGCGGGAGAGGCAGCGAGCACGGCCAGGGACTTGTGCACGCCCGACGCCACGCCTGCTCCACCGCGCAGAGTCAGCACCAGTTCGGCTCGGGGGCCGCGCGAGGGATCGGCGACGAGTTCGTTGGGGTCGGCCATGGGGTGACGAGAACAGCCGAGACTGACGTATCGGACCACGTCGGAGTCCGCGCCGAATCTCAGCACGTCCAGTGACTCGAGGCCGAGGAACGTCACCGACGCCGACGACGGATTCTCGTCGCCGATCTCGGTCACCAGATGTGCGCGTACCGCTTCGATGACACTGTCGCTCACCTGACCCATCCAACACCACCGATGCCCGAGAAGTCCGTTCGGAGGTACCACCGCACCGGAGGTGGGTACCGTCGTACCCGTGGTCTCCGTTCTCGCAGTTGCCGACGAAACGATCGAATCCCTGTGGAGTCCGCAGGTGAAGTCGCTCGCAGTCGACCTGATCCTCGGCGCGGGCGACCTCCCGTTCGATTACCTCGAGTACCTCACCGACGCGCTGAACGCACCGTGTGTGTTCGTGCCGGGCAATCACGACGCGGACCTCACCGGGTACTCGGCCGGGCGCGCAGGGTGGATGCGTGCCGGGCTGCCCGCCACCTGGCCCGGACCGGTCGGTGCCGTCAACGTCGATCGTCGCATCGTGTCGGCGGCAGGCCTCCGGATCGCCGGGCTCGGCGGGTCCATCCGCTACAACGGTGGGCCCAATCAGTGGACCCAACGGCAGCAGCGACGTCGATCACGAACGCTGACCCGGACGTTCGCGTGGCATCGCAACGTGCGCAAGGACCTTCGGCCCGTCGACATTCTGCTCACCCACAGTCCACCGCTCGGCGTCGGCGACGACACCGACCCGGCGCACATCGGTTTCGACTGTCTGGACGAGGTGACGCGTCGACTCTCCCCACAGTTGTTGTTGCACGGCCACATTCATCCGCACGGTCACACCCCGGACGACCTGTCCCTGCACGGCGCGGCGGTGATCAACACCGTCGGATACACCCTCCTCGAGATCGAACCGGGCGGCGAGAGACCGGATTTCGAGACACCCAAGATCGTGAGGCGCAGACATGGCACGTGACACCGGATTTCCGGCCGCCGACGCGGAGAACGACTTCACCCGCCAACGCCGCCGCGCCGACGTCGCACGTCTGGTCGGGTGGCTGCGTCGTCAACCCGACGACGTCAACACCATCCTGCCGTTCGACGAGGTGGTCGCCGCCCTCGGCAAGGTGGGCGAGCGTCACCTCGGCCTGCAGGTCATCCGCGTCGAGACCATCGTCGGCAGCGTCGATCGCACTCGTGACTTCGATCGATTCTTTCGGCCGACGTCGGCGCGCATCCGCGAACGCTGGCAACGACTCGCGGCTGCTCAGCGCCGCGGCGAGGCGATGCCGCCGATCCAGGTGTACCGCATCGGTGGCATGCACTTCGTCGTCGACGGACACCATCGAGTCTCCATCGCCTTCGCGATGCACCGGACGTCGATCGACGCCGTCGTCACCGAGATCATCACCCGCATCTCACCGGAGGGCATCACCCGACGCGGCGACCTGCTGATCAAGGATCACCGGCGCATCTTCCTCAGTCGTGTCCCGTTGGTGGGCAAGGCACGCGAGGCCGTTCAGGTGACCGATCCGTTCGATTACGCCCAGCTGAGCGAATCGGTGGAGGCGTGGGGCTTCCGGTTGATGCAGGAGGTCGGCGAGTTCGTCGACCGCGGTACCGTCGCGCGGCGCTGGTTCGGTGAGGAGTACCTCCCGGTGGTGCGCATGGTGCGCGCTGCGGAGATCCTCGAGGACCGCACCGACGCGGAGGCGTACCTGTGGATGAGCCGGGAGCGTTACCGCCTGGTGCGCGAGCATGTGTGGAACGACGAGATCGTCAGCGAACTGCGGCAGAAGGCGCTGGGCAAGCCCACCCGTCCGCAGTGACACGGTGCCGTCGTCGGGGACCGCTTCCCTCGTTCGGCGATATCTGATAGTCACTTAGATGCATTCAACAATTTATTTGCGTCGCTTCTAGTGCTTTTTCGACAGGTAACGAGGTAGTTCTTCCATGTCCACCCGCCGCATACTGCTGCCCGGACTCTGTTTCATCGTCATGACTCTCGCCGTTCTGCAGACGATGGTCGTCCCCATCGTCGGAACCATCGGCACCCAACTCGGCGTCAGCACCACGGCCGCAGGTTGGGTACTGACGGGCAACCTCCTCGCAGCGGTCATTGCCACCCCCGTCATCGGCCGGCTCGCCGACCTGCACGGCAAGCGGCCGGTGCTCATCGGTGTACTCACCGTCGTCCTCGCCGGGTCCTTGCTCGCGGCCCTGACGCACTCGCTGCTCTGGTTGATCGTCGGTCGCGTCCTGCAGGGAGTGTCCTATGCCCTGTTCCCCATCGCGCTGGCGGTACTGCGCGACGAGATGCCCCCACGAAAGCTCGTCGGCTCGATGGCCGTCCTGTCCGGGACACTGGGCGTCGGCGGCGGCTTCGGACTGGTACTGACCGGGCTGCTCACCGCCAACGGAGCCGACTACCACCGCGTGTTCTGGCTCACTGTCGTGTTCGTCGTGCTCGCCCTCGCGATCGCCTGGTTCGGCGTGCCCGCGCGACCGAAGACCAGCGGCGGCACCGTCGACTGGTGGGGTGCCGCAGGACTCGCCGTGACCCTCCTGCTCCTGTTCCTCGCGTTGACACAAGGCCGCACCTGGGGCTGGGGTTCGGTGGCCACCCTCGGCTGCGCCCTTGCCGGTGTACTGACGGGGACGCTCTGGTGGCTGCTCGAGAAGCGCACCGCCGAACCGTTGGTCGCGCCCCGCATGCTCACCCACGGTCCGCTGCTCGCCACCAACGTCGCCACCGTGTTCGTCGGTATCGGGATGTTCGTCAACTTCCTCGCCTGCTCGTACTTCGTGCAGACACCACGAGCGGTGGCGGGCTACGGCTTCACCGCCAACGTTCTCGAGGCGAGCGTGGTCTACCTGCTACCCGGCGCGGCGGTCGGCGTGGTTGCGGCCGTCCTCAGCGGTCGTCTCATCCGGTCCTTCGGGCCGCGTCGAGTTCTGATCGCAGGTGCGGTGATCGGGCTGGTCGGCTTCGTGTTCGTCGCACTGGCGCACGATCACACCTGGCAACTGATCACCGCCGGTGTGGTCATCAACGTGTTCGTCAGTCTCGCGTTCGCTGCCCTGCCCAACCTGCTCATGGCCGAGGTCGATGCGGCGGACACCGGCGTGGCCAACAGTGTCAACTCGATCGTCAGAACCGTCGGCACGTCGATCGCAAGCGCAACACTGTCCACCGCACTGGCCATGTTCGCCATCGACGGGACCGGGGTCGCCCGTGAAATCGTCTACACCGCGGCCTTCGCCGCCGGAGCGGTGGCCTGTCTCGTCGTCGGATTGGCGGCCCTGGCCATCAAGAGCACTCCGAACACCGGCGAATCGGTGGTCGGCGGCCGCAGCGAACCGGCCGTTCCGGCTGGCAGCACTGCCAGGTCTGCGCCGACGACCTGACCACTGCCCGTGCCGCGACCAGGGGAGACGCACGAAATCACGGGCAACGCTCCTTGGCAGAAAGCTCGTAATGTGCTGGGAGGTAGCAGTTTTCCCTGTCGCGGGCCCACCTCGTCGACCTAACGTCGGAGAAGTACGAACACCGACGAAAGGGAACACATGAACACCCGAAAGATCTTCACCCGCGCAGCAGTGACCGGGGCTCTGGTGGCCATTCCTCTGGTGGCAATGGCGGGCACAGCATCGGCCGATCCACTGTGGACGGACCGGGGCGACAATCACACCCGATACGACGACAACCGAAACGACGGGCCGAACCAGTTCGAGCTCTCCGAGCTGTTCCCCCAGGCACCGGCGCCGCAGCTGCAGAATCCGGCACCGAACGTGGTGCCGTACAACTTCTTCCAGGGCTACCAGCTGCCGAGCACCGGCTCTGCGTTCTGAGCCTGCGGCATGTGCGCGGAACTTCGTAGCCCACTACGAGTTTCCGCGCACATGCGCGCAGCGCTCTACAGCGTCAGGTTCGCACCCGAGGCCTGGTCGAACACCGAGATCTTCGCCGGGTCGAACCACAGTTCCACCTGACCACCCTCGGCGGCCTTGGATTCGGCGGCCAGGCGCGCAACCACCTGTGCGCCACCGAGATCGGCAATACCCGCGTCCGCTGCGAGCTCCTGCAGCTCACTGGATTCGACCCGCGCACCCTTGAGCGTGAAGTACACGTACTTGTCGCTACCCATCGACTCGAGTACGTCGACGGTGGCGGTGAAGGTGGCACCGCTCATCTTCTGGTAGCCGTCGATCAGTGCTGCGTCCTCGAAGTGCTCGGGGCGGATGCCGACAACCACCTCGCGACCCGGGTTCTTGGCCTTGATCGCGTCCATCCGCTCGAGCGGGATGTCGATCTCACCGAGCGCGGTCGACACTCCGTTCGCGGTGAGCTGTCCGGGAACGAAGTTCATCGAGGGCGATCCGATGAAGCCGCCCACGAACAGGTTTCGCGGCTTGTCGTACAGCTCCTGCGGAGAACCGATCTGCTGCACCAATCCGCCACGTAGCACCACGACGCGATCGCCGAGGGTCATGGCCTCGGTCTGGTCGTGCGTGACGTACACGGTGGTGGTGCCGAGCCGCTTCTGCAGACGTGAAATCTCGGCGCGAGTCTGCACACGCAGCTTCGCGTCGAGGTTGGACAGCGGCTCGTCCATCAGGAACGCACTGGGGGTACGAACGATGGCGCGGCCCATGGCAACTCGCTGACGCTGACCACCGGAGAGGTTCGCCGGCTTGCGGTCGAGGTGCTGACTGAGGTCGAGGATCTTGGCTGCCTCTTCGACCTTGCTGTTGATCTCCGACTTCGAGAGCTTCGCGAGCGTGAGCGGGAACGCGATGTTCTGCCGCACCGTCATGTGCGGATACAGCGCGTACGACTGGAACACCATCGCGATGTCGCGATCCTTCGGTGCCTTCTCGTTGACGCGCTCCCCCGCGATGCGCAGCTCGCCGGACGAGATGTCCTCGAGACCGGCGATCATGTTGAGGGTCGTGGACTTTCCGCAACCGGACGGGCCGACGAGGATGATGAACTCGCCGTCGGCGATGGTGATGTCGACGTCGCTGACGGCAGCCGCGCCGTCGGGGTAGAGCTTGGTGACTTTGTCGAGAACGATTTCGGCCATGACGGTTATCCCTTCACTGCGCCGGACGTCAAGCCCGCCACGATACGTCGTTGGAAGAAGAGCACGAAAATGATGATCGGGATCGTGATGACGACTGCTGCCGCCGCGATCGATCCCGTTGGCTCCTCGAACTGAGAGCTACCGGTGAACTGCGAGATGGCCGCCGGGACGGTGACCGAACGTTCCGTCGCCGTCAACGAGATGGCGAGCAGAAGGTCGTTCCAGGCGAAGATGAACACCAGTATGGCGGCGGTGACGATGCCGGGTGCGGCCAGCGGGGCGATGACCTTGCGGAACGCCTGTGCCGGCGTCGCGCCGTCCATCTTCGCTGCCTTCTCGAGCTCCCACGGAATCTCGCGGAAGAACGCCGACAGGGTGTAGATCGCCAACGGCAACGCGAAGGTGATGTACGGAATGATCAGCCCCGGCCAGGTGTCGAACAGTCCCAGCGAGCGGGAGATGTCGAACAGCGGTGTCACCAGGGAGATCTGGGGGAACATCGCAATGAGCAGTGCTGCACCGACCAGAGCCTTCTTTCCCGGAAAGTCCAGACGCGCAACGGCATACGCGGCCATCGTGCCGATCACCACGGCGATCACGGTGGTGATCAGTCCGATACCGATCGAGTTGACCAACGCCGAGGTGAACTGATTGGTCGAGAAGATGCCCTTGTAGTTGTCGAAGGTGATCGAACGAGGAATGAAGTTGCCGTCGGCGATGGTGGCCGTCGACTTGAACGAGAGGCTGATGATCCACAGCAGTGGAACGAGTGCGTAGAGCAGGACGAGGACGTTGACGACCGTCCAACCGACCTTCTTGCGAGGCGTAACAGTGGTCATTACTTGCGGCCTCCGTCGTCGGATCCCGGTGCCGATGCACCGAACAACTTGATGAACACGAACGCGATGATCGCGACGCAGAAGAAGATCAGAATGCTGATCGCCGACCCGAGCCCGAGGTTGAACGCACCGAACAGGTTGTTGTAACCGAGAATCGAGACCGATCCGGTTTCGTTGCTACCGCGGGTGAGGACGTAGATGTTGTCGAAGATGCGGAACGCGTCGAGGGTGCGGAAGAGCACCGCGACGAGAATCGCCGGCTTCATCAACGGAATCGTGATGCGCATCAGCCTGGTCCACGCACCCGCTCCGTCGACCTCGGCCGCCTTGAGCAGATCGTCGGGCACCAGCGCCAGGCCTGCCAGAAGAAGCAGCGCCATGAACGGCGTCGTCTTCCAGACCTCGGCCAGTACGACGATCGCCAGTGACGGGAACTGCTCGGTGAGCGGAGCACTACCGTCGGGCAGCAGATTGGCGAGATAGCCCGTGCCGGGGGTCCACGCGTAGTACCAGCTGTACGCGGCGGCGACGGTCACGATGCCGTACGGGATGAGCACCACGGTGCGTACGAGTCCGCGACCGAAGATGGTGCGGTGCATGACCAGAGCCACGGCCAGGCCGAGGATGAACTCGATGATCACCGAGATGATCGTGATGCCGGCCGTGACGCTGAACGCCGTCCACCAGTAGCCGTCGGACAGCACGGTCACGTAGTTGGAGAGGCCGACGAATTCACGATCCTCGGGGAATGCGAGGTTGTACTTCTGCAGACTGAGCCAGAACGCGTAGATGATCGGATACCCGGTGACCGCGATCATCAGCAGGGCGGCGGGTGCGATGAGCATCAGCCCCAGGCGACGTTCGGCCTTCTTGCCGTCGGAGACGTTCTTCAGAGCCGCCTGCTTGTCGACAGGCTGCGATGCGGGCTGTGACTCGGTGGTGGCGCTCATGGAATCAACCCTTCGGAATTGACGGCCTTGGAGACCAGATCTGCGAGCTTGTCCACGTCGGCCACCGGATCGATGTTCTGCGGCGGGTTGAGCGCATCGGTCAGCAGAATCGAAATGCTCTGGTAGGCAGGCGAAACGGGTCGCACAGCCGCAGATTCGATGGAACCGAGAACCCCTTCCCACGCGGGATAGACGGCCTGGAACTCGGGATCGGAGTACAGCGACTTCAGCACCGGCGGCACACCACCGTTGACGGCGTTGTTGCGCTGGTTCTCCTCGTTGGTGAGGCAATCGACGGCCTCCCACGCGAGATCCTCGTGCTGAGTGGTCTTCGCGACGCCGATGTTGAAGCCACCGATGGTGACCTTCGCGGGCTCGCCCGGGTTCACCTCCGGATACGGGGCGCTACGGAAGACCTCGGCGATGCGTGCGTCCTGCTGATCCTCGGGCACCGTCGACAGGTCGAGGAACGAGACGGCACCGGCAACGGCGTTCTCCTTCAACCCGGGCAGCACGAACGGGTAGTTGACCTGGAATGCCATCCGTCCCGATTCCATGCCGAGGCGGGCAGTTGCCTCGTCGCTCTGCGAGACCGAGGGATCGCGGCCGTCGGCCGTGGCCACTCGCTTGATGATCTCGAGGGCTTTCTCGGTGGCGGCGCGATGCTCGGGAGTGTCGTTCAGCGTCACCGTCGTTCCGTCCTCGGCGACGACCGAACCACCAGCGCTCTCGAGCAGCGAGTTGAACCAGACCATGAAGCCCTCGTACTGCTTTGCCTGAACGCCGATCTGTGCGGGCTTGCCCGCCGCCGCATTGGCCTCGGCCACGTCGATCAGCTGATCCCACGTCTGCGGCGGCACTCCGTCGGGCACCTCGTCCGGGCGGTACCAGAGCAACTGGGTGTTGGAGTTGAGCGGCACCGCGTACAGCTGATCCTGCCACTCTGCCGTGGCGAGTGGGCCCTCGAGCGTGGCACCGTCGCGCAGCTTCTCGGACAGGTCCTCCGGGACGGGCAATGCCCATCCGGCCTCGGCGAACTCGGCCGTCCAGACGACGTCGAGTGTCATCAGATCCAGCGTCCTGTCGTTGCCGGCGAGGCGCCGCGCGAGCTGGAGCCGCTGATCGTTGGCGCTCTTGGGCAGAGTCCGTTGCTCCACTCGGTAGCGGCCGTTGGAGGCGTCGGAACACACCTGTGCCGCAGCGGCGTACTGCTCTGCGCCGTCTGCGGCAGTGTAGAAACTCAGAACCGGAACCGAACTGTCGGACGAACCACACGCTGCGAGCAACGGACTCGTGACCAGAGCCGCTGCCGCCAACACCCCTATCCTCGTTGCTTTTCCACGCCTACGACCACGATGTCTCGGCACTTTCCGCCTCCGTACGTTCAGTTACTCGCGCAGCACATTGTGTGGGACTGCCGTGCACGAAAGAAACGTAACCGAACTCACTGGCATAGAGGGCGATTTGGGGCTATTCCGTTACCTGTCGGTTGCCTGGTCGTCCACCAGGTGTGATCAGATCGACAGTTTGGCGAGCAGGTCGCGTGCTTTCTCCGCGGTTCGCGGCTCGCAGATGACGTCGTATCGGCCCGCGACCAACTGCATGCTCGACGCGAAATCTCGCTGTCCCTTGGTGGCCGCGTACGGAATGGACGCCGAGATCAGGCCGAAGATGATGCCGCCGCCGACGCCGATGAGCAGCGCTCCGAAGATGTTCTCACTGAAGATGCCGAGGACCAGGCCGAGGAAGACTCCCAGCCAGGCACCCGAAACAATGCCTCCGCCAATGACTTTGGGCCAGGTGAGGCGGCCGAGCACG
Organism: Rhodococcus sp. 05-2254-2; assembly: GCF_002259095.1. Taxonomy (NCBI): domain Bacteria; kingdom Bacillati; phylum Actinomycetota; class Actinomycetes; order Mycobacteriales; family Nocardiaceae; genus Rhodococcus; species Rhodococcus sp. 05-2254-2. Next base: position 708,464 of record NZ_NOZJ01000001.1, on the reverse strand, counting down.
CGTTCGACCTGCATCAGGTCGACACCGACGATCGTCACGTCCTGCACCGAGAACTCTTCGTCGGAGAGGTAGTCGACGGCGCGCTGCGCCTCGGCGTAGGTGGGGTAGGAACCGATAGGCCAGCCGGAGGGCGGAGTCGGCAGGCCCTGCCCTGGGCGACCGGGCTGCGAGAGGGGATTGGTCATGGCTCCATTGTGCCCCGAAACGGACACTCGGCACACCCGTTGTAGCGGTTCACAGCAGGTTGACGGTCGGTCAGGGCGCGGGCGGCACGAAGGCGGTCGTCCGTGTCATTCCTGCCGCACGTCCCTTCGCCGAGACGACGAGCGCCATCTTGCGGCTCGCCTCGTCGATCATCTCGTCACCCAACATCACTGCGCCGCGACCGCCGCCCGCCGCGGAGGTGTGGAACTCGTACGCGTCGAGAATCATCTCGGCCTTGTCGTAGTCGGCCTGACGCGGCGCGAAGATCTCGTTGGCGGCCTCGATCTGCGTCGGATGCAGCACCCACTTGCCGTCGAAACCGAGGCCTGCCGTCCGGCCCGCCGCCCGACGAAAGGCGTCGAGATCACGTATCTGAAGATACGGACCGTCGATTGCCTGCAGACCGTGTGTTCGGGCGGCGAGCAGGATGGTCATCAGAATGTGGTGGTAGGCGTCGCCCGTGTCGTATCCGACCGGCTGCTCGCCGACGACCAGGGTGCGCATGTTGACGCTGGCCATCAGGTCTGCGGGACCGAACACCAGGGTTTGCACCCGCGGGCTCGCGGTCGCGATCTCGTCGATGTTGCGCAGACTGCGGGCGCTCTCGATCTGCGGCTCGATCCCGATCGCACCGACGTCGAGTCCGTGCTCTTTCTCGAGCTGGGTGAGCAGCAGATCCAACGCCTGCACGTGCGCGGCGCACTCCACCTTCGGCAGCAGGATGGCGTCGAGATTGCGTCCGGCACCGGACACGACGTCGATGACGTCCCCGTACGTCCACTGCGTCGTCCAGTCGTTGACGCGCACCACCTTGATCTGATCGCCCCAGCCATCGGAGTTCAGAGCATCGACGATGCGCGCGCGGGCCTCGACTTTCGCGATGGGCGCGACGGCGTCTTCGAGATCGAGGAAGATCGCGTCGGCAGGCAGTCCCTTGGCCTTGGCGATCATCTTGTCCGAACTGCCCGGAACGGCCAGCACCGATCTCCGTAGGCCCGACGCATTCACCGCAGCACAACCCCTGTCTGATTCATCGTCTGTATCGCCCAACCTCTAACCTTGCCATCATGGCAGCACTGAGCAAGGTATTCGCGGCCAGGCTCGCCGGCCTGGGCGTCCTGGGCCCCGACGGCGAATCCATCGGCCGAGTTCGCGACGTGGTCATCTCGATGCGGGTCGGCAGAGCGCAACCCAGAGTCCTCGGCCTCGTGGTCGAATTGGCAACGCGCCGAAGAATTTTCGTACCGATGCTCAGAGTCACCAGTATCGAGCCCAACTCGGTTCAACTCACCACCGGCAACGTCAGTCTGCGGCGATTCACCCAGCGCGCGAACGAGATCCTGGTGTTCGCCCAGATCCTCGACTCCAAGGTGCGCGTCGACGACCCCGAACTCGACGAGCTGCACGACGCCGATTCCATCGTCGTCGATCTGGGTATCGAGCTCACCCGAACGCGGGACTGGGTCGTCGCGCGAGTAGCGGTACGCAAGCAACGTCAGCGCCTGGCGCGCCGCGGTGCCATCCATGTCGTGGACTGGCTGCACGTGCAGGGACTCACGCAGAACGAACTGTCGATGCCCGATCAGGGTGTGGCACAGCTGCTCATGCAGTTCGAGGACCTGCGAGCGGCCGACGTCGCCAACGCGATGCGCGAGCTTCCCGTCAAACGACGCATGGAAGTGGCGCGGGCCCTCGACGACGAACGGCTCGCCGACGTCGTCCAGGAACTGCCCGACGACGATCAGGTGGAGCTGATGCACTACCTCGGCGTCGACCGCGGTGCCGACGTGCTCGAGGCCATGGACCCCGACGACGCCGCCGACCTCCTCGGAGAGCTGCCCGAGACCGAAGCGGAATCGCTTCTGCGACTGATGGATCCGGAGGACTCCGCACCCGTCCGACGGCTGCTCGAGCACTCCCCGGACACCGCCGGTGGTCTGATGACCCCCGAGCCCGTCGTACTCACCGCATCGACGACGGTGGCCGAGGCGCTCGCCCGGGTACGCAACCCCGACCTGACGCCCGCGCTCGCCTCACTGGTGTTCGTGGTGCGGCCGCCCACCGCCACTCCCACCGGGCCGTACCTCGGCTGCGTACATCTGCAGCAGCTACTTCGAGAACCCCCGGCGAGTCTGGTCGGCGGCGTGGTGGACAGCGCCCTGCCGCGCTTGTCGCCCGAGGACAGCCTCACCGCCGTCACGCGATACTTCGCGACGTACAACCTCGTCTGCGGCCCGGTGGTCGACGACGAGGACCACCTGGTCGGGGCCGTGACCGTGGACGACGTCCTCGATCACCTGCTGCCCGAGGACTGGCGAGATCAGGAAGTGGCCGGACAGTGAAAGAAACAGCACGCCAGAGAATGGACACTCCGCGCGGATCGCGGATGTTCAACGTCAACGTCGATTTCGACCTCGGCAGGTCGGGCGAGAAGGCCGCGAGGTTCCTCGGTACCGGCCGCTACCTGGCGATCCAGACGGGCATCGTGATCGTCTGGATCTTCCTCAACGTCGTGGCGGTCAACCTTCGGTGGGACCCGTATCCCTTCATCCTGCTCAACCTCGCGTTCTCGACCCAGGCCGCGTACGCAGCTCCGCTGATTCTGCTGGCCCAGAATCGGCAGGACGACCGAGACCGCGTCTCGCTCGAGGAAGACCGTTCTCGCGCACAACAGACGAAAGCCGACACCGAGTTCCTCGCTCGCGAGTTGGCATCGCTGCGGATCGCGGTCGGCGAGGTCGCCACCCGCGACTACCTGCGCCGCGAACTCGACGAGATCAAGGCGCTCCTCGAGCAGGCGACGGGCCAGCCCACAGCGGCTCCGAAGAAAGCACGGAAGAAGGCCGCCGCCAGGGTGCAGGACGACGCGGGCACCCCGGAGGTCTCGGACCTCGATACGTAGCGGCTCGCTCTGTAACGGCCCGATAACGGAACAGTCTCGAATCAGGTACCCTCGATCCCGGTCATCAGGTCGGGCCCCGGTTGTCATCCGGGGAAATCAGGAGGTACAGCACGCGTGGGTCGTCACAGAAAAGCATCGACTTCCAAGGTTCGACGGAACTCGGTGATTGCTCTGGCAGGTCTCGTCCCCGCAGGACTCGTCACCGCCGCCACCAGCGCCGGAGCCACGGAATACATTCCGTTCGTCTCGGCCAAGACCACCACGGCCGCCCAGGAATCGAACTCAGTGGTGGAGACTCCGCAGCCGATCGCCCAGGACCAGCAGGCGCAGCCGGTGGCTCAGGCCGAGCAGCCGGTGCCCGCCGCGGTCCCCGCACCCGCGCCGATTCCCGAGATCCCGCCCACACCCGAGCTGCCCACCAACCTCGCCGTCAGCCCCATCGCCATCCCGGTCGTCAACGTCTCGGCGTACAAGAACGCCGAGCGGATCCTGGCCCAGCAGCAACCCGGCTGCGGCATCGGCTGGACCGTCATCGCCGGCATCGGCCGCGTCGAATCCACCCATGCCAACAACGGCAAGGTCGACGACTCGGGCGAACTGCACGAACCCATCCTCGGCCCCCGGCTGAACGGCACACTGGCCGGCAACCAGGTGATTCGTGACACCGACGGCGGGGCGCTCGACGGCGATGCCGAATACGACCGCGCAGTGGGACCCATGCAGTTCCTGCCCTCGACGTGGAACCTCTATCACGCCGACGGCAACGGCGACGGAGTCTCCGACCCCCAGAACCTGTTCGACGCAGCCCTGGCCACCGGCATGTACCTGTGCGACAACGGCACCGACATGCGCGATCTGGGATCGACCACCAAAGCGATCCTGCGCTACAACAATTCGATGGCCTATGTGGCGAACGTGCTCGCATGGTCGGCCGGCTACGCCACCGGCATCGTCCCGTCCTCGGACCAGCTGCCCCGCATTCACTGACATCGCGCCCGCGCCTGCCCTGCTGTCCATCGGCGCACGACCCACCGCCTAGCATGAGGCAATGGCTGTACTGACCGAATCCGACGTTCGGACCGCACTCACGAAGGTGATCGACCCCGAGATCCGCAAACCCATCACCGACCTCGGGATGGTCAAGAGCATCGACATCTCCGACGACGGCGCGGTCGGCGTCGGCATCTATCTGACCACTTCCGGCTGCCCGATGAAGACCGAAATCAGCGATCGCGTGAAGAACGCCGTCGCCGACGTCGCCGGCGTGGGCACCGTGACGGTCGAACTCGACGTCATGAACGACGAGCAGCGCACCGAGCTCCGCAAATCTCTGCGCGGCGATTCCGCGGAGCCGATCATTCCCTTCGCGCAACCCGGATCCCTGACGCGCGTGTACGCGGTGGCGTCGGGCAAGGGCGGCGTGGGCAAGTCCAGCGTGACGGTGAATCTCGCCGCGTCACTGACCGCTCGTGGGCTGTCGGTCGGTGTGCTCGACGCCGACATCTACGGTCACTCCGTGCCCCGGATGCTCGGAAACGACGCGCGGCCGACGCAGGTCGAGAAGATGATCATGCCGCCGCAGGCGCACGGAGTGAAGTTCATCTCGATCGCGCAGTTCACCCAGGGCAACACCCCCGTCGTCTGGCGCGGGCCGATGCTGCACCGCGCACTGCAGCAGTTCCTCGCCGATGTCTTCTGGGGCGATCTGGACGTACTGCTGCTCGATCTCCCGCCCGGCACCGGTGACGTGGCCATCTCTGTCGCCCAACTCATTCCGAGTGCCGAGATCCTCGTCGTCACGACCCCGCAGCAGGCCGCGGCCGAGGTGGCCGAACGAGCGGGCGCGATTGCATTGCAGACGCGTCAGCGCGTGGCAGGCGTCGTGGAGAACATGTCGTGGCTCGAACTGCCCGACGGTACCCGGATGGACATCTTCGGATCCGGTGGCGGACAGGACGTATCCGACAGACTGACCAAGGCAGTGGGTGCCAGCGTGCCTCTGCTGGGTCAGATCCCCCTCGACACCGCCGTCCGAGAAGGCGGAGACGCCGGCACTCCGATCGTACTGAGCAACCCGGAATCGCCTGCAGCACAAGCACTCGAAGCCGTGGCAGCGAAATTGGCAGTCCGTGAACGCGGACTGGTCGGCATGTCACTCGGAATCGACTCGGCGCGCAAGCTCTAGACACGCGTGGCAGCCGGCCTGGCTGACGGCCCCCACCCAGCTGTGGATCAATGTGGCTTTGTTGCACTCAGAGTGACTGAATCCCGCATTGATCCGAATGGGCGTGGTCGGGAGCGTCGACCGAGGATGGAGACTGCTACGTGGCGTCGGCGTCGATCGGCGGGGTATCGCCTGCAGACAGTTTCGGCTCGTTCTTGCTCATCGACACCCCACTGCGAGCGGTTCCGGCCTGTGGAGTCGGTCCGCCCACGTTCTTCGGCTTGGTCTCGAAGGGCTTGCCCTTGAAGGTGTCGTCGAGTGGGTTCTTGAAGACCGAGTCGTCACCGTCGAGCAGGTGTTTGGTGATCACCGCGCGCGGGGTCATGCCCCGGAGCTGGTTGAGATCGGCAAGCGGCTTGCGAAGGTCCTCGAAGTCGGTGCCGAGCTCGTCCTTGAGCTGTTGGCTCGCGCCGTTGGCGTAGTCCTTGACCTGCCGGATCGACTTGGACACCCAGCTGATGGCGCCGGGGAGGCGATCGGGGCCGAGGATCACGAGAGCTGCTACGAGGAGAATGACGAGCTCTCCCCAACCGATGTTGCCGAACACGCCTGCCAGCCTACGTCGTCAGTCCGAAACCGGCGTGACGGAGAGGTCCACCAGCCGTCCCGACCGGACGAGTTGCACCGGAACCGACTCCCCGATCGTCGTGGCCTGCACGGCGACGACCAGTTCGTCGGCGTTACCCACGGTGCGGTCGCCGACCTTCGTGATGACGTCTCCCTCGACGATGCCCGCTTCCTGAGCAGGCCCGCCCGAGCGCACGTTGGCCACTTCTGCCCCGGCGGAGGTGTCGTTGATGACCGATCGGGCGTTGACGCCGAAGTCGGGATGACGCATGACGCCGTCCCGAATGAGACTCTGCGTCACCTCGGTGACCTCGTCGACGGGGATCGCGAAGCCGAGGCCGACCGATCCGCCGCTCTCGCTTCGGATGGCCGAGTTGATGCCGATCACGCGGCCCTCGAAGTCGATGAGCGGACCGCCGGAGTTGCCGGGGTTGATGGCGGCGTCGGTCTGCACGGCATCGATGACGGCGTTGGTATCGGTGCCTTCACCGGACAGCGCCACGGGCCGATCGAGCGCGCTGACGATGCCGGAGGTGACGGTCTTGTTCAATCCCAGCGGCGAGCCGACCGCGATCACGTCCTGCCCGACGCGAACGTCGTCGGAACGACCGAGTTCGGCGACGGTGAGGTTGCCGACATCGGTCTTGAGGACGGCGAGGTCGGTCTTGGTGTCGCGGCCGACGATGTCGGCGGGCACCTTGGTGCCGTCGGAGAAGGTCACTTCGAGTGTCGAGTTCTCCGGGTCGGATGCCGCCAGGGAGATCACGTGGTTGTTCGTCACGATGTAGCCGGCACCGTCGATGACGACGCCCGAGCCGGTGCCGCCGGTCTCGCCGAGCGTCACCTGGATCGAGACGACGGACGGCAGGACGGCGTCGGCGACGTTGCTGATCTGTCCGCGCGGGATGTCGTCGCCGCTGGACTGGGTCAGCGTCACTTTCTGGCTGGTCAACGCGCCCGTCACCTCGGCGGTGAGGCGACCGAACAGCCCGCCTACCAATCCGATGACGAGTGCGAGAACACCGAGAGCGACGAGAGCTCGGACGGACACAGACCGACCGAACAGCACGTCTCGCACACCGAGTTTGGTGCCCGGTGGAAGAACGGGAGGGGGCGGGGAATCGAGCGCCGCGCTGCCGAGGGAGACCCGAGAGGTGGGGTCGCGCCACGGATCGGCCGGAGCCGACGGGGCGGTGTCGCTCTCGTCCTCGGCGTTCGGGTCTCGTTGCAGTGATTCATGGGCATCGTTCGGGCGACCGAAGGCCTCGGCGAGGACGGGATCGGGTGGGCGCACCGATACGCGCGAGGGAAGTTCGTCGCCGGGCCTACGAGGAGAGAAGGAACCGTCCACGTCGTCGGGACGTCCGAACACCGAGGCCGACACCGGATCGACGGAGGGTCGATACAGCGGACGCGGTGGCAACCGAGGACCTTCCGGACCGGTCCCTGCGGCCTCGGAATCTGCCGGATCGGTGCCTGCGGTCTCGGTGCTGGTCGAATTCGATGTCACGCGTCCGGTTACCCCTCGCATACGTCGGTGTGAGAGTTCAGTATCACTCGAGCGGTCGGCGCGGCTCGATGCAGGTGAGAAGAGTCGGGCACCGTCAGCGTCGTCGACGGCGGACGTCGGCTACGGCGGACATGAAGGTTCGCTTGGTGTGGGACGGCCGATCCTCGCCGGCGCAGGACGGTATCTGGCTGAGCAGACCGAGCAGAGAATGGGGCATCGACATCTCCCCTGCTCCACGCAAGGCCTTGCGCGCCTGCTGCTGGGCCTCGACCTCGGCGGCGCACTCGGGGCATTCGGACAGATGGTCGGCTGCACGGAGATAAGCGGGCATTCGCAATTCGCCGTCGACGTACGCCGCGACGGCCTCACTGGCCAGATGTTCGGTGGAGCTGAATTGCTTCGGCTTGCGCGCCTGCGTCATCCAACCCTCCTCGTAGCTAGTGGACACTTGCGTGACCGGAGTCGACCTTCCCGTGCACTCGAAGGTACTCGCGTAGCGCCTGGCGTCCACGGTGAATGCGACTGCGAACCGTTCCGAGCTTGACGCCCAGTGTCGCACCGATCTCTTCGTAGGACAGTCCTTCGATGTCGCACAGCACGATTGCGGCGCGGAACTCGGGTGCCAGCGAGTCGAGCGCGGACTGCAGATCGGGATCGAGGCGGGCATCGTGGTAGATCTGCTCGGGGTTGGGTCGGTCGGAGGGCACGCGGTCGTAATCCTCGGGGAGCGCTTCCATACGGATGCGGCTGCGACGGCGAACCATGTCCAGGAACAGGTTGGTGGTGATGCGGTGCAGCCACCCTTCGAAGGTGCCCGGCTGGTAGTTCGACAGGGAGCGGAACACGCGAATGAAGGTGTCCTGCGTCAGGTCCTCGGCGTCCTGAGCGTTGCCGGACAGACGGTAGGCCAGTCGGTAGACGCGGTCGCCGTGTTCGCGAACCAGTTCGTCCCAGGACGGCATGGTGGAGTCCTCCCCGGTCGCATCGAACACTGCGGTGCCGCTGAGGTCGTCGGGCGCGGGTACGGACTCGGGTAGACGCGCGGTGTCGCGATCGCCGTTGATCTTGTAAATAGTTGGATCCTCCTGCTCAGGACTGCGTACGTCCTTCTGATTCAACCGACGACTACCCTCGGATGTTCCAGCTCACACTTCGCAATCGAGATGGACCTTCGACTCCTCCATAGCCTGACGGACCCGCGTGTGGGTCCGGTATGAAACAGCTGAGGCGCACCTGAGAATGTGTGCGTGAGAATGTGCCCTGGGCACGATAGCCTCGGGGCGTGCCGACCAACGCCGAGAAGATGCTCGCCTACGCCGAAGACTCCGCCCAGGAGGACGAGGTTCTGATCGCAGCCAGAGAGCGAGCCGTCGACCTCGGTGCCGCCCCGGTACCGCCGTCGGTCGGAGCGATTCTGTCCATCTTCACCCAGATGCTCGGCGCGAAGACCGTCGTCGAAATCGGAACCGGCGCAGGCATCAGCGGCTTGTGGCTGCTCGACGGGATGCGCGCGGACGGCGTTCTCACCACCATCGACACCGAACCGGAGCACCAGCGCGCGGCCCGAGAAGCGTTCCGCGCGGGGGGAATAGCGCCCTCACGTACCCGGCTGATCAACGGTTGGGCGTTGGACGTGCTCCCCCGGTTGGCCGACGACACCTACGACCTGGTGTTCATCGACGCCAGTCCGGCCGACCATCCGCACTTCGTTGCCGAGAGCGTCAGGCTGCTGCGCCCCGGCGGAGTTCTGGTGCTGCACAACGCGTTGCTCGGCGGACGGGTCGCCGATCCCACTCAGCGCGACGCCACCGCTGTTGCAGTCCGTTCCGCTGCCCGGGCCATCGCCGAGGACGACCGTCTGACGACGGTGCTGCTGCCCTTGGGCGACGGGTTGATCTGCGCGTCGAGAGCGTGAGCGGCTGCGCCGCATGTGAGCGGTAACTCGTAGCGGGTTACGAATTACCGTTCACATGCCGCAGGCTCTAGATCCAGACGCCCTTGCCGACGGAGACGACTCCACCGGCACTGACGTTGAAGCGCTCGCGATCGCGTTCGTGGTCGACGCCGATGATCTCGCCGTCGCCCACCACGACGTTCTTGTCCAGGATCGCGTGCCGCACGACGGCACCCTTGCCGATCCGGACGCCGGGCATCAGGACGCTGCCCTCGACCGTCGCGCCGCTGTCGATCATGACGTTGGAGCTGAGCACCGAGTTGCGGACCGTGGCCGCGGACAGGATGCACCCGGCACCGACGACCGACTCCTGAGCCAAGCCGCCCTGGACGAACTTGGCGGGCGGCAGGTTCTCGGCCGATCCGCGGATGGGCCAGCGGCGGTTGTACAGGTTGAAGATGGGGTGCACCGACACGAGGTCCATGTGGGCGTCGTAGAAGGCATCGATGGTGCCCACGTCTCGCCAGTAGCCGCGGTCGCGCTCGGTGGCACCGGGCACGACGTTGTCGTTGAAGTCGTAGACCGAGGCGACGCCCGCTTCGACGAGCGCCGGAATGATGTCGCCGCCCATGTCGTGGTCGGAGTCGACGTTCTCGGAGTCGGCTTTGATGGCGTCGACGAGCACCTTGGTGGTGAACACGTAGTTACCCATGGACGCATAGGTGACGTCCGGGTCGTCCGGGGTGCCGGGCGGCTGCGCCGGCTTCTCGAGGAACTGGGTGATCTTGCCGTTCTCGTCCGAATCGATGCACCCGAACGCGAAGGCCTCGCTACGCGGAACCCGGATGCCCGCGACGGTGACGCCCGCGCCGGAGTCGATGTGCTGCTGCACCATCTGCTCCGGATCCATCCGGTACACGTGGTCGGCTCCGAAGACCACGATGTACTCGGGGTCCTCGTCGTACACCAGGTTCAGCGACTGGAAGATCGCGTCGGCGCTGCCGGTGTACCACCGGGGTCCGAGACGCTGCTGCGCGGGAACCGGAGTGATGTACTCCCCGGCGAATCCGGACAGCCGCCACGTCTGCGAGATGTGGCGGTCCAGTGAATGGGACTTGTACTGGGTGAGCACGCAGAGCCGGAGGTAACCGGCGTTGACGAGATTGCTCAGCACGAAGTCGATGAGTCGGTAGGCGCCCCCGAAGGGAACTGCCGGCTTGGCTCGGTCCGCGGTCATCGGGTAAAGACGCTTACCCTCGCCGCCGGCAAGCACGATCCCTAGTACGTGCGGTTGTGTCCTCACCCACTCAACCTATCCGCACCGAGAGAACCTTGCGAGCAGTACACGCACAACTGCTGGGGAATGTAGGTTCGTTCACGTGCGCGTAGCAATGATGACCAAGGAATATCCCCCGGAGATCTACGGTGGCGCAGGAGTTCATGTCACCGAGTTGTCCGCGCAGCTGAAGTCGCTGTGCGACGTGGACATCCACTGTATGGGCGCGCCCCGCGACACTGCGCAGGTGCACGACCCGGATCCCGCGCTCGCCGGAGCCAACGCTGCGTTGACGACGTTGTCGGCCGAGCTGCGGATGGCGAACGCCGCCGCAGGCGCGGACGTGGTGCATTCGCACACCTGGTACACCGGTCTCGCCGGTCATCTGGCAGCAGAGTTGTACGACGTCCCCCACATCCTCACCGCGCACTCCCTCGAGCCGCGCCGACCGTGGAAGGCCGAGCAACTCGGCGGCGGCTACCGCATCTCGTCGTGGTCGGAGCGCAATGCCGTGGAGTACGCCGACGCGGTCATCGCCGTCAGCGAGGGCATGGCAAAAGATGTGCTCGACGCCTATCCGCGACTCGATCCGAGCCGGGTTCATGTGGTGCGCAACGGAATCGACACCCAGCGGTGGTTCGCCGACCACGGCACCTCGACCCTGGACGAGATCGGCGTCGATCGAAGCAAGCCGATCGTCGCGTTCGTCGGACGCATCACCCGGCAGAAGGGCGTCGGGCACCTCATCGCAGCAGCCCACCACTTCGACCCGTCGATCCAGCTCGTCCTGTGTGCAGGCGCGCCCGATACACCGGAGATCGCCGCGGAGACCGAGCGCGCGGTGGCGTCGCTCGCCGAGCAGCGCAGCGGCGTGTTCTGGGTCAAGGACATGCTGCCCACCGACAAGATTCGCGAGATTCTCACGGCAGCAGCAGTGTTCGTCTGCCCCTCGGTGTACGAGCCACTCGGCATCGTCAACCTCGAGGCGATGGCCTGCGAAACTGCGGTGGTGGCTTCGGATGTCGGCGGCATCCCCGAGGTCGTCGACGAGGGCCGCACCGGACGCCTGGTGCACTACAACTCCTACGAACCCGATGCTTTCGAGCGAACCCTCGCCGACACCGTCAACGAGGTCGCCCTCGACCCCACGCTCGCAACGGCGATGGGCACGGCGGGCCGCGAGCGCGCTGTCGCCGAGTTCTCCTGGGCCTCGATCGCGAAGCAGACTCTCGCCGTCTACAACGACGCGCTGGCGCGGCGCCGCTGATCGGGACGACTCAGCGATTCGCCCTGCGATAGGTCGACACAGTCACCGACGCGGTGACCTCGGTGACGTCCGGTAGCTCACCCAGGGCAGCGGACCGAGCGTCGTGGTCACCGTGGCGCGACGACGGGCCCATGCCGATCAGCGCCTCGATGTCGTTGTGCGAGAGCATCATCGAGTAGTCGAGCGCAGACTCCGCCACCGGCTCGAACAGGCCGGACAACGATTCGCCGAGCCGGCGGGTCTTGTCCTCGGCGACGCCGATGAGGCCCAGTGGCCCCCGCAGCTCACGCTGATGTCGCATCGTGGGCGTGACGACGACCAACACTCCGTCGTCGACGAGGACTCGGTTCAGTTCACCGGCGTTGCGCGGGGCGAACACGCACGTCACCGCGGACACCGCACCCGACCGCACCGGAAGTCCACTCCAGATGTCCGCGACCACGGACCCCAGCCTGGGATGGGATCGTGCGGCGCGCCTGGCCGCGAACTTCGACACGTCGACGCCTATCCCCCGGGCCTCGGGGCAGGCCTCGAGAACAGCCGCGAGATAGTGACCGGTTCCGACTCCGACGTCGAGCACCACCTCGCTGTCCACCGGCACACCCGCCGAGACCGCTGCGGCGATCGGGTCGAAATGCCCCTTCTCCAGGAACACGTCGCGTGCCGCGATCATCTCGGCCGAGTCGCCGGCGAACTTGCCGCCGTCACCGGTGAGCAGACTGACGTAACCCTGCCGGGCCACGTCGAACGAATGCCCTCGATCGCACCACAGCGTCCGATCGGTGTCGCCTACACCGAGACCGGAGTCGACCTCGCGCACTCGGCACTGCGGACACAACAGCACGTCCACGACATCGGTCAGCATCGAGCACCTCTTTCACACCGGCACGCACACCCCTGGAAACAACACAAAGCCCCGCTTGCCGGTACGGCCAGCGGGGCTGAGCGATGATCGATCGACAGGGCGATCAGCCGGTGACACCCTTCAGTTCGTCACCGAGTGCCGCGGCCTCGTCGGGGGTCAATTCGACGACCAGGCGGCCGCCCCCCTCGAGCGGGACACGCATGACGATTCCTCGTCCCTCTTTGGTTGCTTCGAGGGGACCGTCCCCGGTCCGGGGCTTCATCGCCGCCATCCTCTGCTCCCTCCAGATCTGCGCCCACCAACTCGGCGCCTCGGCCTAAAAGATAAATTCGTCGCGGGGCGACGGGTGTTGACTCCTATTCTTCCCTATCGACCTCGATACCGGGAAACGGAGTCGGTATTCGTGACCTGCACCCAGCACTCCGACAGGTGATCGTCGACCATTCCGGTGGCCTGCATCAGGGCGTAGGCGGTTGTCGGACCGACGAACCGCAGACCACGCCGCTTGAGCTCCTTGGCCATGGCTGTGGACTCGGGAGTCGAGGCGGGCACTTCGGAGAACTCGGTCAGGCGCGCCGGCCTGGGTTTCGGCGCGAAGGACCACAGCAGGGTGTCGAGGTCGGTGTCGTGGAGATCGACGACGGCGCGCGCGTTGTTCACCGCTGCCTCGATCTTGAGCCGATTGCGCACGATGGACGCGTCGTTCATCAACCGATCCACATCGGCCTCGTCGAAGCGGGCCACCTGCTCCGGATCGAAACCGGCGAATGCGGTGCGGAAACTCTCGCGCTTGCGCAGGATCGTGATCCACGCCAGACCCGATTGGAACGCTTCGAGACACAGTCGCTCGTAGAGCTCGTTGCGCCCGTGAAGCGGCTGCCCCCACTCGACGTCGTGGTAATCCCGATACACAGAGTCGTCGGTGGCGCCCCACGGGCAGCGGAGCTTGCCGTCCGGTCCGGCGACCGCACTCATTGCCCGTCCGGCTCGGATACGGCCGACTGTGGGGTACCCGGGGACTGCGCGGCCGACAATCGCGAACGAAGCATGTCGATCTCGCCGCCGAGTCTCTCCAGTGCCCAGTCGACCTCACTGGGCTTGTAACCCCGCAGGCTCTGCTGGAACTTCAGCGCGCGCACGTCGGCACCGGTGACGCCCTCCGCGGGCAGAACGGTCGCGGTGGTTCCCTCGGGCAACGGGCCCAGTTCCTCACCGCGACCGAACACCGCCGACGCCACGAAGAACAATGCAGCAGCGACGACGGCAATGACGACGACGTAGATCAGCAGCGTCAACATGCCTCGATCTTGTCACGACCGCCCGACACGACTATTTCAGCGAGTTCATCGCCGGTCGATCCAACAACGACACCTCGGTCGAGAACGGCTCGAACGAGTCACCGTCGACGCGGAACTGCAGAAGACCGGCACCGGAATCGACCATCCCGCAGCGGTTGAGCATCGTCCCGACGATCTGTCGGCTCATCGCCCCGAGTTCGACCAGCGGGCGGTTGCGGTGCTTGCGCACTCCCAGATTCACCTGGCCGATCGCCCCCAGCCCGAGCCTGTCGTAGGTATCGAGCAACAGCCCGATCTCCACTCCGTAGCCGGGCGCGAACGGCACCGCGGACAGAAGCTCACGCGTACCGGCGTACTCGCCTCCGAGGGGCTGAATGACCCCGGTCAGCTCGGGCCGCAACGCAGCGAGCAGCGGCCGTGCCACCAGCTCGGTGACGCGTCCACCGCCGTTGGCGTCCTCGGTTCCGCTGGTCCGCAACGGACGGCGGTAGTAACCCTTGACGAGGTGGATGCCGTCGCCCATCAGCAGGGGGCCGAGCAACTTGGGTACGAACGCCGGATCGGGGTTGATCAGGTCGGAGTCGACGAACGCCATGAGGTCACCGGTCGACGCAGCCACCGATCGCCACAGCACCTCGCCCTTGCCTGGTACCGGGTCGACTCCTGGTACCGCTTCTTCTCTGCTGATGACCCGTGCACCGGCCGCCGTCGCGCGCACAGCCGTTTCGTCGGTGGAACCGGAGTCCAACACGATCAGCTCGTCGACGAGACCGCCGAGCAACGGGTGGATCGTGTCGATGACGGCGGCGACCGTCTGTTCCTCGTTGAGCGCCGGGAGTACCACCGACACCGTTCGGCCCGCTTTGGCGGCCTCGAGTTCGGCGACGGTCCATTGCGGGGTGTCCCAGCTGTTGGTCTCGGACCACGCCCTGGTGACGTCCGTTCGATCTGCGAGTGTCATGCCAGACCCCTGACCGTCCGCGCCGGGGTTCTCAGACCCTGGATCGCTGCCACCATGTCGACGACTCTTCTGGTCGACGCAACTTCGTGAACCCGGAACATTCGGGCTCCGCCTGCTGCGGCCAATGCTGTCGCTGCCAATGTTCCCTCCAACCGGTCGGCGAGCTCTACCCCTAGAGTCTCGCCTACGAAGTCCTTGTTGCTCAGAGCCATGAGCACAGGCCACCCGGTGTTTACAAGATCGTCCACGCGACGCAACAACTCGAGCCCGTGATAGGTGTTTTTCCCGAAGTCGTGCGTCGGATCGATGAGAATCGAATCCTTTTTCACCCCCTCCGCGACGGCGTTCTCCGCGGCGGCGGTGACTTCGGCGATCACGTCGGCCACCACATCGGTGTACCGAACACGATGCGGGCGCGTACGGGGCACCGCCCCGCCGGTGTGCGAGCAGACGATGCCGACACCTTCGGCGGCAGCGACGCGCACCAGCTCCGGGTCGGCCCCGGCCCACGTGTCGTTGATCAGATCCGCGCCGACGCCACAGGCCAGTCGAGCGACCTCGCTGCGCCAGGTGTCCACACTGATCAGCAGCTCCGGATACGCGTCCCGGATGGCCTCGACGAACGGAACGACACGGCGAATCTCCTCCTCGGCGTCGACGATGGCGCCGGGGCCGGCCTTCACACCGCCGATGTCGATCATGTCGGCACCCTCCGCGACGGCCCGGTGCACCGACGCCATCGCTGCGTCGTCGGAAAAGTTCGCACCCCCGTCGTAGAACGAATCGGGGGTGCGATTGACGATCGCCATGACCAATGCGCGATCGTCGGCGACCGGTTTGCCGCAGAGAGTGCTCATGAAATCAATAGTGGCACGTGGGCATATTTCGAGTGCTCAGCCCTTGGGTGCCTTGCCTGCGGCGACCTCGGCCACGTAACCGTCGTACGCCTTCTCGTAGCCACCGGACTTGCCACGCAGCACGTACAGGTCGCTGTCGCTGTCCTCTTCGTAGCCGAGCTTTCGCAGGGCCACCTTCTGGCTCTTGAACGTCGACGTCTGCTCGAGGCTCTCGACGACCCTGACGAAGAGGGGCACCGCGTACGTCGGGAGCTTGTCGTAGAGGTGCTCGGCCATCGTCTTGCCGTCGAAGGTCTCGCCTTCGCGCAGCGTCACCGCAGCCATGCCTGCTTTGCCGTCGGTTCCCTCGATGTCGACGCCGTACACGACGGCACCGTCGATCGACGAGTGCCCACCCAGGGCTCCCTCGACCTGTGTGGTCGCGACGTTCTCGCCCTTCCAGCGGAAGGTGTCACCGAGGCGGTCGACGAACGCGACGTGCATGAAGCCCTGCTTGCGGACCAGGTCGCCGGTGTCGAACCAAGCGTCGCCGTCCTTGAATCCGTCGCGCACCAGCTTCTTCTCGGTGGCCTTGTCGTCGGAGTAGCCGTCGAACGGTGCTCGGTCGGTGACCTTGGACAGCAGCAGTCCGACCTCGCCGTTGCCGACCTTGCGGAGCTTGCCGTCCTGGCCGCGCTTGGCCTTGCCGGACTCCTCGTCGTACTGGACGACGGCGTACGGCAACGGGCAGACGCCTGCGGTCTTCTTCATGTTCAGGGCGTTGATGAATGCGATGTTGCACTCGCTGGCACCGTAGAACTCGGCAACGCGGGAGATGCCGAATCGCTGGGTGAACTCTTCCCAGATCTCCGGGCGCAGTCCGTTGCCGACGATCAGCTTGACCGAGTTGTCCCGATCGGAAGGCTTCTCCGGCTGTGTCAGCAGGTAGCGGCACAGCTCACCGATGTAGGTGAACGCGGTGGCCTTGTTGAGCCGGATGTCGTCCCAGAAGTTGCTCACCGAGAACTGCTTGCCGATGGCCATCGTCGCGCCGCCTGCGAGCACCGAGGACAGCGTCACCGTCAGCGCATTGTTGTGGTAGAGCGGCAGGCAGCAGTAGATGACGTCGTTGCTGCGCAGCCGCACACCCATGTTACCCAGACCGGACATCGACTTGAGCCAGCGGAAGTGGCTCATCAGGCTGGCCTTCGGCATGCCGGTGGTGCCCGAGGTGAAGATGTAGAACGCCTTCTCCTTGGCCTGGATCTCGGCGGTGACCTTCGGATTGGCCGTCGACGCCGACGCCGCGAGCTCGGCCAGCTTCTTCAGCGGCAGTACTGCTCCGACCTTCGGCTCCCCGTCGAGCGAATCGAGAGCTTCCTGTGCGCTCTCGTCCAGCACGAGGACCTTCGCGTCGAGAATGCCGAGGCTGTGCTCGAGCACGTCACCGCGCTGGTTGTAGTTCAGCATTCCCGCCGTGGCACCGAGCTTGACGGTAGCGAGCGCGGCGAACAGTGCCTCCGGCCTGTTCTTGCTGAGAATGCCGACGACGTCGCCGCGCTTCACCCCGTGGTCCGCGAATACCGCGGCGTACTGGTTGACGAGTTCGTTCGCGTCCCGATAGGTGATCGATTCGCCCTCGAACCGCACGAACGGACGGTCGCTGTTCTTCGCGGCGGCGTCCTGGAAGACCTGACCGATCGACGCTTTGTGGTCGGGCTTGCGGGTGAATCCCGCCAGGCCCTTGAGCAGACTAGGCACCTCCGTCACCATTTTCGGCAACGCGACCGCGAGGTCGGTCACTCCAATTTTCTGACGGGCATCGACAGCCATGAACTCCCCTTTGAAGACGATGTGAGATTTCTTACCCTACTTGAGAGTAACAACTTTGAGCATCCCACTTCGTGGCCGCGCTTGGTGACCTGTCACAACGTTGCGCAGGCATCCAATGCTGCATCGACGGTCGACGTTCTGACCAGGGCGTCCAGGGCGCGTTGCTGGACGAATCCGGTCTCTCGCAAACCTTCTATCCACTGCATCATGCCGTCGAAATGTCCGAATGGATCGAGCATCACCATCGGCTTGCTGTGCATGCCCAGGTAGCCCGCCGTCCATGTCTCGAACAGCTCCTCCAACGTCCCGATCCCACCGGGCAAGGTGATGAACGCGTCGGCGCGGTCCTCCATGATCTTCTTCCGCTCACGCATCGTGTCGGTGACGATCAGCTCGTCGGCGTCTACATCGGCGACCTCACGGTGCACGAGTGCTTTCGGAATCACGCCGACCGTATTGCCGCCCGCTGCTCGCGTTGCCGCGGCGACCGCGCCCATCATCGAGACGTTCCCGCCGCCCGAGACGAGCTGCCAGCCTCGTCGACCGATCTCGGTGCCGACCTCACCGGCCAGGTCGATGAACGAAGAGTCGACGGGACCCGACGCGCAGTAGACGCAGACGCTGAGCGCGCGTTCGGTCGATGCTCGCTCGCTCACTGCTGGGCCTCGCGGACGATCCGGACAGCCTCGTCGACGCTGTCGGTGCAGTGGATGAGGTCGAGGTCCTTCTCGGACACCTTGCCTTCTTTCACGAGCGTCGTCTCGAGCCATTCGAGCAGTCCCGACCAGAAGTCCTTGCCCAGCAACACGATCGGGAATTTCGTGACCTTGGCGGTCTGCACCAGGGTCAGCGCCTCGAAGAGTTCGTCGAGAGTACCGAAACCGCCGGGAAGGCACACGAACGCCTGGGAGTACTTCACGAACATGGTCTTGCGCACGAAGAAGTAGCGAAAATTGACGCCCAGATCGACCCACTCGTTGAGGCCCTGCTCGAACGGCAGCTCGATGCCGAGCCCGATCGAGTAGCCGTCGGCCTCGCTCGCACCGCGGTTGGCCCCTTCCATCGCCCCGGGACCGCCGCCGGTGATGACGGCGAAGCCCTCCTTCGCGAGAGCGGCTCCGAGTTGCCGGGCGCGCTCGTACTCGGGATGGTCGACGGGGGTGCGCGCCGAACCGAACACGGTCACGGCCTTCGGGACCTCGGCCAGCGCACCGAATCCCTCGACGAATTCGCTCTGGATGCGCAGCACTCGCCAGGTGTCGGAGTGAATCCAGTTTCCTGGCCCTCGCTCGTCGAGCAGCCGTTGATCCGAAGTGGAGGTCTCGGTGTTCCGGCCACGCCGAAGTACTACGGATCCCTTGTGCTTGGCCGGCTTCTCGCTGCCGTGTCCTTCAACGCTGTTCATGGCGTTCAGGCTATCCGGCAGAGAGGTAGCTCCGGAGAACCTGTGTGACATGGGTGATCTGCTCGACGGGTACGCGTTCGTCGCGCTTGTGGGCCAGATTGGGGTCGCCGGGTCCGTAGTTGACCGCCGGGATCCCGAGCGCCGAGAAGCGGGAGACGTCCGTCCAGCCGTATTTGGCCCGGAACTGTCCGCCCGCTGCCTCGATGAGAGCGGACGCTGCGGGTCGGTTCAAACCGGGAAGTGCTCCGGGCGACGAGTCGGTGACCTCGAAGCCGAGATCCAGTCCCTCGACGACCTCACGAACGTGTTCGACGGCGTCGTCGACGTTGCGATCCGGCGCGAAGCGAAAGTTGACGTCGAGTTCGGCTGCGTCGGGAACAACATTGCCCGCGACCCCACCGGAGATCCGGACTGCTTGCAGCCCTTCGCGATACACGCAGCCGTCGATATCGACTGTGCGCGCACGATACGCGGCGAGTCGATTGAGGACCGCACCGAATTTGTGAATTGCATTGTCGCCCAACCAGGATCGGGCACTGTGAGCCCGTGTTCCCGACGCCGTCAGCCGAACCCGCAGCGTCCCTTGGCAACCCGCCTCGATGAATCCGCCGGAAGGTTCGCCGAGGATCGCGACGTCGGCAGCGAGCCATTCGGGGAGTTCGCGTTCGATCCGGCCCAGTCCGTTCCGCGCGGCCGCGATCTCCTCGCAGTCGTAGAACACCAGGGTCAGATCGTGCGCAGGGTTGTCGATCGTGGCGGCGAGGTGCAGGAACACCGCGTCACCCGACTTCATGTCGACGGTTCCGCACCCGTGCAGAATGTCGCCCTCGGCGCTGTCGTGCTCGCGCCTCGACGGCACGTTGTCTGCGATGGGAACCGTGTCGAGATGACCCGCGAGCATCACCCTCGATGCGAGTCCGCGGTTCGTTCGGGCCAGCACGGCGTTGCCGCTGCGGATGATCTCGAAGCCCGTCGTCTGCTCGCGAAGCGCTTGCTCCACCTCGTCTGCGATGCGCGATTCGTCCTCACTGACACTGGGGATGTCCACCAGTGCCGCGGTGAGGTCTATCGGGTCGGCATGCAGTTCGAGCGTCACGGGAGAAAACTCTAGGCCGTGGATCCCGGAATCTCGCGGACCACGCCGTCGAAGCCGGCACCGAACAATCTTCCGCTCGAGAAGCCCTGGTCGGAACGTCCGTAGGCCACGACGCTCGTCAACCGCGTACCGGTGCCGATGACACATGTCGCCCCCGGCGCATCGATGCGGACGACGGAGCCGCCTGCGTTGAGCGGCACCACCGGGCGTCCCGCATCGTCGAGGGTGAGCCCGTCCGGAGCCGCGAAGCCGTCGAGTCCCGACAGGTCGAGAACACTTTCCGGTGCCGAGGGGTCGGCGATCGGGATCCTGCTGACGCCCGGGTTCACGAAAGTCCGCGAGACGTACAGGTACCGATCGGCGGCGTCGAGCACCGCGCCGTTGGCACTGGGGAAGCTCGCCCACGCCGGGTCGACCGAACCGTCGGGGCTGATCCGGCCGATCAGCGAGCCGAAGTCGTTGGTGGCGTACACCGTTCCGTCGGCGGCAACGGCAAGGCCGTTGGCCGCGCTCAGACCGGACGCGAACGGAGTGACGGTGAGAGTGTCGACGTCGAGTCGAACGATCCCCGCGGCCCTGACGATGTCTCCGACGAAGACGCGAGGGTCCGCTCCGTAGCCGACCAGCAGGGTGCCGTCGGGCATCCAGGCCAGAGCGCCACCGCCTCCGCTGGGGACCATCGCGATGGGATAGGCGGCCTGTCCTGGCGCGTCGATGCGGTACACCCGGCCGGAGACGATGTCGGTGACGTAGGCGCGGCCCGACGCGTCGACTGCCAGTCCTTCCAGAGCTGACCCCGGGATTCGTGCGACCACTGCCGACGGCCCGCCTGCTCCGGCGCAATCGGGATCTGCGGCTGCGGTGCCGGAGCCGAGGACGACACCGCTCGACACCACCACAGCGGCAGCAATAGCCGTGACGACCGAACGCACGCGCGCGGACATGCTCGAATTCATGGCACTCCCCCAGCCTCGGCGACCCCCTGTCAGCCGATGACGATGTCTACCACGCGCCTGTGACAACCAAACCCAGCGCGACTCCGAGCACGATCGTCGTCGCCAGGGTGGTCACCAACCCGGTGAAGGACACACTGCCCGCCATCGCCGAGGTCGCGCCACGGCTACGGGAGGCGGTACGAGTGATCACCGGACACACTCTGTCAGCTCCCCGCCGCCGATTCGTCGGCCTGCATCCCGATGCGATCACGCTCGGCAGTCGAACCGATAACGAACCGACGCAGCACCCGAATCGAGGTGTTCCCGCAATCCGCACGCCCGAGACCGTGTGCAGAACAGTCGCCGACCGGAGCCGGTTGCCGAGCCCACCGCATTCGGCCCACCGCGTATTCTTCGTCCCGTGAGCGCACATGGAGCATCAGCAGTAGGAATAGCCAACATCACGACGTCGGGCGTTGTTCTCGACACCTGGTTTCCGAGCCCGGAGCTCGGGTCGGGCTTCGAGACCGGCACCACCCGGCTCGAGGGTTCGGACGTCCCCGAGGAGCTGGCCGCTCTCGTCGGACCGGACGAGGCGCGCGGCGTCGAGGTCGTCGCAGTGCGCACCAGCATCGCCTCGCTCGACGACGCCCCGATCGACGCCCACGATGCGTATCTGCGACTGCATCTCCTGTCGCGCCGGTTGATTCAGCCGCACGGGCAGAACCTCGACGGAGTGTTCGGTCTGCTGGCCAACGTGGTGTGGACCAACTTCGGGCCCGCTGCGGTGGACGGTTTCGAGACGGTGCGCGCAAAGCTGCGCGCCCGCGGTCCGGTGACCGTGTACGGAGTCGACAAGTTCCCGCGCCTGGTCGATTACGTCGTTCCCACCGGAGTTCGTATCGCCGACGCCGACCGCGTTCGTCTCGGCGCGCACCTGGCCAGCGGGACGACGGTCATGCACGAGGGCTTCGTCAACTTCAATGCCGGCACGCTCGGCAACTCGATGGTCGAGGGACGAATCTCCGCGGGTGTCGTGGTGGGCGACGGTTCCGACGTGGGTGGCGGTGCGTCGATCATGGGCACGCTCTCCGGTGGCGGCAAGAACGTCATCTCCGTCGGTAAGAGCTGCCTGTTGGGCGCGAACTCCGGGCTCGGCATTTCGCTCGGTGACGACTGCGTCGTCGAGGCCGGGCTCTACATCACCGCCGGCACGAAGGTGAGCGGTCCGGATGGGACAGTGGTGAAGGCTGCCACGTTGTCCGGCAAGTCGAACCTGCTGTTCCGTCGCAACTCGCTGTCGGGTGCTGTCGAGGTGGTGCCGTGGAAGGGTACCGGCGTCGAACTGAACGCGGCATTGCACGCCAACGACTAGCTTGCTCCACCCCAATCGGCCTGTCGAACAATCTCGTCCAGCCCCGCACCGTGTTCTCGGTGCGGGGCTGGAGTCTTTCCTGAGGCTCACGCGATGTGGGGGCCTGCTCGGGCGTGGGATGGCCTGGGTTGCCGGTAGGGGTCGACGGTTGCCGGCGGTACGAGCCCCCGCAAGCGGGAGGTGCCCCCACACGGGTGGTTGTCGGTGCCGATGAACACTTCCCAGTCGGAGTGGTGCATGAGGCGGTGGTGTAACCCGCACAACAGAACCAGATTGTTCATGTCGGTGGGGCCGCCGTCGGGTGTTGATGTCGACTGGATCTGCGGTGTCGGTGTCGGATTCTGTTGCTGCGCGTGAGGTTTCGTCGTCGGTGATGTCGTCGGCGATGTCGCGGAGGTCGGTGAGGTCCTGCAACCGGATGTGCAGGTTCAGGTGCGGGCGCTCTCCGCCTTCGATGGGGCGATCCCTGGAGGCGAGGTACTGGTCGAGGATGTGTCCGAAGGCGTCGGCTCTGCGCCTGGCGGGGCTGCGCTGGTCTTGGGTGCCGTCGGCGGCGGGGTGGGGTTCGGTCAACGGGGAGAGCGCAGTGAGCAGTTTCTCGCCGGTGACAGCATCGAAGTCTCCTTTGAGTACCAGCCGCCCGTTGAGGGTTGTGGAGGCGAAGAGTTCGTTGCGGTCGGTGTTCTCGGCGGGTGGTTTCTTGCTGCCGAAGCTGTCTTCGAGTCTGGTGATCGCTGCTCGGATCCGGCCGGTGCGCGCGTCGGGCCCTGTCGCAGCTTTGATCAAGGCGGCGCGCGCGGCATCGCGACCCTTTTCCGGGAGGTGTTTCGGCGAAGGTGAGGATCAGGGCGGCGTGGTCGATGGTCATGACGCCGGTGTTGACGGCGTCGGCGATGTCGGGAAACGCAGCCATGCCGCGGGCGAGGGCGACGATCTTGGTTGCTTTGGACGGTGAGAGCAGGGTGGTGGAGGTCAGCCAGCCGGCGGGTCCGGGGAAGCCGAGTTTCTCCCGTGAGACGCGGGTGTCGATCTCGGCGACGAGAGCGATCCGCCTGGCTTCCAACAACTGGATCTGATGGGAGACCGCGGTGGCGTCGGCGAGCAGTTCGCTCTCGCTCAGTTGCCAGATCTCCGTGGTCATGGAGCAAGTGTATCGAACGCGCGTTCGACTGACAACCATAGTGCAATCGAAAACTATTGCCCTGCACAAGGATTCGAGAATCAAACCTGTCGGAGGCGTGTGATAGGAGCCGACTCATTCTTCACGATTCACGGTCGACCACCACAGTTCCTTGGTGGTAGAGAATCTTCCATGCATCGTTACTTCGCTGCCACACCGTGACCCTGCGGGTGAGCCGGTCGTCGAGCAGCAGGGTGTACGTCAGCAGGAAGTTCTCGGGTGCAACTTCCCGTAGCTCGAACCCGCCGGCCTCCCAGTCGGCGTCGAACCGGCCTTCCGTCGCTATCGATATCGGAGGCTCGGACCAGCGTCAGCCGATGGTCCCCAGCGACGCCAGAGTCTTCACCACTGCGCGTGCAGCCTCGGCACCCTTCTTCTCCAGGTGCGCGGTGAAGAAGGCTGTGTGGTCGTCGTGTTCGTGGAAGTGGTGTGGTGTCAGCACTACCGAGAACACCGGCACGTCGGTGTCCAGCTGCACTCGCATCAGGCCGTCGATGACCGCTGTTTCGACGAAATCGTGTCGGTAGATTCCGCCGTCGACCACCAGCGCAGCGGCGACGATTGCGGCGTACTTGCCCGTCTTGGCCAACCGCTGTGCGTGCAGTGGGATCTCGAAGGCCCCGGGCACCTCGAACACGTCGAGCGGCGTCTCGGCTTGTCCGAGCTTCTGCAGTTCGGCGGAGAATCCCACTCGCGCGCGATCGACGATGTCCAGGTGCCAGCTGGCGTGGACGAAGGCAATGGAACCGGCGAGTGGAGTGGTCATGGGTGCGATGCTAGCGGTATCGCTCGTCGAGCAAGTCGAGTGTCGGGCCATCGAATTCACCGGCGAAATACTTCTGCAACACTTCGCCGAATACGGACTGACCCTTGGTAGCTTCGGCGAAAAGCGTCATGGACGAATGCAGCTTCAGGTTGTCGGGATAACCGAAGATCTCCTCGACCGTCCGCCCCTCGACAGCCACCACAAGCCGGGCCGCCTTCTTCAGGCGCGGCCCCAGTACCTCGTGAGACATGTACAGCTCCGCCTCGGTCAGATCGGCGATGCCGAAGTGTTGGGCAGGCGCACTGCGCCCCAATCCGGCCAATTGCGGGAACACGAACCACATCCAGTGTGTCTGCTTTCGCCCTGCTTTCAGTTCCTTCGTCACCGCGGTCCAGACGGGGTCCTGAGCATCGACGAAGCGTTGCAGGTCGTATTCGGTCATGCCGTTCAACTTAGGTGAACCCGCGCAGCAGAGTGTCGACTGTGGCGTCGAGCAGATCCTCGGTCGGGACGCCGTCGAGCAGGTCGCCGGTGGCCAGCATCGCGAGTCCGTGCACGCTCGCAAAAGCGACGCGCGCGAGTATCTCGGGTGGAGCCTCGGTGATCACACCGGCCGCCATCGCCTCCTTCAGCAAAGCCTCGGTGGCGGTCATACTCTCGTGCGCAACGCTTTTCAGCTTCTCACTGGCGTCGGGGTGGTGCTTGGTGCTGTACATGACGTCCAGCAACTCCGGGTGTTCGACGGCGAATCCGAGGTAGGCACGGGCGACGCCACGGAACCTGGCCATCAGCTCACCGGGTCCCGTTGCCGCTGCGACCATCCGGCGATTCAATTCCTCGAATCCGTGCAGCGCCAATGCATCCAGCAGCGCCTGCTTGTCGCGGAAGTGGCGCGCCGGGGCACCGTGACTGACGCCGACGTCTCTGGCCAGCTGCCGAAGCGACAACGCGTCGACCCCGCCGTGCGCGATGCTCCGTTCGGCCTCGTCGAGCAACACCGCGCGCAGGTCGCCATGGTGGTAGCGCTGCGTTGCCATGCCCTCACCCTAGGTGATGTTGGCGTTGACAACAATGCTGACACTGCCTACATTGGCGGCCATGACTTCCACAGCGCTCATCACCGGAGCAAGTTCGGGGCTCGGCGAGGAATTCGCCACCCGCTTCGCCGCACGCGGCGAGAACGTCGTCCTCGTGGCGCGACGCACCGATCGACTGAACGCCCTGGCACGGCGCATCGAAGCCGATCACGGGGTGACGGCCACCGTCGTAGCCATGGATCTTGGCGTCCCCGGCATCGGCGAAACCCTTCGAACCACATTGGCGGACAGGGGAATCACACCCACCACACTGATCAACAACGCAGGCTTCGGCACGCACGGGAAGTTCGCCGACGAGGATCCGAAGCGCGTGGCCGCAGAGATCGCCCTCAACATCAGTGCGCTGGTCGACCTCACTCACGCATTCCTGCCGAACCTGACCGGCGCACTGATCAACGTCGCGAGTACCGCCGCGTACCAACCCACACCCAACATGGCCGTCTACGGCGCAACGAAGGCATTCGTCCTGAACTTCACCGAAGCGCTGGCCTTCGAGCACCGCGCCTCGCTGCTGAAGATTCTCGCGCTCTCCCCCGGCCCTACCCGCACCGAGTTCTTCGACGTCGTCGGATCCGAGGACGCCGCGGTGGGCAACTTCCAGACCTCCGAGCAAGTGGTCGCGACGGCTCTGCGCGCGTTGGACTCTCGCCGCACCCCCGCCAGCATCGTGTCCGGCCTGTCCAACAAGATCAGCGCCGGCAGTGTCCGTTTTGCTCCACGTGCACTGGCCACCGTGATCAGTGGTCGCCTGCTGAAAGCATGAGGCCGGCAAGGATGCGCTCGAACACCACTCGCTCGGAAGCCGGAATCGCGTCGAGCAGATACCGTCTGACCGCCTCCGCGTGAACGGGCCGCGCGCGCACGACGGCGTCGCGCCCCACCTCGGTGAGAACTACCTCCACTCCCCCGTCGACCGGACGACGAGTGATCAGTCCGCGGTCGGCCATTCGGGTCAGATGATGCGACAGCCGACTGCGATGCCACTCGAGCAACGCCGCCAATGCGCTCTGTCGCAGCACCCCATGCCCTATTTCGTGCACTCGGGTCAGAACCGCGAAGTCCTGATCCGACAAGCCAGTTCTGTCCGCGATCTCCGCGGTGACGCGAGTCCATACGGCGTCCTGCGCCCGCTTCCACGCGTGCCACAGGGCCATCTCGGATTCGTTCAACAGCGTCATTGCGCCACCCTATCCACCGACCTGTTGACATGACAACACAACCGGGTGCATGGTGTTGATATGACAACACACACTGCTTTGGTCACGGGTGCCAACCGAGGCATCGGCCTTGCCATCGTCCGCGGCCTCGCCGCCCAGGGGTTTGTCGTCTATCTGGGCTCGCGAGATCTCGCCGGGGGCGTCACCGCGGCCACCGGGATCGACGGAGACGTACGCCCGATTCGGCTCGATGTCACCTCGGCCGACGACATCGACGAGGCCGTCCGACACATCGACACCGAAGTGGGCCACCTCGACGCTCTGATCAACAACGCAGGCATCAACGTCGGCTATCACCGCCCTATCGAGGAGAATTCGTCGGATCTGCGAAAGGTGTACGACGTCAACGTCTTCGCCGTCGTCGATGTGACCAACGCATTCCTGCCGCTACTGAGAGAGTCCCCGGCCGGTCGGATCGTCAACGTCACCAGCAAGCGCGGTTCCATCGGCGAGGACGGCGCATGGGTGGGCACGCCATCGATGGCGTATTCGAGCTCGAAGACCGCTCTGAACGCCCTCACCGTCCACTACGCCCGAGACCTTGCCGATACCCCGATCAAGGTCAACGGAGCAGCTCCTGGGCACGTCGCCACCGACTTCAATGGATTCCGCGGAACGCGATCGCCGGACGAGGGTGCGGCCGTGGCGATTCGACTCGCCACCCTCGACGCCGACGGACCCACCGGACTGGTTTTCGAGGACAACACCGTCCTCACGTGGTGAGGCGTACGCGCGCCTACCCCCGTGTCCGACGCGAATCGATCACTCCCGTATCGAATCCGGCCAGGTGCAATCCCCCGTGGAATCGGGCGTGTTCGATCTTGAGGCACCGATCCATGACGACGTTCAATCCCGCTGCCTCGCCGTCCTGGGCCACCTGCTCGTGCCACAGCCCCAATTGAAGCCAGATCGTCTTCGCCTGCGCTGCAATGGTTTCCGAAAGCACTGCAGGAAGGTCGTCGTACTTGCGGAACACGTCGACCAGATCCGGCGGCTTCGGTAGGTCGGCGAGTGTGGGGTAGACCGTCGTTCCTTCGATGTCGGTGACCGTCGGGTTGACCAGAAAGATTTCGTAGTTGCTCGTCGACGAGAGGTAGCGGTTGACGAAGTAGCTTGCCCGCGAGGGGTTCTTGGACGCTCCGACGATCGCGACGGTCGTCGTCTCTCGCAGGATGCGTTGCCGCTGCGGCGCGGACGGGCCCTGCCAGGTGCGTTCGCTCATGACCGAGCCTTTCCTGTTGCCAGTGTCAGGGCCTGATCCAGGTCCCACAGAATGTCCTCGGCGTCTTCGAGGCCGACGCTGATACGAATCAGCTCGGGACCGACACCTGCTCCGCGCAGTTGCTCGTCGGTCAGTTGTCGGTGCGTGGTGCTGCCCGGGTGGATAACCAGCGTGCGCACGTCACCGATGTTGGCGACGTGGCTGGCGACCTGGACGCTCTCGACGAACGCCTGCCCGGCCTCGCGGCCACCGTCGATTCCGAAGGCGAACACCGCACCGGGACCGGTGGGGAGGTACTTCGCTGCTCGGTCGTGGTGTGGGTGACTGTGCAGCCCGGCCCATCTCACGTACTCGATCCGGGGATCTGCCTCGAGCCACTCGGCGACCACCCGAGCATTGGCGACGTGCGCGTCCATGCGTTGCGGCAGCGTCTCCACTCCCTGGATCAACGTGAATGCCGATTGCGGTGCGAGTGCGCCACCGATGTCGCGCAACTGCTCGCTGCGCAGCTTGGTCAGAAAGCCGTATTCGCCGAAGTTCCCCCACCACGACAGACCGCCGTACGAATCCACCGGGGCCGTCATCTGCGGGAATTTGCCCGAGCCCCAATCGAATCGCCCGGATTCGACCACCACTCCCCCGAGCGTCGATCCGTGACCACCGAGGAACTTGGTGGCCGAGTGGATCACGATGTCGGCACCGAATTCGATGGGCCGGCTCAGCCACGGCGTCGCCATCGTCGCGTCGATCACCAACGGAATTCCGTGATCGTGGGCCACGGCGGCGAGACCCTCGAGGTCGGCGATCTCCCCCGACGGATTGCCGATGATCTCCGCGTAGATCAGCTTGGTCGAATCCGTCACCGCTGCTGCGTAATCCGCAGGATCGGTACCGGGAACGAACGTGGTCTCGACGCCGAAGCGACGTAGTGTGACGTCGAGCTGGGTCACCGTGCCGCCGTAGAGCCCGGCCGCGGCGACGATGTGGTCGCCGGTGCCGGCAAGCGCAGCGAACACTGCGAACTCGGCCGCCAACCCACTGGCGAACGCCACCGCCCCGATGCCGCCTTCGAGGCTCGCGATGCGCTCCTCGAAGGCGGCGACCGTGGGGTTGCCGATGCGGCTGTAGACGTTGCCGTACTTCTGCAGAGCGAACAGATCGCCTGCGTCCGCAGAATTCTCGAACACGTAGCTGGCCGTCTGATAGATGGGCACAGCACGCGAACCGGTGGAAGGATCCGGTCTCGCTCCGGCGTGAATTGCTCTGGTACGCAGGCCGAATGTCCGTTCGCTCATGACATCAGGCCGTTTCGAGAACGGTGTGAATCGGGGTGGGATTGCGCGTCAGATCCAGCACGGGGCAGTGGTCGTCGACGGCCTTCTGCAGCTCCTCGTACCGCTCCCGGCTCTCGGGACCGGTGACGGTCACGACGACGCGCACCTCACCGAATCCGGGACGGACGTTGTCGTCGAAACCGAAGAATCCGCGAACGTCGAGGTCACCCTCCGCCTTGGCTTTGATGTCGTCGACGACGATACCGAGCTTCTCGGCCCAAACGCGGTAGGTGACCACCTGGCAGGACAGCAGCGAAGCCAGGTAGTACTCGACCGGGTTGGCGGCCTTGTTCTCACCGCCGAGGGCGGGCGGCTCGTCGACCTCGACGCTGAACTTGCCCAAGGTGACGGTGCTCGCGACGGCATCGTGCGCGGTGGCGGAGGCACGGAACACCGCGTGGGCGTTCTTGGCGTCGGCCTGCACGGCATCGTCGGTGGCAGCGATGACGCCGCCGATGTGGGACACAGAAGTGGTCATGGAGAATTCCTGTTCGATTCGAGGGTTGCCGGAACTACCCGAGGAGCGCGAAATGCTCGTCGGGGATGGGTTCGATCGACAGTTACGAACAGGAAGAAGTGCAGACGAGACCGAAGTCGATGGTGCGACGACGCACGAGCCTTCTGGCTGCGTCGGTCACGTGTGTCTCGGTCACGATGCCGACAATAGCTTACGAGAACTGATCCGCGCCGACATCGGTCTCGTCGTCGGTGATCGCCGCGACGATGCGTGCTGCCACCGCATCCGGCGTCAGACCCTGCGGTAGTTTCGGTGCCTGCCCGGCGATCGGCCGCGTCGCAAGCCCCGTCTCGGTGTGCGGCGGACGCACGTCGACGATCCTGATCTTCGACTTCCGCGCTTCTGTACGAACACTTTTCAGCAGCGCGCTCACCGCTGCCTTGCTCGCCGAATAGGCACCCATGTTCGGCATCGGCTTGTCGGCCACGACTGCACTGATGTTGAGCACGAACCCGCCTTGGTCCAGCGTGGTCAGTGCTTCTCGAAGCACACGCAGCGGTGCCAGGTAGTTCAGCAGCAGCAATTCGTCGACGGTGTCGTCGTCCACCTCGGTCACCGGCCCGAACGCCACAACACCTGCGGCGATGACGATTCCGTCCAACCCGCCGTGGTGTTCGACGGCCTCCGCGACCACCGATCGGGCCGAATCGGGCAGCGTCAGATCGGCGTTCACCGTGTGATGGTCCGACTCGATGCTCCGGCCGCTCAGAGTCAACCGAGCCCCGGCCTTCGCGAGCTGCTCGACGATCGGTCCGCCGAGACCGCCGCTGGCACCGAATACGAGAATGCGTGCGCCGTCGAGAGTGGTCATGATTTCGAGGCTAACCGCCTACTCGAACGCTCGCTGACGACCGGCCGAACGACGTTGCCCGGGGCGTGTACTCACAGCAGTTCGGCCGCACGGCGAACCACGTCGATGCAGAGGTCGAGATTGAGCGGGCTCAACGTCGAGAAGCCCTGAGCCACTTCACCTTGTTCGAGCACCACCACCCGGCCCGCTGCGACGCTCGGCAACGACGTGAACAGTCCGGTCTCGACGATTCCGGCCGAGCCGAAGTCGAACACGACGAGCACATCGGCATCGGCGAGGACGTCGGCGTTCTCGGCGGAAAATTCGGGACGCGGGGCGTCGGCTGTCGCTCCGTCGGACAGTGCGGCGACCGTCGTGAACCCGGCTCGCCGGAACAGATCGACGGCGGGGATCGACTCGTGACCGAGCCCGTAGAACATGGACGTGTCGTAGGCGGCGATCAAGCCGACGGTGGCACCGCCGACGTCGAGCCCTTCGAGCGCGGCGGACATCCTGGCGTCGGTGTCCGCGATGAGCTCGTCGGCGCGATCTCGCCGGTCGAGTGCCTCACCGATCATCTCGAGGTTGGCCCGCCAATCGAACGACGCGATCTGCACCACCGGGGCAAGCGATTCGAGCTGAGAACGGGAATCGGCCACCCCGTCGTCGCCGATGATGAGATCGGGTTCGGCGGCTGCGATGCGCTCGGTGTCGATCGACTCACCGAGGGAGATCCGCTCACTCGTCCCACCGAGTTCGGCGAGGGCGTTCTCGTGCCACTCCCATGATCTGTTCGGTGCGCCGATCATCTCGGCGAAGCCCTCGCGCACCCCGAACTGCACGGGGACGACCCCGAGCGCAAGTACTGTATCGAGATCCCACAGGTTGGCCACACAGGCAACCCGCTGCGGTCGACGGTCGATCACGACGGACTCACCCGCATCGTCGACGATCGTGCGGGGATAGCCGTCCCCTACCGTCCCATCGCCCGTGGCCTGCTCCTCACCGCTACCGCAGCCGGCGATCAACGCAGCGAGGGCAACGCTGCCGATGAGGAACTCACGACGCGTCGCCGCCTCGATGATGGTTGCCTCCGATCGGTGTGCTCCGAGAGCGAAAGCGGCGGCCGATTCAGGCGCAGGTGCGGTCATGACCGGAAACAATAGGCATGCCTAACCTATGCCGTCAAGGGGTCATCAGCCGAGCAACTTCTTCTGGACCTTGCCCATCGCGTTGCGTGGGAGAGAGTCGACCACTCGAATCTCGCGGGGCCGCTTGTGAATCGAGAGCTCGGTGGCCACCAGATCGATCAGCACTCGATCCTCCACATCGGTGCCGACGACGTACGCCACGATGCGCTGGCCGAGGTCGTCGTCGGGCACACCGACCACGGCCACCTCGTCGACGCTCGGATGCCCCAGCAACACCGTCTCGATCTCCCCTGCGCCGACGCGATAGCCGCCGGACTTGATCAGATCGGTCGAGGCTCGTCCCACGATTCGGTGGAAGCCGTCGGGCTCGACGAGAGCGACGTCTCCGGTGTCGAACCACCCGTCCTCGGTGAAGGTCTTCGCCGTCGCGTCCGGGTTGTTCAGGTAGCCGTCGAACAGCATGGGGCAGCGGATCTGCAACGCTCCGATGGATTCGCCGTCGTGCGGCAGGATTTCACCCTTCTCACCGCGCAGCCGGGTCTCGACGCCTGCGACCGGCAGTCCCACCGAGCCTGCTCGACGCTCCCCGTCGGCGCGGGTGCTGATGGTGATGAGGGTTTCACTCATGCCGTATCGCTCGATCGGGGCCTGGCCGGTGAGTTCACGTAGCTTCTCGAACACCGGGACCGGGAGCGGCGCACTACCGGAAACCAGCAGTCGGGCACCGGCAAGGGCGCGGGCCGACGCCTCGTCCGCGGCGACACGCGACCATACGGTCGGCACCCCGAAGTACAGGGATCCGCGCGCTGCCGCGTAGAGCTCCGGCGTCGGCTTCCCGGTGTGGATCAGCGGGCTGCCCACTCGCAGGGGGCCGAGGACGCCGAGGATGAGACCGTGCACGTGGAACAACGGAAGTCCCTGCACCACAGTGTCTCTCGATGTCCAGGCCCAGGCCTGCGCCAACGCGTCGAGCCCGGCCGCGATGGCACTGCGAGAAATCAACACGCCTTTCGGCGGGCCGGTGGTACCGGAGGTGTAGAGCACGAACGCGACCGAGGACGGTTGCGGTTCGGGGTAGCTGTGCCACGACCGTGCATGCTGACGCACCGGCAGGACCTCGAGTCCGGAGGTGTCCGGCGGCGCTTCACCGAGCCACGCCTGCGCGCCCGAGTCGTGGAGGATGTGCTCACGTTCGGCCACCCCGGCGTCGGGCGGAACCGGCACCACGGTGACACCGGCGATGAGTGCACCCACAACAGCGAGCACCGTCTTCACCGACGGCGTCGCGTAGACCGCCAGCCGGTCGGCACGCGAGATGCGTTCGGCCACGGACGTCGCCGCGCCAAGGATGTCGGCACGGGAGAGCGAGACTCCGTCGATCGTGATGGCGTCGGGAATGTCGTCTCCCCGCGCAACGGCGAGTGGGTTCAGTGAACGAAGCAGCACATGGCTACCGTACATACATGGACGTGGACGGAATCGACACCGGCGACTACGCCGAGTACATGACGGTCGCCGCCGGTGACCTGCAGGCGGGTGTCTATCTGATCGGAACCGACGCCGAGCAGGACACCGATTCCGAGGACGACCTCGACCTGGACCTCGAGGACTCCGATTCCGACGATGACGACATCGACATCGCACACGTCACCGACGGCGCGCCCAGGCTGGTCTACTCGGTGCAGTCCGACGACTTCTGGACCCGTGTGGAGTTGGCCGATCTTCGAGCCACTCAGCTCTACGAGGAAGCGCACGCACGCAATCCCGAGGTCAACACGGAGCCCAAACGCTTCACCACCGTCGAGGCGTTCGGCAGCAACGAACTGGTCTACATCCTGCGCATCCGACGCGGCGGCTGGGACGTGGGCGAGCCGGACCTCGAGCCGTGATCGGCGCGCTCCGTTAGGCGGCGGACCCGACAGTTCCGATGCCGAGCGCGACCAGGAATCCGGCGCTGATGCGGTCCAGCCAGTCGGTCACCGCGGGCCTGCTCAGCAGAGCCACCGCACGTGAGGCGAGAACGGAGAACACTCCCATCACCAGAGCGGCCACCACCACCTCGACCAGCCCGAGCGTCATGGCACCGGTGAAGGTGACCACGGTGAGGAACTGCGGCACCACTGCGAGGTAGAACAGCCCGACCTTGGGATTGAGCGCGCACGAGAGAACTCCGGCGCCGAACGCCGACCACGCAGACGCAGCGACAGGCACCAGCGGCTCACCGGCCACCTTGTTCTTCCGTCGGGCGCGGAAAGCCTTCACGCCCAGGTACAGCAGATACAGTCCGCCGAGAATCTTGACGACGCGATACGCGGTCGCGGATTGCTCGACGATCGCCGCCAGCCCGACGGCTACCAGCACCGCCCAGAACAGTCCACCGATCGCGACGCCCATCGCCGCCGCGATCCCGGGCTTGAGACCGCCGATGCTGTAACGCAGCACCAGAAACGAATCGGGCCCGGGCAGAATCGCCAGCAGAAAGCACACACCGGCGAAGCTGAGCAGCAGGCTGAGGGTCATGGGTACATGAGAACACCCGGTTCGAGTTGGGTCCAACTGACGTGAGTGTCCACAATTCTCATCGAGAAGCGGAATCCCGTTCGCCGAACCGAATAGTGGACACTCAGCGCACCAGAGAAACCCGACTACCCGCGCAGGCGATCCGCCGCAGCCTCGATGCGTTCGTCCGTGGCCGTGAGTGCGATGCGCACGTGCTGTCCACCGTTCGGACCGTAGAACTCTCCCGGTGCAGCGAGGATGCCGCGTTCGGCGAGCCAGTCGACGGTGTCGCGGCACGCTTCGCCCCGCGTCGC
The DNA here is from genome assembly GCF_002259095.1 of Rhodococcus sp. 05-2254-2. NCBI lineage: Bacteria > Bacillati > Actinomycetota > Actinomycetes > Mycobacteriales > Nocardiaceae > Rhodococcus > Rhodococcus sp. 05-2254-2. The sequence continues at coordinate 673,929 of NZ_NOZJ01000001.1, read as the reverse complement.
CCACAGGTACAGCCCGGCCTCGGAGTGGTCGACGGTGAATCCGGCTGCTTCGACGGCTTCCTTCAATACAGTCCTGCGTGATCGGTAACGCTCGCGCTGGATGTTCTCGTGTTCGTCGTCGGCCAGTGCGGCGGTCATGGCGGCCTGGATCGGCAACGGCACCATCATGCCCGCGTGCTTGCGTACCTCGAGCAACTCGGCAACCAGGGATGCGTCGCCGGTGACGAAGCCGGCGCGGTAGCTGGCCAGATTCGAGGTCTTCGAAAGCGAGTGCACCGCAAGCAGATTGGTGTGATCGCCGTCGCACACGCGCGGATCCAACACGGAGACCGCTTCGGCGTCCCAGGTCAGTCCCAGGTAGCACTCGTCCGAGACGACGATGGCGTCACGCTCGCGGGCCCACTCGACGACTTTGCGGAGATGCTCGACTCCGAGCACCTTGCCGGACGGGTTGGACGGTGAATTGACGAAGATCAGCGACGCCCGCTCGGGGCCCAGACGCGACAGCCCGTCGGCTCGCAGAATTCGCGCGCCCGCCAGCAGTGCCCCCACTTCGTAAGTGGGGTAGGCCAATTCGGGGATGACAACCAGGTCGTCGGCTCCCAGGCCGAGCAGCGTCGGCAGCCAAGCGATCATTTCCTTGGTGCCGATGGCCGGGAGCACCGCGTCGGGCGAGAGACCGGTGATCGAGTACCGACGCTCGAGCGCGGCCACCGCGGCCTCGCGCAACGCGACGGTACCGACCGTGGTGGGGTAACCGGGCTCGCCCGCAACGGAATTCAAGGCCGTACGGATCACCTGCGCAACCGGATCCACCGGTGTACCCACCGACAGGTTGACGATGCCGCCCGGGTGCGCCGACGCCTTCTCCTTGGCAGCGGTCAACGAGTCCCATGGAAAATCGGGCAGCGCCGCTGCCACCGCTCTGCGTGCCAAGGCGTCAGTTCTCGCCCATGGGAGGCAGAGCCTTGATGAACGGCGGGTCGTAGTCGGTCTTGCCGAGCTTCGCAGCGCCGCCTGGAGATCCCAGGTCGTCGAAGAAGTCGACGTTGGCACCGACGTATGCGCTCCACTGCTCGGGCACGTCGTCCTCGTAGAAAATGGCCTCGACGGGGCACACGGGCTCGCAGGCTCCGCAGTCGACGCATTCGTCGGGGTGGATGTACAGCATTCGGTTACCCTCGTAGATGCAATCCACCGGGCACTCTTCGATGCACGCTTTGTCCAGTACATCTACGCACGGTTCTGCAATCGAGTAGGTCACTGCTGCTCTCCCCTCCTGTATCGATCGTGGGCGCTCGCGCGCCCTGAGCATCCTAGTATCGCGGTCCGAACCTGGAGCAAACCGACCAGGGTGACCTCACCTGGCTCGATCGGCTATCGCCGCAGCTGCTTCGCGGGCGAGTCGGCCCCGAGGTTCGAGGCATTCTTGTGGGCCGCAAGCCACTTGCGGCCCTGCTTGGCGGCACGAGAGAGCGCGCCTCGCTCGCCGAAGTATCCGGCGACACCACCGACGACCGGGATGGCACCGAGCACGCGGTAGATGCCACGAGGATGCGGACGCTTCTCCAACTCGCCTGCGACGTCGCGCAGCACGTTGGCGATCTGCCACATGCCGCGCAGCAGCGCGAACGGACCCGACTTGGGGGACTCTTCCTTCTTCGCCGGAGCACTGTCGGCCAGGGACGTCAGGTCGCGCTTGCACAGCACCGAACCGAGTAGCGCCACATGCGTCTCGCGGTCGGTCACCCCTGATTCACGGGCCACGGCGACGAGCACCATCGCCTGGTTGGCGAACCCGAGCAGATCCTGGATCGGCAGGCGGTTGACCAGGATGCCGAACACACCGGGAAACGCGACGGCAACGGTGTTGAGAGCTCCGATGCGATTGACCCACCACTGCGACCGAGCGTCACTGCCGAGCTTCTCCCAGCCTGCGGTGCCCGGGAAGTCGGTGGTGTCGAAGGCCTTCGCGAGGAAATCGATGACGTTGTCGAGGGTCGAATCATCCGCAGAGGACTCGCGGAACGTCCTGCCCTTGAGCCCTATCGGGTCGCGTGTCGCGAGGATGTCGAGCACGGGATGGATGATGGCGACGGCACTGCTCAGCACCGCGGCGACGCGACGGTCGTCCATGTCAGACAAGCTCCATTTCGAGAGTGACCCCGAGGGTCAGATCAGGCCGGCAACGGACACCGCCGGAGCCGGGCCGTACGTGGTGGTGCGCTGACGAACCGGTCGTCCGATGCCGTCGGCGATCTCGTGCAGTTCCGCAACGGTCTTCTCCGAACCGTTCTGCGAACCCGCCATGCGTGAGATCGTCTCCTCCATCAGGGTCCCGCCCAGATCGTTCGCGCCCCCGTTCAGCATCGCCTGTGTACCCGTGATTCCCAATTTCACCCATGAGGTCTGAATATTGTCGATTCGGCCGTGCAGCATGATCCGGGCCAAAGCATGCACGGCGCGGTTGTCCCGGTTGGTCGGGCCGGGTCGCGAGGCCCCGGCCAGATACAGCGGCGAGGACTGGTGCACGAACGGCAGCGGCACGAACTCGGTGAACCCACCGGTCTTGTCCTGGATCTTCTTGAGCACGTTCAGATGGCCGACCCAGTGCGACGGATTGTCGACGTGGCCGTACATCATCGTCGAACTCGACCGCAGACCGACCTCGTGCGCGGTGGTGATCACTTCGATCCACTCGGCCGCGGGCAGCTTGCCCTTGGTGAGTACCCAGCGGACCTCGTCGTCGAGAATCTCCGCGGCCGTTCCCGGGATCGAGTCCAGCCCCGCGGCCCGGAGTTCGGTGAGCCACTCACGGATCGACTGACCGCCCCGCGATGCCCCGTTGACGATCTCCATCGGAGAGAAGGCGTGCACGTGCATCGACGGCACCTTGGCCTTGACCGCGCGAACCAGATCGGCGTAACCCGTCACCGGCAGTTCGGGGTCGATCCCGCCCTGCATGCACACCTCGGTGGCCCCGACGACGTGCGCTTCCCACGCCCGATCGGCGACCTCGGTGGTGGACAACGTGAATGCGTCGGCGTCACCCTTGCGCTGAGCGAACGCGCAGAAACGGCAGCCGGTGTAGCAGATGTTGGTGAAGTTGATGTTCCGGTTCACCACGTAGGTGACGGTGTCTCCGTTGACCTGCTTGCGCAGATCGTCGGCGAGGGCAGCGACAGCGTCCATTCCCGGGCCCTCGGCGGTCGCGAGCGCGAGGTACTGCTCGTCGGACAACCCGGCCGGGTCCTTCTCCGCAGCCGTCAACGCCGAGACCAGGTCCCGGTCCACCCGTTCGAGGCCCGCGAGATCACGCACCTGCTCGCGGATCGAATCCCAGTCGCCGAACGCATTCGCCAGATCCGAACGCGTCTCGGTGTTACGCCCCTGGGTGTCGATCTCGGTGTTCAGGTCGACGCGGCCCGAGGACTCCCACTCCTCGTCCGGCTCCTGCCACGGCAGCCCCGTCGGGTTCACGTTCTCGCGCGCCATGCCCGTTTCGGGATCGGCCAGCGCCCGCACGTGCGCCGATATGCGCGGATCGATCCACGGAGCACCGGCGAGGACGTACTGCGGCTGCGCTGCAACACGTTCCACCAAGCGGTAGCCCGCCTTGTCGGACAGTTCCGCCAGGGTGTCGAGGTTCGGCCACGGCCGCTCGGGATTGACGTGATCGGGGGTCAGAGGCGAGACCCCGCCCCAATCGTCGACGCCTGCGCCCAGCAACGCTGCGGTCTCCTCCGCTGCCACCAGGTTCGGCGGAGCCTGAATCCGCATCGACGGGCCGACCACCATCCGCGTCACCGCGATCGTCGCCAGGAATTCCTCGAGACCGGCGTCGGGAACGGACCGCATCGCGGTATCGGACTTGGCCAGGAAGTTCTGCACGATGATTTCTTGCACGTGCCCGAAAGATTTGTGCACCTTGCGAATTGCCATGATCGACTCGGCGCGGTCACGCTGCGTCTCGCCGATACCGACCAGAATGCCGGTCGTGAACGGAATGTTGAGCCGTCCCGCGTCGGTCAGCGTGCGCAGGCGAACCTCGGGATCCTTGTCCGGACTGCCGTAGTGCGCCTGCCCCTTCTCCTCGAACAACCGACGCGAGGTGGTCTCGAGCATCATCCCCATCGACGGAGCGACCGGCTTGAGGCGCGAGAGTTCCTGCCACGACATCACACCGGGATTGAGGTGCGGCAGCAAACCTGTCTCCTCGAGCACCCTGATCGACATCGCACGCACGTAGTCGAGTGTGGAGTCGTAGCCGCGGGAGTCGAGCCACGCCTTGGCCTCCGGCCACCGCTCCTCCGGCCGGTCGCCGAGAGTGAACAGCGCTTCCTTGCAGCCCAGCGCGGCAGCCTTGCGGGCGACGTCGATGATCTCGTCGGGATCCATGAACATCCCGTGCCCGGAAGCGTTGAGCTTGCCCGGGACCGTGACGAACGTGCAGTAGTGGCACTTGTCGCGGCACAACCGGGTGATGGGTACGAACACCTTTCGCGAGTACGACACCGTCTTCGGACGCCCCGCCGACTCGAGACCCGCATCACGAACCCGCGCAGCCGACGCCATCAGATCCACCAGATCGTCCCCACGCGCGTACAGCAGAACCGTCGCCTCGTCGACGTTCAACGAGACTCCGTCCCGGGCACGACGCAGAACGCGGCGCATGGCAGAAGCAGCTGGAGCGGTGTCAGGCAACGAAGTCACCAGTCGATCATGCGCTTCCTGGTACGCACGTGCCACCCACCCCTCCCCTACTCGGGTCATTCCGCAGACTCCACTCCCGGCTTGCTAGGTCATTCCGCAGACTCCACTCCCGGCTTGCTAGGTCATTCCGCAGGCTCCACTCCCGGCTACTCGGGTCGTTCCGCAGGCTCCGGGGTGGTGGATACCAAACGACACCCATAGGTTTGTACCCGTGACAACGATGACCGATCCACAGTGGCAACCGTCTCCGCGCGCACGTCTGCTCTGGGCTCTGAGTGCCGGTCTGCTGTGGGTACCGATCTTCGTCGCCCAGATCGTGTGGGCAATCGTCGACTCGAATTGGACGACCTGGCCGCATGTGGCCGTCCTCGTCGCCTCGGTGGTGCTCGCTGTGCTGCACATCGCGATCGTGCCCCAGTGGCGGTATCGCGTGCATCGCTGGGAGATCAGCGACACCGCGGTCTACACCCGCACCGGCTGGCTGAGCCAGGAGCGACGCATCGCACCGATCTCGCGGGTACAGACCGTCGACACCGAGCGCGGACCTCTCGATCGCCTGCTGGGGTTGGCCACGGTCACGGTCACGACGGCGTCCTCTGCCGGCGCGGTGAAGATCACGGCGCTCGACCAGGAAGTCGCGGACAAGACGGTCGCGCGACTCACCGACATCGCCGGCCGTACCGTCGGAGACGCAACGTGACCGTTGGTGACCCTCAGGATCAGGCAGAACTGCTGGCCGTCGAGGAGGAGCAACCGTGGCTGCGCCTGGACAAGCGAATGTTGTTGGTACATCCGGTGAACGAGGGCATCAAGCTCCTGCCCGTATTGCTGATCTCGTTCTTCGTCGGCAGCCAGAGCGGTAACCACTACTGGAGTCTCGGCATTCTCGTGGTCGTCGTGGTGTTCGCGATCCTGCGGTGGTTCACCACCAGTTACCGGATCGGTCCGGTGCACGTGCAGCTGCGCAGCGGGGTGCTGCAGAAGAAAGTTCTGTCCATTCCGCGCAACAGGATTCGGTCGGTCGATGTGGAGGCCAACGTTCTGCACCGGGTGCTGGGGCTGTCCATCCTGCGTATCGGCACCGGCCGACAAGCGGGCAACGGCGAGGCCTTCGAGCTCAACGCTCTCGACACATCACTGGTGCCTGCGCTTCGTGGAGATCTGCTGCAGCGGGTCTCTGGACAGATACCGACGTCCGACGGGATGCCAACGGCGGCATCGGGGCCCGAAGTGGAGATCGCTCACTGGCAGTTCTCGTGGGTGCGGTTCGCACCGTTCTCCATCACCGGCATCGTCACCATCGCCGCGGCCGTCGGTGTGCTGTTCCAGTACGGACTCGGGCGAACATTGGCGGAGTCCTCGGTGGTCTCCAACAGTATCGATTCCGCAGAGCAACTGGGAATCGCATTGTTCGTGGTCGTGGCCCTGATTGCGCTGCTGGTCGTGTCGAGCATCTTCGCGTGCGTTCGCTACCTGTTGACCTACGCCAACCTGACGGTCACCGATCAGGGGCGCACGCTGCACGTCAGTCACGGACTGCTGCGGACCCGTCAGTCGACACTCGATCGCAAGCGGCTGCGCGGCACGTCACTGTCCGAACCACTGCTGCTGCGCGCGGTGAAAGGTGCCAGGCTCGACGCCATCATGACCGGCGTCAGCGCCGAGAAGAAGGAATCGTCGCTGCTGCTCCCCCAGGCCCCGCGCGCCGAGGCACTCCGCATGATGACCACGGTCCTCGGCGACGCCGGGTTGCACGGCGGTGCCGACCGCCCCCTGCTGCAGCACGGACCTGCGGCGCGGCGTCGCCGCCACACCCGGGCGGTGCTGCCGGTGGTGGTCATCGCGGCCGGCCTTTCAATCGCGCAGTACGTCGGCGCGCCCATCCCGATACTCGCCTGGATCACGCTCGGGGTGTTGTTCCTCGCCGCCTTCGGGCTCGCGCACGATCGCTTCCGTGGACTCGGCCACGCGGTACTGCCCGGTTGGCTCATCACCCGACACGGCTCGCTCGACAGGAGTCGGCACAGCCTCGAGGCCGCAGGCATCATCGGCTGGACGGTGCGGCAGACGTTCTTCCAGCGTCGCGCCGGGGTGGCCACCATCGTCGCCGCTACTCCGGCCGGCGTCGGCCACTACGAGGTGATCGACATCCCCATCGAGAACGCGTGGGCGATGATCGACGCCGTCACCCCTGGTGCCGGGGACATCTGGCTGCACCGAACCTGACATGACGCGGCCGCAGAGCATCGAGGAACTCGACCTCGCAGTGTCGGAATGCCGCGCCTGCCCGCGTCTGGTGCAATGGCGCGAGCAGGTCGCGCTCGAGAAGCGAGCCGCTTTTGCGAACGAAACATATTGGGGTAGAGCGGTTCCCAGTTTCGGACCCGCCGACGCGGCCATGCTGATCGTCGGGCTGGCCCCGGCAGCGCACGGCGGCAACCGCACCGGCCGGATGTTCACCGGAGACCGAAGCGGGGACGTTCTCTATCGCGCGATGCATGCGGTCGGTTTGCCCAACCAACCCACCGCGACACATATCGGAGACGGGTTGGCGCTCAACGGAGTTCGCATTGCCGCGCCGGTGCACTGCGCTCCACCGCAGAACAAGCCGACTCCCGCCGAGCGAGATGCATGCAGGCCCTGGCTGGACGACGAATTGCGGTTGCTGCGCCCGACGCTACGGTCGGTGCTCGTTCTCGGCGCCTTCGGCTGGCAGTCCCTGTTGCCCATACTGGCGGCCAATGGATGGGAGATACCAAGGCCTGCACCGAAGTTCGGGCATGGAGCCAAGCTCGATCTGGGCTCGATCACCGTGTTCGCCAGCTATCACGTCAGCCAGCGAAACACCTTCACCGGACTGTTGACTCCGACGATGATCGAGGACGTACTGCGGGATGCGGGTCGGCATGCACACTTGCTGTGATCGCCTTCATCCGGAACATGAACAGCAGCACTCCCGCGGGGCCCGCTCCGGCAACGATCAGCAGCATGGTGCGCCAATCGGCGAGCAGGAGAACGTCGCCGCCAGGCCCGCCGAACATGCACAGCAGAACCGCGGCGAACCATCCGATCAAGGGTGACGCCACCCAGAGCGGCCGCTCGGCGACCTTGCGCGCCGCCAGGATCAACGCGACGTTGGCAACTCCGCCGAGCAGTGCGCTGACGGGGAATTGCACCGAACCGAGGTAGGTCGGGAGAAAGAAGACCGACAGAATTCCGGACAGAAAGCCGTCGAACACCAGCACTGCGACCGTCGCCCAGGACACCAGGGCGACAGTATTGGATGCAGCTTTCGAGATCATGCGCCCAATACTGCCTTGACCCTGGTTGTTTCAGTGCGCCGGCACTCAGGAAACCGGCGGGTACCCGAGCGAGGTGAGCAGATTGCTCGCGCCCATGGCGATCTGACCCAGAACGTACTGGTACAGATCTGCCTGTGCGCCGAACTGCGGCTTGAGAGAATCGACGAACGCGACGATGGCGTCCTGCACTACCCAGTTGTACATGTGTGTTCCGCCCCTGCTGTGGTGAGATCGATGCCGTGGTCATTCAGTGATGCGAAGCACAGCCTAGTACGCCTGCGAAAAGGTCCGTCTCCCTGCCCGTCGCATCGCTGCCGGATTCGCCCCGCACGAGCACGTACTGCTCGTCGAGCAATATCGGCTGGGCGATGTCGTTGGACAGTGCGTACTCGTTGCCCGACGGCGCGACGGTCACCTGAGTCGCATGTGCGCGCAGTGCTTCCCGCTTGGCGTCGAGCACGCCCCGAATGTCGATACTGGTGGTGATCGTGCTTTCCGGGACGCTGGGCAGCTCACCGTCGACCGGCAGTCGCCATCCGGCCGGAAGCTCGTCGATCGCGGCGAGACCCGACTGCAGTTGATCGTGTCCGGTGACGGTCCAGTAGAACTTCGACACCTCCCACGGCGCTCCGGCAACGGGGTAGACCTCGGTTCCGCAGATCTCGACGGCCTCGGTCACCAGCGAGTGCACCTGCTGGTGATCGGGGTGGCCGTACCCGCCCTCGGGGTCGTAACCGACGACGACCTGCGGCCGGAGCTCCCGCATGACCGCCACGAGCGCTCCGAGGGCCTCGTCACGGTCCGCGTTGACGAATGCGCGCGGTTTGCGAGCCGCCGACGTCCCTGCCATCCCGGAATCCCGCCAGCGTCCGGCACCGCCGAGAAAGCGCGGCGGGTTGCAGCCCAGGGCAGCGAGCGCGCGGTGCAATTCCAGGATCCGGTAGCCGCCGAGCTGATCAGCGCGATCGACCACCAGATCGGCCCATGTCTCACCGATCACTTCTCCCTCCTCGCCGAGCGAGCAGGTGAGCACCGTGACCTCGGCCCCGGCGCGGACGTAATGCGCGATGGTGCCGCCGGTGGTGATGGTTTCGTCGTCCGGATGCGCGTGTACCAGGAGCAACCGCTGTGGCTCCGTCATCGCCTGATCCGTCATTGCCTGCCCTGTCATCGCTGGTTACTCGCCGTTCGTTCTGTCGTCCGTGTCACTGCCGGCATCGGCATCACTGCTGTCATCGGCCGAGCAGCTGCGCCAGATGCGGCAGCGATAGTGCCGTCACATCGGGTGCAGCAAGGTAATCCGGGTACGGCCCGCCGTCGCGATGGATCCAGGCGGTCGCCAAGCCTGCACGATGCGCGCCGTCGATGTCCCAGGGATGAACCGCGACGAGCATGGCGTCCTCGGGCTTCGCGCCGCACTGTTCGAGTGCGTAGCGGTAGGAGTCCGCGTGCGGCTTCCATCGACCGGCGGCCTCCACCGACAGCAACGACTCGAAAGTCTCGCGCACTCCGGCCTTGTCCAGCAGAGTCTGTGCCACCTGGACCGAACCGTTGCTCAGAGTGATCAGCCGGATGCCGAGTGCTGCCAGAGCAGTCACTCCCTCGACCACATCGGAATGAACGTCGAGCTCCGCGAAACCACCCATGATGTGGTCCACCGCGGCGTCCAGATCCGAGTTCGAGGCGGTGTCGAACAGCAGCGAACGAAGCGAACCGGAACCGATGACGGCGAAGGGCTGGGCAGCATCCGCTGCTGCCAACGCGAAGCCGTCACGGAGCAGGCCCGCGAACCACGTCGCGAACAAGTGCGGCGGAGCGCCCACGTCGGCGAACCGTGCCGGCATCGTGGACATGTCGGACAACGTCTCGTTCACGTCGAACACGATGACGGCGGGGCGATCGATGCGAGTCACCGGGGCGTCCGCATCCACTGCGGAGCGCCGGCGAAGATCCCGACCTCGACCGGGCCGGTCAGCGAGACGCCGGTGATGCCGGGTACGGCGGCCACCACGGACGCGTCCTGCATGATCGGCAGCGTCGACGCCAGCGACCACAGCCTCGGCTCGACGTCGTTTCTGGCCACGGAGGACTCGAGACCGCCCACCAGTGCCCTGTCGATCGTCGGTTGCAGTTCCGGAACACACAGGCCGGACAGATTTCGCGGTATCTCGACGCCGTCGCCGCTGCTGTCGGCGGGCTCGTCGACGCAGCCGAACCGGGAGGCGAGGGCCGTGGCGGGGTCGACTCCCGCGCTGGTCCATCCGACCACCGCGTCGACGGTTCCGTCGGTCAACGCCGTCGAGTACAGCTCGTCGGCGGGAAGTGGGGTCACGGTCGCATCGATGCCTGCGCCGACGAGTTCGTCTGCGGCCGTTCCGGCGACCGCGAGCGCGATGTCGTCGTTCTCGACGGCACCGATCACGAACCGCAACGCGGTGCCGGTCGCGTCCGCAAGCCTGGTGACACTCGGGCCCGGAGCGCTGGTGGCCGTCGGGTCAGGACTTGTCGTCGGAGCGGCGGTGGTCGGCGCGCTCGGGTTCGGGGTCGATGTCACCACGGCATCGGGTGTCGGTACGAACCCGGCCCGTTCGAGCAGTTGGAGGGCAGCTGTTCTGCCGATGGGGGCCGGTGCCGTCGCGGTGTATCCGGGGTCGGACGGCGAGGACAGCTGCGCTGCAGCCCGGCGATCCGTCGCGCCACCGCCTGCTCCGACCGTCGCCAGCAGATCGGGGTCGAGTAGACCCAGTATCCCCTGTCGCACAATCGAATTCGACATGTTCGGCGCTCGCCCGTTGACCGTCATCGACAGCACTCGGGATTGCCGGATGGTGTCGGTCCGCACGCCGGGAATTGCCGAGAGTTGGGCTCGCAGGGCCGAGTCGCCACGAACCTGGGCGATCTGAGCGTCACTGGACCGCAGTGAATCGGCCAGCTGCGCGGAGGTGCCCCCGCGGCGGATGAGGATCTGGTCGGGTGATGCGGGCTCGCCCCAGAATCGGTCGTTGCGTTCGAGCAGAATCTCGTCCCGACCCCGGTCGACGGTCTTGATGTTGAACCGAGAACCGGAGACCGGCACATTGTCCGTCAGGCCGCCCTGAAAACCGCCGGGTGAGTCCTTGAGCAGATGCGAGGGCACCAGATCGGCGAACAGTCGCTGCCAGGCCGGGTACGGCGCCGAGAGTGTCACGTCGACCGTCTTGCCACCGCCCGAGGATGCGACGTCGTCGATCAAGGCGTACCCGGCCGGATCGACGACGCCGGGCTGAGTGGTCATCTGCTGCCACAGGTAGCGGAAATCCTCGGCGGCGATCGGCGCGCTGTCGGACCACTGGGCCTCGTTGCGCAGCTGATAGCGAATGGTGAACGGCGATTGCGACGTCACCTCGGCCGAGATCAACAGCGACAGGTCCGGTTCCCAGGTCGTCACCCCGGTGTCCGGGTCGCGCGAGGGACGGAACGGGCTGGGCAGTACCAGCGAACCGACCGCGGCAGTGGCGGGCGACTGATCTGCCAGAAGATGGGGGTTGAAGCCGATGCCGACATCGTCGATGGCGACGACGACCGGGTCACCGGTCTTCGCCGGCACCATCGTGGTGCTGACCGTGGTCTCGATGCTCTCGATCGGGGGCGGGGGATCCGCAGTGCACGCGGTGAGTACCAGAGCGATGGCAGAAACCAGAACCGTCGGCATCAGCACCTTGCGCAACGAGGATCTCCTTCGTAGTCGGCTACCTTGTGCGACAGAAGCGACGCGCCCCACAAGGGTGACACGTCGCTTCTGCCGCACGAAGTGAGTCTTAGAGAGCAGCCTTGTCGCGAGTCTTGCTCCGCGAACGCTCACGAGCGCGCTCGTTGGAATCGAGGTGCACCTTGCGGACGCGGACGACCTCGGGGGTCACCTCGACGCACTCGTCGCCAGCACAGAACTCCATGGCCATTTCCAGGTCCAGCTTCTTGGGCTTGGCCAGGGTCTCCATGACGTCTGCGGAGGACTGACGCATGTTGGTCAGCTTCTTCTCGCGGGTGACGTTGATGTCGAGGTCTTCTTGACGCGGGTTGATGCCCACGACCATGCCCTCGTAGGTGTCTGCGCCCGGCTCGACGAAGAACGTGCCGCGATCGGCCAGCTGGATCATCGCGAACGGAGTGACGGTGCCGTGACGGTCCGACACGAGCGAGCCGGTGTGGCGCGCGCGGATCTCACCGGCCCACGGTGCGTACCCGTGGAAGACGGCGTTGGCGATACCGGTACCGCGAGTGTCCGTGAGGAACTCGGTGCGGAAACCGATCAGGCCACGCGACGGAACGATGAATTCCATGCGAACCCAGCCTGCGCCGTGGTTCGTCATCTGGACCATCTTGCCCTTGCGTGCGGCGAGCAGCTGAGTGACGGCACCGAGGTACTCCTCCGGTGTGTCGACCATGAGCTCTTCGAAGGGCTCGTGCAGTTTGCCGTCGACCGTCTGGGTGACCACCTGGGGCTTGCCGACGGTGAGCTCGAAGCCCTCACGACGCATCTGCTCGACGAGGATGGCGAGAGCGAGCTCGCCACGACCCTGGACCTCCCAGGCATCGGGGCGACCGATGTCGAGGACCTTGAGCGAGACGTTACCGATGAGCTCCTGGTCCAGACGGCTCTTGACCATGCGCGAGGTCAGCTTGTGGCCGCTGACGCGTCCGACGAGCGGGCTCGTGTTGGTGCCGATGGTGACCGAGATGGCCGGCTGGTCGACGGTGATGCGCGGCAGGGCAACCGGGTTCTCGAGGTCGGCGAGGGTGTCGCCGATCATGATGTCCGGGAAGCCTGCGACGGCGACGATGTCTCCTGCAACACCCTTCTCGCCGGGCACGCGCTCGACGCCGATGGTGTTGAGCAGCTCGGTGATCTTGGCCTTCTGGACGACGGGCTCGCCGTCGACCTCACGCATCCAGCTCACGGTCTGGCCCTTGGAGAGCTGTCCGTTGTGGATACGAACCAGGGCGAGGCGACCGAGGAAGGCCGACGCGTCGAGGTTGGTGACGTGCGCCTGCAGCGGAGCGTCGACGTTGCCCTTGGGCGCGGGGACGTAGCTGAGCAGGACCTCGAAGAGCTCGTCGAGGTTCTCGGCGTCGGGGGCGTGGCCGTTCTCGGGCTGAACCTTCGAGGCCTTGCCTTCACGGCCGGAGGCGTAGAGAACCGGAAGGTCCAGCGCCAACTCGGCGGCTTCGGATGCCTCGTCGTCCAGGTCGGACGCGAGGTCGAGGAGCAGATCGTGGCTCTCCGAGACGACCTCTTCGATACGCGCGTCGGGACGGTCGGTCTTGTTCACGACCAGAATCACCGGCAGCGAGGCGGCGAGCGCCTTGCGGAGCACGAAGCGGGTCTGCGGAAGCGGGCCCTCGGATGCGTCGACGAGGAGGACGACACCGTCGACCATGGACAGGCCGCGCTCGACCTCTCCGCCGAAGTCGGCGTGGCCGGGGGTGTCGATCACGTTGATGACGGTGATGGTGCCGTCGGCATTGCGCTTGTGGACGGCCGTGTTCTTGGCCAGGATCGTGATGCCTTTTTCTTTTTCGAGGTCACCCGAGTCCATGACGCGGTCGATCGCTTCGGCACGTTCCTCGAACGCGCCGGACTGTCGAAGCATGGCGTCGACCAGGGTGGTCTTGCCGTGGTCGACGTGTGCAACGATGGCGACGTTGCGGAAAGTGGTGGTGCTGTCGATGTTGTCTGCACTGCTTGGGGCGCTCACGCGAAAAATTCTCCTGGAGTCGAATGCGGGCTCTTGTTCGCTAGCGGGCTTATGTCGCTAGAGAAGCGCGCTGCACCGCGAGGTTCTCGCGACTGATCGAGTTTACCCGTAGTTCGGCAGTGCCCCGCGCCACCCTCAGGTCTGTGACCTGCGCCACCCATTAGTCTTGGTGCTCATGGGCAAGATAAAGGCCGCAGATGTCTCGGGGATGAAGCCCAAGAAAAAATGCTGCCGCAAGAAGGTTCGTTGCATCAAATGCCCCGTCGTGATCATGCGAATGAAGAAGCTGGAATCCGCGGGCGCGACCAAGAAAGACCTCAAGAAAGGCCTGAAGACCGCTCGGGCGAAGTGAGCAGAATTTCCTGCAACTCGGGCATCCAGAGTCGGTCGGCATCGACCAGATCCATCGTCGGCAGGGTTTCTGCGTCCACCCACCGTAGAGCCGAATGTTCAAGTGCTGCAGGAACTCCCGAGATGAGGCAGGCCCGGTACGCGCGGAGCACGAGACCGCCGGGCAGGTCGACGTCGCCGGTGAGCGCCGCGCCGATCGAGCACTCCACTCCCAGTTCCTCACGCAGCTCGCGCACCAGGGCCGCGTCCTCCGACTCCCCCGGCTCCACCTTGCCGCCGGGCAGTTCCCACCGGCCGGCCAGCTCGGGCGGACGAGTTCGTTGGGCGAGCAGCAGCCTGCCCTGGTGCGTCAATGCGGCTGCGACAACCACAGCGGCGGGGGTACCGGACATGCCACCATCTTTCTATGACCGAACTGCTGACCGACCGAGACATCGAGGACGCCCGACTCGCCGAATGGACCGTGGACGGGAAATCGCTGACGCGCACCGTCGAACTGGCGTCGTTTCCAGCGGCGATCCAGGCGGTGAACCGCGTGGCCGAGGCCGCGGAAGAGGCGGATCATCACCCCGACATCGACATCAGATGGCGGACGCTCACGTTCACGCTCTCGACGCACAGCGCGGGAGTGGAGCCTGCAGGAACGACCCAGAAGAAGGTCAGCGGGCTCACACAGAAGGATGTGGATCTGGCGCGTCGGATCGATGCCCTGATTGCGACTTGATGCGTCCGGCATAGACGACCCAGCCCAGGAACAGGGCCGCTCCGACGACATCGACCGCACCGGCCCACGCCTCGAGGCCGGGACGGGGAATGGTCCAGATCGATTCCTGGAAAAAGCTGAGCAGCCACGGCACACCCACGGTGACCGTCACCAACCAGTAGCCCGCGACGATCTTCGACCCGGCGACGTCGCGTAGCGGCCCGTGCACCAGCCAGATTACCATCGGGATCACCCAGATCCAGTGATGCGACCACGAGATGGGCGAGATCAGCAGGCCGAGGAGCTGCACGATCACCAGCGTGCCCAGATGGTCCTCGCGCCCGATCGCCCGCCATGCCGCGATCGCAAGTCCTGTCGCGAGTACGGCGGCGGCGAGCCACACCGGCCCCTGCCCGACGTCCTCCCCCGCGATCCGGCTGAGCGCGCCCCGCAGGGACTGATTCCAGACCGAGCCGACGGGGCCGATTCGGTCGGCATCGCCGAGCAGCGTGGTGAAGTAGGTGGCCGCCTGGTGTCCGAGCGCCGCGTAGCTGACCGCGACGGTGAGGGCGAAGGCCACTGCCGAGAACGCCGCTGCCTTCCACCGCCGAGTGGCCAGGAAGTACAGGCCGGTGATGGCCGGGGTCAGCTTGATTCCGGCAGCGAACCCGACCAGCCCGCCTGCCACCCACCATCTGCTGCTGCGTACCGCGACAATCGCCAGCAGCACCAGGAACACGTTGACCTGGCCGTAGTCCAGGGTCGTTCGAACGGGTTCGGACCACAGACCAAGCGCGGTCCACAGCATCGCGATACGCACCCAGCGCGGCTCGGCGGCACGCTCGTCGCCCAGAACCATCGACAGCGTCAGCTTCACCACGGCGAACAGCGCGATCATGGTCGCGGCCTGCCAGAGCACTCCGACCAGCGTGAACGGCAGATAGTGCAGCGGAAAGAACACGAGCGCGGCGAAAGGCGGGTACGTGAACGGGAGCGGGAAGTCCGGGGTCTGCACCGAGTACGTGTAGTCGTACAGATTTCCGCCGAGAAGTGTCGCGGAGCCGTCGACGTAGACGTGCAGGTCAACGAGGTTCATACCGTTGGGCGTCGCGAAGGCCCAGACGAATCGGCTGATCACCGAGACCGCGAGCAGAACGGGGGCCAGCCGAACAAGTCGGTTCACTGTGCGTGCGGTTCCGTTCGGTATCGATGCCGTGTATCGATCGTCGAGCTTATAGGGCTCAGCTCACGCGCCCCAACCACCGATGCACCCGAGTAACATTTGCATCACCTTTCACACTGACAACTTCAGTAACAGGTTATCGTGTGCGTCTGCGGAGAATTCGCAGCGTGTGACCAATAGACTGCCCTGGCATAGATGCGACGGGGGAGGGCTCGATCGACAACAGCTGTACATCGGGGATTGCGCTACATAGAGTGACCCCTCGAGCACCGGCTGTCGCCGTGGGCCCGCGTCATGATCAGAATGGGGAATATCACCGTGCTTCGTACCCGCGGAACGCGTCGCGTAGTTACAGCTTTCGCCGTAGCCGCAGCCGCCGCACTAGTCGTGCCGACCAGCGCATCCGCACAGCCGTTGGTGCCGATGGCACCGGCAGATCTGCCCGCAGCACCGGCCGATCCCGCTGCTCTGATCGCTCAGTTCCTTCCCGCCCCCGGTGAGCCGATGCCCAACCTGGCCGAGGTGGAAGCACTCGCCTCGTTCGCACCGGCCATCGTCGGTGCCGCAGCCGGACCTGCCGACGTGGGAGCCGCCCCGGCCGCCGACCTGCTCGGTCAGGCCCGCGCGCTGCTCGAGACGGCGCAGCTGCCGGACCAGGTCAAGTCCCTGCTCGAACGGGTCATCACGTTCCTTGACGGCTCCGGCGGCGGCGGACCTGAACTGCCGTCCGACGGACCCGTCATCGCCCAGTTCTTGTACCCGACGCTCGGCGTGGGATGCATCTCCGACACCGCCGATTCCGTCGGAACCGCCTTGGCCGTACCCGGCCCAGCCACCCTGCCGCCTCCCGGACCCGGCGCAGGTCAGGCCGGCTTCGTCTTCACCGCTCTCGGCACCGCCCCGATTGCCGCCGAGCAGGCAGCTCCTCTGACGGTGACCTGGCTCAACATCGACAACCGTCGCTCGGGCACCCAGGATCTCACCGGCGCATCCATGATCAACACCGACGGTCCGGCGACGTTGTCCGCGATCGCCGACACCGGCCCCGGACGCGTTCTCTCGGTCGTCTCCGGTTCGATCACCACGCAGTCGAAGGAAGACCCGGCGGCAGCACCGCGCAGCTGCACCTTCCTGCCCACCATCGGTACGGTCTACGTCCCGTAGCTCGTATCTGCACTACTGACGCACTTCGCCCCCGGCTTCCGCGAGAAGCCGGGGGCGAACTGTTCGTGGGGTGAATTCGGAAAGAATATGCACGGGTTCTACGAATGCCGTGCTGCATTCGTAGATTGTCGGAAAAGAATTACATCGATGTTGTTTCAGAGAATGTCAGCGGCAGATTTCGACCACTGCCCGTAATCAGCCTTCAGAATATTGTTGATGTCGACTTCGACTCCGCCCACGAAATCCTTGTCGATTCGGATCTGATGAATGTGCGCGTCGGGATGAACGAAGCCCTTCGGCGTTCCCCAATTGTGCTGCCAATACCACCGGCCGAGGCCTGCGACCGAGGCCAATTCGATGGTCGGTGAATTGGCGTAGATTCCCGTGTTCTCGGCTCCGATCACCGACTGCCAGCCCAGGATGTACGGCGCGATCAGGGTTGCGAACTCCACAGCGGTGGGGTTGTCGTCGATCGACGCGTAGATCGGGCGGTCTGCCGGACCACCGGCGGCGAGGTGGAGCTCGAGGCCTCGCTCTGCGTGCTTCACTCCCGCTGCGTACCCGCCACGCCAATCGGACGTGGCCCCCTTACCGAACTGGTAGTTCGAGACCACTTCCAGGCCCGCGGATGTCAAGGCATCGGCCTCGGACTTGCGCATCGGCTTCCCGATCATCCAGTTCGCATCCGGTCGCCGATCGGACACGTAGCGGACAGCTCCGAGGTGACCGGCATTCTTGATCGCGGATGCCGATGGCACCCCACCCGAGTAGTCGACGAGTGTGCCGAGCCCGGCGTCGGCGTGCGCGGTCGTCGAACCCAACGCAACCAATCCGACGGCGGCCGCGGACCCCGCGGCGGCGTACTTGAACAGTTCACGTCGCGAAACCTGCACAAAAATCTCCATCGTCGTTCGATCGCGGCGGCGCGCCTACCCGATAAATCGCACAACCACTGCTATCTTCCATCGTTTGTCGTATCCCACCACAATCCCATCGGTACCGCCAGCCCCACTGCTCACACCCACCCCGTTCCCCTCCGGCTTCACACGAGCACCTCGCGCACCCACGTCACGAACATGAATATGGTGGGGAGGACGACGCACGGACGAACGCGCTGAGGAGTGGATGGACATGGGCGTAACGCTTGCCAAGGGTGGAAATGTCTCGCTGACCAAAGAAGCACCGAATCTGACGGCGGTGAGCGTGGGACTCGGCTGGGATGTCCGCGCCACCACCGGCGGAGACTTCGATCTCGACGCAAGCGCCATCGGACTTCGCACCACGAAGAAGGCACTGAGCGACAGCTACTTCGTCTTCTACAACAACCTGCGCTCCCCCGACGGTGCCATCGAGCACACCGGCGACAACCGGACCGGCGAGGGCGAAGGTGACGACGAGAGCATCGATGTCGACCTGGCTGCCCTGACCCCGGAAGTGGACTCCATCGTCTTCCCGGTGTCCATTCACAACGCCGACGCCCTTGGCCAGAACTTCGGTCAGGTCGTCAACGCCTTCATTCGCGTGGTCGACAAGTCCGATGGGCGCGAACTCGCCCGTTTCGACCTCAGCGAGGACGCCTCCACCGAAACCGCGATGGTGTTCGGCGAGCTGTACCGACGCGGGGCCGAATGGAAGTTCCGCGCCATCGGCCAGGGCTATGCCTCGGGGCTGGAGGGAATCGTGCGCGACTTCGGCATCGACGTGGGGTGACGACAGTCACAGCCCGGCTTGTTGGGACCGTCTCGATTGAACAACGGAATCTTTCTGAGCTTGTGACGTCGAGATGATGTGTGGTGATATCAGCGCAACCGCAACATAAGCCACATCAGTCACAGGAGTCACACATGTCTCGTCGCCTCAGCCGTCTGGCGGGCGCGCTCGCGCTCTCCTGCGCGGCATTGCTCGCTGTTCCCGCCACTGCCGCAGCGGATCCGGCACCGGCCGATCCGCTGGCGCAGGCGATCGCCGCACTGCAGGGACAGGGTGGTGCCTCGCTCGACGCCGCGACCGCGATCGCCGACTCACGTACCCCGGTCGCCGAGGATGCGAACGTCGATCCGTTCGCCGCACTGAACGCAGCCAACAAAGCCCTCACCGACTTCGGCATCACGCCGTTCTTCTACCCCACCGCAGCGATCAACTGCTCCGCAACGGCGGGCTCGCCCCTCGGCATCGTTCCCGGTGTCGCAGGCGGAGCGGCAGGACCGTGGCCGCAGCTGACCGCGCCTGCCATCCCCACGTTGCCGTTCCTGCCGTCCATCCAGATTCCCGAGCTCAATGCAGTCGACAAGGGCGAGACGATGTTCGCGTTCGTCCCGGCCGGAATCGTGAACGATTCCGAGAACAAGACCGGGATGCAGGTCGCCTGGTTCAACGTCAACACCCTGCAGGGCGGATTCGCCGACTTCGGCGGCCTGGCAACCACTCTCGCCGATTCGATCCTCACCAATTCCGGTGTGCCCGACGCCGCGAAGGACATCGTTCGGCCGTTCGTCATCGGAGCGATCGACTCGCTGCCTGCCGCCGGTGCCCGCGCCGTACCCGTCGAAACCGGATCGGGAACCGTTCTGGCCGCGGTGTTCGGCACGGTGAACCACAAGGCCCTCGACGGTTCGGACAAGAGCTGCTTCTTCTTCCCCACAGTCGGCATGATCAACGTCGCCTAGTAGGTAAGCAAGACCACGAAAGGCCCTGCAGCGCTGTGCTGCAGGGCCTTTCGTCTATGCCCTGACGATGCGACCCAGCCGTCCCAGGACCGCCTGCATCTCGGTGTGTTGCGAGCGCGCCGCCCAGGGGCGTTGCCTGTTTCGTCCCCGCATCTGCATCGCGGCCCCGGTCACGAGGTCACCGTTGGGGGCGAAATGCACGCGGACTATCTCGTTGAGTGAGCGACCCAAACCGAAACCCGCAACGCCACTGCAGAATCCGTAGGGAAACAGCGGTGCATCGGGTTCGTTGTACTTACCGCCGACGAACACCGGGCTGCCGGTACGGAAGTCGCGGCACTGCGCGATGAAGCCGTGGAAGGCACGCCCCTTCTCGCGTCCGTAGTATGCGATGCCCACCCGCCCGGACCCGGTGGCGGTGATCGCGCCGAAGCGGGCGTCGCGCACTCCCGGTGCCGACACCACCACCGGCCTCGACCAATTCGCCGCGCCGTCCGAGGACCAGGAAGCATGCAGCAATCCGTCGCGGTCCGGCCACACCGCGTACACGTTTCCGTCGTCGTCGACGGCCATCGACTCCGGCAGCAGATAGCGCGAACCGAGCAGCAGAAAATGCACTGCGTTGTGGTACTTCGCCAGCGCCGATCCCGGAACCATCCGAACGTCCCACGTCAGACCCTCGTCGCGACTGACCGCCACAGCGAACCGTCGACCGTAGCGGCCACCGATGTAGACGGTGCCGTCCGGACCGACCACACCCTTACCGAACGAGACGTACTCCCGACTCGGCAATCCGGGGATGTTCTTGGAATCGATGTCGAAACCACCGGCTACTTCCCACTTCACCCCGCCGTCGAAGGACCGCCAGATGACCTGACGGGTGACGTTGATCAGTGGCCGCACACGTACTGCGAACGGCGTGGGCGCGGAGAGATACGTAACCCTTCCGGCCCGTGAATTGCTCGGACCGGCAAACACTTTGGCATCCATTCTGGCTTTCGATGCCACTGTGCGCGTGCGCCAGGTTTCGCCCCGATCGTCACTGACCCCCAGGGTGAAGCCCGTTCGCATCTGATGGGGCGGCACCGCGTCGAATCGTCCGGCGTGCAGAAACAGACGCTCGTCGACGTCGTCGAAATACAGATACGGACGATTCCGACCCTGCCGCAGGCCCTCGGGAACCGATGCACGCCATGACTTTCCGAAATCGGACGAGCACAGTACCCCGATGCCGTCCACGGTGAACGCGGGTGCGACGAACACGGTGTTGTCCGCCGCGACCCCGAGGGTGCAGGCCGCGGAGCCGTACTCGGTGTAGGAGATGTCGGTGACGAAGTCGGCCGATGCGGCGGCGTTGGTCGAGGAACGCAGTCCAGCCCGATAGCCCGAGGCAACTCTGGGCGTCACGACACCCGCCGTTGGGTGCCGCCGCGGCGTCGCGGCCACAGTGCTGGTCGATGCATTGGATCAGGCTAGCGCCCATGGCGCCGGCGGACCTCCAGGCAATCGAAGAAGTCCTCGGCCCATCCTGGTGACAGTTCACAGAATGGGACCAGCCAGTCTGTGGATTTCCGGTTCACACAGGGACGCATAGGCTCGACGCGTGCCCCGCGTTCGAGCCGCCCACAACCGCCCCGGATCGACCCGCCTGCATCCGACCGACGCGCGTGCGTACTGGATGGCGTCGAAGATTCCGAGCGACCAGTTTCTGCTGTACTGCTTCGCCAGCGGATCGGGAGACCTCGATTCCGAGGTGGCCCGATTGCACGAGCGCGGCAGCCGCATCGAGGTCCTGAGTCGACGCATCAGTGACGTCGCGTGCGGCCTCGATTATCCCCGTTGGACCGAGGCGGGCCCGCGCTCCGACGCGATCTCCGTCCACCGGAAAACGAGCACGTGGTCGGAGTGCCTCGAGGCGATCGCTGCATCGTTCGCACGTCAGGTCGACCCCCGAGTGTCCGTGTGGCACCTGCACCTGTATCCGAACATCGTCGAGGCTCCAGGCGGCACGGCCCTCGTTGCCGTGCTGCAGCTTTCGCACGCGGCGGCCGACGGAACACTGGCCGCGCGCGCTGCTCGCGACCTGTTCGGCACGCATCCACTCCCACCGGCGTG
Organism: Rhodococcus sp. 05-2254-2; assembly: GCF_002259095.1. Taxonomy (NCBI): domain Bacteria; kingdom Bacillati; phylum Actinomycetota; class Actinomycetes; order Mycobacteriales; family Nocardiaceae; genus Rhodococcus; species Rhodococcus sp. 05-2254-2. Next base: position 651,997 of record NZ_NOZJ01000001.1, on the reverse strand, counting down.
CGTCCAAGTAAAGCCTCGTGCGGCGTTCGAGTCGGCATCCACAATCGTTGCCGCCGCAACTCTTCCGCTTCGGCTGGCGCAGATGGTTCGCGGCGGTGTCCGCGCGCGACGCGACGCGCTGAGCCTCGGGCGAGGTACCGATTCGGGCGACATTCCCCCGCCCGCACCTTCGCGCGCTCCGACCGACCTCGACGTGCCGCCCACCGGCCGGATGTCGGTGCGGACCATCGTGCTTCCGAAAACCGAGCTGCAGTCCGGCGGGACCACCGTCACCACGTTCGTGCTGACTGCAGTATCCGTTGCACTGCAACGGCTTCTCGGCGACGGTCCGGATCTGGCCGCCGAGGTCACCGTCGCCAGGGATGAGCGAGCCGACGCGCGAAACAATTTCGGCAACGTCGGCGTCGGACTGTTTCCCGCCGAACCGGACATTCGTACTCGCAGTCAGCTCGTCGCCGCCGATCTGGCTGCGCGCCGAGCTCGCGCGAATCATCCGCTGTCGCGGGCAGCCCGCGCCTCACAGGACGACGTCGAAGTACACGTGCCGGCGTTTCTGGCCGAATGGGGCGTCGCGCAGTTCGATCCGACCGCAGCCCCTCCGATGGTCACCGGGAACACCGTCGTGTCCAGTGTTTCGCGCGGTGCTGCAGACCTGACGCTCGGCGGCGGCCGCGTCCGATTCACCGCAGGTTTTCCGGCCCTGTCCCCCGCCATGAGCCTGACCCACGGAGTCCACGGCATCGGCGATACCGTCACCATCGGAATCACGTCGAACAGCGCAGCCGTACCCGACCCGGATCTGTACGAGGCACTCCTTCGCGACGCCCTCGACGAGGTACGCACTGCTCTGACCTGACCGGGACCGAACTGCCAGACAGTTCTCAGCATTTGTCGGGCGTCGGGCTCAGGTTCCCCGACCAGACTGACAGCCATGAGCCAAGAAACGGTCACCGTACTCGCCGTCGGGGGTACCGGTGAATCACACCCGTCCGACCACCGGACACGAGTGACGGGCCTGCTGGCCTGCGTCACCCGCGAGCTCGACGACCGCTTCGTCGGCCGCTGGATCGGCTATCCGGCGTCGTACGGTCCGGTCGCGCTCGGTGGACTGTGCTTTCGGCACAGTGCAGACATCGGTGTCCGGCGTCTACGCCGCACACTCGAGAGCACTGCCGGGCCGATTGCGCTGATCGGATACTCCCAGGGAGCGACGGTGGTGCGCGAGGTCCTCGGTCTCGTCCACGACGGGACGATCGACGGCAGCCGCATCGTTGCCGCTGGTCTGGTGTCGGATCCTCAGCAGCCGGTGGGTGCCGTCGACGGCTGCACCGGGCGCGGCGTCGCCGGTGCGGGTCCGGCTCTGCCCGAGTCGATTCCGGTTCAGTGGATCGGTCTGAAGTCCGACATGATCTGCAACGCAAGCGACGACAGTCTCATTCGCGACGTTGCCGACCTGACCCGATGGATGTCGTTTCGCACTCCGAAAATCTGGCTGCGTGAACTACTGAACTTACTGCGCAGCAACAGCTTCCAAAACGCGACCCGGACGCGCCTTCGACCCTCGCAGTGGGCGAAAGATGTTCGACGCCTCCGCACTGCGGCCGCAGAATTGGGCGGGTATCTGCCGCAGTCGATGCGCTGGCGTCGATTCGAGTGGTCGAACCCCGGCGGTGGCCGACACATCGCTTATGCGCGCGAGGATTATGCAGACGGCCTCACCGGCTGCCAGGTTCTCGCCCGCTGGCTCGGCGAGCAGGCGGATCTACGGGAGAACCGACTCAGCCCTTCTCGGCCACAACGGCGAGCTGCCTGAGCCCCTTCTCGAAATCCGGTCCGACGAGCTTGTCCATCGAGAACACTTTTCCGATCAGAGCGAACAGCTTGCTCTGCTTTCCCGACATACGCCAGGTCACCCGGGTCCCGTCGGCGACAGGCTCGAGCAGGAACGCCGTGACGTTCCGATTCTTGAACGGCTTGGTGAACGCGAGGTCGAGCACGATCAGTTCTTCGGGAATCGATTCGGTGATGGTCATCGTCCCCGCGCCGGCCTTGCGGTTACCCGACCACGAGTACGACGCCCCCACTCCCGCGTCGGGACCGGTGTAGGTGCGCTGCAAACCAGGGTCGAGTCCCTCGTAGGGCGACCACTGTTGCCAATGGTGAAAGTTGTCGATCAGAGCGTGCACGGTCGCGGCGTCGGCGCGGACGAGGGCTGATCGCTCGACGAGTACCGGGTGGGTTTCGCTGACCATGACGGTTCCTTCATTCTCTTTTGCACAAGCAGAAGATGTGCCCCGCGGGATCGCGGTACACCCAGAACGAGGGCTGCGCGTGGTCGATGAGTTCGGCCCCGGCGTCGACGACGAAGTCCCTGGCCTGTTCCATGTCGTCGACCACGAGGTCCAGGTGGATCTTGATCCCGTCGTTCGGCCAGTCGATCGGAGTGAACTCCGGCGCACGCTGGAACGCCAACCGCAGCTCGCCCGGGCCGTGAATCACCACCCAGTCACCGTCGTCGCCGGCAGGCTCCCAGCCGAGAATTGTGCTGTAGAAGCGGGCAAGCGCAGCTGGATCCGGGCAATCGAGCACCGTGTAGTCGACGGTGATCCGCGGTGGCGTCATGGCGGAAAGAGTAGCTGTCAGCCGCCGACGGCAGGGGCGATTGTCTCGAACCATGCGTCGTGCAGGTGCTGCTCCCAGTGGTTCCACCAGTGCACGCCGGTACCGGTGATCTTGACGTTGGGTCGACCACCGACAGCCTGCAGCAGCGGAACGAATGCCCGGCTGCTCATGCCTGCGGCTGTTTCGAGCGGCACCATCTGCGCGAACCTGACCGGGTCGAAGCTGCTGCTGGCCGGGTTGAACACAGGGTCCGTGGCCGGTGAGCCACTTCCCGAGGAGACGAAGACTGCCGTGTTGCGCAGCGCACCGACGTTGAGGGACGGGTCGTTGCGGATCCAGTCCGCGGACGGCCAGGTACCCCACATGTTGCGAGCGTTGCCGCCCATCTCGCCGACGGCGACGGCGATACCTTGAGCGAACCCGGGGCTGCTGGCGGTCGGGTAGCCGCTGAACGATGCGACGGCCTTGTAGAAGTCGGGGTGGTGGGCGGCCAGGTTGAGCGCCGAGGTTCCGCTCATCGACAGTCCGGCCACCGCGTTGTTGACGTTGTCGCTGCCGAAGCGATCCGCCATGAACGGAGGCAGCTCCTGGGTGAGGAAGGTTTCCCACTTCACACGCCCGAGCTTGGGGTCGTCACGCTGCCAGTCGGAGTAGAAGGTGCCGCCGCCGCCGAACGGGATGGCCACGTTGACGTGCTTGTCGGCGAAGAAGCTCTCGACGTCGGTCTCGATGAGCCAGCCGTTGTCGTTCTCGGGCGCACGCAGGCCGTCGAGCAGATACAGGGTGGGTGCGGGGCCGCCGCCTGCAGCTTTGAGCACCTTGACCGGAATGTTCTTGTCCATCGACGGCGAGTAGACGTAGACGAGCTCGGAGTCGGCCTTCGCCACACCGGTCCCCATCAGCACCGTTGCCATCGTGGCGACCAACACCGCCACTACAGCGAGCACCAGACTTCGTATCCGACCATGCAGCATGAAGATTGTCCCCTTGTTCGTATCCAGCCGACCGTCTCGGGGAGGGTAACAGCCCGGTCACGGCTCCGCCTCTCCTAACGCAGCGGGCTGTCGACGATCCACCACGCCGCGTACGGCGGCAACCACACCCAGCCGGCGTCGTCGACCTGCAGATCGTGCTGCGAGAGGACCTCGACCGGGGCCGGAATTCCGAGTTCGATCAGCTGCGCGTGCGGGAACTGCCGGTGTTCGGCGGTGACGTTGTAGAGGGCGACGAGGGTGCCGCTCGGATGCCGCCTGCGCACCACGAGCAGACCGTCGTCCGACTCACTCTGTACGTCCACCGGTGCCTCGGCGTGCAACATCGGTAGTCCGGCGCGCACCTTCGCGATCCGCGCGATCCCGTCGAACACTCGTTGCGCGTCGCTCCCCTGCTGGAATCGGCCGGCGCGATCGGCGTCGGTCACGCGCGGCCGATGCACCCACCGGTTGTCCTCGGCATGAGCTGGCTCCTCGGCCCAGTTCGGATCGCCCGGGGAGCCGAGCTCGTCGCCGCTCCACACAACCGGAATTCCGCCCCATCCAGCAATGACGGCGTGCGCCAAGAAGATTCGCCCGAACGCGCCGTCGGGATCCAGGCGGGACGGGCCCAGACCGGTCAGCGCTGCTGCGGTTCCACTGATCCGGCGGTCGCCGGTGTCCGGGTTGTACTGGAATACAAGGCCTTCGGCCCAGGAGCCGTCGAAGTCCCCGGAGTACCAGTCGGCCAGGAAATGGCGATGCCCTGCGCCCGAGAGCCCGAGAGACGCCGCGTCGCCGTCGTCGATGGCCCAGCCGATGTCGTCGTGGCAGCGAACGTAGGTCACCCAGGTGCCACTCGGCGGCGTCGGGGGCAAAGACGCCAAAGCGTGTCGCGCCAATGCTGTACTGCCCGTTGCCAACATCGACCACACCTGCACCATCAGCGAGTTGTGGTAGGCGATGTCCGAGACTCGGCCGGTGTGCCGCCCCTGACCCAGGTACGGCAGCAGATCCCGGGGTCCGACGATCGCCTCGGCCTTGAACAACGTGGCCGGAGCAGCGAGTCGAGCAGTAGCGCGCAAGGCCTGGGTGACCGCGTGCACCTCGGGCTGGTTCTGGCAGTTGGTTCCCAGCCGCTTCCACAGGAATGCGATCGCATCGAGGCGCAGCACTTCCACCCCGAGGTTTGCCAGGTGCAGCACGATACTCGCGAACTCCTGCAGCACAGCGGGATTGGCCCAGTTCAGATCCCACTGCCATTCGTTGAACGTCGTCCACACCCACTCGCCGAGGGTGTCGTCGAAGGTGAAGCTGCCGGGCGCGAAGTCCGGAAACACCTCGGGGAGAGTGCGCTCGTACGAGTCCGGGGTGGTGCGATCGGGATAGATCAGAAAGTAGTCTCGATACTTCGGATCGCCTGCGCGCGCCTTCTCGGCCCATTCATGTTCGCGAGCAACGTGATTGAGCACCAGATCGACCACGAGACTGATGCCGCGGCCGCGTAACGTCTCCGCGAGTGCCCGTAAGTCCTCGTTGGTACCGAGATCCTCGCGCACCGCTCGGTAGTCCATCACCGCGTAGCCGCCGTCGTTGTCGCCGGGCCGCGGTTGCAGCAGCGGCATCAGGTGCAGGTAGGTGACACCCAGATCGGTCAGATGGTCGAGCCGGTCCCCCACCCCGCGCAGGGTTCGGCCGTACCGGTCGACGTAACAGGCGTAACCGAACATGTCCGGCTGCTGAAACCAGTCCGGTTCGAGCAAACGACGCTGATCGAGCCGGTGCAGATCCTCCGGGCGGGCGGCATAGGCGCGCGCAGCGATCTCCACGAGGGTGGCCGCCACGGCGTCGGGATCGGGGTAGACGGCAGTCACCGCGTCGTGCAGATCGGGAAACCACTGCTCGAGACGCAACTCGAACGTCTCGCGTCGGTGGGCGGGAAGTTCGGCGAGGATCTCGCGGGTGACGTCGGAGACGGCGGGGTGAACCATGGACACATTCTGGCATCGACCCCAGCGTGCGGGCGCGCATACATCCGGTTACCGCGGGGTATCAAAGCGGCATGTCATTGCTGACCCGCACGCTGGACACGATCCTCGACAGAGCAGTCGTTCCCGGATACTCCCGCATCGGTGCCACGGTGCGTCGCCGATTCTGGGCCGCGGATCCGACGCCGTTCCCCTCCCCCATCGACATGGTGGTGACCGGTGCGTCGTCCGGCTTGGGCGCAGCCACGGCGAAGGAACTGGCCAGGTTGGGGGCACGGGTACATCTGGTCGGTAGGTCTGCCGATCGGCTGGAGTCCGCGGCCGCCGCCATCCGAGACGACGTGCCCGACGCCTCGCTCGTGGTGCGCGAGTGCGATATCAGCAACCTCGATTCCGTTGCCGAGTTGATCGCGTCATTGGCGTCGGAACTCACCGCTGTGCACGCGCTCGTGCACTGCGCCGGGGTCATGCCGGACGGGCGGCAGCTGTCCGCACAAGGTCACGAATCTGCTTTCGCCACCCACGTTCTCGGGCCGGTCGCACTGACGGTGGGACTGCGCGAACTGTTCGACGCCGGATCGCGGGTCGTGTTCGTCTCCAGCGGCGGCATGTATCCGGTGCCGCTGCAGTCCGCGGATTTCGAGTACGAGAACGGCAAGTACTCCGGTATGACGGCGTACGCCAGGACCAAGCGCATGCAGGTGGTGGTGACCGAGCAACTGGCCGAGCGGTTCTCGCTCGAAGACGATCCGGTGGTGCACAGCATGCATCCCGGCTGGGCGGCGACACCCGGCGTCACCGGATCGATGCCACTGTTCGGTTCGGTGATGAAGCCGATTCTGCGCAGTGCCGACGACGGGGCCGATACCATCGTCTGGCTCGTCGCATCCGACCAGGCATTGACCAGTACCGGCACGTTCTGGCACGACCGAGCCCCGCGTCCGACGCACTACCCGTCGTGGCGGGGTGATTCACCTCGCGTGCGAGATGCCCTGTGGGCCAGCGTGGTCGAGGCAACGGGTATCGAAATCTGACGTCGTTCACGGCTCGCGTGCAGGCTGTTTCCGCCCAACGACCGCGTTTCGAATGAGGATCAGCAGGGTCAAGCTGAATCCCCAGCCGAGCATGCACAGAATGACACCCACACCCGACTGCCCGGTGACATCGGTACTCGCTTCGACGCAGAACGCCGTTGAGAACCCCGCCGTCGTGCCCAACGCAGCGACGTGTCCGCCGGTCTTCGGCCATCGTGACAGATGCGCGGCCAGCAGGCACAGCAATACGACCGTCGCACCGCACGCTGCGACTTGCCATGATGGGAACTCGTTCGGGGCCGGGAGACCCGGGCCACGCACTTCGCCTCGGTAGTCGGCAGACCAGCTCAGCCACCCTGCACACGCTACGAAACCCGATGCGGCAGCAGTCGATCCGGTGGCCCACAAGCCGAGCGGACCGGTTCCCCTTCCTTCTCGACGCTTCGCGAAGACGGCCCACAGAGCAAGAGCCCAGAACGTCGACGGCACGCCGACGAAAATGAAGACAATCCACAGAAACTGAGACCACGAAAAGTCGACTGCCATGACCCGACGCTATCGGACATCGCATAGCTACAGTCGAGACATGTCGCTCGTCGATCGGTTGTCGAACTCGCTCCCCACGGATCGGATCGTTGTCGATCCCGACGTCATCGCGTCGTACCAACACGACGAGGCAGAGTGGGCACCGTATTCGGTCCCGATCGCGGTCGTTCGGCCCCGCTCCGCCGAGGAAGTGCAGGCCGTCGTTCGCGCATGCCTCGTTCACGGCGCGCCCATTGTCACTCGCGGGGCGGGCACCGGGCTGTCCGGCGGCGCGAACGCCACCGAGGGATGTGTCGTACTCGCCCTCGACGGCATGGACGCGATCAAGGAGATCGACCCGCTCGAACGCTACGCCGTCGTCGAGCCGGGGGTGGTCAACGACCACTTGCGGGCAGTGGTCGCCGAACAGGGTCTCTGGTACCCGCCGGATCCGGCCAGCGCTCCGTGGTCGACCATCGGCGGCAACGTCGCCACCAACGCCGGCGGACTGTGCTGCGTGAAGTACGGCGTCACCCGCGATTACGTCATGGGCATGCAGGTGGTCACCGGTACCGGAGAATTGGTGAGGCTCGGGCGAAAGACCGCGAAAGGCGTTGCCGGATAAGATCTTACGGGCCTGATGGTCGGATCGGAAGGCACGCTCGGCATCATCACCGAGGTGACCCTCAAGCTGCGTCCGCTCCAGGATCCGCAGCGGACCGTCGCCGGCTACTTCGATTCGATCGTCGACGCCGGGCGTGCCGTCGCCGCGGTGGCCGCCGCCGGATTGACGCCCTCCGCGTTGGAGCTGATCGACAAGCAGTGCCTTATCGCCGTCGACGCCTGGAAGAACATGGGGCTGTCGGTGGAGGCGAATGTGGTGCTGCTCGGGCGGATCGACGATCCCGGACCGATCGGCGATCAGCAAGCCGAGAAGATGCTCTCCTGCTTCGAGGAGGCCGGGGCCACGTGGTCCGCGGTCTCGACGGATCAGGAGGAGGCCGACGCGCTGTTCAGTGCCCGACGGTTGGCGTATCCGGCGATGGAGCGCCTGGGGCCGGTATTGACCGAGGATGTCTGCGTGCCGAAGAAGCATGTGCCCGAGATGCTCTCGCGCATCGAGCAGATCGGCCTACGCTACGAAACGACGATCGCCAACATCGCCCACGCAGGCGACGGAAACCTGCACCCATTGCTCATCACGCCACACGACGACCTTCCGGCCCGGGAACGCGCTCAGGCCGCCTTTGCCGAAATCATCGACGCGGCACTGGAACTCGGTGGCACCGTCACCGGCGAGCATGGAGTCGGACTGCTCAAGATGGACGGTCTGGTGCAAGAACTCGATCCGGTGGTGTTGGACATGCACCGAGCGGTGAAAAAGGCGCTCGATCCCCACGGAATCCTGAACCCCGGCAAGGTGTTCGCGCCGTAACGGTTTCAGCCCTGTGGTTGTGATCGCAGATTGCCGTTGTGCAGGTCTGACCGGATACGAGCCGTTCGCAGTGGGCAATCTACGGCGGTAGTTCTCACGAGCGGAGATTCGAGCGGCGACGATGTGCAGCAGCACAGCGAAGGTGATGGCACACACCGTAGCCACCATGCGACAGTCACCCTTTTCCCTATCGGTTCCTGTCAGCCTGGTTTCTCAGCCTCTGGGACGATAGGCCGATGACGACCAAGCTGACGAGGAACTTCGGATCTGCGTTACCCATCGGGTGGACCGAACTCGACCGCAATGTCGAAGCTGAGCACTGGTCGGTGTTCAAGAGGAGGTTCGATTTTCGACCCGGGACCAAACCTGAGTCGTGGCCGGCCATTGCCGAGCCTGCACCATCCATGACATTCGACCTGTCTGCCCACTCTGTCCGCACCACGGCCTCCTGGTCTGCCCGAGCCGACGCTGTCAACGCGGAAGCCTTGCGCTGCTTCGTCACCGAGTTTGCGGACAGCCCCACCTTTGTCGCCCTGGACTGGCAACACCCCGGCTACAGCTTCGACGCGGAAGCACATGCCGACGCTGCCGAGAACGCCGAATGGCGGGTGCCCGTCCACCCGAACGGCGACTACTACATCTTCGCGCGTGACGGATTCGCCGAAGGCACCTTCGGCCACCCGTGGGAACGCACCTTGTGCGTCTTCGGACCGCGAATGGTCGCCACGCTCGGACGCACCTTGGCGACATGGCTCCCCACGGTCCGCGTCGACGGCGAACTGGTCGCGGATCGCCGAATGTAACCGCGCCCGACCCACCGTTGTCTCATTGACGACGAGTCAACGATGCGAAACCAGAGTCCGCATGTTTTGCGAGATGAACGATAACAACGTGACGGGGCCGACGTGACGTAGGGGCAGCGGGTTGAGTCGGCGTGGCAGGCTCGGGCTTGTGAACGACCGCGAAAACTCCGGTGCCGGCGGTCCTCAGCACCCCGACCACCACATCGACCCAACCCATGAGTCGTCGGTGTGGCGGGTCGACGACGTAGAAGCAGATGCATCGCCCGGCGATTGGATCGCCCAGGCGCTGCCCAGTTTCGAGTACACAATCGGATCGCTGGTGCCGCCGATCTACACCCTGTATTCACGGGTATTGCATCCCGCGGCTCGTATCGACCGCGACACCGGCGAGCGAATTTCGGTGCGTTGGGCCGACGTAGCCGCGCATACAGGCGGCGTGATCCATCAGACCGTCGAATGGGAATCGTTACTCCACGCTGGCAGACTTGCCGGTTCCGGTGACGGGAGTGACGACGTCTGGAACGAGGAACCCGATAAAGGCGACATGCCGGAACAACAATTCGCGGCGCTGGCCGAGGTCCTCGTCCAACACACGAGCACTCCGGACGAATGCTGATTCGGCCTGCGGGAAGGCCGTTCCGGACATCGCATGAAACTACCCAATTCCGTTCCGCTCGTTCGTATTCCGGGCCGAGGCAATTACTTGACGCGCGGGACGGTGCACGATGCAGTTCGCACGTTCGGAGCGTGCGGCCGAATCTGTGGTGGCCCCAAGACCGGGCGTGGTTCGTAGTCTCCGACATCGACCTGATGTCGACCTACGTCGGCTCCTCGACTGCATGCGCCCTGGCACTGTCTTCGCATCCCGACTTGGAAGTGATCGACACCAGCGCATACCGAAAGGTCACCTGGGACAGCGACGACATCAATCCTTTGCCACCCCGCCCGTACGGGTAGAGCCGCGTCAGCTCTCGAACCGTTCGATCCGCCACGGCGGAATCTCGCGACGCGGTCGGAGCTTGATCGCACGAAATCGATAGCCGTCCTGATCGATAGCAGGTTCCCACTCGAAGTCGACCTGCTCGCCTACCTCGAGGTTGGACACACCCCCACCGATGCTGAAGCCTCCTACCGATCGAGAGTCGACGACTTCATCGGGATGGAGTGCACTGAAGAATGCCCAGCACCCACCTGGAGTGTCCTCGGAATCGATGACGCCCCAACTTTCTTCGCCGTTCCACACGGACACAACCCCGACGGACCACGTTCCGACCCGAACCGGCTCTTCCCAATCCACGTCTGTGATTTCGGTAATGGTGCCGTCAGGGGCAATATCCCCAGCACCGGACGTCGGACGACTCGCCTGTTCGACCGGCTCGGTGTCCACCGGCCAGGCGCGAACTGTGAAGAAGTTGTACCCGTACCGAGGTTCCTCCTGGGCCTGCCATTCGAACTACACATCCTCGCCTGGAGTCAGAGCAGGAAATCCGCGAACCGCGACGGATCCCGACGGCGTCCAACTTCCTCCCGGGGTGTCTTCGGAATCGATCACGCCCTGCATGCCGAGAATCTCCCAGCTCCGGACCCGCCCACGACTTGCCATCCTGCAAGTATGTCCGGCGGAACCACAACCTGCTTCGATCGCGTTACGGCTGCCGTGTTGCAGTCGACTGCCCACGCTGCGATTCTGTGGTCGTGCGAGTAGCTCTCATTGCCGATATTCACGGCAACATCGCGGCGCTCGACGCCGTCCTCGAAGACATCGAACGTCATCGCGTCGACTCGGTGATCAATCTCGGCGATCTGCTCTCCGGTGGCCTGCATCCGCGTCGAACTGCGGATCGCCTTATGGCCTTGGACATGCCCACGATCGCGGGCAATCACGATCGCTATCTGCTCGAACAGCATCCCGATTCGATGGGTAGTTGGGATCGGCACGCCCATGATCGACTCGACGACGAGCATCGACAGTGGCTGGGCTCGCTGCCGTTCTCACTCGACCTCGATCACGGAATCCTCGCAGTGCACGGAACGCCCACCGATGATCAGCAGTACTTTCTGCACTCGGTCGACCCCGACGGCTCTCGCGAGGCAACCGATGCCGAAATTCTCGACCGGGCAGCAGGTTTCACCGACAAAGCTGTCATCGCCTGCGGACACACCCACCTGCAGCGACAGTGGACTCTCCCCAGCGGCACACTCGTGGTCAATCCCGGAAGCGTCGGCACCCCCGCGTACGACGACGATCTCCCCTACCCTCACGTCATGGAATCCGGGTCTCCGCATGCCCGCTACGCGGTGCTCGACGACCACGACAGTGGCAGCTGGACAGTGTCGTTCGAGTTGGTCGAATACGACCACGTCGGTGCGGCAGACGACGCCCGCGCACACGGGATGAACGACATCGCCGACGCTCTTCTCACCGGATTCGTCGGCCCTGCGCCACAAGAGCAGTCACACTGATCGCGTGAAGATCACCGACGCTCAGCGCCGACACCGGCTCGTCGCGCAGCACTTCGCCCGTGCCTCGACCACCGAAGGTGTGGTGTCGTCACTCCTCGCGTTGCATGCGACCGATCCGGCGACGGTGTATCTGTCGGTGCTCGCCCGCGCTCGAACACTGGGACTCTCGGATGTTCGTGATGCGATGTACGAGCGCCGGAGCCTGGTGCGGTTGATGGCGATGCGGCGCACGATGTTCGTCGTCGCTCATGACGACGTTCCGATGATTCACGCTGCGGCGAGCCTCGGGGTTGCGCGCACCATGCGAGCGCGGCTGATCAAGCAGGTCTCCACTTTGCCCACCGAACCGGTGATCGACGACGTCGAATCATGGCTCGCCGCAACCGAAGCCGAGACCGAATCGGCGTTGCGATCGATGGGGACCGCGACCGGAGCCGAGCTCTCGGCCGCCGTGCCCGGGCTCAAGACCGCGCTGCTACCGACCACCGACAAGGTGTACGACGTCAAGAGGTACGTCACCTCCGAGGTGCTGGTGATGATGGCTGCCGAGGGAAAATTGGTGCGCGTCGAACCGCGGGGCGCGTGGACTTCCCGACGGCACGCATGGGCACCGATCGATCACTGGTGGCCGGACGGGATTCCCGAACTCGACGAGACCGAGGCGAGGACGGTCCTGGCACGACGATGGCTCGAAGTATTCGGACCCGCAACCCTCGACGACCTGCAGTGGTGGACGGGCTGGAACAAGACGCAGACTCGCGGTGCGGTCTCGGGCCTCGACACCGAGACGGTCGAACTGACCGAGGGCGACGGAATCATGTTGTCCAGCACTACCTTCGACAAGCCGTCCGAGACGAGTGTCATGCTGCTACCTGCACTCGATCCGACGCCGATGGGTTGGAAGCACCGCACCTGGTATCTCGGCGAACACAAGGCCCCGTTGTTCGACACCTTCGGCAACATCGGCCCGACCATCTGGTCCGGGGGCCGCATCGTCGGCGGCTGGGCGGTGACCGGTTCCGGCGAGGTGGTCACCGAATTGCTCAAGGACGTCGGATCGACGGCATCGAAAGCAGTTGCAGCCGAGGCCGAACGACTCACCACCCTGCTCGACGGCACCCCGGTGGTCCCCTCCTTCCCGACACCGCTGGAGAAGAAACTTCGTGGGAAGAAGTAGCCGACCTGCGCCTGGTCAGCGGTGCACGCGACCGATCGGCGCTCGAATTCGCGGTAGGGTCAGACCGTGCCGATCAGTCTGGTTTCCATCGTCCTCCCCGTGTACAACGGTTTGCCCGATCTGGACGACCAGCTCGAGGCCATCGCCGCACAGGACTACACGGGCGATGTCGAGCTCATAATCAGCGACAACGGCTCGAGCGATGGCCTGCGCGCACACCTCGAAGAACTGTCCCTGCCTCTGTCGATGCGTAGGGTCGACGCCTCCGCCAAGCGTGGAGTGTCGTACGCCAGAAACGTCGGAGTGAAAGCCGCACGCGGTGACATCGTGGCCGTCGTCGACCATGACGACGTCGCTCATCCGACGTGGCTGACTGCGATGGTGCGTGCGCTCGACAGCTTCGACGCCGTGGGCGGCGCACTGGAAATCGAATCCCTCAATTCGGCGGACGTGGCGGAGTGGCGAAATGTACCGCCACCCGGTGCTCTGTTTTCCACTGCCTACCTGCCGTACGCGCCGGGCAGCAACTTCGCAATGTGGCGTGAAGTTTTCGAGAAGGTCGGAGACTTCGACGAGGACCTCATCGGCGGTGCCGAGGACGTCGATTACTCGTGGAGGATTCAGCAAGCGGGATTGACGCTCGGACATGCCGCCGATGCGTTGGTCGCTTACCGCATCAGAACCACTGTCCGCCGATCGTTCGTGCAAGGCCGCGCCTACGGGCACACGTCCTACCAACTGTCGACGAAGCACCGTGCGGCGGGCTGCCCGCACCCGTCGTCGTTCGTCCGGATCCCCGTACATGCAGTGTCGATCTTTTATCTTGCGACAGTTCGTAATCCGTGGCTACCGAAATTACTGAGACCGATGCCCGTCGGTCTGTGGGCTCACTACATCGGGATTCACTACGGCGCACTGCGGATTCGAGTGACGACGCTGGGCCGACGACAGCGACCGAGCGTCCGATGACCCGCAAGACAATCGACGCGATACGCGAGGAGACTCTCGCCGTCCTACGGACTCACGCGGCACCGGGAGATCGTGTGGCTCACTTGGATTTTCCGAATCATTACAACGCCGGCGACTCGCTCATCTACGCCGGCGAGGTCGAGTATTTGAAGCGGTTGAACGTGCACGTCGACTACGTGTCGGATCCGTTCACTCACAACCATGCTCTTCTCGAGGAACGAATCGGTGACGGGACCCTGTTTCTGCAAGGCGGGGGAAATTTCGGTGACCGGTGGCCGATCGACCAAAAATTCCGTGAAACGATCGTTGCGCGGTTTCCTCGCAACAAGATCGTCTGCCTCCCCCAGAGCATCGACTTTGCCGACACCGACGCCCTTACGCGGACCGCAGCCCTGTACGCACAGCACCCGGATCTGACCCTGATGCTGCGTGAAAAGCGTTCGTACGAGTTGGCGCTCGCCCATTTCCCGAGCAACCGCGTCGAATACTGTCCGGACATGGCGTTCGGTGCCGACATCGCTCGAAGCACCGAAGGATCTGCTGTGGACGTCGTGAAACTCCTGCGCGCCGATTCGGAAAGCCTCGGCCACGCGGCGGTGAACATCGACGCCTCGTCCGTGCACTACGACTGGGGCCTACGCGGAACGGATCTGGCGATCTCGACGGCGGTGATGCTGCCGACTCTGATTGCGCAACGTTTCCCCAGAACGAATCGGCTGCTCTACCCCGCTCTCCTACGCTCGTACGAGCAAACAGCCAAGCTCAACCTTCGTGTGGCGCAACGCATTCTGAACCTTGCGCCCGTTGTCCTCACCGATCGACTGCACGCTGCCGTACTGGCCGCAATGATGGGTAAGCGTGTCGTGGCGATGGACAACGCGAACAAGAAGGTCTCCAGCATCTACGACGCCTACCTGCACCGCTTCGACAATGTCCACTACGCATCGAACTCCGACGAGGCTGCCGAGTTGGTTCGGCAGGCCGTGTCCGACTGTCGTGGATGAACGCTGCTTGCACCGCGCGGAAGTTCAGAAGGGGTAGCGGCCCTCGGCCCAGGCGCGAGCGGCGGGAGGTTCCACCGCCTCGACAGGTTCACCGTCGCGAAAGTACTGCGTGTGCAGAATCCGACCCTCGTCGACCGCTTCCTGCCACGCCTTAGTGGGGCCTTCGCCGAACCAGAGCCACGGGGTGATGTCGTCCATGATCACGACCGATTCTGCGGTAGCGAGCGCACGTAGATCGTCGAGGTCTGTGCGAGCCCCCTCCACCGAGTGGTCTCCGTCGATGAAGATGACGTCGAACCGCATGTCCGGATGTTCCTTCGCATAGGCCGCGATAGTGGTGTGCGAGTCACCCTGAATCAGCGTGTGTCGGCCCGGAAAGTGTTCGTCGATATGGACTTTCGCGGCGTCGCTGTAGGCATAGGCGGCCAGGTCGAACGACACGACGGTCGTGTCGGTCGATGCGTCGAGGAACGCCCAACTCGAGAAGCCGGCATTGAACCCGACCTCACAGATCAGCTTCGTACTCGGCCGTGCCGCAAGCGAAGACAAATATGCCTGCTCCGCCTCGTCGGCTCCCCGCTCGAAAGGTTCCCCAGCAGTGGCGGTTCGGTGCACCAATGCCTCGAGTTCCTGCAGACCCATTCACGTTCTCCTATCGTCTGATTCGGAGCGTAGTCAGCATCGGTGGGCGGCGCAGACGACGACGCCCCACTCGCAGATCACGCCACCACGGACCTGTTGGATCTTCCGTCACGGCGAGGGTCCCGTGAGCCTCGTTGTCCCCCCGGGACCCTCGGTCTACCGAGCGTGCTCGCTCAGTCGACGACAGAACGAACGATCTCGGCGATACGCTGCGCCGTAGCGTCGTCCACAGTCTCGAAATACCACGCCGCCGGCATCAATTGCCCGTCCGCACCACCGGCAGCGTGAAATGCCGCCTTCTCGGTGATGGCCAGATTCAATCGATCGTCGTTGCGCAGTGTCACAAGCGCCGGCGTGCTCGCCGACTTCGCGTAGGCGGGCATTCCGTACCAGATCCGCGGCTTCAACGTGGGGGCCGCGGACACGATGATGTCGTGCACACGCTGCATGACCGAACGCCGCGGTTCCTCCATCTTCGAGATCTTCTCGATCACCTGAGTCAGGTTCTTCTCGTCCTTCGACGACATGTCATGTCCTTTCGTCAACCGATGTCGGGCATCGGCGGAATGAAGATGGCGCATTTCTGCGCCGCACCCCATCCGGACATGTCCTGAGCTGGTCAGGCCTCTCCTCGATGATTCACGTGGTTGCCACGTGGAAGCGCAGTCGGTGGCGCGTACCACCGCGGTAAGAATATCCGACCTGCGGTCGTACTGCGCCACCGATTCGGCGGATTCGTCGCTCTAGACGTTGAAGCGGAACTCCACCACATCGCCGTCGGACATGACGTAGTCCTTGCCCTCGATGCGTACCTTGCCTGCAGCCTTGGCCGAGGCCATGGAACCCGCGGCGACGAGGTCGTCGAAGGAGACGATTTCGGCCTTGATGAATCCGCGCTCGAAGTCGGTGTGAATGACGCCCGCTGCCTGAGGTGCGGTGTCACCACGATGAATGGTCCACGCGCGAGCCTCTTTCGGGCCTGCGGTGAGGTAGGTCTGCAGGCCCAAGGTGTGGAAGCCGGCGCGAGCCAACGCGTCGAGACCGGGCTCGGTCTGTCCGACGGATTCGAGCAGTTCCGCTGCCGATTCCTTGTCGAGTTCGAGCAACTCGGATTCGATCTTGGCATCGAGGAACACGGCGTCGGCGGGAGCAACGAGACGCGCGAGCTCACCGATCTTCGCGTCGTCGGTGAGCACCGACTCGTCGGCGTTGAAGACGTAGAGGAACGGCTTGGTGGTGAGCAGCTGGAATTCACCGAGCAGCTCGAAGTCCAGCTTCGCCTTGGCAGAGAACAGCGTCTTGCCGTCGTTCAGCACAGCCTGCGCTGCCAGCGCCGCGTCGAGTGCAGGCTTGCGATCCTTCTTGATCCGCACCTCTTTCTCGAGGCGCGGGATGGCCTTCTCCAGGGTCTGCAGATCTGCGATCGCCAGTTCTGTTTCGATGACCTCGATATCGGCGGTCGGGTCGACGCGACCGTCGACGTGCACCACGTCGTCGTCGGCGAAGACACGAACGACCTGGCAGATGGCGTCGGCTTCACGAATGTTGGCGAGGAACTTGTTGCCCAGACCTGCGCCCTCGGACGCACCCTTGACGATGCCGGCGATGTCGACGAACGACACCAGCGCAGGCACGAGCTTCTCCGAACCGAACACCTCGGCCAGCTTCTCGAGCCGGGGATCCGGCAGCGCGACCACACCGACGTTGGGCTCGATGGTGGCGAATGGATAGTTCGCGGCCAGCACATCGTTGTTGGTCAGTGCGTTGAAGAGGGTGGACTTGCCGACGTTGGGCAGTCCGACGATTCCGAGGGTGAGGCTCACGGTCTATGGAGTCTACTTTGACGACACCACCAGCTCGGACAGTGCCCGGCCAGCGACGAGGCCGGGCACCCTGGGAGCCGACACAACCACGTCAGCGCGGCACGATCGGGATCGGACTCTGTGTCCACGCCCGCGATGCGAAAAACCTGAGTCATGTCGAGGTCAAGTGTCGGGACCTAGTACGAGTTCGCGACGACCAGTGCAATGAAGGCGAAGTACAGGACCATCAGGACGACGAATATCCCCAGCGACAGTTTGCCGAAGAACCCGGCACGATTCGACGAATAGAGCGCGCCCTGAGCGTCCCCCATCATCCACAGCGGATGCACCTTCAGTGCGTGATTGAAGGCCGGGATGGCCAGCGGCCAGAAGAAGATGACGGCGACGACGGCCCATCCCGCATTGGACGACGGCAGAGTCGGTGCCTGTACATAGGACTGCGCTGCCGGATAGGGCTGCTGGAACTCCGACTGCTCGTACGGATTCGACATGACCATTTCCCCCGATTGTTCGATGACGGACAGCTAGTAGGACGCCGCACCGACGCGTCGGGTTCCATCGAATCGAATCCGGTCGATCTCGAGTTCAGGTGGTGATTGCCGAATTGGGGTCCCAGCTCGCCAGGATCGACAGGATCTTGGCGGTGCTCGACCCGTCCTCGACCGTGTAGACGATGAGACTCTGCCCCGGCTCGCTGGGCGAGGTCAGAAACTCGATACCGAATTCGAGGGTCCCCGCCGCCGGATGTTGGATGATCTTGGTTGCACGTTCGAATTCACGGACCTCGTGGTCACTCCACCATTGCTCGAAACAAGTTTCGGTGGAACGCAATTCGTCGATCAACGCAGTGAGCACACCGTCCCCGGGTCGACGGGCGAGGTCGCGGCGCAGATTGGCGACCGCGGCGGCCGCGAACTGCGACCAGTTGACGATTCGCTCGCGGGCGATGGGATTGCGAAACAGATAGTCGAACAGCGAGTCTCCGGCCGACGACGGCAGACTCAGCACCGATCGAACCAATGCGTTGCTGGCCAGGATGGTGCCCGAGCGTCCGAGTAGCAGCACCGGAACGTGATCGAGCGTCCTCATCACTTGGAGCAATCCCGGATCCGGTCGCTCGGTGGCGTCATCGACGGATCCGGCGGGAGATGCAAGGTCGAGCAGATGAGCCGACTCCACCTCGTTCAACTTCAATGCCCGAGCGATCGCTCGCAGCACCTCGATCGACACGTTCGCCTGCCGACCCTGTTCGAGTTTGCTGTAGTAGTCCGGGCTCACTCCGGCCATCGCAGCAAGTTCTTCCCTCCGCAGTCCAGGCACTCGTCGGGCACCGGGATACGTGTGCAGTCCGGCCTCGATCGGGGTGATGCGGTCGCGCCGATCACGCAGAAATGCGCTGAGGGCGGACCTGTCGTTGCTCACGAATTCCACAGTAGCGACACCGATGGTTGCCAGCCTGGTCATGTCAGACCTAGGTCGAGTGACGCCTGGTTGGCCGTGTTCAGCGTCCGTAGACATGACGTCATGACTTCTTCTGCATCACAGCGACTTTCCGGACGAACCGCCGTCATCACCGGATCCACCAGCGGTATCGGTGCCGCCATCGCCTCGACTCTCGCCGCGCACGGAGCATCGATCGTCGTCAGCGGCCGTGACACCGCGAAGGGTTCGGCGGTGGTCGATGGAATCTCCGCGGCTGGCGGTGCCGCGAGTTTCGTGCCGGTGGACCTCGCCGGCAGCTACCAGGACATTCGCGACTTCGCTGGGGCCGCCACCGAAGCTCTGAAAGGTCGCGTGGACATTCTGATCAACAACGCCGGTATCTATCCGGCCACCGCGACCGCCGACATTCCCGACGACCAACTCGACGCCATGCTCGCCGTCAACGTACGGGCCCCGCACGTGCTCGTCGGTGAATTGGCACCGGCCATGGCCGAGCGTGGGAGCGGCACCATCGTGAACATCGGGTCGTGGATGGCCACGATGGGGAGCCCGTTCGCCGCGATGTACTCCGCAACCAAGGCCGCCGACGAACAACTCACGCGCAGTTGGGCTGCCGAATTCGGTCCACGCGGCGTGCGGGTCAACGCCCTTGCACCCGGTGCGACGCTGACGCCGGGCAACGAGGACGCGCGGGAGGTATTGGATGCCATGACGGCTGGAACGCCTGCAGGCATTGTCCTTTCACCACAGGACATCGCGAACGGTGTGTTGTTCCTGGTCTCCGACGACGCCGCGATGGTGCACGGCACAACGCTCTACGTCGACGGCGGTATCTCGGTCACCCGCGGATGAACGCGCGTACCGAAGACCGCTACTGAGCTGAGGTCTTCAGCGTCGAGGTGGCCTCGGCCAACCGAGTGACGGCGTCCCAATCCTCCTGCGCCACGGCCGAACCCGGAGTGAGCCACGATCCCCCGACGCAGCCGACGTTCGGCAGGGCCAGGTACGTCGACGCATTGGCGGTCGAGATTCCACCCGTCGGGCAGAAGCGTGCGGCCGGGATCGGCGAGTGGATCGACTTCAGGAAGTTCGCCCCGCCCGACGCCTCGGCCGGGAAGAACTTGAGCTCGGTGTAGCCGGCTTCGAGGAGGGTGAGCACCTCGGACACCGTTGCAGCACCGGGCAAGTGGGGTAGCCCGGTGTCTCGCATGGCTTTGGTCAATCCCGAAGTGCAGCCCGGCGACACCAGGAACTGAGCGCCCGCATCTGCGGCCTGCTTGGCCTGGCCGGGAGTGATGATGGTGCCGGCACCGACGAGGATGTCGGGGACCTCGGCGGCGATGCGCTCGATGGCGTCGAGGGCCACCGGTGTCCGCAGGGTCAGCTCGATGACGGGCACTCCGCCCGCCACCAGGGCGCGGGCGATCGGAACGGCATGATCGAGGTTCTCGATGACGACGACGGGGATGACGGGGACGCGGTCGAGCAGAGATGCAGTCACGTTCTTACCTTCTTCTGGAGTTACGGGGCTCAGCGCATGACGAACATTGCACCCTCGTCGGCCGGGCCGACGAGCGCACGCATGCCCGAGAACAAGTCGCGACCGGTGCTGGACCACTCGTCCTTGCCCAAGGCTCGGCCGGTGACCGGCCGTGCCTCGAACTCGTCGAGCGGTACGTCGATCGACAGTGTGCCACCGAGGGAATCGAGAGTGATGATGTCACCGTCGAGAATTTTCGCGATCGGTCCCCCACTCGCGGCCTCGGGCGTGAGGTGAATTGCCGCAGCGACTTTGCCGGAGGCACCGGACATTCGGCCGTCCGTGATCAGCGCGACGGACCGTCCCTTGTCCTGCAGAATTCCGAGAGCCGGGGTGAGCTTGTGCAACTCGGGCATACCGTTGGCCTGCGGGCCCTGATAACGCAGCACGGCAACGAAGTCGCCGTCGAGTAGCCCTGCGTCGAATGCCTCGAGGAAGTCGGCTTGATCGTCGAACACTCGTGCCGGTCCGGTGACCACGCGATGTTCGGGTGCCAGTGCAGAAGTCTTGATGACGCACTTGCCGATCGCCCCGGTCAGCATCTTCAGTCCGCCGTCGGCGCTGAACGGCTCGTTCGCGCCTCGTAACACGGTGTCGTCGTGGCTCATCCGAGTACCGTCCTGCCACATCACCCCGTCGCCGTCGAGCTTCGGCTCTTGCGTGTAGCGCCGTAGACCCTGCCCGGCAACGGTTTTCACATCCTCGTGCATCAACCCGGCGTCGAGCAGAGACCCGATGACGAACCCGAGTCCACCGGCCGCGTGGAAGTGATTCACGTCGGCCTTGCCGTTCGGGTAGATCCGGGCCATCAGCGGCACGACGGCCGACAGATCCGACAGGTCCTGCCACGTCAGCGTGATTCCGGCGGCTTTGGCGATGGCGACGAGGTGCATCGTGTGGTTGGTCGAACCACCGGTGGCGAGCAACGCGACGCAGCCGTTGACGATCGACTTGACGTCGACGACCTCCCCCACCGGAGTGTAGTTGTCGCCCATCGACGTCAGACCGGTGACGACGTGCGCCGCCTCGCGGGTCAACGCGTCGCGCATCGCGGTTCCGGGGTTGACGAACGACGATCCCGGCAGGAGCAGGCCCATGACCTCCATGAGCAACTGATTGGAATTGGCCGTTCCGAAGAACGTGCAGGTGCCACTGCCGTGATACGACGCGGCCTCGGCGTCGAGCAGAGCCTCGCGCCCCACCTTGCCCTCGGCGTAGAGCTGGCGCGCTTTTGCCTTCTCCCCGTTGGGGAGTCCGGACGTCATCGGCCCAGCGGGCACGAACACCGCAGGCAGATGACCGAAACTCAGTGCGCCGATGAGCATTCCGGGGACGATCTTGTCGCACACCCCGAGCATCAGGGTGGCGTCGAACATGTCGTGGGACAACGCGATTGCGGTCGACATCGCGATGATGTCGCGGCTGAACAGCGAGAGCTGCATGCCGTCACGGCCCTGCGTGATGCCGTCGCACATGGCGGGAACTCCACCGGCGAACTGTGCGATGCCGCCGGCGTCGATGACCGACTTCTTCAGCACGGCGGGGTAGGTCTCGAACGGCTTGTGTGCCGAGAGCATGTCGTTGTAGGCGGAGACGATCGCGATGTTGGGCTTCACCATGCCGCGCAGGGCCTGTTTGTCGGCCTTGCCGGAGGCTGCAAAGCCGTGAGCGATATTGGCGCAGGCGAGGCGGCCACGGGCCGGGCCTCGATCCCCGGCCGATGCGATTCGCGCGAGGTAGGTGGTGCGGTCGGACTGGCTGCGGTCTGCGATGCGGTCGGTGACCTGACGCAGGACCGGATGGAGTGTGTCCATGATTATCTCCGATGTTCGGTCTCTCATCACTAACCCTAAGGCCCATTAGGTCGATCGACAACCCAACTTATGCTTTTCAAAGTTATAAGTGGCACTTCTTAGGCTGTTGCCGTAAAAGTTGCCAGTTGGTTGAATGGCGTCTATGTCCATGCCGCGCCTGAGCGCTCCACCTGCGACGGCAGGTGAGGTTTTCGCTCTGATTCGCGACGGAGAAGCAGCTACTCGTGCCGAACTCGGCCGAATCACCGGACTCTCACGGTCGGCCGTCGCCTCCCGCGTCGCCGCGCTCACCGAGCTCGGCCTGGTCATCGAAACCGAGGACACGCACTCCACCGGCGGTAGACCCCCGGCGAGACTGTCCTTCGACATCGACGCCGGTGTGGTGCTCGCCGCCGCGATCGGACGCAGCCGCTCCCAACTGGGCGTGTTCACCCTCGGCGGCGAGTTGCTCGCGAGCGATACCGTCGATCAGGAAATCGGCGTCGGCCCGGACGAGCTGATGCCGCAGATCACCAAGCGCTTGCAGGCATTGCTCGACGAATCGCACCGAACCGACCACCGCATCCTCGGCGTCGGACTGTCCATCCCCGGCACCGCTGACACCGACCGAGGGTGCAGCCTGGACTCGCCGATCATGCACGGCTGGGACGGAGTGCCGCTGGCACCGTTCTTCGCCGACACCACGTCTGCTCCGGTCTTCCTCGACAACGACGCCAACGCGATGGTGCTGGCCGAACGTCGAGACAATCGAGATCGCTTCCAGAACGCCCTACTCGTCAAGGCCTCGACCGGGCTCGGTGCCGGAATCGTCGCGGGCGGCGCATTGCAGCGCGGATCATTGGGCGCTGCAGGCGAATTCGGCCACACCAAAACTGCAGCCGCGGCAGGCGTCGCGTGCAGGTGCGGCGACAGCGGCTGCCTCGAAGCCATCGCGGGCGGCTGGGCTCTGGTGCGCGCACTCAACGAGCAGGGCCGCGAAGTGGGCCACGTTCGCGGCGTCGTCGATCTCGCGGTGAGCGGTGACCCCGAAGCGCGCAGGCTCATTCGCGACAGCGGACGCCATATCGGTGAAACTCTGGCCGGTGCCGTCAACCTGCTCAACCCCGAGGTCCTCATCGTCGGTGGCGACATGGCGAACGCATACGACATCTTCGTCGCCGGCCTCCGCGAGACCGTCTACGGAAACGCCACCGCGCTGGCCACCAAGGCCCTCACCATCCAGGCCACCACCCACGGTGACCTCTCCGGGGTGATCGGCAGTGCGGCGCTGGTGCTGGATCAGGTGCTCAGCGCCCGGGCCGTCGACGACGCACTGGGCGGCTGACCGCGGGCATCGTCGCCGCGATTGCCGCTCGTCGCACTCCAGCGACCGCCGGGCGCACCGCGATGCGTCGATTCGAGGACGCACACCGGCGGCCCACATAGGGTGATCGCAGTCACACCTGCGATCCTGGAGACCCCACACATGTCACTGAAAGCGGCCGACGAACCACACGTCGAATTGCTGAAGACAGATCCCGACCTACCGCCGGTCGGCGTCGTCGAGTCACATCCGATGACCCCGATCAAGCGCCTGATGCTCGTCGCCATCGGCATACTCGGCGGTGTTGCGTGGACGATCATCGCGATCGTCCGCGGAGAGAATCCCAACGCCGTCTGGTTCGTCATCGCCGCGGTGTGTACGTACATCTTCGCTTTTCGCTTCTACGCCAGGCTGATCGAACGAAAGATCGTCTTCCCACGCGACGACCGCGCCACTCCTGCCGAGATTCTGGAAAACGGCAAGGACTACATGCCGACGGACCGTCGGGTGCTGTTCGGCCACCACTTCGCCGCGATCGCCGGAGCAGGCCCGCTCGTCGGCCCCGTCCTCGCCGCTCAGATGGGCTACCTGCCCGGCACCATGTGGATCATCATCGGCGTCGTGTTCGCCGGTGCCGTACAGGATTTCCTGGTGCTGTGGATCTCGACGCGTCGCCACGGCCGCAGCCTCGGCCAGATGGCCCGCGACGAACTCGGAGTCGTCGGCGGCACCGCCGCCCTGATTGCAGTGTTCGTCATCATGATCATCCTCATCGCGGTCCTCGCACTCGTCGTCGTCAACGCTCTCGCCGAAAGCCCGTGGGGCGTCTTCTCCATCGCACTGACCATTCCGATCGCACTGTTCATGGGCGTCTACCTGCGCTTCCTGCGGCCGGGCAACGTCACCGAAGTCTCACTCATCGGCGTCGTCCTGCTGCTGCTCGCCATCGTCGCCGGCGGTTGGGTTGCCGAGACCGACTGGGGCACCGACTGGTTCACCCTCTCCAAGGTGACCGTCGCCTGGCTGCTGATCGGCTACGGCCTGCTCGCCTGCATCCTGCCGGTGTGGTTGCTGCTCGCCCCGCGCGACTACCTGTCGACGTTCATGAAGGTCGGCACCATCGCCTTGCTGGCCGTCGGCATCCTCATCGCGCGTCCCGAGATCCAGATGCCCGCAATGACGAGCTTCGCCACCGAGGGCAACGGCCCGGCGTTCGCAGGCTCGCTGTTCCCGTTCCTGTTCATCACCATCGCCTGCGGCGCGCTGTCGGGCTTCCACGCTCTGATCTCCTCCGGCACCACGCCGAAGCTGCTGGAGAAGGAAAAGCAGATGCGCATGATCGGCTACGGCGGCATGCTCACCGAGTCGTTCGTCGCCATCATGGCGCTCATCACCGCCTGTGTTCTCGATCAGCACATCTACTTCGCGTTGAATGCTCCTTCCACGCTGACCGGTGGCACCCCGGAAACTGCAGCGACGTACGTCAACGGATTGGGCCTCAGTGGCGGCGACATCACCCCGGCCGAATTGAGCCAGGCGGCAACCGATGTGGGTGAGGAAACGATCATCTCCCGCACCGGCGGCGCACCGACACTCGCGTTCGGCATGTCAGAGGTACTGCACCAGGTGTTCGGCGGCGAATCGCTCAAGTCGTTCTGGTATCACTTCGCGATCATGTTCGAGGCACTGTTCATCCTCACCACGGTCGACGCAGGCACCCGCGTCGCACGCTTCATGCTCTCCGACAGCATCGGCAACCTCCCCGGAGCCTCGGCCAAGAAGTTCAAGGATCCGTCGTGGCGCCCCGGCGCCTGGATCTGCTCGCTGATCGTCGTCGCAGCCTGGGGCGCAATCCTTCTCATGGGCGTCACCGATCCACTGGGCGGCATCAACACCCTGTTCCCGCTGTTCGGTATCGCCAACCAGCTCCTCGCCGCCATCGCGTTGACGGTGGTGATGGTCATCGTCGTCAAGCGCGGCCTCTACAAGTGGGCGTGGATTCCCGGGGTTCCGCTGGCGTGGGACCTGATCGTCACCATGACCGCGTCGTACCAGAAGATCTTCTCCTCCGTCCCGGCCATCGGCTACTGGACGCAGCATTCCCAGTTCCGCGACGCCAAGGCGCAGGGCCTGAGCGAGTTCGGCAGCGCCAAGACCCCCGAGGCCATCGACGCCGTCATCCGCAACACCTTCATTCAGGGCACGCTGTCGATCATCTTCGCGGTACTGGTCCTGGTCGTCGTGTTCGCCGGAGTATGGGTGTGCATCAAGGCAGTTCGAGGAGACAACCTGCCCGACAACGAGGAGCCCGAGGTGCCGTCGAAGATCTTCGGCCCCACCGGCTTCGTGCTCACCCCGGCCGAGAAGAAGATCCAGGCCGAATGGGACGAGCTGATCGAGGCGGGCACCGTCCGTCGCCCCGGATCGGCGCACTAGATGCGCGGACTGTGGTGGTGGATCACCTCGGTGATGGGCGATCACGATTACGACCGCTACGTCGCCCATCTGGCCCGCCACCATCCGGATCAGGAACCGCCCACCGTGCGGCAGTACTGGAAGGACAGGCACGCGGAGGCGGACCGGAACCCAGGAGCTCGATGCTGCTGACACGGTGATGTCCGATTTCCGCTAGCACCGAAGAGTCCGCGCTGACACAGTAGGTGCATGAGCAGTGAACGGCAGGTGCAAGAACTGGACTTCGATCGGTGTTATCGCGCGGTCTCCTCGCGTGACGCACGGTTCGACGGCCAGTTCTTCACCGCCGTCTCCACCACCGGCATCTACTGCCGACCCTCCTGCCCGGCCCGCACACCCAAGCCGGGCAACGTCTCGTTTCTCGCCACCGCAGCGGCGGCGCAACAATCCGGCTACCGAGCCTGCCGCCGCTGCCAGCCCGACGCCACCCCCGGTTCCCCACGCTGGAACATCCACTCGGACCTCAGTTCTCGTGCCATGCGGCTGATCTCCGACGGAGCCGTCGAACGCGGTGGCGTCGACGGCCTCGCCAGCACCCTCGGCTACTCGACCCGGCAGTTGACCCGAGTGCTCACCGCCGAGGTCGGTGCAGGACCGCTCGCGCTGGCCCGCGCGCACCGCGCCCACACCGCCCGCACACTGATTCAAACCACCGACATGTCGATGGCCGACATCGCCTTCGCGGCCGGCTTCTCCAGCGTCCGGCAGTTCAACGACACCATCAAGGAAGTCTTCGCCGTCGACCCGTCGACATTGCGTCGAGAAGCGCACCGCACTGCCGTACCGACCGCGGGCGGAACCGTCACCCTGCGCTTGCCGTACCGCCCGCCACTCGACCGCGGCTGGATCGAGTGGTTCCTGCGGGGCCACGTGGTCGAGGGCATCGAATCGTTCTCCGAGGACGGCGAATACGTGCGATCTCTGAGCCTGCCGCACGCCGCCGGGCTCGTGGCACTACGGGTGATGGACGGATTCGTCAGCGCCGCAGTGACATTGCAGGACATGCGCGATCTGGCTCCTGCCGTCGCCCGCATCCGACACCTCCTCGATCTCGATGCCGATCCACTCGCCGTCGACGACGCACTGAGCGCAGACCCTCAGTTGGCACCGAGCGTCGACGCCCACCCGGGTATCCGCGCCCTGGGAGTGGTCGACGGCGCAGAGATGTTGCTGCGCACAGTGATCGGACAACAGATCTCGTTGAAGGCCGCGGCCACCCACACCGCCCGACTCGTCGACGCTCTCGGTGCACCACTCGATCTCGGCAACGACACCGTCACCAGACTGTTTCCCGAACCTGCCGTCATCGCCGAACGAGGCCACGAGGTACTCACCGGACCTGCCGCCCGGGTCCAGACCGTCATCCGCGTCGCCGACGCCATCGCGTCGGGAACCGTCGTGCTCCATCCTGCGCGAGAAGGGCCGGAACTGGAGCGAGAACTGCTCGCGCTCAAAGGAATCGGACCCTGGACCGCCCGATACGTCGTGATGCGGCTGCTCGGCGATCCCGATGTTCTGCTCGATACCGATCTCGTCGTCCGCCAAGGCGCAGAGGCTTTGGACGTTTCGTTGAAGAATTCGCAGCGCTGGGCACCGTGGCGTTCGTACGTCTCGATGCACCTGTGGATCACCGCATTGGAAAGAAGACAGCAATGACTGCCACCGCCGCCACCCAGGACACCCCGATAGGCCCGTTCACCACCATCGTCGACGCCGATCAGCGCGTTGTGGCATCCGGGTGGACCGCCGATGTCGAAGAACTCCGCGTCCTGATCCACCCGACGATGCGCCCCGACAGCGTGCGCACGGCGGCCGATCTCGGCGATGTGACGCGCGCCGTCGAGAGCTATCACCGCGGTGAACTGACCGTCATCGACTCCGTTGCCGT
Organism: Rhodococcus sp. 05-2254-2; assembly: GCF_002259095.1. NCBI lineage: Bacteria > Bacillati > Actinomycetota > Actinomycetes > Mycobacteriales > Nocardiaceae > Rhodococcus > Rhodococcus sp. 05-2254-2. The sequence goes on along the minus strand of NZ_NOZJ01000001.1, from coordinate 624,078 downwards.
CGCGCAACGATCCGGCGAATTTCTCATGCACGCCTGGGGAGTTCTGCGCACTGTCGAACCCGGTGCGACGGTGACCTACTCCGAGTTCGCAGAACTGTCGGGTAGACCGGCAGCCATCCGTGGTGCTGCGTCGGCATGCGCGCGCAATGCGGCTGCACTGTTCGTGCCGTGCCATCGGGTGGTTCGAATCGGCGGGGCCCTCGGCGGTTTTCGCTGGGGCCTGCCCGTCAAGGAATGGCTGTTGGCACACGAGGCGGCCTGAAAGGCCTCGCCTTGGACGGCGGTGACATACAGCTGGGCCTACCGAGACGTTATGGTTCTTCACGATCCGCCATCCGCCGAATGTGAGGAAGCCACAGTGACCGAATCGGCAGTGCCCGGCAGTCCGTCGAAGTCCACGACGTCCGGCAGTGATCGTGGTGACCTCATCGGGGTCGGCGGTATGTGGCTGGCCAAGTGGTCGCTGATCCTCATTGCGATCGCAGCCGGGGCGTGGGTGTTGGGCTGGCTGATCGGGCAGTTCTGGGTGATCCTGCTGCCGGTCCTGCTCGCCGTCATCGTCGCGACGGTGCTGTGGCCGCCGGCCAAACTGATGATGCGTCTGGGATTTCCTCCCGCCCTCGCCGCGTCGGTATCGCTCGTGGTGTTCTTCGTCGTCATCGGCGGCATCATCACTCTGATCGTTCCGTCGGTCGCCGAGCAGGCACCGGAGCTGGTAGACCAGGCATCGGGCGGTATCGCACAGGTACAGGACTGGTTGAAGGGGCCGCCGCTGAACATCGGCGACGACCAGATCGACTCGGCCGTGTCGGCGATCGTGTCGCGGCTACAGGACAGCGGGGAGGTCATCGCCACCGGCGTGTTCACCGGCGTATCCGCCGCCGGCTCGCTGTTGGTCACTCTGGCGTTGGTGTTGGTGTTGACGTTCTTCTTCGTCAAGGACGGACCGAAGTTTCTGCCGTGGTTGCACGGGTTCTCCGGTGGCCGCGCCGGAACCCATCTGGGCGAGGTGCTCTCACGGATGTGGGCGACCCTCGGCGGATTCATCCGAACTCAGGCCATCGTCAGTTTCATCGACGCATTCTTCATCGGTCTCGGGTTGGTCATTCTCGGCGTTCCGCTGGCGCTGGTGCTGGCGACCCTGACGTTCATCGGTGGCTTCATTCCGATCGTCGGAGCGTTCGTCGCCGGCGCACTCGCTGTGCTGGTGGCCCTGGTTGCGAACGGGCTGACCACTGCACTGATCGTGCTCGCCATCATCGTCGCGGTACAGCAGTTGGAAGGCAATGTGCTGCAGCCGATCCTGCAGAGCCGCAGCATGAACCTGCATCCGGCGATCGTGCTGCTCGCCGTGACGGCAGGCAGCTCACTGTTCGGCATCATCGGCGCGTTCCTGGCCGTCCCGGCTGCGGCGGTTGCGGCCGTGCTGATCCGGTACCTGTCCGAGCAGATCGATGCGCGCTCGAACGAACCGGACCAGGACGAGCTAGAGGACAAAATCCCGCCGCCCGACGGGTTGACCGAGGAGCAGGCCGGCCTCGACGAGGAGAAGAACTCCGACAAGAAGGACTCGGGTCAGGAAGCCACTACCTGAAGCGTGGATCCGGTGCGCTCCCGCTTGACGTAGAGGCGACTGGGAATGCGCTGACGCATCTCGTCGACGTGACTGACGACGCCGACGACGCGTCCGCCCGCACGTAGTTCGTCGAGAACCGCCATCACCGATTCGAGGGTGTCGGCGTCGAGCGTGCCGAATCCTTCGTCGATGAACATGGTGTCGAGGACGACACCACCGGATTCGGCAGCCACGACATCGGCGAGGCCCAACGCGAGCGAGAGCGACGCGAGAAATGCCTCACCGCCCGACAGTGTCTTGGCCGAGCGCACCACACCGGTGTAGTCGTCCCTGATGTCCAGTCCGAGACCGCCCCGTTTGCCGCGGACGCCTGCCTCGTCGGAGTGCACGAATTCGTATCGTCCCGAGGACATTCGACGCAGCCGCGCGGATGCGGACTCGGCGACATCCTCGAGTCGAGACGCGAGGACGTACGAGCGCAACGACATCTTGCGTGCATTCTGTCCCCGGCCTGCCACCACGTCCGCCAGGTTGGCGAGCTCGTCGAATTCCGCACGTTGCGGCGCGATGGCCTGGGCCGCGGTGAACAATTCGGCGATCAACCGTTCCAGATCGTCTGCGCGCCTTCGACATTCCGCCACCAACGCAGCGGCGACCCTGACTTCGTCGTCCATCTCGGCACACGCCTGCTCCAGCGGGGCCAGATCCACCGGCGGCCGACCGGCCACGTCCACGATGGTGGGCTCGCGCAGCACGTGCTCGGCATGCGCACGCGTCTCCTCGGCGGTACGCAGCTCGGTCTCGAGCTGCTCGACGCGGTCTGCGGTCAGGACTGCCCCGGCGGCGGCGTCGACGGACTCGAAGTTCGACGCCTCCACCCGACGGTCCAGTTCTGCTGCCAGCGCATCGGCCCGCGCAGTGGCGTCGAGCCAGGCGATGCGCGCTTCCTGAATTCGCCGGGCACCGTCGATCAACGCTTCTCGCTCCGCGATTCGGTCTGCCAGCGACGCGCCCTCGTCCACTTCCTCGGCCACCGACGCACGCATCTGCGTCAGCGATTCCTCGGTGGCCGCGATGCGCTCGTCCACGGCACTCCGCGAGGCAACCAGGTCGTGGAGCGTGACCGTCAGCGCGTCCGACTCGCTCCGCAGGCGATCGAGCTCAGCGGTTGCCGGTTCGACATCGGCGGCACGCGCACGCGCGTCCTGCACTGCGGTGGTCGCGGCATCGAGCGTCTGGGCCGACTCCGCAGCGGAGGCCCCACCGGTGCGGTCGTGCAGCAGATCCACGTCCCGTTGAGCTCGAGCGACAACCGCGACCGCCTGATCGAGCACGGCAGCGGCCTTGCGTTCTGCGGCAGCGGCCTTGTCTTCCTGTGCCTTGGTCACCGTCGACGTCGACGTCGCAGCGGGATACGGGTGCACCTCCGATCCGCACACGACGCACGGCTCGCCCGCCTCCAGACGGGCCGCCAGCTCGGCGGCCATCCCGTCGAGGCGTCGCTCACGGAGATCGAGCAGGTGCTCCCGGGCGGTGTTGTGCGCTGCCCGGGCGCTGTCGCGGGCACGTTCGGCCTCGGCCAGAGTCGCACGTGTGCGTACCAGTTCGAGAGCCGACTCGGCTGCCGCGCGGGCCCGACTGCAGCGCTCCTCTAGGCCCGGCAACTCCGCCACAGCCGAGGCGGCTCGTGCCATCCGTGATTCGACCGCTGCGATCTTCTCGGGCATCGAGGCCTGCGATTGCCCGGTGCGTTCGATCGCCGCTGCGGTAGTACGTTGCTGCGCACGATATTCGACGAGGGTGCCGTCGAGTCGGTCGGCCTCGCGGGCGAGACCGAGCAGCGACTGCAACCGCGCGACGTCGGTGGTCCAGTCACGCACGAACTGTGCAACGACCGTGCGCTCGTCCGACGGATCCGCCGGCGCAGGTGGCCACTGCAACGCAGTGTGAAAGCGTCGACCCTCCCCCGTTGCCGGCAGCGCACGCTCCGCCGCCGCGAGTGAGGAGGTCGCGGCCTCGGCCGTCTGGCGGGCGAGACGGAGGTCTGCGGCAGTGGCCGCGATCGGTCCGGCGGCCGCGGAATCGGCGAGCTCGGTTCTGCGCGCAGCTCGCGCCGTCTCGCCCTCCCGATACTGCACGAGCTGCGCCTCGGCGAGAGCCCGACGACGCTGCAGATCGAGAACGGTGGTGGCCTTCGTCAGAGCTGTCGACGCACGCCGAGCTGCCGCATCGATCAGCACCGCCCGACCTTGCGCGAGAGTCCGATTCTGCCGGGCATCGGCCAGGACGTCGGCCGCCCACTCGAGCGGGTCCGGCTGCTCGCCGTCCTCGCCCGCGGGCTCGGGTATCCCCGATGCCTGCGACACCCGGCCGAGCATGATGTCGATGGCGTGGTGAGCGTCCGCGAGTTCGGCGGCCAGCTCCCGGCGGCGCTGCGCGAACCACTCTTCGACATCACCGAATCGGCCTGTGTCGAAGAGCCTTTCGAGCAGATTGCCGCGTTCGTCGCTGTCGGCTCGGAGGAATCGCGCGAACTCACCCTGCGGCAACAGCACCACCTGGAAGAACTGGTCGGCACTCATTCCGAGCAGCGCGTTGACGGCGTCACCGATCTCGTTGAGCCGGGTGAGGTTCTGCCCGCGGCCGTCGAGCCAGGTGAGACTGGCTTTGGCGTGCTGCTTGGTGGTGCCCGTGCTGCGGAGCTTGGGCCGCAGGAACTCCGGACTGCGCACTATTCTGATGCGTCGCCCAGCGAGTGTCGCCTCCAACGTGACCTGTGGCACCGCGCCTTTGGCTGCGTGATCGGACAGCAGTCGCTTGCCTTCACGACGAGCTCCGGGCACTGTTCCGTACAGCGCGAACGCCACGGCGTCGAGCACCGTCGTCTTGCCTGCTCCGGTCTGCCCGTGCAACAGGAAGAGCCCGTCGGCTCCCAGTGCGTCGAAGTCCACCGTCTCGGTGCCCGCGAAGGGGCCGAAGGCGGTGATCTCGAGTGAATGCAGTCTCATGCAGCACCGCGGTCGGCGGTGGTGGCCGTCCCGCGGATGGCCTCGGTCTCGCGATGCACGGAGGCCAGCGCGCGAGCCAGGAGCCCGGACTCCGCTGCCGTCGGCACGCTGCGCATGTCCGTCACGAACGAGGTGGCGATGTCGAGATCGCTACGGCCGCGCACACGGTCGCGGTAGCGAAGCTCGCCGGATCCCTCGGGGCGACGCCATTCCAAGTGGATCGCGTGCGGGAAACGCTGCTGCAACAAGCGCATTGCGTCGACCGGACGTACCTCGTCGGTGAGCACAGCGGAGACGTAATGATCTTCGTACTCGCAATACGCTGCGTCCGTTGTCAATTGCTCGACCGTGCCTTCGATGCGGGCGAGTCCGCGTACCACCGGCAGGTCGACTCGCTCGACGGTGCCGAGCCCGTTCGCGTCGAGATCGAGAATCCATACCGCCTTGCGATGCGACCGCTCACCGAAGGAATAGGGCAGAGGGGAACCGGAGTACCGCACTCGATCGGTGAGGGTCTGGGGCGAATGCAGGTGCCCGAGCGCCACGTAGTCGACCCCGTCGAACGCCGACGCAGGCGCAGTTTCGATACCGCCGGAGGAAATCGACCGCTCCGAGCCGGTCGCCTCACCGCCGACGATGAACGCGTGCGCGAGTACGACCGAGCGATGATGTTGTCCCGCTTCGTTTCTCGTCGCGAGATCACCCCGGATCCGATCCATGGCAGCGCTGAGCACCTCCGCGTGCGTCCGCGCGGTGGGAACGTCGAGCTCGGCCCGCGTCGTCTCGGGCTCGAGGTAGGGAATGCCGTAGAACGCAACGGAGCCGTGCTCGTCCTCGATGACGACCGGGGTGGCGACGTCGCCCACCCGCGTCATCAGATGCAGCCCTCCCGCCGAGGCGAACGCGGCACCCGCGCCCAGCCGAGCGGGTGAATCGTGGTTTCCCGACGTCGCGACGATCACCGCGCCTGCCGCTCTGATCGCCTCGAGTCCGCGGTTGCAGACCAGGACGGCATCGGCACTGGGAACAGCGCGGTCGTAGATATCGCCCGGCACCACCACCACATCGATCGATTGCGCCGCAACCAGTTCCGCGATGGACTCCAGCACAGCGCCCTGATCGGCCAACAGGTCGACACCGTGAAAGGTGCGACCGATGTGCCAGTCCGAGGTGTGCAGAATTCTCATGCGTTCGACGCTATCGGGAACCACCGACAAACTCCTCGAGGCGCCTCGGCCTGTCGGACGTGAGCTGCGGTGCATGCCGTCGCGAACCGAAGTTGTCGGTGCCGTCCTGCATCATCTGGTCCATGAACATTCTCACCGCGTTCGGCCTGCTCGTCGCTCTCGGTATCGGGGCTGTCGTCGGCTGGTTGTTGCACGCCTCGCGGGTGGGCGACCGTGCCGTTCGAGCCGAAGCCCAGCTGGCCGCGCTCCGCGAGCACGAGGGCATGCTTCGGCAGTCGTTGAGTGCGGTCAACGAGGATTCCGCGCGACGCAATTCGACCGTGATCGGCCAGCAGGTCTCACACCTGGTCGAGCCGCTGCACGACGCCGTCGATGCGCTCTCCGAGCACGTGCGCCAGGTCGAGCACAATCGCATTCGGGCGTACGCGGGATTGTCCGAGCAGGTCACCGGGATGCATCGAGCGTCGATGCATCTGTCCACCCAGACCGGTCAGCTGGTCACGGCATTGCGTGCACCGCAGATCCGGGGCCGGTGGGGCGAGATCCAGCTCGAGCGGGTCGTCGAACTCGCGGGCATGGTCAAGCACTGCGATTTCGACACGCAGGTGAGCAAGGACGGCATCCGACCCGACATGATCGTGCGTCTCGCCGGCGGTCGACAGATCGTCGTCGACGCCAAAGTGCCGTTCGCGGCGTACCTCGATGCCGCCCAGGACGAGGATCCCGCCGCGCGGGAGAAGAATCTGCGACGCCACGCCAAGCAACTGCGCACTCACATCGACCAGCTGGCCGACAAGGCGTACTGGCAGGCGTTCGAGCCGACGCCGGAGTTCGTTGTGCTGTTCGTTCCCGGCGACCCGTTTCTCGACGCGGCCCTGACCTCGGACACCGGCATGCTCGAGTACGCCTTCGGCAGGAACGTGATCCTGGCCACCCCGACCACCCTGGTCGCGTTACTACGAACCGTTGCCTACACGTGGAAGCAGGAGTCGCTGGCGGAGGACGCTGCGCGCATCCAGCAACTGGGACGCGAGCTGTACACGCGAATCGGTGTCGTCTCGACACACCTGGACAAGCTCGGTGCCCACCTCGGCAAGGCCGTGGAATCCTTCAATTCCACCGTCGGGTCCGTCGATACCCGGGTGAGCGTGACGGCGAGAAAGTTGCACGAACTCGAGCTGTTCGACGCCGATCCGGTGGACATCGCCCGAGTGGACGAGCGACCCAAACTGTCCGATTCGTCCCGCTACCGGCACGACTTCGGTCATGTCAGCGATGCAGTGGGCTGAACAACGGCTAACCTCGGGGGGTGTCTACCTCCCAACGTGCCCGCTCCGGGGTACCGCTGGATCACCGATCCATCCTCGCGACCCTGCCCGGCGTTCCCGCATGGGGTGCCGTCGCGATCGCCGCGGGACTGACCTTTCTCGGATTTCTGATCGATGCCGCACGCGGTACCGAGCTGACCGGTGCGTTCGCGTTCATGTACGTCCTCGGCTGCATCGCCGGCGTCCTTCTCGTCCGCTTCCGTGGACTGTTCACCGCGATGGTGCAAGCCCCGCTGATCCTGTTCGTGGCCGTGCCGCTGTCGTACCAGTACTTCACCGACAACGCAGGCACCAGCCTCAAGGACATCATCCTCAACGTGGCCATTCCGCTGGTCAACCGGTTTCCGCTGATGCTGCTCGGCACCCTGGTCGCCGTCGGACTCGGAGTCCTGCGCATCGTGCTCAAACGGCAGAACACGCATGCCCCCACCCTTCGACGAAGCCAGAAGGCCGAGGGCACTGTGCGACGCAGCCCGAAGCCCAGCGACGACAAGCCCACCAGAGCACAGCGTCGAGCACAGGAAGAGCGCCCCGAACGCTCCCGCAGGCGCGCAGCCGATCGCAGCACCGACTCCGCGGCCGAGGCGACCGACATCGTGCCCGGGCCGTACGTCGGTCGCAGAAGCACCGATCCTCGCCCGCGTTCGACCCCTCGCACCGGCTCTCGTGCTGCGGCAGATCCCACCGTGAGCCCCCGGCGATCGTCTACCCCGACCTCGGCACCGCAGACTCGATACTCCGCCGAGGCCCCGCGTCAGGACCACAAGCCCGAGCACCAGAAGCCTGAATACCCACGAACGCAGTATCCGCAGGCAGAGTCTCGTCGAGCGCAGTCCCGTGAAGCACGTGATGCACAGCGGCCGCAACCGTCCGAGTCGCGTTTTGCGCCGGAGCCTCGCTACTCGGCAGAGCCGCGGTATTCGACCGAACCTCGTCGCGAGCGATCGACTCGGGTCAACGCTCCGCGGGAGGCTGCCGATCCGTACGGCTCCGGAGCTCGGCCGGTCCTGACTCCTCGGACGAGCGCCCCCGCTGCCACCGACTACACCGCCGGAAACGGCCAGGGCAGCCATTCTCTGCCTGCCCCGCGCCGGGACGACATTCCCCCGCACCCGGTGCCGAAGGTTCGCTACCGCGACCGTCACAGCGACTAGTTCGAACGAGAAACGCCCCGTACAGGAATTCCTGTACGGGGCCGTGAACTCTTTTCCCGCTGCTAGCGGGCTGGGCGCAGCTCGCGAGGCAGGGAGAACACCAGGGTCTCGTTGGCGGTGGTGACCGGCTGTACGTCTGCGTAGCCGTGCTCGGCGAACAGTTCGATGACGCCCTGCACCAGGATCTCCGGTACGGATGCACCCGAGGTGATGCCGATCGTCTCGACCCCGTCGAGCCAGGCCAGGTCGATTTCCTTGGCGTAATCGACGAGGTAGCTCGCCCGCGCACCCGCGCCCAGTGCGACCTCGACCAACCGCACCGAGTTCGAGGAGTTCTTCGACCCGACGACGATCACCAGATCGCATTCCGGTGCCATCGCCTTCACCGCGACCTGACGGTTCTGCGTGGCGTAGCAGATGTCGTCGCTCGGCGGGTCCTGGAGCGTCGGGAAGCGCTCGCGAAGCTTGGCGACCGTCATCATCGTCTCGTCGACGCTCAGCGTGGTCTGGGACAGCCAGATGACCTTGCTCTCGTCACGGACGGTGACGTTGGCAACCGAGTCGGGGCCGTCCACCAGCTGAATGTGCTCGGGTGCCTCGCCTGCGGTGCCCTCGACCTCCTCGTGGCCCTCGTGGCCGATGAGCAGGATGTCGTAGTCGTCGCGAGCGAAGCGCTTGGCTTCCTGGTGCACCTTGGTCACCAACGGGCAGGTGGCGTCGATCGTGCGCAGGTTCCGCTCGGCCGCGGACGTGTGCACGGCGGGCGAGACGCCGTGCGCGGAGAACACGAGCAGCGATCCCTCGGGCACCTCGTCGGTCTCTTCCACGAACACCGCGCCGCGATCGGACAACGTCTCGACCACGTGCTTGTTGTGCACGATCTCCTTGCGCACGTACACCGGCGCACCGTGCTGCTCGAGCGCCTTCTCGACGGTCTCGACCGCACGATCGACACCAGCGCAGTAGCCCCGCGGCTCCGCGAGCAGCACTCGCTTACCCCCGGCGTACGAGGACTTACCCGTACCGGCGGACTGTGCAATACCAAGATTCAGAGGAACAGCCGAAGACATACCTCCCAGGATACGTGCACCGAGCTCGCCTGCCTCGTTTCCATGTCCTCCGGCCCCGGCTGCAACGGGTCCTACAGCCTGTCGGCTACCCAAAGTTCACCGTTTCGGGCAGTCTGGTGGGCATGACTCGAGTCCCCTTTGCAGCGCGTGTGGCTGCAGGCGTCGCCGTGACCGTCGTGGAAGAGGCTCGCAAGCTTCCCGGTTCCGCTCTGATGCTGCCGATGACGGTCGTCAGCGAAGCGCTGGCCCGCGGGATGCGATTTCAGCAGCAGGTGACGGCGTTGGCCATCAAGGGCGATCTGATCATCGCGAGCTTGCCGGTGATCGGGACCCCCACCGAGGAGCAGCCCTCCTGGGCCAGCTTCGACGAGGACGAAGACGACGTGTTCGACGCCCTGGTCGTCACCGACGACGTCGATGTGCCGGACGCCCCCGTGGCCGAGCCGGTCGCGGCGAACGGCCGCTTCGCCTTGTACTCGACGCCTCCGCTGGACGAGCCGGTGCAGGACACCTCGGCCAAGCGCGCGCCCTCTGCGGACAAGCCCGAGATCGTCGAGATGATCGACTTCGACACCCTCGCCCTTGCCCAGCTGCGCGCACGCCTGCGCACGCTTTCGATCGAGGACCTCGAAACTCTGCTGGACTACGAGAACGACACGCTCGCCCGCGCACCGTTCCAGACCATGTTGGCCAACCGCATCACCACCGCCAAGGCCAAGTGAGCACTCCCTCAACCCAGTCCGGTCCCACCCAGCCAGGCTCGAGCACCGCCGAACAGCCGTGGCCGGTGCGTACCGTCGCCATGAAGGTGGCGGGCTGGATCGACAAGCTCGGCTCCATCTGGGTGGAGGGCCAGCTCACGCAGATCAACGCGCGTCCCGGTACGAGGACGGCGTTTCTGACGCTGCGTGATCCGTCGGCCGACATGTCGTTGTCGGTGACGTGTTCGCCGCAATTGCTCGACCGCTCTCCGGTTCCGTTGACCGAGGGTGCGCGCGTCATCCTCTACGGCAAGCTGTCGTTCTTCACCGGCCGCGGAACCATTTCGCTGCGCGCCACGGACATTCGCGCGGTGGGCGTCGGCGAACTGTTGGCCCGCATCGAGCGGCTCAGAGCGCTCCTCGCCGCCGAGGGGTTGTTCGACCCACGCCTCAAGCGCCCGTTGCCGTTTCTGCCGGGCACCATCGGCCTGATCACTGCGCGCGCCAGCGCAGCCGAGAAGGACGTGCTCACCGTGGCGCAGAGGCGTTGGCCCGCGGTTCGATTCGAGGTTCGCAACACTCCGGTCCAGGGGCCACAGTCGGTGCCGGCGATTCTGGATGCGCTGAAAGATCTGGACGACGACCCCAGCGTCGATGTCATCATCCTCGCCCGCGGCGGCGGAAGCGTCGAGGATCTGCTGCCGTTCTCGGACGAAGCCCTGTGCCGCGCCATCTCGCGCGCCACCACGCCGATCGTCAGTGCCATCGGCCACGAGCCCGACAGCCCACTGAGCGATCACGTCGCGGACCTGCGCGCCGCAACTCCCACCGATGCCGCCAAACTCGTGGTGCCCGACGCCGTCGCCGAACAAGCCCTGGTCTCGGAGTTGAAGTCGAGAAGTGCTGCAGCGCTGCGCAATTGGGTCGAGCGCGAGGCACGCGGACTGGACATGCTCCGACACCGTCCGGTACTGGCGGACCCGTTGGCCTCGCTCGAGCAACGCCGCGAGGAGGTTCGACGTCTGCTGGAGGCGGCGCGACGCGACGTGCAACGCGAACTCACCACCCAGGACACGCTCGTCGAGCATCTGCGGGCCAGGCTGTCGACGCTGGGGCCTGCTGCCACACTTGCTCGGGGCTATGCCGTCGTACAGCGGGTGGTTGCGGGTTCGGATCCCGAGGTTCTCCGTTCGGTCGAGGACGCGCCACCGGGTACACAGATCAGAGTGCGAGTGGCCGACGGTGCCGTCACCGCCGCAGTCATGGGGCGAGTCAAATGACAGAAGGAGTACGTATGAGCGAGAACGAAGACAAGCCGGTATCGGAACTGGGCTACGAAGAGGCCAGGGACGAACTGGTGGGCGTGGTGAAGATCCTCGAGCAGGGCGGGCTCGATCTCGACGCCTCCCTGGCCCTGTGGGAGCGCGGAGAGCAGCTGGCCACCCGCTGTGAGGAGCAGCTCGCCGGAGCCCGCAAGCGGATCGAGACCGCGCTCGCGAGCACCGAGAAGGACAGCTAGGGCTCCAGCGGTTCGGCGACCTCGAGGGCCTCGGCGAGCGTGGTGAAGTCTGCGTCGTTCGCGGTACCGCCCAGCAGGATTCGCACGTCACCGAAGTCGGAGACCCAGTACTTCCGCGAACCCTCTTCGCCGTAGACGACCCAGTCTCGACCCGACACGTTCTGCGCGCCCGACGCGTACACCGTCTCGTCGCCGGCCACGAAGGGGACCAACACTTCCTCGACGGCGCTGGTCTGGGTCAGCTGCAGATACGCACCCGATCCGGTGATGTACCCGACAGTCGACACCGGTCCCCCGTTGTCGCCGGAGATCGTCGGACGACTGCCCGAGTTGGGCGTCCAATCCTCCGGAACAGCCGGATTACGCACCGGAAAGCCGATTTCCGACGCGTCGTACTGCAACGCGGTGTCCACGTCGAAGTTGGGGATGGGCCCCTGCTGGGGCCCGCCGGGGCTCAGCGAGCACTGACTGGCGATGCCCGCAATCAACAAACACGCGATGACCAGCGGAATGAGCGACCACACCATGTCGCGACTGTTGTTGAGAATCCGAGGTTTGCTGTTCGCCACCCCACCAGTATCCCCTCTGCGCAGCAGTGCTCGGTCGGCGCGTGCCTCACAGACCACCCGACCCCACGGCAGACATCACAGAAGTGAGATAATCGCGCCTGGGTAACACCCCACCAACCAGGAGGCTACAAACCGATGACGGCCAGCACCGAGTCCACTCGCGCCATGGCGCCAGATCGCAACCTCGCACTCGAACTCGTACGCGTCACCGAGGCCGGTGCGCTCGCCTCGGGTCGCTGGGTCGGTCGCGGCGACAAGGAAGGTGGCGACGGAGCAGCAGTCGACGCCATGCGTCAGTTGGTCAGCTCGGTCTCGATGCGCGGCGTCGTCGTCATCGGCGAGGGCGAGAAGGACGAAGCGCCGATGCTCTACAACGGCGAACAGGTCGGCAACGGCAACGGCCCCGAGGTCGATTTCGCCGTCGACCCCGTCGACGGAACCACGTTGATGGCCAAGGGCATGCCCAACGCCATCTCGGTTCTCGCCGTCGCCGAGCGTGGCGCGATGTTCGATCCGTCCGCCGTCTTCTACATGAAGAAGATCGCCGTAGGACCCGACTTCGCCGACGTCATCGACATCACCGCACCGGTCGCGGAGAACATCGCCCGCGTCGCCAAGATCAAGAAGGGATCCACCTCCGACGTCACGGTGTGCATCCTCGACCGCCCCCGGCACGCCGAGCTGATCCAGCAGGTGCGCGACACCGGCGCTCGCATTCGACTGATCTCCGACGGCGACGTCGCCGGCGCCATCGCCGCCGCCCGTCCCACCTCCCCCATCGACATCCTCATGGGCACCGGCGGAACTCCCGAGGGCATCATCGCCGCGGCCGCCATGCGCTGCATGGGTGGCGCGCACCAGGGCATGCTGGCTCCGACCGACGACGACGAACGCCAGAAGGCGATCGACGCCGGACACGATCTCGATCGTGTCCTGTCCACCGAAGACCTGGTCTCGGGCGAGAACGTCTTCTTCACCGCCACCGGCGTCACCGACGGCGACCTGCTCCAGGGCGTCCGATACTCGGGCGGCGGCGCGCACACGCAGTCCATCGTGATGCGCTCGAAGTCCGGCACCGTCCGCATGATCGACGCGTACCACCAGCTCAACAAGCTCAAGGAGTACTCGACCATCGACTTCGACGGCGACACCTCCGGCGCCATCCCGTCCTTCTGACCGTCCGCTCGACGAAGTTTCCGCTCCCCTACCGAGGCAAGAGGTCAATGACAGAGAACGAACAGCAGTTCCGGATCGAGCACGACACCATGGGAGAGGTTCGCGTTCCCATCGATGCGCTCTGGCGTGCCCAGACGCAGCGTGCCGTGGAGAACTTCCCCATCTCGGGCCGTCCGCTCGAACGCACTCAGATTCGCGCGATGGGCCTGCTCAAGGCAGCCTGCGCGCAGGTCAACAAGGATCTCGGTCTGCTCGACGGCGCACTGGCCGACGCGATCATCGCCGCTGCCACCGAGATCGCCGACGGCAAGCACGACGACCAGTTCCCGATCGACGTCTTCCAGACCGGCTCGGGCACCAGCTCGAACATGAACGCCAACGAGGTCATCGCGTCGATCGCGAAGGCGGCCGGCGTCGAAGTACACCCCAACGACCACGTGAACATGTCGCAGTCCTCCAACGACACGTTCCCGACGGCAACGCACGTCGCCGCCACCGAGGCCGCCGTGACGTCGCTCGTGCCCGCACTGCGCCACCTCCACGAGGCTCTCGTGGTGAAGGCCACCGAGTGGAAGCACGTCGTGAAGTCCGGCCGCACCCACCTCATGGACGCCGTTCCGGTCACCCTCGGTCAGGAATTCGGCGGCTACGCCCGTCAGATCGAAGCAGGCATCGAACGCGTCGAGGCCACCCTGCCGCGGCTCGGTGAACTGCCCATCGGCGGCACCGCCGTCGGCACCGGCCTCAACGCACCCGACGGCTTCGGCCCGAAAGTCGTTGCAGCACTGGTTGCGTCGACCGGGATCGACGCACTCACCGCGGCCAAGGATTCGTTCGAGGCACAGGCCGCACGTGACGGACTCGTCGAGGCATCGGGCGCACTGCGCACCATCGCGGTCTCACTGACCAAGATCGCCAACGACATTCGCTGGATGGGATCGGGACCGCTCACCGGACTCGGCGAGATCACCCTCCCCGACCTGCAGCCCGGTAGCTCCATCATGCCCGGCAAGGTCAATCCCGTTCTCCCCGAGGCTGTTACGCAGGTCGCGGCTCAGGTCATCGGCAACGACGCGGCAGTCGCATTCGGCGGCGCGTCGGGCGCATTCGAGCTCAACGTGTACATCCCGATGATGGCGCGCAACGTGCTCGAGTCGTTCAAGCTGCTCGCCAACGTTTCGGTCCTGTTCGCCGACAAATGTGTCGTCGGCCTCGAAGCCAACGTCGAGCACCTCAAGACCCTCGCCGAGTCCTCCCCGTCCATCGTGACGCCGCTGAACTCCGCGATCGGCTACGAGGAAGCTGCCGCCGTCGCAAAGCAGGCACTGAAGGAGAAGAAGACGATCCGTCAGACGGTCATCGACCGCGGACTGATCGGCGACAAGCTCAGCGAAGCAGAACTGGACAAGCGCCTCGACGTACTCGCCATGGCGAAGGTCAAGGACTAGCTTTCCCGTTCGCCCCGTCGGACGCTTGAAACAGCCCGCCCCCGGTGGGATCAATGTGGGTTTCAGTCACTCTGACTGCAACAAAGTCGCATTGATCCCAACCGGGGGCGGGTTCGTTCGAAAAGGGCCGAACCTCAGGCGAGGTGTGCGAGTTCCTCGCGTGCCTTCAGGCCGTCCTCGCCCAGATCGGTGCGGTCGAAGATCTTCCAGCCTGCGAGCAGCGGCTTGAACACCTTGTCGCGTTCCTGGTCGGCGTCGTAGATTCCGGCTTCGGCGAGCGCGGCGGTGCTGCTGCCACGGTCCGGGAGGTCGACCTCGGGAATCTTGAAGCCGTTGATCCGGTCCGCGATGGCGCGAGCGGCCTGATCGGGCACCACGGCGAATGCCTCGTCGAGGATGCTGGCGAAGAATGCCGACTGCAGCGCGTCGTCGTCGGCGATCCGGCCGAGGATGGTGGCGAGCACCGGATCCTTGCCGAGGGCGATGGTGTTGCGGTTACGCAGCGAGGCTGCGGCTTCCTCGATGGCGAAATGCGCGAGAATGTCGAGCAGATGCTGGCTGGGGGCGTCGTATCCCAGCGTCATGTGTTCCATCCGAACGCGCTCGAGGGCGACCGGATCGACAGCGCGGGTCAGCACCAGGAAGTTGCGCAACACGATCGACTGTCGGTTCTCCTCCGACGTCCATCGGCCGGTCCACTTCCACCAGGCTCCGAGACCGGTGAGGGCGTGGGCCAATTCGCGGTGGTACGCGGGCAGGTTGTCGGCCACCAACACGCCGACCGTTGCGGACAGGATTTCGACATCACTGAGGTGCGACTGCTCCGGCGTCCAGTCCTCGCCGCCGAGGAACGCGAAGTTCTTGCCCTCGTCGAACGGCGCGAGATCGTGGGGATGCCAGTCGCTGGCTGCCTCGATGTGGCGTCGTAGATTCTCTTCGACCGCGGGCTCCAAACGGACCAGCAGATCACCGTCGGACAGGTTCGTAGACATGCGGTAACCGTAGCGCCTACGCCCGAGCGCCCGACGCCGTGCCCCTGACCATTGTGAATTCTCCTAACGCCAGGTCGTTGCGGGTCTATTCTCAGGTGCATCCAGTCATCGACGTGAGGACTCCTCATGATGCGGTCGGGGCGAAATTTTCTGTGTCTTGCTGTCGTGTGCTCGATGGTCGTGCTGGTCGGGTGCTCGAACGACACACCCGCCGCAGAAAGCCCGCCGACATCGGAGCCCGCGCCGCCCAGCGACCTCTCCCCCGGTCAGGTTGCAGGCGTCGATGTTCCGACCGGCCGCGTCGACGAGGCGGTCGGCAAGCTCGACGGCATCGCCGAGGAGTTGATGGCGTCGTCGAACATTCCCGGTATGGCCATTGCCGTCGTGCACGGCTCGGACGTCGTCTACTCGAAGGGCTTCGGCGTTCGCGAGGTGGGTGAGAACGACCCCGTCGACGGCGACTCGGTGTTCCAGTTGGCCTCGCTGTCGAAATCGGTCGGTGCGACGGTCATCGCGTCCCAGGTGGGAGCGGGCGTGGTCGACTGGTCTACGCCGGTGGTCTCGCAGCTGCCGTGGTTCG
Organism: Rhodococcus sp. 05-2254-2; assembly: GCF_002259095.1. NCBI lineage: Bacteria > Bacillati > Actinomycetota > Actinomycetes > Mycobacteriales > Nocardiaceae > Rhodococcus > Rhodococcus sp. 05-2254-2. The sequence goes on along the minus strand of NZ_NOZJ01000001.1, from coordinate 607,770 downwards.
CGCTCGACGATCCCTGGGTGACGGAGAACATCACGGTCGGAGACTTCTACGCCCACCGAAGCGGGCTTCCCGAGCATGCCGGTGATCTGCTCGAGGACCTCGGCTACGACCGGCGCCAGGTTCTCGAACGCCTCAGGGAGGTGCCCCTCGACCCGTTCCGGTCGACGTACCACTACACCAACTTCGGAATCACGGCCGCGGCCGAGGCCGTCGCTGCGGCGTCGGGCAAGGACTGGGACACCCTCAGCCAGGACACGATCTACGGCCCGCTCGGCATGACCTCGACCAGCTCGTCGTTCGCGGACTACATCGCGCGGGCCGACCGGGCCGTACCTCACGTTCTCGTCGACGGCGAGTATCAGGCGAAGTATCAGCGGGAACCCGATGCACAGACCCCGGCCGGTGGCGTCAGCTCTTCGGTGAACGATCTCGCGAAGTGGCTGACGATGCTGGTGGCCGACGGTACTCACGACGGACGAGAGATCGTCGATCCCGACGCCCTCCTGCCCGCCGTCAGTGCGCAGATCGTGTCGAGCCCGTCGGCGACGCCGGACTCACGCTCCGGCTACTACGGGTACGGATTCAACGTCTCCACCAGTGCGGCCGGCCGCACGACGGTGAGCCACTCGGGAGCGTTCGCGCTCGGGGCAGGCACCAACTTCCTGTGGATTCCGTCGCTCGACGTCGCCATCGTCGTACTGACCAACGCCGCGCCCCTCGGTATCGCCGAAACGGTGACCGCCGAGTTCGCAGACCTCGTTCAGTTCGGTGAGGTGCGGGAGGACTGGCGAACGCTGTACAAGAATGCGTTCGCCGGCATGAGCGAACCGGAAGGCGAGCTCGCGGGCAAGACCGCTCCCGCGAATCCCACAGCGCCACAACCTCTCGCGTCGTACACCGGGGTGTACCAGAACAGTTACTGGGGGCCGGCGACGGTGGCGGAGGTCAACGGTGAGCTGCTGTTGTCCCTCGGACCGAACTCGACGTCGTACGAGTTGTCGCCCTGGGACGGTGACACGTTCACGTTCGAGCCGACCGGCGAGAACGCGCCCGACGGAACCATTTCCCAAGCGACGTTCGACGCGAATACGCTGACGCTCGAGTTCTTCGACGGCGATGGATTGGGGCGGTTCACGAAATGACCGAGACACAGCAGGCAACCGAGACCGTGCTGGATCTGTTCGACGCGTTGCGAAGTCGAGACACCGATCGCGCGATGTCTCTGCTCGACAACCGCATCGTCTGGCACAACGTCGGGTTGCCCAAGGTGCGCGGCCGCGCGAACGTGGGCAAGTTCATGGCGATGCTGGCCAGACCTGCGTTCGGCTTCGACGTGATCGTGCACAACATCGCGGCCGACGGGAATGTCGTGCTCACCGAGCGCACCGACGTCCTGATCTGGCGGCGACTCCGAATCGAGTTCTGGGTGTGCGGAACCTTCGAGATGCGCGACGGCAGAATAGCCGTGTGGCGGGACTACTTCGACACCGTCGACTTCCTGAAAGGCGTTGTGCGAGGCATCTTCCGGGTCGCCGTGGGCCGGTGACCCAGGTGAGCGGAACCTCGTAGTGGGCTACGAGGCAGGAGTGGAGCCTGCGGAACGACCCGCAGGCTCCACGCTCACGAGGGGGGTCAGGCTCCCGACGGGCCGAACTCTTCGAGCATTTCCGTCACCAGTGCAGCGATCGGTGAACGCTCGCTGCGGGTGAGGGTGATGTGCGCGAAAAGTGGGTGTCCCTTGAGCTTTTCGATCACTGCGGCAACGCCGTCGTGACGTCCGACGCGGAGGTTGTCTCGCTGAGCGACGTCGTGGGTGAGTACGACGCGTGAGCCCGAACCCAGCCGGGACAGAACCGTCAGCAGCACGTTGCGCTCGAGTGACTGTGCCTCGTCGACGATGACGAAGGAGTCGTGCAGCGATCGACCACGAATGTGCGTCAGCGGCAACACTTCCAGCATTCCGCGGGCGATGACCTCCTCCATCACCTCCGGGCTCGCGAGCCCTTCGAGGGTGTCGAATACCGCCTGACCCCAGGGGCCCATCTTCTCGCTCTCGCTACCGGGGAGGTAGCCGAGCTCCTGGCCGCCGACGGCGTAGAGAGGCCGGAAGACAACGACTTTCCGATGCGAGCGACGTTCGAGAACGGCCTCGAGTCCGGCGGTCAGCGCCAGAGCGGACTTACCGGTGCCTGCCTTTCCGCCGAGCGAGACGATGCCGATGCTCTCGTCGAGCAGAAGATCCAGCGCCACGCGCTGTTCCGCCGAACGACCGTGCAGACCGAACGCCTCACGCTCACCGCGAACGAGTTGGATCTGCTTGTCCGGCGTGACGCGCCCCAGCGCACTCTGCCGTCCGGCAAGCAGTCGAACTCCGGTGTGGCACGGCAGGTCTCGCGCCTCCGCCAGGTCGATGACACCGTCGTTGAACAGCGTGTCGACCGCATCGGACGGTACGTCGAGCTCGGTCATGCCGGTCCAACCGGAGGGAACGACGTCGTGAGCGTGGTATTCGTCGGCGGGGAGACCGACAGCACCGGCCTTGACGCGCAACGGAATGTCTTTGCTGACCAACACCACGTCCTTGCCCTCGGCCGCCAGATTCAGGGCGCAGGCGAGGATACGAGAATCGTTGGAGTCGGTGCGGAATCCGACGGGAAGAACCGAAGGATCGGTGTGATTGAGCTCGACTTGCAGTGTGCCACCGGAGGTTCCGATGGGAACCGGCTGGTCGAGTCGACCGAATTCTACGCGCAGGTCGTCGAGCATGCGCAAGGATTCCCGCGCGAACCATCCCAGTTCGTGATGGTGGCGTTTGCCCTCCAACTCGCTGATGACGATCAGCGGGAGTACCACATTGTGCTCGGCGAATCGGATGACTGCCCAGGGGTCCGACAGCAGGACCGAGGTGTCGAGCACGAATGTCCGAAGAGGGGCGGAAACGGAGCGTGAAGTGGTCACGTGGGGCTCCTACGTCTGCGCGGCACCGCGCAAACTCTGTCGCTCGGCCGGTCGGGTCCGATGTGTCAGGTGACACGAGGACCGGGTACCGGCCCTCTCGCGCTCACTAGCTCAGTCACGTATCAGAACCTCCCGCACAGGTAGCTTCCCCGCTGCCTGTTACTGCCGACGGTACCGCCGAAATCGGGTATCGGCTCGCTGGAAGTCTGGCGTGTCGGTGAACAACGCGTTACGTCGACATCGCCCCAGGTCGCCGGCCGACCGGTGCCGAAAGTGCCCTCCCCCGGGGTGAATCAATGCGACTTCCTTGCACTCGGATCGACTGAAAGCCACATTGATCCACCGAGGTTGGGTGAATGGACCACTGCATACGTCTGAGCGCTGCAATGGTCCATTCACGCAGATCGGCGGCCGGTGTGGATGGACCACTGCAGACGTCTGAGCACTGCAATGGTCCATTGACGCAAACAAGGGTGCACGCGGGCGAGGGCGCACGCGGACCGGGTGGGCGAATCTGCAGAAGAGCCCAGCGTCAGCCGAGCAGTCCCCAGTCTTCGAGGCCCTCGTAGAGTGGCTTGCTCTGTGCCAGTTTCACGACGCGGTCCTTGAGGGAATCGCTGGCTTCACCGGTGGCCAGGGCGGTGGCGATGATGTCTGCGACCTCGGTGAACTCGGCTTCGCCGAATCCGCGAGTTGCCAGTGCGCCGGTGCCGATGCGCAGACCGGAGGTGACCATCGGCGGGCGCGGGTCGAAGGGCACTGCGTTGCGGTTGACGGTGATGCCGACCTCGTGCAGGAGATCCTCGGCCTGCTGGCCGTCCATTTCCGAGTTGCGTAGGTCCACCAGTGCGAGGTGCACGTCGGTGCCGCCGGTGAGGACCGATACACCCTTGTCTGCGACGTCGGCACCGGTGAGACGCTCGGCGAGCAGCGATGCACCGAGGAGGGTGCGCTCCTGGCGTTCCTTGAACTCGGGCGTCGCAGCGATCTTGAACGCAACGGCCTTGGCGGCGATGGCATGCATCAGCGGGCCGCCCTGCTGGCCGGGGAACACTGCGGAGTTGAGCTTCTTGGCCCATTCCTTCTTGGCCAGGATGATGCCGGAGCGGGGTCCGCCGAGGGTCTTGTGCACGGTGGAGGAGACGACGTCCGCGTACGGCACGGGTGAGGGGTGCACGCCTGCGGCGACGAGTCCGGCGAAGTGCGCCATGTCGACCCAGAGCAGTGCGCCCACTTCGTCGGCGATGGAGCGGAACGCGGCGAAGTCCTGGTGACGCGGGTAGGCCGACCAACCGGCGATGAGCACCTGAGGCTTGGCGGCGATGGCCTGCTTGCGCACCTCGTCCATGTCGATCCGGTGGTCTTCCTTCGACACCCCGTAGGACTCGACCTCGTAGAGCTTGCCCGAGAAGTTGAGCTTCATGCCGTGCGTGAGGTGGCCACCGTGCGCGAGGTCGAGGCCCATGATCTTGTCGCCCGGGTTGATCAGTGCCATCAGGACCGCGGCGTTGGCCTGTGCTCCGGCGTGCGGCTGCACGTTCGCGAACTCGGCACCGAAGAGTTCCTTGGCGCGGTTGCGCGCGAGATCCTCGACGATGTCGACGTGCTCGCAGCCGCCGTAGTAGCGGCGGCCGGGGTAGCCCTCGGCGTACTTGTTGGTCAGGACGCTGCCCTGGGCCTGCAGCACCGCGCGGGGAACGAAGTTCTCCGAGGCGATCATCTCCAGCGTGTCGCGCTGACGCCCCAGCTCACCGGCCATCGCTTCGGCGACCTCGGGATCGAGTTCGGCCAGTGACAGGTTGTTGACGTCAGTCATAACAGGAGTCTCCAAGGGACAGCAGAATAAAGGGGGCCAGGCCAGTTTACGAGACGCGCAGTGCACCGGGTGTCAGTGGCTCGTCGAGCAGCCTGCCGAACAGTTGCGCGCGCTCACTGGCCGTCTCACCTCGGTCCAGCCAGCCGGCGAGCAGCTTGTAACCCTCGACGTAGGTGCTGATGTACGCCCGCCAGAGCGGGGAGGACAGAAACCGCAGGCTGTGCCGGGCGCGCTGCGGCGATGCCAACGACCATCGCTCCAGGTAGGCGGCCACGTCGTCCTCGCTCTTGTGCTGATCGTGCAGCAGCAACGCGGCGTCCTGCCGCACCCCCAACAGCCGGCTCGACGCGGCCGCGAGACGCTCGGCCTTCTCGCCGTCGAATCGCAGCCCCAGATCGGCGTAGATCTCCTGAGCCCACAGGCCCCAGCCTTCGCCGACGACGGCACCGAGCGCGTGATCGGCCAACCCCTCGGCCATCAGGCACTGCGGGGTGTTCACCACGAACAGTGTCTGCTCGAGTTGGCCCGCACCGACCAGTCCGGTCTCCTTGCGGCAGTGTTCGGTGTGGTGACCCGGGTAGGACTCGTGCGCGATCAGGTGCGGCAGATTGGCCATCTGCTGCTCGATGTCGGAGTTGATGGCGACGGTGGACTGGAAATCGCCGAGGTAGTAGTTGAATCCGGACCACGGCTTGTCGCCGACGACCTCGTAGGTGACCTTCTCGGTGTCGGGCAGCGTGTATTCGGCGCGGACGCGGTCGCGCAGCGCGGACGAGAACGCCTCGACGCAGTCCTGCAGTCGGTCGGCCGGAATGACGTCGGCACGGCGATGCGCGATCAACCGTTCGCCGAGCGACCCGGGACCGGCGAGAACCTCGTCCATCTTGCGGTGTGCCTGCAGGTACTGGTCCTGATCACCGGCGGAGATTCGGACGTCGAAGTAGGCGTGGACCTCGTCGACGAAGCCGATGTCCTCGCCTGCGAACTTGCGCGCCGAGCATTCGAGTGCCCGCAGGTGGACGTCGAGGAACGTCGTGCGCTCGGGTGTCAGATCGACGTTGCCGAGCTCGGTGCGCAGTGTCTGTGCTCGACGGATCAGCTCACGCGGCTCGGGGGCCGGGGCGTTCTCGGTGATACGACGCAACTCGGGATCGCCGGTGTACGCGTCGACGAATCCGTCTTCGAGCCGGTCGAAACTCAGGCCCAGCAACAGGTATTCGCGAACCAGGGTAGAAGCATCCATAACCGAACCCTAGTACGGCGAACGACCCCGCCCGTGCGCGATCGACCGGCACCGAGCACAATCTGGAACCATGCGACTCGCGCTCGACAGGAGCTCAGCCGAACCCTCTGCAGCTCCGATGTGGCAAGAGTGGAGCCTGCGGAACGATTTTGGTCGGAGTCGTGCGTGAGCGAGTCCAGTCCGTACGTCGAGTTCGACCGTGTGCAGTGGCGCACGCTGCGTCAATCCACGCCGTTGGTACTGACCGAGGAAGAACTCGTCGGTCTGCGTGGTCTGGGCGAACAGATCGATCTCGACGAGGTGGCCGAGGTCTACCTACCGCTGGCACGACTGATTCACCTCCAGGTCGCGGCCAGGCAACGGCTGTTCGCCGCGACCGCGACGTTCCTCGGCGAGAAGCACCCCGACCGTCAGGTCCCGTTCGTCATCGGTGTCGCGGGGAGCGTCGCCGTCGGAAAGTCGACGACGGCCCGTGTGCTGCAGGCGCTCCTGGCCAGGTGGGACCACCATCCGCGGGTCGATCTGGTCACCACCGACGGATTCCTGTACCCGACGGCCGAACTGATGCGTCGAGGCATACTGCACCGCAAAGGATTTCCCGAGAGCTACGACCGGCGCAAGCTGCTCAGATTCGTCACCGAGGTCAAGTCAGGGACCGAAGAGGTGGGCGCACCGGTCTATTCGCACGTCTCGTACGACATCGTCAAGGGCCAGTACCACATGGTCCGGCAGCCCGACATCCTGATCGTGGAGGGGCTCAACGTATTACAGACCGGACCACGGTTGATGGTCTCGGATCTGTTCGACTTCTCGATCTACGTCGACGCGCGAATAGAGGACATCGAGAGCTGGTACGTCAAACGCTTTCTCGCGTTGCGCAAGACGTCGTTCACCGACCCGTCCTCGCACTTCCACCACTACGCAGGCCTGTCCGACGACCACGCGCAGATCGCGGCCGAGGATCTGTGGCATTCGATCAACCTGCCGAATCTGGTGGAGAACATCCTGCCGACGCGACCGCGAGCGACCATGGTGCTGCGCAAGGACAACGACCATGCGATCAACCGGCTGCGGCTTCGTAAGTTGTAGAGCTCAGATACCGAACCGACGGTGTCTGGCCGCGAAGTCACGCAGCGCCCGCAGGAAGTCGACGCGTCGGAATTCGGGCCAGTAGGCCTCGGTGAACCAGATTTCCGAGTAGGCGCTCTGCCACAGCAGGAAGCCGGAGAGTCGCTGTTCGCCCGAGGTGCGGATGACGAGGTCCGGATCGGGTTGGCCGGAGGTGTAGAGATGGCTACCGATCTCGTCGACGTTGATGGAGGCCACCAGTTCGTCGCCGCTGACGCCCTCGGCGATCTTCTCGGTCACCAGGGACTGCACGGCGTCGGCGATTTCCTGCCGACCGCCGTATCCGACGGCAACGTTGACGTGTGTTCCCGACCGTCCCTCGGTGAGCGCAGCCGCTTCCTTGAGTCGACGCGCGGTCGACGCGGGCAGCAGATCGAGGGTGCCGACGAGTTTGACGCCCCAGTTCATCTCGGGTCCGCAGATCTCCTCGACGACGTCGGTGATGATGTCGAGGAGAGAATCCAGTTCGTCGGCGTCGCGGCGGAGATTCTCGGTGGAGAGCAGGTAGATGGTCGCCATCTCGATTCCGGCTGCGTCACACCAGCCGAGCATCTCGGCGATCTTCAGTGCGCCCATGCGGTGCCCGTGCGCGACGTCGGTGAACCCGTTCTCGCGAGCCCAGCGGCGATTGCCGTCGCACATCACCGCAACGTGCCGCGGGTGCTGCACGCCTTCGAGCTGGCTCAGCAGACGCCGCTCGTACACGTTGTAGAGAACGCCGCGGACCTTCTGCGGAATGATCACCACTGCTTCGTCACCACTGCCCCGTCACCGCTGCTCTCATCACCACGAAGGATCACCTTACGCCGACGTCTGCGAGGCGGTCGCCGGTACAGTAGCGTCAGAACCTACGGTTGCGTAGGTTCAAGGCGGCGACACGGGAGGCAATCGACATGACGATGTTCGGACTCGACGAGATACCCGTCAAACCGCGTATGCGCGGCTGGATTCACCTGTACGCGTTCGGCGTGGCGGTGGTGTGCGCGATCACTCTCGTCACGCTCGCGTTCAGCATGGTCTCGGTCAGTGCGGGTGTGGCCGTGAGCGTGTATTCCATCACCGTCTGCGGCGTGTTCGGGGTCAGTGCCACTTACCACCGCGTGCACTGGAAGACCACGGCGTCGCAGATCTGGATGAAGCGCGCCGACCATTCGATGATCTTCCTGTTCATCGCGGGGAGCTACACCCCGTTCGCCGTGCTCGGTCTCCCCGGCTCGACCGGACGCACGTTGCTCGTCGTCGTATGGGCCGGGGCTCTCGCCGGGGTGGCCCTGAAGATGTTGTGGCCCACCGCTCCCCGCTGGGTCGGGGTACCGCTGTACCTGCTCCTCGGCTGGGCGATCGTCCCGGTCGCACCCACGCTGATCGACCATGTCGGCTACGCGCCGTTCGTCTTGCTGCTCGTGGGCGGAGTCTTCTACAGCATCGGAGCCGTGCTGTACGCCACCAAGTGGCCGAATCCATGGCCGACGACCTTCGGCCATCACGAGTTCTTCCACGCGGCAACGGTATTGGCGGCAACCTGCCACCTGGTTGCCGTCTGGCTCGTACTGTTCTGATCGACCTCAGGTGGTTCGGGATGCCTTGTCTCGATACATCAGTGCGTCGGCGCGCTGAATCAGCCGGTCTCTCGGCTCCCCCGGCTCACGCACTGCGACGCCCACGCTCACCGATACCCCGAGCAGATTCGATCCGAACGGCACCGGCTCGCCGCAGATCGCCGACCGCACCGATTCGGTGACTTCGGCGGTGTCGAGGCCCGTCGACCCGTCGAACGTCACCGCGAACACGAATTCGTCTCCTGCGTATCGGCCGACGACGCTCCCGCGCGGCGACCACTGGTGCAGTCGACGGCCCGCTGCCTCGAGCACGGCGTCACCTGCCGGGTGACCGTGCGCGTCGTTGATCGATTTCAACCGATCGACGTCGACGAAGGCCAGGGCAACCGGCAGATCCTCGGCGATCCATTCGTCGACGTGGGCGAGCAGAGGACCTCGTCGTAGCAATCCGGTCAGCTCGTCGCGCTCGGCGCGATCGCGCCAGTGAACGGTGTCGTCGACGACGGGATTGACCAGGTCCAGCAGTGCGACGATGAACCGTCGCCCGGCGATCGTCGAGATTCCGACGTGCATCCAGCAGGAGACGACCTCCCCGTCGACGCGCCGCACTCGACGCAAGGCTCCGATCGGTCGACCGTGGTCGGTGGAGCCTGCCTCGGGGTAGCGGTGCTCGAGTTGGACCGCGATACGCGTCGCCGACGCGCGATCCCCGAGCGGCACGAAATCTGCAACGGGTCGGCCGATCATGTCGTCCACGGCGCACCCGAGCACGCCCTCGCACAGGGTGTTGGCCCCGACCACCTCGTAGTGCATCGAGTGCACCATGGCCGCCATCGGAACCGCGGCCACGAACTGGGCGACAGCAGCGCGCTGGTCGTCGGTCACAGCCTCGTGCACGGTGTCCGCACGCAGCACACCCTCATTCATGACACCTTCGCTCATGACACCGTCGATCCATTGGTAGACGCTCGACCGCCCCAGGCCGAGGAAACTCCCGGCAACAGTACTGTTGCTCCGTCGAAGCATCGACGAGCGTGGTCAACTCCGCAGCGCGAACGGCAATTCTTCGGCAGAGGTCACAGGACGGTCGCACACGAAGCCACGACACACGTACGCCGTTTCGAGGCCGTCGACCGGTGGACGGTCGGTCAGCAGCACCGACGAATCCGTCACGCCTGCGACCACCACGGAACCGCCGGGAGCCAGAGCCCGGACGACCGAGAGCAGGTCGCCGCCCGGTGCCGTCGACACCGCGACCTGAATGGGACCGCGAACGGACGCTTCCGCGACCGCCAGCCAGTGGCCACCGGACCTGGGTGCTCGTTCGAGAATCGAGGCCGATCGCGCCAGCGACGCAGCCGCCAGTTCGCCGTATCGCGCCGAGGACGTGTGATCGACCAACGCCGCTGCGGTGAGCAGCGCCTCGGCCATCGTCGACGCGCCCGACGGGGTGGCCCCGTCGATCGGGTCACGAGGCCGGGTCACGAGAGTCTCGGCATCGTCGGCGGTGTCGAACCACGCGCCGACGTCGTCCGAGTCCGCGAAGTGGTCGATCGCGGCATCGACGATCGACGTCATGCGCTCGGTCCAGACCGTGTCTCCGGTGGCCTGGAACAACGCTGCCGCCGCGACGGCGAGAGCCGCGTAGTCCTCGAGCACACCCGTGGCCTCCCCGACTGCAGTGCCGAGCGAGGCGCGGCGGACTCGGCCCGACTCGACGTGGCCGGCGAACAGTTGCTCGCCGCACTCGACTGCCGCGTCGACCCATCGCGGTTGTCCCAACCCGGTCCCGGCCTCGACCAACGCCGTGATCGCCAACCCGTTCCACGCGGTGACGACCTTGTCGTCGCGGCCCGGTTGCGGCCGAGTCGCGCGAGCGGCGAACAACGTGCTGCGCACTCGGGCGAACCGGTCGTAGTCCTCGGGTTCGGCGGGCAGCTGCAAGACCGACATGCCGGCCTCGAACGTGCCTGCCGAGTTCACCGCGAACAGCCCTGCTGCCCACACACCGTCCTCGAAGCCGAGTGTCTCGGTCAGTTGCTCCGGAGTCCACGCATACGTCAGACCCTCGATGCCCTCGGTGTCGGCATCGAGTGCCGACGCGAAACAGCCGTTGGCCGTGCGTAATTCACGCAGCATGAACTCCGCGGTGTCCGACGCCACCCGCCGGGCGAGCGCATCGTCGTCGACTCGCGCTGCGTGCGCGTAGAACCGCAACAGCAGGGCGTTGTCGTAGAGCATCTTCTCGAAGTGCGGGACGATCCACTCGGCATCGACGGAGTAGCGCGCGAATCCCCCGCCCAGCTGGTCGTAGATACCCCCGCGGGCCATGGCCGACGCGGTTCGGCGCACGACGCCGAGAACCTCGGTGTCGCCGGTGCGTTCGTAGTGCCGAAGCAGCCCTTCGAGCAGCGCGCCGGGCGGGAACTTCGGTGCTCGGCCGAAGCCGCCGTAGAGGGTGTCCTCGTCGGCGCAGATCGCGGAGACCGAGGCCGCCAATGCATCGGCGTCGATCGGGCGACCGCCTGCGGGCACGCCTGCGCTGTGTTTGCGAAGTTCGGTGACGATGTCGGCGGAGGCGTCGAACACCTCCTGTCGCCGCGTCGACCAGGTGTCGGCGATCGCGGTGAGCAACTGCTGGAACGACGGCATTCCCTGACGCGGAGCCGGCGGGAAGTAGGTACCGCAGTAGAACGGTTCGGTGTCGGGGGTCAGGAAACACGTCATCGGCCACCCGCCCTGGCCGGTCATCGCGACGGTGGCGTTCATGTACACCGCGTCCAGGTCGGGTCGTTCCTCGCGATCGACCTTGATGCACACGAAATGCTCGTTCATCAGCGACGCGGTCGCCTCGTCCTCGAACGACTCGTGTGCCATGACATGGCACCAGTGGCACGCCGAGTATCCGATCGACAGCAGGATCGGAACATCGCGATCGCGAGCGGACTGCAGTGCCTGCGGTCCCCACTGCTGCCAGTGCACCGGGTTGTCCGCATGTTGCTTCAGATACGGGCTGGTGGACTCACCCAGGGCATTGGCGTCGAGCATCAGGGCTCGTCGGAGACGACGGGTTTGGTTCGGTTCTGATCCGGCGGAAACGGATCTGCCAACCCGCCGCGATCGGTGCCCTCGTCGAGAGCCTGATCCAACGTCGGATCCTCCTGCTCGAAGGTGGCGGGCAGACGCTTGATCTTCTTGTTCATGGACCAGATCAGCAGTGCCGTTCCGACCAACAGCGCGACCAGGATCACCAGACCGATGGGCGAGGACTTACCGAATTCGGGACCGGTCGGCTGCTGGGCGAGGATCGAAACGATCATTTGTCGGTCTCTTCTATTCCGGCGAACAGGTCCGTCTCGGGCAGCGACGTCGTGACCCGAGTGCGGGCCAGCTCGAACTCTTCGGTGGGCCACAGCTTGCGCTGCACGTCCAGCGGCACGGCGAAGAACGAGCCGTTGGGATCGATCTGCGTCGCGTGTGCGCGTAGGGCGTCGTCGCGCTGCTCGAACCAGTCACCGACGGTGACCTGAGTGGTGATGCGGCCGATGATCTCGTCGCGCTGGCCGTCCCACCGCTTCAGCCAGTCCACGAACGGGCTCTCCTCACCGCGGTCGATGAACCAGTCGTGGAACAGCTGCATGCGCTTACGAATGAAGCCGTGCGAGTAGTACAGCTTGAGCGGAGTCCAGGGCTCACCGGCGTCGGGGAAGCGTTCGGGATCGCCCGCTGCCTCCCATGCCGCCATCGAGACCTCGTGGCACCGGATGTGGTCCGGGTGCGGGTACCCGCCGCGTTCGTCGTACGTGGTGATGACGTGCGGCTTGAACTCGCGAACCACCTTCACCAGCGCCTCGGTCGAGACCTCCAACGGGACCAACGCGAAACAGCCGTCGGGAAGCGGCGGGAGCGGATCGCCCTCGGGCAACCCGGAGTCCTCGAACCCGAGCCACGTCTGCTGCACGCCCAGCACTCGGGCGGCCTCGGCCATCTCCTCACGCCGAACCTCGTGGATACGCTCGTGCACGCCCGGAATGTCCATCGCCGGATTGAGGATGTCTCCCCGCTCGCCACCGGTCAGGGTGACGACCAGAACATCGTGTCCTTCGGCCGCGTAGCGAGCCGTTGTCGCAGCGCCTTTGCTGGATTCGTCGTCGGGATGGGCATGCACTGCCATGAGCCGCAGTCCGGACACGTTCTTCCTCACCTCGGATTCGCCTGATTCTTGCCTGCCCCTATAGTTCCATCTGACGCCGACAGGCCCCCAGCGGCACCCCCGAATCGATCCCGAGAGCGGCCATGACCAACGCACTTCCCGCAGGTAGATACCCGTCGGGTTCAGGCCCGAGCGGTATTCGACAGGCCCCCAAACGTGCGACGAAGATCGCACTGGTGGCTCTGGTCCTGCTGGTCGGGCTGGGCGTGGCCTACTACGCGTACAGCAAGTTCTCGGTCAAACCGATCGAGGGCAGTCAGCTCTCGTTCGACATCGTCGACGAGGACACGATGTCGATCAGGTTCAGCGTCACCCGGCAAGATCCCGAGCAGCCCGCTGTCTGCATCGTCCGCGCTCGCTCGCGCGACGGCTCCGAGACCGGCAGGCGCGAGGTGTACATCCCACCGGAGTCGGCGTCCACCACCGTGGAGATGACCACCGAGGTGACGACGTCGGCCGCCCCTGCCGTCGGCGACGTCTACGGCTGCACCCTCGATGTTCCCGAATATTTACGAGCCCGATAGGCGAACTGCCTGTTCGTGGTAAGGTCGGGTCATACACGGCCACCGCAGAAGGTGCCGTGTATTGCTGCATTGCGGGCAGGGTTCACCTGCGAACGATGACGACGGCTCCAGGATGTGGGCCGACCAAGGGGATCCAACCATTGGAGTCCCCTGTTCGTTGCGTGCCCTACCTGCTCAGAAACCGGAATCCGAGCTCGAGATTCCGACTACGAGGGAGTGATCGAGATGACCGAGACCCAGGTGACCTGGCTTACCCAGGAATCACACGACAGGCTCAAGAGCGAACTCGACCAGCTCATTTCCAATCGCCCCGTCATCGCCGCCGAGATCAACGAGCGTCGCGAAGAGGGCGATCTGAAGGAGAACGGCGGCTACCACGCTGCGCGCGAAGAGCAGGGCCAGCAGGAAGCACGTATCCGCCAGCTGCAGGAGCTGCTCAACAACGCGAAGGTCGGCGAGGCACCCACCCAGTCCGGCGTCGCTCTGCCCGGCTCGGTCGTCAAGGTCTACTACGACGGCGACGAGTCCGATACCGAGACGTTCCTGATCGCCACCCGCGAAGAGGGTGCCCGCGACAACAAGCTCGAGGTGTACTCCCCCGCGTCACCTCTGGGCGGATCGCTCATCGACGCCAAGGTCGGCGACACCCGCGAGTACACGTTGCCCAACGGCAAGACCATGAAGGTCACCCTCGTCAGCGCGGAGCCGTACCACACCTAGGCCTGCTCACGAGAAGACATGAAAGCACCCCCGGTCGCCGAGCGACCGGGGGTGCTTCTCTGCGTGGATGTCAGGCGGTCATCGTCTTCTGGTACTTGCGCACCGACAGCGGCACGAACACCACGAGCATCAACACGACCCAGATCAGGGTGTAGAGCACGGGGTTCTGCAGTGGCCACACCTCCGGCGGCGGTGCCATCGGGTTGGTGTTGCCGAACTGCTCTCGCACCGCCAACGTCACCGACGAGATCGGATTCCACTCCGCGATCGTCTTGAGCACGGCGGGGAAGTTGTCGATCGGGACGAAGGTGTTGGCGATGAACGTCAACGGAAAGATCACGATGAACGACGCGTTGTTGAAGATCTCGGGCGACCGCACGATCAGACCAACCAGGGCCATCACCCACGAGATCGAGTACGCGAACAACAGCAGCAGCACGTACCCCAGCAGAGCATCGAAGAACGAGGACGTGATGCGCCACCCCACGAGGAGTCCGGTGAGCGACATGATCGTGATGGTGACGAGGTTGTTGCCCACATCTGCTGCGGTCCGCCCGATCACCACTGCCGATCGTGCCATCGGCAACGACCGGAACCGATCCATCACGCCCTTCTGCAGATCCTCGGCCAGCGACGACCCTGTGAGCGAGGCACCGAAGATCATCGTCTGTACGAAGATGCCGCCCATCAGGAAGCTCTTGTAGTCGATTCCGGGGACGTCGATCGCACTGCCGAAGACGTACGCGAACAGCAGAACGAACATGATCGGCGAGAGCGTCGCGAAGAACAGTAGGTCTGGAACTCGCTTGAGCTTGATCAGATTTCGCTTGGTGATGATCGCGGAATCCAGAAGAACGTTGCTCATTTCTCTTCCTCCGCCGTCTCGGGTTCGCCGGTGGTCTGACCGGTCAGACTCAGGAACACATCGTCGAGGTTCGGCCGCCGCAGACCGACGTCGACCACTCCGATTCCGTTGTCCTCCAGCTGGGCCAGCGCCGTGGACAGGTCCTTCGATCCCCCGTTGACGGGCATGACGATCCGGCCCACCTGATCGTCGAGGGTGGGTGGCTCGACGCCGATCGGAGCGAGGATCTGCATCGCTCGCTCGGCCTGGGACCGATCGGTCAACACGAATTCGACTCGCTCGCCGCCGGTTTGGGCCTTGAGCTCGTCGGCCGTGCCACGCGCGATGATCTTGCCCTTGTTCAGCACGATGATCGAATCGGCCAACCGGTCGGCCTCCTCCAAGTACTGAGTGGTCAGCAGAATGGTCGTGCCGTCGCGAACGAGATCTGCGATGAACTCCCACATGGTGATTCGACTACGTGGATCGAGCCCGGTGGTCGGCTCGTCGAGGAACACCACCCGTGGTCGACCGATCAGGCTGGCCGCGATGTCGAGTCGCCGACGCATACCTCCCGAGTACTGCTTGGCCGTCCGGTCGCGTGCGTACTCCAGATCGAATCGCGCGAGCAGTTCGTCGGCCCGCTTCTTGGCCTCGGCCTTGCGTAGGCCGAACAGTCGGCCGACCATCTCGAGATTCTCGTACCCGGTCAGGTACTCGTCCACGGCCGCGAACTGACCGGTCAGCCCGATCGTGCGGCGCACCTCGTTGGCCTGCGTCGCCACGTCGAGCCCGAAGATTCGGGCCGAGCCGGATGTCGCTTGCAGCAAGGTGGCGAGAATACGGACCGCCGTGGTCTTTCCCGCGCCGTTGGGGCCGAGCACACCCAGTACCGTGCCCTCGGGAACGGTGAAATCGATCCCGTCGAGCGCGACGTTCTTGCCGTACCGAAGTACGAGGTCCTCTACTTCTATAGCGTTCGCCATGGCCCTCTCCCCGTTTCTCTACTGGTCGGTGTAAGGACTTCCGAACGCGTAGAGATTAACCGGTCTTGATCGGACCGGGCGTCCACAGACCCGAACGCTGGACCTCTTCTGCTGTGATCTGCGCCGCCTGCGCCGTTTCGTCGTACGGGATGTACTGCTCGATCGACCCCCAGTCGCGGTCCCAGTCGCCGTCGAGATACGACGGGATGGTGCGGGCGGAGGCGACGATGTCGATCCACCCGAGCGGCCCACCGCCGAAGTGGTCCTGCCACGCGTTGGTGATGACGGCACCGCTGCGGTCCGGCAGCACCCGGTACTGCGGAACTTCGGCAACCCCGAGGCGGTGATCGAACGGATGCTGGCAGGGGAAGTTGAAGCCGACCTCCCAGTCCAGCATCACCGGAGCGTCGCGGCCGACGACCTCGTTCAACGTCTGGGTTCGCGGAACCCGCGGCGGGGTGATCGCCAACCACTGGTCGGAATCTCGATCGTTGTCGGCAACCACGAGCCGAATCGTGTTGGCACCGGCCGGAATCCGATCCATCGGCACACGCAGGTTGCGCCACGACGGCGTCGGGCCGATGTCGATGGGGGTCACCCGCCCCTGCGCCTGCCCGTCGACTCCGTACTCGAGTTCGAGGCTCTGCCCGTACGTGACGATGCCGTCGGAGTCCACCGAGCGGATGCGTCCGGCAGCGGCGATCGAGATCAGGTCGCCGGGATCGGCAGGCAGTGCATACCACCCGGTCGTCAGCGTGGCGTTGTCATCGGACCCGAACGAACCGAGCACCGGCACGGTGGCCGGATCCAATCCGAACGGCAGTGCGCTACCGCCGGTTCCGGCCCCGGTGGTCGACGTCGGCTGCTGCTGCTCGTCGGTGTCGACGGTGTTCGAGGTGCCCGACGCCGAGGACTCCTTGTCTGCGGTGAGGTCGCCCGCCACACCGTCGGGGGTGAACCCGTCGTTCTCTTCGCCGAGCGCAGCGAAGGCATCCCCGGTGACCGGTTGCAGCACATCGGCATTGGGGTTCGTCTCGAGCAACACGTCGTTGGCGAGGCCGCACGTGTCGCCGGCAAGCGCCGAGAGATTCGATTTCGCGACCGAGTACGACGGCCACTGCGCCACAGCACCCTTGGCCATCGACGCGACGGCCACCAGCACCATCAGTGCTGCCCCGACAGCGATCGGCGGCACCGACCACCATCGCGCCATCGGTTTGTCGGTGCGCACGTACGGCGCGCGGAGATGGAACCAGACGGCTGCGAGCAACAGCAGCAGGGTCAGGCCGAGGAACATGGTCGAGATGCCGAGACCGGCAACGAGGATCGGCTTGTCCCAGAACGGAACTCCCCAGGCAGAGACGTACCAGTACCCGTTGGTTCCGGTGAACGCGACGGCCATCACGAACGAGACCGACGCGGCGAACAGCAGTCGGTTGCGCCGCGATCGCAGTACCGCCGCGCCGGTCGCCACGGCTGCGAGCACCGCAACCGATGCGGCGAGTCCGGCGAAGACCCCGAAGTGGTGGGTCCACTTGGTGGGGGTGATCATCATCAATGCCATAGCCCCGACGGTGATGCCGACGATCCGCCGAGCCGGTCCCGTTGCGGTACCGGGGATCTTGCCGCCCTTGCGCAGCATGGCGACGACGACCGCGATCAGCGAGACGATCATCACGAACACTCCGAAGCGGCGCGCGAGCGAGCCGTCGATGTCCATGTTCATCAGCCACTGGTAGCGCAGGTACTCGTCGAACCAGGCCTGACTCGGCCCGGCCGCGTTGTGCACCCGCTGCATCTCGAGCATGCCGGCCACGGTCTGGTTGCCGAATGCGAACACCAGAACCACCGTGCCCGACGCGACCAGCGGGGCGAGCAACGTCGCCGCGCCCAAGGCCGTGCTACCGAACTGCCGGGCCCGAGCGACGACGATCTGCAGCACCGGCCTGGCTCCGGCGATCAGCGGTGCGAAGCAGATGAAACCGGAGGGTCCGTGGGTGACCGTCAACGCAGCGATGAGTATCGCCGCGGCCGCGGGCAGCAACCTGCGGGTCGCGATCGAGCGCTCCACCGAACACCATGTCAGCAGTACTCCGAGTGCCACGAACGGCTCCGGGCGCAGGCCGTTGTTGTACGGCAGCCAGAACGCGAGCAGCACCAGCCCGCCCGTCCACAGGGCAGTCTTCGAGGCGCGAGCAGCAGCCCCGAACCGCGGAATCACCTCGCGGCTGATGACGAGCCACGCCACGACCGCGCAGATCAGCGTCGGCAGGCGCATCCAGACACTGGCCGTCGAGACGTGCGACATGATTCCGAACATGTCGTACAGCGGCGTTCCGAACGGTGTCTCGGGCACACCGAAGTAACGGAAGTAGTTGGCCATGTACCCGGCGTGATCGGCCGTACGCGCCATGCCCAACTGATAGCCGTCGTCGGAGGTGTTCGCGCCGATCATGTGCCACACCAGCAGCGTCCCGATCACCACCGCATCGGCACCGCCGAACGTCCACCAGCGACGCGGCAGGAACCGTCGGGCACGTCGGCCGTCGGACAGGTCGAGGCGGTGCAGTGCCACCAGCGAGATGCCCGTGGCGAGTACACCGACGATCATCGCGAACCACTTCAGCGCGCTCGGGGTCGACGAGAATCGACTGTCCAGCTCGGCCTGCAGCAACAGACCTGGAATGTTGCCCTGAAGATCGCTGAACACGCCCACCAGCTGAGGCCGCTCGTCACCCTCGCGAGTGACGGTGTCGGCACCGGTCAGCCCGACGGTGGTCGCTGTGCCGTTCGAGGTGATCGTCAATGCGCAGTCGCCAGCAGTCGAAGAGCTCAGCTCCGCGATCGGCTCCTCGAGGAGGACGGAATCACGCAACGTCACTTTCAGTTGCGATGCCTCACCACCCGTGACCTCGGCGACGAGACCGTAGCGATAGGCGTCGGGCGATCCCTCGGGCGAGGTGGACAGCAACAGCCCGCCGTCGGGCAACAGATTCGCGGCAGCACACGGGACCGTCGCGTCGACGCTGATCGGGGTGTATCCGACGAGCGGAGCCTCGACACTGGCGATCGTGTCCGACTGCGGCCACGTCAGGGAGGACTGTTGCTGCTCGATCGGCAACAGCGGTATCGCGATCGTCAGCAGGATTCCCAGGACTGCGGAGACGATCGCGACGAGCCGAGCCATGCAAATATCTCCCACCGATGTCCTGGTCCAAGTCGCTGATCAAGGTACCAGTCGGGCCCGAGCGGGCCCGACGATACGAATCCGGCCCGGACAACCTTCGCTGTGGCACACTCAGCCCGATGATCAGCCCGATGAAGGTGCATGTCGACGACACCGGTGCTGATTCCATTGCCGCGCGAATAACGACACCATCGGGTGTCGAAGTGCGAGTGAGAACCGAGTCGAATTACTCGCTGGACCATTCCTCCACTCCCTGGCTTCCTCCGCTCCTGACCGCCGGTATGCGCAAAGGGTGGGATTTATCTTTCGACGGCCCCGTGGATTCGACCGCACTTCGAGGTGCGTCCGAGGCTCAGAAGATCTTCCTGGACTGGTATCCCAAGCGTTTTCGAGAGGTATCGATGGCGGCGGAACCCGGCGGCGTCGCCACCGGCGCGACGGGAGTGGGTTGCTTCTTCAGCGGGGGCGTCGACAGCTTCTACTCGGCAATCATGGAATCCGACCGCATGACCCACCTGATCTTCGTGCACGGTTTCGATATCGGTATCGGCGACGAAAGTTTGGCGGCCAGAGCTTTGGCCGGAGCTCGAGAGTCGGCGGCGGAATTGGGAAAGCCGTTGATCGAGGTGAAGACCACGATCAGGTCGGCCTTCGCCGACCGACTGCCTCTCGATTGGGGATACGACTTCCACGGTGCCGCGTTGGCGCACGTCGGCCTGGCGTTGTCGCAGCACCTGAGCACCGTCATCATCCCGTCCTCGAACTGCCGCGAGGAACTCGCACCGTGGGGCTCTCATCCCGACCTCGACCCGTTGTGGTCGAGTAGCTCGGTCGCCTTCGAGCATCACGAACTCGATCTGCACCGTTTGGGCAAAATTCGTCGAATCGGCGAGAACCGGACCGCGATGAACCATTTGCGGGTCTGCTGGGAGAACCTCGACGGGGAATTCAATTGCGGCCGATGTGCCAAATGCGTTCGCACACAGATCGGGCTGGCGGCCGCGGGTGCACGGTGCACGACTTTCCCCGAAACCATGGATGTGCGCGCTGTGGCTCGAATGCACATGAGAAGCCGCGATCGCGGCTACCTGAGAACCTCACTCGCGGCGATGCACGATGCCGGTGTCACCGACACAGAACTGCAGCGGGCCGTGAACACAGCAATACGCCGAAGTCATTGGACCCCGGCGCTTTTCCACGTGCGTCGTGCAGGTTCGTATATCGGCCAGGTGATCCGTCGAAGTCTGCGGCGTTGAATCGGTTGTGTCGACCAGCAGGTCAGTTCTCCACGTGCACGGCGTATCCGGCCGCACCGAGGGCATCGAGCACCGAGCCGCGGTGGTCCGGTCCGCGGGTCTCGACGGTCAACATCACGTCGACCTCTTCGAGCCCCAGGCGTCCGCCCGTACGGGAGTGGACGACGTCGACAACGCTGGCACCGGCGTCGCGCACCACGCCGAGCACCCCGGTGAGTCCGCCCGGCTTGTCCGAAATCGTCACGCGCACAGCGAGATAGCGCCCACCGGCCCGGAGACCATGAGTGATGACGTGGGTGAGCAGCAGCGGATCGATGTTTCCGCCGGAGAGGACGGCACACACCGAACCGGTCAATCCGAGCTCGTCCGCGGAATGCGTCATCAGCGCTGCCACCGCTGCCGCCCCGGCCGGTTCCACGATCAGTTTCGCGCGTTCGATGCACAGCACCAACGCCCGCGACAACGCATCCTCGCTGACGGTCACCACGTCGTCGACCCATGCCTGCACGTGATCGAACGGCACCGATCCGGGCAGGCCGATCGCGATGCCGTCGGCCATCGTCGACATCGACGTCAACGCGATCGGATGCCCCGCCTTCAGCGATGCAGGCCACGCGGCAGCACCCTCGGCCTGCACGCCGACGATCCTGATACCGGGCTTGGTCAGCTTGACCGCCGCGGCCACACCGGCCAACAGTCCCCCGCCGCCGGTGGGGATCACGATGGTGCCGACGTCCGGCATCTGCTGCAGCAGTTCGGTACCCAACGTCGCCTGCCCCGCGACGATGTCGAGGTGGTCGAACGGATGAATGAGAGTGGCACCGGTGCGTTCGGCGAATTCCCTCGCCGACTTCAGCGCCTCGTCCACCGTGTTACCCACCAGATGAACAGTCGCGCCGTAGGCCTTGGTGGCGACGAGCTTCGGTAGCGACACGCCTACCGGCATGAACACCGTCGAGTCGATCCCCACCTGCGAGGCGGCCCACGCGACACCCTGAGCGTGATTGCCCGCGCTGGCCGCGACGACACCGCGGGCGCGCTGCTCGCCGTCGAGCCGGGCGATGCGGTTGTACGCCCCGCGCGGCTTGAACGATCCGGTGCGCTGCAGGTTCTCGCACTTGAGCCGCACCTCGTGGCCGGTCAGGTCCGACAGAATTCGCGAGGCCACCACGGGGGTCCGGCGCATGACCGGCTCCAGCAGCTCCTCGGCCGACGCGATATCCGACGCGGTCACCCGCACAATTTCCGACACGATCGCAGTATGCCAGGAACAATTACTCTCGTGACGTCATCCGCCACCGGTCGTCACTACAGTTGTGGAGCGCGTGCCGCACCACGGCGAGCCGCGACGGGCGCAAAGGATTCTCTGAACATGACGCAGGCTGGATCCGACGAGGTCGACGACGGCCGCGAGATGCGTGGCAGCGTCGAGATCAAGGATCGGGCCATGTCGCGGACTGCCATCGCGGCGGCATCGAAGGATCCTCGGGTCACGCGCACCACCGGCGGCTTCTCGCGGCTGACCGGGCGAGAACTCCCCCGCGCCGACGTCACCCTCGGCGAGGACACGATTGCCGTCAACCTCTATATCGGGGTGACCTGGCCGTCGCAGATCACCGAGGTGACCGAATCCGTGCACGCCACCGTCGAGGCCGCGTTGGCGACGATGACGGGCCTGCACGTGCATCGAGTGAACGTCCTGGTATCGGACACCACACTGGACACCGGCCCCTCGCCCACCTCGAATACCGAAGCATCGCAGCCCATCTCACCTCGACCACCCACTGCTGGCCCGGCCGCGATGCCGTTGGCACTGTTGTTCGGGTTCGCCCTCCTCGGTGTGGCCTTTGTCGCCGGCCGGGAATTCCTGATCACACACGGCAACCTCGGTGGTAGCCCGTGGATCGCCGACGCGGTGTCCTGGATCTCCCGATTGCACTGGCAGAGTTGGATGATCGCCGCCGCGATCGGAGCCGCCGTCCTCGGGTTGTTCCTCGTGTTCATCGGGGTCAAGCCCCGAACGAAGACGCATTCCGGCCTGGGCGAGTCGGCGTCGACCGTCTGGGCCACGGCGACCGACATCGCTCGATTGTGCAGTGCTGCAGCGCAGTCCACCCGCGGAGTCGTGGACGCGCACACCGTCGTCACCCGGAAGAAGATCGAGGTTCGGGTGGAGCGTGACGCTGCGTACGATGCCGACCGTGTCGACGTCGGCGTGCGCGAGGCACTCGCTCCTGTGCTGTCCGTTGCTGCGGGCGAGCGACGGCTGACGGTGAAG
The DNA here is from genome assembly GCF_002259095.1 of Rhodococcus sp. 05-2254-2. NCBI lineage: Bacteria > Bacillati > Actinomycetota > Actinomycetes > Mycobacteriales > Nocardiaceae > Rhodococcus > Rhodococcus sp. 05-2254-2. The sequence goes on along the minus strand of NZ_NOZJ01000001.1, from coordinate 585,058 downwards.
CAGTCGGTGGCAGCACCGACGAGGGTGTCGTGATGAAGACCTTCGTTGCCGGTATCGACCGACTCCTCGCCATCGCGGCCGGGGTGGGGTTGATCGCGGGAGGTGGCTTCGCGCTGGCCTGGTACTACGACGCCCCCTGGGCACGAGAGATGCTCTCTCGCTTCGATCGTGCGCGAATCGCCGCCCTACCGGAACAGGGCTGGTGGGTGCCGACCCTGGCCGTGGTCGGCTGCATCGCCGTTGTCACGGCACTGCTTCTGTTGATCGGCAACTTCTCTCCGCGCACGACCGGAACGGCAAGCGTCATCGAGAAGCCCCACTTCTCGGCGCACGTGGACCTGAGCGCCATCGCGTCGGGCGTCGCCGCGGAGCTGGCCGAGTTCCCCGGTGTCCGACGCGCCCGCGGTACGGCGATCGACGATCGGGGAATGCCCACCATCACCGTATCGGTCCATGCTGCAGCCGATTTCGATGTCGTGGCCTTCACCGCCCGCGCCGAAGCATGTGCCGCCTTCGTTGCCGAATCACTCGCCGGTGCACACGTCGCCACTCGCATCCAACTGCACGTCGACAAGCGGCGGTAGCGCGGCCGCGCAGCGTTGCGACGGGCCCGGTCACCTGTCCCTTCTGTCGGATTCACCGGTACGGTGTCGGTACACGACCCGAAGCAGGGAAGATCCGCAGAGCTCGACTCGAGTGGAAGGGAGTCCGCCTCGATGGGGCGTAGGAACGGCGACTGGCTGTTGATTCTCCTCCAACCGGATTCGGTGGCGTGCGTGGTGGCGGTAGGGACGACGCAGAAGAGCCAGGTTCCCATGGCGGTGTTCCTGAGGAGGTCGTCCGACTCGATCCACGCACGTGATGCGGTGGCTCGGTGCGCGGAATCGGGCAGGGACGTGGACATCGAATGCGGGCCGGGCAGGTACGTCTCGGCCCGTCCGATTCTCGGGGACGACGGTACGGTCCAGGCGGTGTGGGCCAGATTGCATCCGGGCACGTGCGATTCTCCGCCGTCGAATGCTTGGGCCTTTCGCTGGAATCTGACTCTCGGCACTGCCCACTCCAAGGACTCCCCGGCGCTGAATTCCGATGTGGCGCACTTGTCGGTAGCAGAAGCGATGGCAACGTTGGATTTCGGATTGCGAGCCACCGACGTCCTCGCGATGCTGGTATCCAGCACAGTCGGCGACACCGTGGATCTCGACGCCACCCAGCGTTGGACCACGGACGAGCTACATCGAATTCGCGTGCTGGCGCACACCACCGTCGAAGGGGAAGCTCGTCACCTGCGCGGCATCGCAATCGACCGCGGTCCGTTCGTCATGAACCATCCATCCCCTACCGGAGTCCAGGAGACGATGAGCGGGCTCGTAGCGGGTGCCTCGGTCATCGCACGACGCCACACCGCAATAGTCGATCTGTGCACCCTGGAGACCTTGTACTGGCACGGCCCGCCGCCACCGTCCATCGCCTGGAATCTCGACCCAGCCGACCCGCGACCGCGAGTGCACCCGGACGACGACGGAGCAGTCGACGCACTCGCGAAATCAGTGTCCCGGGCCGGCGGCGCAGCAGACGAGCCGAGCATCACCGTCCGGTTCAGAGACCGAAACGGCGGCTACACCACCCACTCGGTGACCGCGTGCGCTCTGCCGATTCTCCCTGACGACGAAGAACCTCGGCTCGCGCTGGTGACGGTGACCGAGGCCTGTATCTGATCGCGCGCAGCGCTGGCGCTTCGGCACCGACGGGTTTAAAGTTCGGTGTGTTACGCAATGACTCGGTCAACGAGGCGTAACCCGCGACCTACCTTGTGTCTCTCGGGATGGTCCGCACAACTACAGATCGCCGGACGAGCGTGCGCTCTCGTTCCAGGCCGATCCCATCGAGTACGCAACCGGCCCATATCCGTTGTGGCCCCATATCCGTTGTGGCACTGCACCCGGCTCGGTCCGAACGACAGCCACCATCACGTCGCCGAATCGCCCCTTACTCACGAACGGGAGACATCATGAACCGCATTTCTGCTCGGACTCGCACCGCATCCATCGCCCTGATCGCCGGCTCGATGATCGCCGTGACGTCGATGAGCGGAGCCGCTGTTGCTCTTGCTCAACCCGCGCCACCCGCGGTGTCCGCCACCGTCGAGGAATTCGTCCCCGTGAGCGCGGAAGAAGTTGCCTCACTCAATGCTTCGCTGGCAGAACAAGGCCTCAATCCACTCCCCGCCGGCACAGCCGGCTTTCAGATCAGCGATGATGCGACTGTGACGATCGTCGACGAGACCGGCAACGTCCTCGACCGGCAGCCGACTCCCACGGGACCTCAGGCCCGTGGAGTCACCGATGAAATCAAGCGAGTAGTCGGTGCCTGCCTCGGAATCGACTTCTTCGGCGCAGTCGGTGCTTGGGAGGCGATCGAAAGCCAGGTGAACTCGTGGGACAAGGCTGCCAAGTTCGTCCTGAGGCGAGTCGGCCTGATCGCGGCATTGTCCTGCGGCGGCGGAATATTCGCGGAGTACCTACTCTGACATGCCCTTCTCCCCAGGAAAGGAACGATTGCCATGACAGCTCCCACCCGAAACAAGTTCGAGCGATGGTCCGGCGGGATGCCCCTCGCCGCCCCGGTGGCATTCGGATCCGTGCTGTTGATCGCCAGTGTCTCGTCGAAGCTCGGTGGCAGCTCCCTCTTCTTCTTCGCCCCTCTGGCCCTCGTCACCTCGGGAACGATGGTGTGGCTCGGAGCCCGACGTGATCCGACGCGAGACCACCTCGCTCACGTCACCGTCGGGTCGGGACTGCTGGTGGGATGCGGCGGCGTCGTCGCCGTGTGTGGTCTCGCAGGCGGTCTGATGCTGGACTCACCGACGTTCTGGGCGTCCATAGCCGTCGTTGCAGCAATTGCGGCACCGATCAGTGCAGGCATCAGTCCCTTCTCGTCGCCGAGGGGCTAGTGCCTGCGGCAGTGGTGCGGTTATGTGCCCCAGCCGGCACATAACCGCACCACTGCCCATGGCACTTACAACCGCGGGTCGACCGGCTCGGATTCCAGTGCCAGGACGGCGAACACGGCCTGGTGGATGGAATAGAGCGGCTCACCGCGCACCGAGCGATCCAGCGCTTCCATTCCCAGCGCATATTCGCGGAGGGCCATCGACTGCTTGTGTCCCACGTTTCGGTTGCGCAGGGCAGTCAGTCGATCCGGGTCGGTGTAGTCGGCACCGTAGATCAGCCGCAGATACTCGCGGCCACGAACCTTCATGCCGGGCTGCATCTTTCCGCGAGGAGCGTTCGCTGACGGTTTGACGACCATGCCCTCGCCGCCCTGCGCCGTCAACTCCTCCCACCACTTCTCCCCTGCCGCAACCGAATCCGGCATGGACAGATCGACCTCGATTCGACGGGTGGTGGCGAACATATCGGGAGCTGCTGCCACCAATCGGTCGGCAACATCGAGGTGCCAGGCGTGCGGACGATCGGCATACGTCCCGACGTTCGACGCCAGCACCTGAAACGGCGCAATCCGAACCCCGTCCAGTCCGTCCGTCGGCCAGATGTACCGCCGATACGCACCGGTGAACTCGCCCAGGTTGACCTGCCGAACGGTGTTCCGTTCCAGCAACTCCTGCACATCCAGACCACGCGAACCGGCCGATGCCAGCACCGCCGCCTCGGCCACGAGATTCGCCCGAGACACCGCAGCGACCGCGGCGTACTCGGTTTTGATCAGGCCCTCCGCTTTGGCGGACCACGGCATCAGTTCGCAGTCGAGAATCAGCCAGCTCGAATCCAATTCGTCCCACACACCGGCCTTCTCGATCGCGTCGGACACCCCGGAGATCAGCTCGCCGGTCAGTGACTCGTCGAACACCGGACGACCCGTCCGCGTGTACGCGGTGCCGAGCGATCCCTGCGGCGCATCGAACTTCTCCCGAGCGGTGTCGGCATCTCGACACACCACCACGACCACCCGCGAGCCCATGTGCTTCTCCTCGCAGATCACCGTCGACGCACCGAGCGCGCGATACGCGTCGAATGCCTGCGTCGGATATTCGAGATAGCCCTCGCGCTCGGATGTTCCACTCGGTGCCATCGTCGGCGGCAGATAGTGCAGCCACTGCGGAGCGAGGCCGAACCGACTCATCACTTCCAGTGCGCCCGCGGCATTCTCCGGCCGAACCGATACCCGCCCACGCAGCGACGTCTCGACGCCCGTCGGGCCGATCACGTCGGACAGATCGAGCGATGCCGCATCCCGCGTGAACGCGCCCATCGGGCGGGCAGGCTCGTACCAGACCTTCTCGGCCGGAACCGACACCACCTCGCGCTCCGGGTAACGCAGCGCCGTGAGCTTCCCGCCGAAGACGCATCCCGTATCGAGACACGCAGTGTTGTTCTCCCACTCCACTTCCGGCACCGGAGTGTGCCCGTAGAGCACCGTCGCCGAGCCCCGATAGTCCTGCGCCCACGGGTACCGCACCGGCAGGCCGAATTCGTCGGTCTCGCCGGTGGTGTCGCCGTACAGAGCAAAACTTCGAACCCTGCCCGACGCCCGGTTGTGGTACTTCTCGATCAAGCCCGCGTGCGCAACGACGAGCTTGCCGCCGTCGAGCACGAGGTGCGCGACGAGGCCGTCGCAGAACTCGAGCACCTCCCTGCGAAACTCTGCCGACTCGGCGTCGAGCTGTTCGAGGGTCTCGGCGAGACCGTGCGAGGCAGTGACCTTCCGGCCGCGGAGTGCCTTGACGAGCTTGATCTCGTGGTTACCCGGAACTGCCAATGCTGCTCCGGTACCGACCATTCCCATCACCAGTCGCAGGACTTCCACCGAGTCCGGTCCGCGATCGACGTAATCGCCGACGAACACGGCAGTCCGACCGGGCGGTGGCGTCGCACCGACCGCGCGGCCGGCGTCGTCCCGCTCGATCGTGTAACCCAGCACGCCGAGCAGGCTTTCGAGTTCGGCAAGGCAGCCGTGGATGTCGCCGATGACATCGAACGGTCCGGTCAGCTCACGTCGATCGCTGCGCAGCGGGGTGCGAACGAACGTCGCCGACGCCACCGCTTCGACACCGTCGAGTACGTGGACCGTGCGAAAGCCTTCCTTGGACAGTCCCCGAAGCGAGCGTTGCAACTGGGACTGCTGGCGGCGCAGCACATCTCGACCGAACATCCTGTCGGTGCGCTCGGCGTTGCGCTGTGCACACACCGATTCGGGCACATCGAGCACGACGGCGACCGGTAGCACGTCGTGTTCGCGGGCCAACGCGATCAACGTCTTTCGCGCCGCGGGTTGCACGTTCGTGGCGTCCACGACGGTGAGCAGACCGGCCCGGAGCCTGGTTGCCACGAGGAATTCCAGCAGCGCGAATGCGTCCTTGGTCGCGCTCTGCAGGTTGGGGTCGTTGCTCACCATGCCCCGGCAGGCATCACTGGACACCGTCTCGTACGGACCGAAGTGCTGCGCGGCGAAGGACGACTTGCCGGACCCGCTGATGCCGACGAGTACGACGAGGGATCGATCCGGAATGTCGAAGGTACTCATCGGGTCTGCTCCTCTCGGGTGAAGACGGCCATCTGTGTCGGGGTGCCGTACATATCGTCGACGGGGCCGATTCCCTCGATGCGTACGTCGTAGGCGTGTTCACGTGCTACCGACGAACCCCAGTGCTCGAACTGCGCTCGGGTGAATTCGAATCGGTGATCGACGTGACGGAAGGTTCCCGGTTCGAGGCCGGGATACAGCACGTTGTACTCGGAGTTGGGTGTGGTGACGAGAACCGTTCGTGGACGCGCCTGAAGAAATACCGAACGCACCAACGCCGGAAGCCGATCGAGATCGACGTGTTCGATGACCTCCATGAGCACCATCGCGTCGAATCCGTGCAGCCGAACGTCGCGGTACGTGGCCGACGACTGCACCAGTTCGATCCGAGCGCGCTGCCGGTCGGACATGTCGTCCAGACGCAGCCTGCGCTGAGCCTTGGCGAGTGCACGATCACTCACATCGGCACCGAGAATGCGATCGAAACTGTTGTCCGCGAGCAGCTCTCGCAGCAGACGACCCTCACCGCAACCGAGGTCGATCACCGACTTCGCGCCTGCACCCGTCAGTGCCGCCAACACGGCACGCACCCGATGCTCGGCCAGCGTCGGATCTCGCGGGGCTGCGTCGCCCTGCGGAGCGTCGGGCACGAGTCGGTCGAGCGCCGAGGCCACCAGTTCGCGACGGTGCGCCAGGTAGCGCGAGGCGATGAGCGAAGACTCCGGGTGATCCCCCAGCCAATCCCCTGCTGCTCGAACGAGTTTGTCGGCCTCGTCCTCGCCCACCCAGTAGTGCTTCCCGTCGTCGAGGACCGGAAGCAGGACGTACAGGTGCCGCAGGGCAGCCGACAGCGTGAATGTTCCGGTCAAGACCAGATCGACGTACTCGGAGTTACCCCAGTGCGGCTGAGTCGGATCGAGCGGGATGGGCGTCGCGTCCACTTTCCAACCGAGGGGACCGAACATCCGTGACGCCAGGTCGGTCGCACCACGAGACGGCGCGGCAGGCATCGAGATCGTCAGATCGATTGCAGCAGAGAGTAATTCAGGTCTTCCGGTACACATCCCGGCCAGCGTTTGCTTGAACAGTCGCGACAATGCCACCGCGAGCCCGGACGCTGCGCCGTCATTCACCAGAACTGCGACGGTGGTGCGCTCGGCCGAGACTTCCGGATACAGCACAGTGGTGGTGCCCATGGGCAGGTTCCAGCTCTGCACACGATCGGGGTGCTTGTGCAGCAAATACCCGATGTCGGAGGAGTCCGGGAAATCGGTTGTGGCATTTGCAGTCACGGTCAGTAGCACCGCAGCGACGTTACGGGACAGCCGCGCCCGATGCGTCCCATTTTTCGGGCGCCCGCCTGCCCCGGTCCGGGATGAATGTCCCCTTGTTGCAGTCAGAGTGACTGAAAGCCACATTGATCCCAACTGGGAGGGGGAGGTGGACGGTCACGGGAGGGGTGCACGCACGCAAAAGCGGCACCCACCCTTTCGGGTGAGTGCCGCTTCAGGTACAGCTGGTGAAACTAGATCACTTGACGATCTTCGTGACGCGACCGGCTCCGACGGTACGACCGCCCTCACGGATTGCGAAACGGAGGCCGACATCCATGGCGACCGGCTGGATCAGCGTGACGGACATCTCGGTGTTGTCACCGGGCATGACCATCTCGGTGCCCTCGGGAAGGGTCACGACGCCCGTAACGTCCGTGGTACGGAAGTAGAACTGCGGGCGGTAGTTGTTGAAGAACGGCGTGTGGCGGCCGCCCTCGTCCTTCGAGAGGATGTAGGCGTTACCCTCGAACTCCGTGTGGGGAGTCGTGGTGCCGGGCTTGATGATGACCTGTCCACGCTCGACGTCTTCGCGCTTGATGCCACGAACGAGGAGGCCGACGTTGTCGCCTGCCTGACCCGAGTCGAGCAGCTTGCGGAACATTTCGATTCCGGTGACGGTGGTCTTGGTCGAGCCGGGGCGGATGCCGACGATCTCGACCTCTTCGTTGACGTTGACCGAGCCGCGCTCGATACGTCCGGTGACCACGGTGCCACGACCGGTGATGGTGAAGACGTCCTCGACGGGCATGAGGAACGGCTTGTCGGTCTCACGGACGGGGTCCGGAACCGAATCGTCGACGGCCTGCATGAGCTCCATGACCGACTCGCCCCACTTCTCGTCACCCTCGAGTGCCTTGAGTGCGGAGACCTTGATGACCGGTGCGTCCTCGTCGAACTCCTGCGAAGCGAGGAGCTCGCGGACCTCCATCTCGACGAGCTCGATGATCTCGTCGTCGTCGACCATGTCGGCCTTGTTCAGTGCGACCAGGATGTACGGAACACCGACCTGGCGGGCGAGCAGCACGTGCTCGCGGGTCTGCGGCATCGGGCCGTCGGTTGCTGCAACGACCAGGATTGCGCCGTCCATCTGTGCCGCGCCGGTGATCATGTTCTTGATGTAGTCGGCGTGACCCGGTGCATCGACGTGCGCGTAGTGGCGCTTCTCGGTCTGGTACTCGACGTGGGAGATGTTGATCGTGATACCACGAGCCTTCTCCTCCGGAGCCTTGTCGATCTGATCGAAAGCCGAGGCCTCGTTCAGGTCCGGGAACTTGTCGTGCAGAACCTTGGTGATTGCAGCCGTCAGCGTCGTCTTACCGTGGTCAACGTGACCGATGGTGCCGATGTTGACGTGCGGCTTCGTCCGATCGAACTTCGCCTTCGCCACTGTGTGTCCTCCTGGACTGATCTGTGCGGGCCCCGACCGGGGCCGGCACGCGTATGTGTTCTTACTTATTACAGGTCGAGCGTGGTCCAGCAAACGAAGAGAGAATTACTCTCCGTTGACCTTCGCGATGATTTCCTTCGCTACGTTCGCGGGAACTTCTGCGTACGAATCGAAGACCATGGAGTAGTTAGCGCGGCCCTGTGTCTTCGACCGAAGGTCTCCGATGTAGCCGAACATCTCCGACAGCGGAACCAGTGCCTTGACGATACGGGCACCGCTGCGTTCCTCCATGGCCTGGATCTGACCACGGCGGGAGTTCAGGTCGCCGATGACCTCACCCATGTAATCCTCGGGCGTGATGACCTCGACGGCCATGACGGGTTCGAGAATGACGGGGCTGGCCTTGCGGGCGGCTTCCTTGAACGCTTGTGAGCCGGCGACCTTGAAGGCCATTTCCGACGAGTCGACGTCGTGGTACGCACCGTCGAGCAGTGTGACCTTGACGTTGACCAGGGGGTATCCGGCGAGAACACCGTACTGCATGGCGTCCTGCGCACCGGCGTCGACCGAGGGGATGTACTCCCTGGGCACACGACCACCGGAGACCTTGTTCTCGAATTCGTAGGTCGCACCGTCTTCGCCCTCGAAAGGCTCGAGCTTGATGATGACCTTCGCGAACTGGCCGGAGCCACCGGTCTGCTTCTTGTGGGTGTAGTCGTGCTTCTCGACCGTCTTGCGGATGGTCTCGCGGTACGCGACCTGCGGCTTGCCGACGTTGGCCTCGACCTTGAACTCGCGACGCATACGGTCGACGAGGATATCGAGGTGCAGCTCGCCCATGCCGCCGATGACGGTCTGGCCGGTGTCCTCGTCCAGCTTCACCGAGAAGGTGGGATCCTCTTCGGCGAGCTTCTGGATTGCTGTTCCCAGCTTCTCCTGGTCGGACTTGGTCTTCGGCTCGATCGAGACCTGGATGACCGGGTCCGGGAAGCTCATGGACTCGAGGATGATCTGGTTCTGCGGATCGCAGAGCGTGTCACCCGTCGTGGTGTCCTTGAGGCCGATGACCGCGTAGATGTGACCGGCAGATGCGGTCGCGATCGCGTTCTCCTTGTTGGAGTGCATCTGGAACAGCTTGCCCAGACGCTCCTTCTTGCCCTTGGTCGAGTTGATGACCTGAGCGCCGGAGTCGACCTTGCCCGAGTACACCCGGACGTAGGTCAGCTTGCCGAAGAAGGGGTGAGTGGCGATCTTGAACGCGAGAGCCGCGAACGGCTCGTCTGCGGACGGCTTGCGAGTGATCTCCTTCTCCTCGTCGCCGACGGCGTGTCCGATGGTCTCGGCAACGTCGAGGGGAGACGGGAGGTAGTCGATGACCGCGTCGAGCATGGGCTGGACGCCCTTGTTCTTGAACGCGGATCCACACAGGATCGGGTACAGCTCGCTGTTGACCGTCATCTTGCGGATGGCACCCTTGATCTCGTCGATCGTGAGCTCTTCGCCGCCGAAGTGCTTCTCCAGAAGCGCTTCGTCGGACTCGGCCACGGTCTCGAGCAGCATGGTGCGGTACTCGTCCGCGCGCTCCTTGAGGTTTTCCGGGATCTCCTGGATCTCGTACTTCTCGCCGAGCTTGGTCTCGCCACTCCACACGAGAGCCTTCATCTGCACGAGGTCGATGACGCCCTCGAAATCGTTCTCTGCGCCGATGGGCAGCTGGATGACCAGCGGCTTGGCACCGAGACGATCGATGATGGTCTGCACGGTGTAGTAGAAGTCCGCGCCGAGCTTGTCCATCTTGTTGACGAAGCAGATGCGCGGCACGTCGTACTTGTCGGCCTGACGCCAGACCTGCTCGGACTGCGGCTCGACACCTTCTTTGCCGTCGAACACTGCGACAGCGCCGTCGAGGACGCGGAGCGAGCGCTCCACCTCGACGGTGAAGTCGACGTGACCGGGGGTGTCGATGATGTTGATCTGGTTGTCGTTCCAGAAGCACGTCGTGGCAGCAGAGGTGATCGTGATGCCACGCTCCTGCTCCTGCTCCATCCAGTCCATGGTGGCTGCGCCATCGTGAACTTCACCGATCTTGTAGGAGATACCGGTGTAGAAGAGGATGCGTTCGGTAGTGGTGGTCTTGCCGGCATCGATGTGGGCCATGATGCCGATGTTGCGGACCTTGTTGAGGTCGGTCAGCACGTCCTGTGCCACGAGTTAACCCGCCTTGGTGTTGGAAGAGGTATTGCCTGAGCTGATCAACGCTCCGGCGGTATCGGATAGTTCCGAATACCGCCCGAGCGAGGAGATCACCAGCGGTAGTGGGCGAACGCCTTGTTGGCTTCGGCCATCTTGTGAGTGTCTTCGCGACGCTTCACAGCGGCACCGAGGCCGTTGCTGGCGTCGAGCAACTCGTTTGCCAGACGCTCGACCATGGTCTTCTCACGACGAGCGCGCGAGAACGTGACCAGCCAGCGCAGTGCCAGCGTGGTGGAGCGGCCGGGACGAACCTCGACGGGCACCTGGTAGGTGGCACCACCGACGCGACGGCTGCGAACCTCGAGGGCCGGCTTGACGTTGTCGAGTGCACGCTTGAGCGTGACGACGGGGTCGGTGCCGGTCTTCTCGCGAGCCTGCTCGAGCGCCTGGTAGACGATGCGCTCGGCGGTCGACTTCTTGCCGTCGAGGAGAATCTTGTTGACGAGCTGCGTGACCAACGGCGATCCGTAGACCGGGTCGTTGATCAGCGGCCGCTTGGGTGCTGGGCCCTTGCGTGGCATATCAGCTCTTCTCCTTCTTGGCTCCGTAGCGGCTACGAGCCTGCTTGCGGTTCTTGACACCCTGGGTGTCGAGCGAGCCGCGGATGATCTTGTAACGCACACCCGGGAGGTCCTTCACACGACCACCGCGAACGAGCACCATCGAGTGCTCCTGCAGGTTGTGACCCTCACCGGGGATGTATGCGGTGACCTCGACCGAGGAGGTCAGGCGAACACGCGCGACCTTACGGAGAGCGGAGTTCGGCTTCTTGGGGGTGGTGGTGTACACGCGAGTGCACACGCCACGGCGCTGTGGACTGCCCTTGAGGGCAGCGGTCTTCAGTTTCGCGACCTTGTCGGTGCGTCCCTTACGGACCAGCTGGTTGATCGTTGGCATGAACCGGCTTTCTTCGTGTCGATAAACAGGGATCTAGCAGTTGGAGCAAGAGAACACTGCTCCTCACCCGGTACTGCTGCTGCTCCAGTACTGCTACCGCGGGTCTCTTGCACCCCGCGGTCGGGTGTGTCGCATACCCCCACACGTCCAGCCGGTTGCGCGCTCTCAGAGCGAACGTGCGCACGGCTGTACCTCGCATAGGCACACAAACGGTCCGGCCAGGCCGGACACGACCCATAACGATACCCGGCGGCGCGGCCTCGGGTCAAAACACCCTTCGCCCTGATACGCAACCTATCTGCTCAGGTTGAGTGTGAGGTCGGCCAGCTTCGCCGCGGCCTGGCACGGATCGGGATGAGCGGCACCGGGCTGGTACTGCACCCACCACCCGAAGATGCCGTCCCGATCCGCCCCGGCCGAGACTCCGCACGAATCGGGATCGTTCGGACGCTGAGCCTGGATTGCCTTGCGGCCCTGCACCGTTGTGTCGGTGACGGTGTACATCATCTTTTCCTCGGCCGCCCGCTCGGCGGCCAGAGTGCCGGATTCGAACCAGTTGAACGTCACTTTCACCGTGCCCGCGGAGCCGACGAGATCCCACCGACAGATGGCCCCGAAGAAGCCGCGTTCGATGGCGTCGGCTCCGGTGGTCTCGGCGATCTGGTCGTCGGAGACGGCATCGCACTCGGTCAACAATTCGGTGAATTCTTGGCCACCGGAGCCTGCGAAGCTCGCCGGTCTCGCAGTTCCCTGGACGGTCTGGGCGCACCCGGCGACGAGCAACAGGGTCGACGCCGCCGCGACCACTCGTTTGCGCGTCATTGCTTGCGCTCCACGGTCAGAGTCGCGAGTTCGTTTCCGACGTCGCACGGCGGGCGCGCGGCAGGTCCGAGGGAGTACGTGATCGACCAGTGAAAGAAGTCGTCGCCGAACTGCACGCCTATTTCGCACAGGGTGTCCTGCTCGGCCTCGAACCCCGGGTTGCCGTCGATCTCGATGTCTTTCGCCGGACGGCCGATCAGCTCGGAACCGGCGCGTTCGCGTCCGATAGGGCTGCCGCGGTACCAGGAGAAGCTGACTCCCGGTCCGCCGAACCCCGTGGTCTCCCACTGGCACCCGACGGAATTACGGGTGATCTGAGCGAACGGGCCCGCTCCGAACGCGGACTGCACCTCGGCGTCGGTGATCGATCCGCATTCACCGAAGAAGGGACCCGGCTCGTAGACCGTGGTCGTCGGAGCAGTCTCTTGCGTCGATGCAGCGTCGTCCTCCGCACCGCCGCACCCGGCGATCAGCACGGCTGTTGCCGTCACGACCATCGCGAACCGTCTCGTCATCTGCTACGGGGCCGAGAATCCGCCGACGCCGGGAATGTCGAACACGATTCCGGAGGCAAGGACGTGCGCGGTGAACAGGACCGGCCCGCTGCCGGTATCGGCGACGACCGGCCCCGCGGGCTCGAACACGCCGTTTCCCTGCCGGCAGATCGGTGCGTTGACCGACCCGGTGCGTCCGTTGGCGATGTTGACGAAGTCGACCTGCAGGCTGGCGAAGTTCTGGTACGACGTGCAGATCCGCGGATCGGCGGCACGGCCCCAGATGTGGGTCAGTCCCGGAGTCTCGGTACCGGCGACCTCGATCGTGCCGATCCACTGATCCGGAACGATGAGTCCGCCGACGGTGACTCCGAGGTTGGGAATCTGCAGAACGGGGACGGGAACCGGTCCGGGCTGGGGTGCAGGTGCGTTCTCGGTGGGTGCAGGCGGCGCATCGGCAGGCGGTTGCGCCTGTGCGACCGGCGCGAGGGCCATGGTGCCCACAGCCGCGAATGCGGCTGCGAGGAGACCGAATCGAGTCCGACGAGCCATACCTGTGCGTCTCCTGATCCTTTGGAAGCGAGTCGCCATACGTTACCGCGAAGCGGCGAGCTTCCGGCCCTGGACGTAGACGCCGACGATCGCGGGCTCGCGCATCGACATCAGCAGCGCGAACAGGGTCTGGTCTCGGGCGAGCTCGGCATCGTCGGCGCGGACGCCGTGGTCGATCGCCGCCGCGAGCTGGGGCCATGCGGACGGATCGACCACGACGAAATCGGCTTCCTTGCCCGCGTCGAAGTTGCCGATTCGGCTCTCCATGTCCAGCGCTCGTGCCCCGGCGAGGGTTCCGGTGAACAGCAATTCGGCGGGATGCAGGGACAGTCCGGCGTCACCGGCCTCGGAGATGTGCACCTTGAACGCGTCGGCGAGGACCTGCGGCAACAGCCACTCGTCACCGCCGCCGAAGTCCGATCCGATGGCGATGTTCACCCCCGCGGCGACGGTTCGCTTCCAAGGCATCGTGCCCGAGCCCAGGAACTGCTGCGAGGTGGGACAGTGCGCGATGGACGTGCCGGTCTCTGCCATTCGCGCGAGTTCGACGTCCTGACAGTGCACCGCGTGGGCCAGGACGGTGCGCGGGCCCAGAAAGCTCTTCCCACCGACCTGCGAGCCCGGCAGAAACTTGCCGTCGTAGGTGTCGAGGTACGTCTCCACCCCGTAGGCGTTCTTGGTGGCGTCGATCTCGCCGGTCCCCGGCCGGTTGTTCTCGTTCAGGTGTGTGTGGAAGTAGACGCCTCGGGCGCGCACGGAATCGTAGAGCTCGCCGAGGTTCTTCAGCGTCTGCGTCGTCACCGAGAGCGAGAACCGCGGTACGACGGCCACGTGCAGCATCGCCGTGTCGACATCGCCGGTGTCGGCGGCGTGCCACTTCTCGATCTCCTCGGACACCAGTCGGATGGCCTCGTCCTCACCGGTGATCAATGCCTGCGCCGACGCCGGGCCGGTGGTCTGGACCCCTCGGCCGCTGACGATGCGTAGCCCGTGCTCGAGTGTTTCGGCGAACAGCGAATCCTGCGCATGCGGGAACGCCGATCCGAACACCATTGCCTGCGTGGTTCCGGCCCGGATCCGCGCGGCGCAGAAGTCTCTGGCCGCAGCGGCAGCGAACTCGGGATCGGCGAAGCGGGACTCGGACGGAAAGATGCACGTGTTCAGCCACTCGAGCAGTTGCCCGCCGCCGTAGGAATCTCCGGCGTAGGTCTGCGGGAAGTGAATGTGGGTGTCGACGAATCCCGGCAGCAGGAACGCGGGCCGATGGTCGGCAACCGCATGCTGCGCGAATTCGGTTGGGAGCGAATCGAACTCACCACAGAACTCGATCTTGCCGTCGTCGCCGACCACGAGGGCACCGTCGGGAATCGACACCAGCGCGGCGGCGGCGTCGAGCACCGTGGGCGAGCCGGCGACGTGAAAGATATGGCCGCGGTGCACGCGTGCGATTTCGGAAGTCACCCGCCAGACTCAAGCACACGTCGATCGGAACTGCAGATCGTGCGGCTCTCTACTGCGCTACCGCTCCCGCGGCGGACAGCCGCGCGTTCAACGACGCATCCAACACCTCTGCCCACGAGCGCACGACCTCGGCACGTCGTCGTGCGTCGTCGGTCAGAACATCGGCCAGACCCAGACCGCGGGCGAGGTCGAGGGTTGCCTGAACGAGACGGTGGGTGACGGGATCGTTGTCGTCGACCCCGAGGTTCTCGACGGCCATCTTGTGGGCCCGACGACCGAACCGTTCTTCGAGAGGAACGATCCGATCGCGCAACTCGGGGTCGGCCGAGGCCGCGGTCCAGACCTGCAGTGCCGCTTTGAACATCGGCCCGGTGTAGTACTCGACGAGCCGCTCCACCACCAGTGTCGTCCGGCCGGGGCCCGCCGGAATCTCCTGGGCCTCGCGGCGAGCGCTGTCCATCCGAGTGTCGAACATGTACTCGAGCGCTCCGGTGATCAGGTCCTCACGCGTCGGGAAATGATGCTGGGTCGCGCCGCGGGAGACGCCTGCACGTTCGGCGACCACCCCGACCGTCGTTGCCACCCAGCCCTGCTCGGCGAGCGAATCGATCGTCGCCTCGAGCAGTCGCTGACGCGTCACCCGGCTGCGGTCCTGCTTGGGTTCGCGCGCCATCACCATCGCCATACTCCCTACTACCGACCCGACTTCTCGGCCGCTCTACTTCTCGGCCGCCCAGGACGGGGGCCTCTTCTCCAGAAAGGACATCATCCCCTCTCGGGCCTCGTCGGATGCAAACAACCTGGCCGATTGCTCGGCGACGGCCGTCCCACGCTCGTCCATCTCGCGCCTGATCGCGGCCGTGGTGAGGCGCTTCGACTCGGCCAGGCCCTGCGGCGAACACTTCCTGAACACGATCATGTAGTCGGCCACCACGGCTGCGGGGACGGCGTCGGCCACGGTGACCAGACCGATCGCCTCGGCCGTCGCCCCGTCGAACGTCTCCCCGGTGAGGAAATAGCGACTCGCCGCGCGAGACGTCAGCCGCGGCAGCACGGCCACCGATATGACCGACGCGGCCAGGCCCAGCCGAACCTCCGTCAACGCGAACGAGCTCTCGGGTCCGGCGACCGCGACGTCGCAGGCCGCGACGAGCCCCATCCCGCCTGCCCGCACATGTCCGTCGATCTTCGCGACGACGGGTTTCGGGGTGTCGATGATCAGCCGCATCAGATCCAGCATCTGCCGGGTGCGAAGTTCCGGTGATGCCCCGGCTTCGCGGAGGTCTGCTCCGGCACAGAACGTGGTGCCGGTGTGACCGAGCACGATCGTTCTGACGTCGTCGTCGAGCGCCGCAGCGGTGAGTCCCGCTGTCAGCTCCTCGACCATCACCGAGGACAGCGCATTCCGGTTCTCCGGCGAATCCAACGTCAAATACGCTGTGTCCTTGCCCGACTCGACGAGAACGGCCATCAGTAGCTTCTCGGCAGTCCGAGCGAGTGCTGGCTCACGAAGTTCAGGATCATCTCCCGACTCACCGGTGCGACGCGGGCGATGCGAGCAGCCCCGAGCATCGCAGCCAAGCCGTACTCGCTGCTCAAGCCGGCACCGCCGTGGGTCTGGATCGCCTGATCGAGCGCCTTGATGCTGGCTTCGGCCGCAGCATATTTCGCCATGTTCGCCGCCTCGGCCGCACCGAAGTCGTCGCCGGAATCGTAGAGCACCGCAGCCTTCTGCATCATCAGCTTCGCGAGCTCGAGCTCGATCTTGCACTGCGCCAACGGGTGCGCGAGACCCTGATGCGCTCCGATCGGCGTCTTCCAGACCGTCCGCTCGTTGGCGTACTTCACGGCGGCGTCGATGGCGTAGCGACCCATCCCGACGGCCATCGCGGCACCGAGAATGCGCTCGGGGTTCAGGCCGGCGAACAGCTGCATCAGGGCGGCGTCGGCCTCACCGACGAGCGCTTCGGCGGGGAGCCTGACGTCGTCGAGGAACAGCACGAACTGATGATCGGGCTCGACGATGTCCATCTCCATCTGCGTCTTCTGCAGACCCGGAGCGTCCGTGGGCACGATGAACAGCGCCGGCTTGAGCTTGCCGGTCTTCGAATCCTCGGTGCGTGCGACGATCAAAACCGCATCGGCCTGATCCACGCCGGAGATGTAGATCTTGTTGCCCTTGAGAATCCACTCGTCACCGTCACGACGCGCCGTGGTGGTGATCTGGTGCGAATTGGAGCCGGCGTCGGGTTCGGTGATGCCGAAGACCATGATCTTGGACCCGTCGGCGAGCGCGGTGAGCCACTCCTGCTTCTGGTCGGCCGTGCCGTACTTGCCGATGATGGTGCCGCAGATGGCCGGGCTGACGACGACCAGCAGCAGACCGGCACCGTGCGCGGCCAACTCCTCCTGCACGAGCGCGAGTTCGTAGATGCCCGCGCCACCGCCGCCGTACTCCTCGGGAAGGTTGACGCCGAGGAAGCCGAGCTTGCCCGCCTCGTTCCACAGTTCGGTCAGCGGCTCACCCTTGCGCGCCTTCGGCAGGACGTAGTCGATGTAGTTGTAGCGCTTGCCGAGTGACGAGACTGCGTTGCGCAGACCCTTCTGCTCTTCGGTTTCGATGAAACTCATGATTGCTCCACTCCCTCTTCGGTGACGGCTTCTTCGGTGACAACGGCGAGAACAGCGCCGACTTCGACTTGCTGGCCTTCCACAACGTTCAATTCGGTGAGCACACCGTCGGCAGGCGCGGTGACCGTGTGTTCCATCTTCATCGCCTCCAGCCACAGGATGGGCTGACCGGCGGTGACGGTATCGCCCTGCGCTGCAGCGATTCTGATGACACTGCCGGGCATCGGTGCGAGCAGCGAACCGGCCGCGACCTCGTCGGTGGGGTCGGTGAACCGCGGGGCCTTGATCAACCTGACCGGACCGAGCGCGGAATCGACGAAGACGTCCGAACCGTAGCTGCTCACCTGGAAGATACGACGAATTCCGTTGTCGTCGAGCGTCACCCGCGTCGGAGTGTGCTCTATCAGTTCGACGCCCTCGAGTTCGACGCCGTCCACCGAGGCGGTGAGTCCGCTGCGACCGATCGAGTATTCGACGGTGATGTCGTTGTACGTCTTGCGCTGCGGTTGAGACCGGAGATTGCGCCAACCGCCGGGCAGTCCCCGGTTCACCCGCGCCTGCGCGACGTTGCTCGCTGCGTCGGCCAACGCAGCCGCGAGAGCCGAGAGTTCCTCGGCGAGGCCGTGTGCGATCGGCTGAGCCAGTACCTCGAGCCCGTGCGTGTCGAAGAAAGCCGTGTCGGTATCCCCGGCCTGGAACGCCGGATGCCGCAGGATGTTGACCAGTAGATCGCGGTTGGTCTTCAGGCCGTGAACGGTGGCCTTGTGCAACGCTTTCGCCAGTAGATTCGCAGCCTGATCCCGCGTCGGCGCGAACGAGATGACCTTCGCGAGCATCGGGTCGTAATGAGTTCCCACCACACTGCCGGTCTCGACGCCGGAATCGACCCTGATGCCGGCCTTCGCGAGAACCTCGAACTGCGCACCGGGGATCTCGAATCGGTGCACGGCACCGCTCTGCGGCTGCCAGTCCTGGGCCGGATCCTCCGCGTAGAGGCGAACTTCGATGGAGTGTCCACGTGTCTCGGGCTGCTCGGCGGGCAACCGCTCCCCCGCGGCGACCCTGATCTGCAGCGCCACCAGGTCGAGTCCCGTCGTGCATTCGGTGACCGGGTGCTCCACCTGCAGACGGGTGTTCATCTCGAGGAAGAAGAAATTGCCCTTCTCGTCGGCGAGGAATTCGACGGTACCCGCACCCTCGTAGCCGATGGCCTCGGTGGCCAGCGTCGCCGCATGGAAGAGCTTCTCGCGCATGCCGTCGATGCGTTCGACGAGCGGCGACGGTGCCTCCTCGACGACCTTCTGATGTCTGCGTTGGATCGAGCATTCGCGCTCCCCCACCGTCCACACCGTGCCGAATCTGTCGGCCATGACCTGCACTTCGATGTGCCGGCCGGTCTCGATGTACCGCTCGACGAACACCGTTCCGTCACCGAATGCCGAGAGTGCCTCGCGCCCGGCGGCTTCGAGCTCCGAATCCAGGTTTTCGAGATCGCGCACGATGCGCATGCCGCGCCCGCCGCCGCCCGCGGACGCCTTGATCAGCACCGGAAGCTCGTTCTCGGTGACCGACTCGGGATCGAGCTGGGTCAGCACCGGCACTCCGGCGTCGGCCATCATCTTCTTGGACTCGACCTTCGAGCCCATCAATTCGATGGCCTTGACGGGCGGCCCGATCCATGTCAGGCCGGCGTTCTGCACCTGCTGCGCGAAATCGGCGTTCTCGGAGAGGAATCCGTATCCCGGATGCACGGCGTCGGCTCCGGCGGCCGCGGCTGCCGCGATGACGAGCTCGCCGCGCAGGTACGTCTCGGCCGAACTGTTTCCGGGTAGCCGCACTGCCGAGTCGGCCTCGCGCACGTGCGGGGAGTTCGCGTCGGCGTCGGAGAACACCGCGACAGTGTCGATGCCCTCGGCGCGACAGGTGGTGAACACGCGTCGGGCGATTTCGCCGCGGTTGGCTACGAGGACGGAGGTGACAGGAGCGGAGCCTGCGTAGTAACCAGATAACACGGTCATGGCGTCACATCCGGAAGACACCGAAGTTGGCGGTGCCTTCGATCGGGGCGGTGGCGATGGCCGACAGGCACATTCCCACCACCGTGCGGGTATCACGGGGGTCGATGACGCCGTCGTCGTAGAGGCGTCCGGAGAGGAACATCGGCATCGACTCGGCCTCGATCTGGCCTTCGATCATCGCGCGCATTCCGGAATCGGCTTCGGCGTCGAAGGCTTGTCCGCGAGCTTCTGCAGCGGCGCGTCCGACGATGGAGATGACACCGGCGAGCTGCGCGCCGCCCATGACGGCGGATTTGCTGGACGGCCAGGCGAAGAGGAATCGCGGATCGAATGCGCGTCCGCACATGCCGTAGTGACCGGCTCCGTAGGACGCGCCGAGCAGAATGGAGATGTGCGGCACCGTGGAGTTGGACACGGCGTTGATCATCATCGATCCGTGTTTGATCATCCCGCCCTCCTCGTATTCCTTGCCGACCATGTATCCGGTGGTGTTGTGCAGGAACAGAAGTGGGGTGTTCGAGCGATTGGCGAGCTGAATGAACTGCGTCGCCTTCTGTGATTCCTCGCTGAACAACACACCGCGGGCATTGGCCAGAATGCCGATCGGATATCCGTGCAGCTCGGCCCAGCCGGTGACGAGCGAACCGCCGTACATGGGCTTGAACTCGTCGAAATCCGAACCGTCGACGATGCGGGCGATGACCTCGCGTGGGTCGAACGGGATCTTCAGATCCGTGGGGACGATGCCGAGCAGGTCCTCGGGGTCGGCCAACGGCTCGATGACCTCGGCGCGCGGCTCGGGGCCCTTCTTCTTCCAGTTCAAACGAGAAACGATGCTGCGCCCGATGCGGATGGCGTCCTGCTCGTCGACGGCGAAGTAGTCTGCGAGACCGGACTTTCGGGCGTGCATCTCGGCACCGCCGAGCGACTCGTCGTCCGAGTCCTCGCCGGTCGCCATCTTGACCAACGGTGGTCCGGCGAGGAAGACCTTGGAGCGTTCCTTGACCATGACGACGTGATCGGACATGCCGGGGATGTACGCGCCGCCTGCGGTGGAGTTACCGAACACCAGCGCGATCGTGGGGATGCCCGCCGCCGAGAGCTGCGTCAGATCACGGAACATGCGACCGCCGGGGATGAACACCTCCTTCTGAGTCGGAAGATCGGCTCCACCGGACTCGACCAAGGAGATGACCGGAAGCCGGTTCTGCGTGGCGATGTCGTTGCCGCGGAACCCCTTCTTCAGCGTCCACGGGTTGCTCGCCCCGCCGCGGACCGTCGGGTCGTTGGCGACGATGAGGCATTCGACGCCGCACACCACGCCGATACCCATGACGGTGCTGGCTCCGACGGGAAAGTCGCTGCCCCAGGCCGCGAGTGGGCACAGTTCGAGGAAGGCCGAGTCCTCGTCGATCAGCAGTTCGATGCGTTCACGGGCGAGAAGCTTGCCGCGCTTCTTGTGTCGCTCCACGTATTTCTGACCGCCACCGAGCAGAGCCTTCGAGTGCTCGGCTTCGATCTCGCCGAGTTTGGTGTTCATGGCCTCGACGCTCCCCGCGTACTGCTCCGATGCGGTGTCGAGGGTGGACTTGAGCACGCTCATGCCTGGTACCCCAATCGTTTTGCAGCCAGCCCGGTGAGGATCTCGGTGGTCCCGCCGCCGATGCCGAGGATGCGCATGTCGCGGTACTGCCGCTCGACTTCGCTCTCGCGCATGTAGCCGAGCCCGCCGAAGAGCTGCACCGCTTGATTGGCGACCCACTCCCCGGACTCGACGGCGGTGTTCTTCGCGAAGCAGACTTCGGCGATGAAGTCTTGGTTCTCCTGCAGGGACCGCTCGACGAGGGAGCGGGTGTAGACGCGGGCGATGTCGATCTTGCGCGCCATCTCGGTGACGGTGTTCTGTACGGATTGCCGTGCGATGAGCGGCTTTCCGAAGGTCTCCCGATCGCGGACCCACTGCAGCGTCAGATCCAGGCACCGCTGCGCGCTGGCGTAGGCCTGCGCAGCGAGGGCGATTCGCTCGGTGAGAAACGCCTGCGCGATCTGCGCGAAGCCGCTGTTCTCGGCACCGACGAGATTGGCGACCGGGACGCGGGCGTCGACGAACGACAGCTCGGCGGTATCGGATGCGCGCCAGCCCATCTTGTCGAGCTTGCTGGTGACCTCGAACCCTGGCGTGCCCTTCTCGATGACGAGCAGCGAGACGCCCGCTGCGCCCTCGCCTCCGGTCCGCACCGCGGTGACGATGAAATCTGCTCGGCACCCCGAGGTAATGTACGTCTTCGAGCCGTTGACGACGTAGTGATCGCCATCCTTGACGGCCTTCGTCCTGAGGTGCCCGACGTCGGAACCGCCACCCGGTTCGGTGATGGCGAGCGAGCCGATCTTCTCCCCCGCCAGCGTGGGCCGCACCCACTTCTCGATCTGGTCGGCGTCGCCCGCAGCCACCAAGTGCGGCAACGCAATTCCACTGGTGAACAGCGATGCGAACAGTCCACCCGACGCACCGGCCTGGTGCATCTCCTCGCAGATCACGACGGCGTCGGCCAGATCCCCGCCGTCGCCGCCGACCTCCTCGGGAAAGCCTGCTCCGATCAGTCCCAGAGCGGCTGCCTTCTTGTGCAGCTCACGCGGAATCTCGCCGTCGGTCTCCCACTGATTCATGTGCGGGGCGATGTCCTGCTCCACGAAACTGCGGACGGTCTTGCGCAGCTGCTGACGTTCCGGCGTCGTCCAGATGTTCATAGGAGTTCTCCCTTGTAGGCAAGCGTTTCGGGGATGTCGATGTGCCGCGACCGCAGCCATTCACCGAGTCCCTTGGCCTGTGGATCGAACCTGGCCTGAGAGGCGACGCCTTGGCCGAGGATGCCCTCGATGACGAAGTTCACGGCCCGCAGATTGGGCAGTACGTGACGCGTGACGGTGAGCGGCTCGGCCTCGGGCAGCATCTGCTTCAGAGTCTCGACCGTCAATGCGTGGACCAGCCAGGAGAATTCGTCGTCGGTGCGGACCCAGACCCCGACGTTGGCGTTGCCGCCCTTGTCGCCGCTTCGAGCCGCTGCGATGGTTCCGAGTGGAAGGCGAATGGTCGCCTCGGCTGCTCTGGGTGCAGGCAGCTCCGGTTCTTCTACGGGCTCCAGTACCTGCGTCTCGGTCGACGGAGCGATGGTGGACTCGGTGCCATCGGCCAGGTGCGCGACGTGCGGCACCTCGGCTGCGTCGACGAAGCCTGCGGTGAACACTCCGTAGGGCGCACCGTTTCCGGGTGGGGCGGTGACCGAGAATCCGGGATAGCTGGCCAGTGCCAGTTCGACTGCTACGGCGGAGAACTGACGTCCGACGACGTCGGGGTTGCTGTCGCGCGCGACGCAGCGCAGCAGGGCGCTGGCCGTCTCCTCGGTCTCGGCGTCGGGCTTGTCGGTGCGCACCAGCGTCCAGTCGAGCTCGGTGGGGCGAGCCGGGAGCCAGGACTCGAATTGCCGTTGTGCCAGTGCTGCTTTGGCTTCGATATCGAGGCCGGTGAGCACCATCGTGAATTCGTTGCGGAACCCGCCGAGTGCGTTGAGCGAGACCTTGTAGGTGGGCGGCGGTGCTTCGCCGGTCACGCCGGTGATGGACACCCGATCGCTGGACTCCTGCGCCAGGATCGCCGAATCGATCCGCGCGGTGACGTCGGGGTTCGCGTACCGCCCGCCGGTGATCTCGTACAGCAGCTGAGCGGTCACGGTGCCGACGCTGACGGCACCGCCGGTGCCCTCGTGCTTGGTGATGACGGACGAACCGTCGGACTCGATCTCGGCGATGGGGAATCCGGGACGGGACATGTCTGCGATTTCGGTGAAGAACGAGTAGTTGCCACCCGTCGCCTGCGTTCCGCATTCGATGACATGTCCGGCGATCACGGCCCCGGCCAACGCGTCGTAATCGGTCGGTGCCCAACCGAAGTGGGCTGCGGCCGGTCCGACGATCACGCTGGCGTCGGTGACGCGCCCGGTGACCACGACGTCGGCACCGGAGTTCAGGCATTCGACGATGCCCCATGCGCCGAGGTAGGCATTTGCGGTCAGCGGGTTGCCGAGGCCGAGTTCGGTGGCTCGGCCGAGGAGGTCGTCACCGTCGACGTACGCGATCTTCGCGCCGGAGTCCAGCTTCTCCAGTGCCTCGGCCAGGCCCCGGGGGTTGAGTCCGCCTGCGTTGGCGACGATCTTGACACCTTTGTCCAGTGCCAACCCCAGGCAATCCTCGGCCTGCCGCAGAAAGGTCTTGGCGTAGCCACGGGTCGCGTCCTTCATTCGATCGCGACCGAGAATGAGCATCGTCAGCTCGGCCAGGTAATCACCCGTGAGGTAATCGAGTTCGCCGCCCTCGAGCATCTCTCGCATGGCCGAGAGGCGGTCTCCATAGAAGCCCGAACAGTTGCCGATTCGTACGGTCATGCTTGCTCTCGTCCTGACTGTGTCCGTCCGACCCCCGGAGGGCCTGCGAAGGCTTGGGCGATGGTGAGCCAGTGCGCGGCGTCGGCTCCCTCGGCCGCAATACCGAGGTCGTCGCGGTGAGCGCGCTGGGTGACGAGAAGGCAGAAGTCGAGTGCCGGACCGCTCACCCGTTGGGCGGCATCCTCGGGTCCCCAGGTCCAGAGCTCTCCCGAGGGCGCGGTGAGCTCGATGCGGAACGGTTCGGCGGGAGGCGTTTGCTGGTTGATCGCGTAGGCGAAATCCCTTGTGCGAACGCCTATGTGTGCGACGCCGCGGATTCGGTCGGTGGCGACGCGGGTGACGCCCACCGCGTCGGCGACATCCTGACCGTGCGCCCAGGTCTCCATCAGACGCGCCGTGGCCATGGACGCCGCACTCATCGGGGGTCCGAACCAGTCGATCTTGGTCCCCGTCGGAACCTGTGTGAGCGCTTCGTTCATGGCACGGCGTCGAGTACGCCAGGTGCTCAGTAGTTCGGGATCACGCGACTCCTCCTCGGCCGCCTCGTCGACGAAGCCGGTGGGGTTCTCCCATGCCTTCTTCAGAGTGAGAGCGAACTCCTCCTTGGCCTCGACATCGCCGGATGCTCCCGACGTGGTCCGCTCCGCGACGTGATCGGTCCAGGAGAGGTGCGCTATCTGGTGCGCGACGGTCCACCCCGCGGCCGGTGTCGGTGCTGCCCACTGCTCCGGGGTCAGCTCGGCCACGAGTGCATCGAGGTCGTTGCCCTCGGCGCGTAGGTCGTCGACGAGAGAGTCGAGGTCTGCCATGAGCCCAGCTTCACAGGAGGTCCTGAAAAAAGCAAGCACGCCTGCTTGTTAATTTGTAACCTCGTGTTCGCTTGCTATCCCTACGGTGGCGAGCGTGAGAATGTCGAGACTTGTGGCCGTCACCGTTACCCTCGCCGTCATGGCCTCTGGTTGCTCCTCGTCCGACCCTGATGCAGACCGACGCGAAGCCGTTACGACGCCGGTACGCGTGGCAACGTTCAATGCCAGCCTCAATCGGCCGGTGGCCGGGCAGCTGGTGACCGATCTGCAGGGCGAGGACGCACAGGCTCGCGCGGTTGCCGATGTGATCTCCGCGAACTCACCGGATGTGTTGCTGGTCAACGAGTTCGACTACTCGGGTGACGATGCGGTGAGGCTGTTCAACGACAACTATCTCGACGGACAGTATCCGCACTCCTTCACTGCGCCGGTGAACACGGGCGTCGATTCGGGACTCGACCTGGACCGGGACGGCACACTCGGCGGCCCGGGTGATGCGTGGGGATTCGGTCAGTTCCCGGGCCAGTACGGGATGGTCGTGTACTCGAAGTTCCCGATCGCCACCGATTCGGTTCGTACGTTCCAGAACTTCCTGTGGAAGGACATGCCGGATTCGCTGCTGCCGCGCGACTACTACGGAGAGGTGTCCGACGCGCTTCGGCTGTCCAGCAAGTCTCATTGGGACGTGCCGATCGACGTGAACGGAAAGACGCTACATGTGTTGGCGTCCCACCCCACTCCCCCGTCCTTCGACGGGCCCGAAGACCGTAACGGCAAGCGCAATCACGACGAGATCAGGCTCAGTGCCGATTACATCTCGGGTGCGGACTACCTGTACGACGACAACGGTGTGCGCGGCGGGCTGGAGGACGGAGCGTCGTTCGTCATGTTGGGCGATCAGAACAGCGACCCGGTCGACGGAGATTCGGTGGCCGGTGCCATCGCGCAGGTTCTCGACCTTCCGCGGGTGCAGGATCCGGCACCCGCCTCGGCCGATCACGGCACGGACACAGCAGATTTCGCCGACCCTACGCCCGGTGACCTGCGCGTCGACTACGTGCTACCGTCGGACGGTCTGACGGTGATCGACTCCGCCGTCCACTGGACCTCGGGCACCGAGCACCCGTCGGACCACCGGCTGGTGTGGGTAGACCTCGAAATATGATGGGCGAGTGACCGATCTACCGATTGTGGAATTCGCGTACCCCGGACCAATGCGGGACAGACTTGTTGCGGCTGTGCTTTCCGGCGAGAAGACCAGCACAGCGAGCCTGTTGATTCAGTACACCGAAGAGGAGCTACCGAGGGTCGGTGAACGCGGCGCGGTGGTGGATTCAGCCGGAGTCGTGGTGGGAGTCGTCGAAACCACTGGTGTCGATATCGTTGCGCTGAAGGATGTTTCGCTCCAACATGCCCTCGACGAGGGTGAGGGATACATCGATGTGGCGCACTGGCGCGCCGGGCACGAAAGATTCTGGCACTCGCCCGAGGTTCGCGCGGAACTGGGCGATCCCGATTTCACCGTCGACGACGACACTCAGGTGGTACTGGAGCGATTCATACTCGTTCCATGGTGAGTTGGGTGGGGATCGATGCCACTGGCCAGCGCGAAGAGGTCGAAGAAACCGAGAGCTCCGGTTCAGAATTTCGGTCGATTCAGCGAGATTCGCGGTGGGGACGGTGACGAACATCGGCATGCCCTACAGGCCGCACAGGGGCTCGGGTGCGACGGCATCAGTCCGGGGAATCGATACCGGGCTCACCTCGAAGGCGGGGTAGTTCTGGCTCGTGATCATCCTGGAGCCTTACGCGGCGTCGGAGTCGAATATTCTTGTCGGTGTCTGGGTGTATAGGCCGCTTCCATCAATCCTTCTTCCGCGCAACAGAATTGGTGTTGACGAACTTCGCATTCCGACGTACCATCGAACGTACGTTCTACTTCTAGTCGGAACACGTGCCGGGGGGGCGACTACACAGTGAATACATCCAGTTCGACGCGCAGTCGATTCGCGGCCTATCTCGGGCCGCGATCGAAGCCGTACATCGACGGCACAGTGCTGGGCGAAATTCGCGACGTTGCGATTCTGGAGAATCAGGCGTGCGCTCGCAAGGTCGCTCTCGCCGCGGCTATCTGGGACTCGTGCATCCATCAGAACGTCCTCGTCGGTGATGTCATTCAGGACGCGGGCAACTATGCGGCGTCCGAAGTCGCACGCGTTCTCGGTTGCTCGAAGACTGTCGCGAACACGTATGCCGAGGTAGGAATGGACCTTCGGCTTCGGCTTCCTACCGTCGCGGCCGCGTTCGAGGCCGGCGAACTCGATCTTGCTCGCGTCCGCGCGATCTACCGCTGTACCCACAACCTGACGCAGGACGCGGCGACGGCCGTCCAAGGAGAGGTTCTGCACGCTGCCCGACGTCTGTCACCTGGTCCCCTGGCGACGGAAATCTGGTCCATCATGTATCGCATCGCGCCCGAGCAGGCCGCCGCTCTGCGTAAGGACTTGGAACGGCACACGAACGTCACGTACACCGACAAAGATGTGCTGTCGACGCTGAAGGCCGACCTCACCGCCGCCGACGCCGCAGCTGCCTGGCAGTTGATCAACGAGATGGCCGCTACCGTCTGCCGTCGAGATCCGCGAAACAAGGGGCAGAAGCGTGCCGCAGCGTATGTTGCTCTGCTGCAGCAGGAGTCGTCGATGGTCTGCATGTGCGAGCCCGATGACGACAATCCGTGCACGGCCGATACTGTGCGTCCTGATCGACGCGCCCCACTGACGGTGATCACCGTCGACCTCGCCACGCTCGCCGGTTTGCTGTCCAATCCCGCTCACCTGGCCGGCCACGGCCCCATCGATGCCGAGTACGCCCGTGAACTCGCCGACAACGCACACTGGCAGATCCTGCTCACCGAAGCCCGCGATCTGGCGGAGAAACTCGGTTACGGCGAAGACCTGGAGTCACTCATCGACCTCGATACCGATACCGACAGTGGCGCAGGCACTGGTGACAAGGGTGCCGAGAGCAGAGCCGACAGCGGCGGCAGCAGGACGAACAACAGCAGATCGAAAAACAGCCAGAAGAAGCCCAGAGGATCCAAGGTAGGCAAGTCGAGAAACAGCAGGTCCAAGGGCAGCACCTCACATCTGGTGTTTCATCCGCTGGGGCGTGGTCGTCGCCGTGTCGGCGGCATTGTTCCTCGGCACCTGCGGGCGCCGAAGTCCACACAACCACCACGGAACAGTTGTGTCGCCACTCCATATCGCGGTACATACACTTTCGTTGCCGAACTCGAAGCAGCGATCGCATCGGATCCAGCTCTCGGGATCGCACGGTACCCGGACGGGCACGGCGGTCTCGAGCTGCCGCCACCCGGAGCCCTCATCTATCGCCCGACTGTCGCACTGGCGGAACGTATTCGGCATCGCGATCGCACCTGCCGACATCCGGGTTGCGATGTCCCGGCCCAGCAGTGCGAGATCGACCACATCGTCCCGTACTTCCATCGCGATCCCGAGTCCGGTGGCTGGACCATCGACACCAACCTGCACTGCCTGTGCCGCTACCACCACAGCCTCAAGACCATGGGTCTGTGGACTCCGGTGATGCTCGCCGACGGCGTCGAGTTCTGGGTCTCGAATGCCGGCACTTCAGCGGTTACGGTTCCCGGCACCACGCAACTCGCCGACCTGAGCCACCTGCCCGCCGTCTATCGCAGGCCAAAAGGTCACGCGACACAGTCGGATACGTCGAGCCTGGAGATCATCCAGCCGCTGCCCGCGCCGGTACCTACGTCAGCACCGGACGATGACCCTCCGCCCTTCTGACGAATCTTGGGTCAGTACAGAGAAGTCCCACCGCAGTCGAAGTGTCTGCGGTGGAACAACTGTGACTTCTGGGTGTCGATGTGTTCGGTGTCAGCCTGTGTAAGTGCTGAGGTCGTACACCGTCGCACTGCCGACCGTCGTGGCGGTGAAGTTGGCCTCGACCCATTCCTGGATCTGTGAGGACGTACTCGCAGAGTCGCCACCCATGCCCCCGCGCGCCATGCCCCCGCCCATTCCGCCCGAGACGTAGTACGTCACCTCGTGGTTGGAGACGTACTCGATGAACTCGTCGAGAGTCGGGGTGGGATCGCCGCTCCATCCGCCGATCGCCATCACTGCCGTATCCGACGCCAACTCGTATCCGGCTGCAGACATCGAACCGTTCACAGCAGCGGACCATTTCGTGGTCGTCGACTCGAGCAGCGCAGCCAACTCCTCGTTGGACTCACCGCCCATTCCGCCCATGGCCATCCCGCCGCCCACGTTGCCGCCGGCAAAACCGGCCGGAAGATCGGCAGCATCAGCAGGCATGCCCGCGTCACCGCCCGGCACAGCATCGCCCGGCACGGCACCACCCGACACAGCATCGCTTGGCATCGCGCCCGTCGGCATTCCACCACTCGGCATTCCACCACTCGGCATTCCACCGCTGGGCATTCCGCCGGGACCGCCGTCGCTGACTGCACCGGTCGGACCTGCAGTGGGGATGGAACCACTGTGCGCGTTCGTCGTCGTAGCGATGGCATACGACGCGCCGCCGCCGAGACCTGCTACGGCTCCGAGGATCAACGCAGCGGCGGTGAGCTTTCGGTACCGCCCCGCGAACAGAATCATCACAGCAGCGACGATTGTTCCCACCAACAGGATCCATTTCAGTGCCGGCAGCCAGTCCGCGTTGCGGTGCAACAACACCCAGCTCCAAGCACCGGCCGCAACCATCATGGTGGCCATACCGGCTCTGCCCCACATCGATTCGCGTCGAAGCCACAGCGCGTAGCCTCCGGTTCCGATCATGCCCGCGAGTGCAGGGGCGAGCGCGACGGTGTAGTACGGGTGGATCGTTCCGGACATGTAGCTGAAGATCAGCGCTGTCACCAGGAACCAGCCGCCCCACAGAATCAGCGAGGAACGGAGAAGGTCGGTACGTGGCGCTCGGCCACGAGCGATCAACCCGAAGACCAGCGCCACCAGGGCCGCCGGGATGAGCCAGGAGATCTGGATTCCCATCTCGCTGCCGAACAGTCGGTCCAGACCGGTCGAGCCTCCGAAGCTGGACCCGGCTGCCCCGGCACTCATTCCGGCCGGAGCCTCCATCCCACCACCACCGGTGTTACCGAAAATTCGGCCCAGCCCGTTGTACCCGAGCACCAGATCCATCACGGTGTTGTCGGTGGATCCACCGATGTACGGTCGGGCACTCTCCGGCCACAACTGAACCGTCAACACCCACCACCCCGCAGCGACGATCAGCGCTGCGAACGCGCCGACGAGATGCAGCAACCGGGCCCGCAACTGCGCCTGTCCCGCAACGAGATACGTGAATCCGAACGCGGGCAGCACCAACAATCCCTGCAACATCTTGGTGAGGAACGCGAACCCGAGCGCCACACCGGCCAACGCGAGCCACATCGCAGCCCGGCGCCCGGCCGAAGTCTGCAGAGACCGCACGACGAAGTAGCCGCCGAGTGTCATGAGCAACACCAGCAGCGCGTCGGGATTGTCGAAGTTGAACATCAAGGCCGCCGCCGGCACCGATGCCAGGGTGAAGCCGGCGAGCAACCCGGCCGTGGGGTTCGCGACACGCTTGACCGCGGCATACACCGTCGCCACCGAGGCGACACCCATCAATGCCTGCGGCAGAAGCAAACTGAAGCTCGAGAACCCGAACAGTCGAGCCGACAGACCCATGACCCACAGCGAGGCCGGCGGCTTGTCCACGGTGATGAAGTTCTCGGAGTCGAGGGATCCGAAGAACCACGCCGTCCAGTCCTTGGTACCGGCCTGCACCGCGGCGGCGTAGAACGTGTTCGCGTATCCACTTGCCGTCAGGTTCCACAGGTACAGCGTTGCCGTGGCCGCGAGCAGTATCAGCAGACCGAGCAGGTGCCGGCGGCGATACCACCACGTGGTCTGCCAGGACGGCTGGCGGGCGTGCGACGGAGGCATCGCGGCCGGTCGGTCGAGTTGGGCAGTCATCGCACATCCTGTTCGTCGAAGTTGTCGACTACGAGAGTGTGCGATGGACCGTCGGCCCGGCTGGGAGCAGCCTGCGAACTTGCTGTGAGCGAAAGAGCTGGTTCAGACGCGATCTGCGTACACGACGATGTTGTCGTCGTAACTCGATATGTCCGAATCGAATTGGCCACCACAGGTGATCAAACGCAGGCCTGAGTGATCGATGTCTCCGTACACCTTGTCGGTGGGGAACGCATCCTTCGGGTACTGCTCCACCGCGCTGACGACGAACCGGACAGTGTTTCCGTCCTGGCTGACGACGGTGACATCGTCGCCCTGTCGGAGATCGCGGAGCCGGTAGAAAACGCCGGGGCTGCCGTCCCAATCCACATGCCCCGCAACGATCGACGGTCCCAGTTGCCCCGGAACCGGCGACCCGGTGTACCAACCGGCCGGGAAACCGCCCGGGGGAACTTCCATCGTGCCGTCCGGACGCAGACCCAGACCCATCACATCGGAGTCGACGCCGATCGCACCTATCTCGAGGCGCGCAGGCGGTGACCCGGCGACCGACGATTCGGCGACAACCTCGTCTGTCGGGGCGACGGCTGCAGGAGCAGAAGAAGCCGAGGACGTCGAATCAGTCTGCAGGGGAACGGTATCCGACGGCGTTGCACACCCGGTAACCAGGAACAGCAGCATGAGGAACGCCGCTGCCACCGCCCGCACCACGACCCGATGACGGATCGTGGTGCGGGCGGATTCAGCGAGAGGTACCGATACCTCGACGGTGGGGTTCACCGATCAGTGCCGACGATGAGTCAGAGTCAAGGCAGAGACTGCGCCGACCGCGAGCGCGGCCAGCAGACTCCAGATCACGGCGAACGGCGTTGCGTCAGAGGATGACACAGTGCTGCCGTCACCGGTGTCGACGCCACCGTTCGGGATCTGTGTGATCTGCCCACCCGGGTTGTACGTGCCCGGCTGATTCGGGCCACTCGGCGTGTTCGGCTGATTCGGAACACCGGGTGTGTTGGGGGTGGTCGGCTGATCAGGCGTGTTCGGCACGTTCGGCTGATTGGGCACGTTCGGCTGGTTCGGCACGTTCGGCTGATTGGGGACGTTCGGCTGATTCGGCACGTTCGGCTGGTTCGGCACGTTCGGCTGGTTCGGCACGTTCGGCTGGTTCGGCACGTTCGGGACACCCGGGATCGGCGGGATGGTGATCACCGGCGGCACACCCGGAATCGGGGGCACCTCGATGACGATCGGCGGCGTACCGCCACCATCACCCGGCGTACCGCCACCATCACCCGGAGATGTCGTGGTCACGGGCGGCGTGGTGGTCTCCGGAGATGTCGTGGTCACGGGCGGCGTGGTGGTCTCCGGAGATGTCGTGGTCACCGGAGGCGTTGTGGTCACCGGAGGCGTGGTCGTTATCGGAGGTGTGGTGGTCACGGGCGGCTCGGTGGTTCCGCAACCCGGGTTGGTGATCGTGTTCGAGTCGAGGGTGACAGCTCCGTCCAGAGCCAGTAGCCGTCCCTGCACATCGGCATTCGTGGTCGCCGTGATCGACGCCCGTGCCATGATCGTGCCCACGAAATCGGTACCGGTGCCGAGTGTGGCCGAGCTTCCGACCTGCCAGAACACGTTGCACGGGTTGGCCCCGTTGATCAGCGAGACACTGCTGTCGGATGCCGTGATCAGCGTCGATGCCGCCTGGAAGATGAACACGGCGTTGGAGTTGCCCTGCGCGTCGAGTGTGAGGGTTCCGGTCAGGCCGAACGTGCCCGAACCGTACAACCCGGCCAACAATGTCTGTCCGCCGAGTTCGACTCCGGTCGAGGTTGCTCCCGGTCGACCGGCGGCGTCGTCGTATCCGGTACTCAGATCCGCTTTCGCCTGCGCTGCAACCGAATTGCGGTCGTTGATAACTCCACTGGTGAGCTCTCCCGGTGGGAATCCGGTGATGAACGGTTCGACACCGACGCCTGGGCTCACTCCGACGTTGCCGCCGATCCTCGACGGGCCGGTGTTCGTGATCTTGGAGCCGGCCAGAACGGCATAACTCTCCGCGGTGCCGAGTTCGACGGTGGTGGGTTGAGCCTCGGCTGCGGGGACGTTGATCAGCATGAGTGCGCTGGTGGCCAAAGCGACCGAACCGGCAAGCGGAACGAGGGTTCTGCCCCTGCGCCTGATGGGGGTCGACGTGCACGTGTGCTGTGAAGCGGGCATGGATTGCATACCGTTCTGCTGGTTGGGCGAATCGGACTTGTTGCCGGACTTCGTGAACCGCGCAATCGATCCCCCGACGAGTTCGATTGCGCAGCAATTGATGTCGCGACGCTCAACGGCCGCCCCGGACCGATCCGAGTGCGTGGAGGTATCGCGGTTCCGTATTCGATGACGTCACCGGCCGACGGAGTTCGGCAAGGTGACACAACTATGCGATCAGCGGAGGCTCGTGCCCACTCCGCAACTAAGAGTTTCCCCGTATCTCTACGGTGTAGAGCTACAGCACACCATGTGTAGGATAATGAGTCAAGCGAAAAGTGTTGTCGAACAACAAGTTTGTTTGCCCCCTACTTACCGGTCGGTTCACTGCTTTCGAGAGGTTGCCTACCGATGTCCACGACGAACCGACCGGGCCCACACTCCAATATCAAGATCGACCGCGAGTACGTGGTGTCCGCCGCCCTGAGCATCGTCGATCGAACCGGCCTCGACAGCCTGACGATCCGGAGCCTCGCGGCATCGATCGATCGCGATCCGATGACCGTCTACCGATACCTGCCCACCAAACAGGCGTTGCTCGACGCCATCGCAGATTCGGTACTGGGCACACTCGTCTGCGTCGACGGCGCAGACCCCGATTGGCAGCGTCAGCTCAGAATTTTTGCGCGGCACTACCGTGAGCTCGCCCTCCAACACCCACACGCGGCGGTGCTGCTGACCACCTGCCCTCAGGCGACTCCACTGGGATTGGGCACGCCCCGGTCACTGGCCTCACTCGAGAACATTCTGATTCTGCTGACCACCGCGGGATTCACGCTGCCCGAGGCCCTGACGAGCTATCGGCTGATGATCTCCTTCCTACGCGGCCATCTACTGAGCGAGACCCAGGAAACGACCGCCAACCCGGACGAGACCGGCGACCGCCTCAGCCTCGCTCTGCGCCGACTCCCCATCGACACATTTCCCCTGCTGTCGACGCTGCCACCTCTGATCACCGAGTACGACGGTGCCCTCGAACTCGAGTTGGGTCTCGACGTGCTGTTCCGAGGCATCACCGCACCTTCGACCTGAGCGGATCGACGCTCCCGGGGCCCGCACCGGACCGAGCCGTACCTTGTCCCAGGATCACGGCATCGGCCTTCACGCCATCAGAGCAGTCCGGTGCCTGCCTCGTTCGCTCGTTCTTCGTCTCGTTCCTGCTGCGCAGCGGCCAGGCCGGACATCGTGCGCAGCGGAACCTCCTTGAGGAAGAGCACCAGTACGAATCCGAGGACCATCAGAATCGACACGGCCAGGAACACGTAATCCATGGCGTCGGAGAACCCGATGCGGAACGGCTCGGCCAGAGCCGGTTCGAGCTTCTGAATGAACGAGCTGTCCTGCAGTGCACTGCCTGCGACGGAGGCGTCACCCGAGGCGATGGCTCGAGCGAAACCCGATTCGAGCGGATCGGAACTGGTGGCGGCGCTCTGTACTGCCTGCTGGAATGCCGGCGTCGAACTCGCGGCAATCAGCGCGTCACCCGTCTTGGGGGTCAGCTGTGTGAACAGCATCGACAGAAACACCGCCACACCGACCGTCGCACCGATCTGCCGGAAGAACGTTGCGGCAGAGGTGGATACACCCATGTCCTTGGGCGGCATCGCATTCTGGATGGCCAGGGTCAACGGCTGCATCATCGAACCGAGACCGAGACCGAAGACCCCCATGACGACCATCGTCTGCCACAGCGGGGTATCGGCGTGCACGTAATGGAAGACGAACATCGCGATGGCCATCAGTGCAGTGCCGACGATCGGAAAGATCTTGTACCGCCCCGTCTTCGAGATCATGCGACCCGAGACGATCGACGCGACCATCAAGGCACCGACGAGGGGCAGAGTCTGGTAACCGGCCAGCGTCGGCGAGGATCCCTTGACCACCTGCAGGTACTGCGGCAGTAGCGAGATGCCACCGAACATCGCTGCGCCGGCGATGACGCTGACAGCAATACACAACGAGAACAACGGGTTTCGGAAGAACCGCATGGGGATCAGGGCGTCGTCGCCCATCTTGATCTCGGCGAGCACGAACGCGATGACGCCGACGATGCCGATTCCGAAGCACAGCAGGGCCCGCGGCGAACTCCATCCCCACACGCGCCCCTGCTCGGCGATGATGAGCAGCGGCACGAGGCCGACGCTGAGAAGCACTGCGCCCCACCAGTCGACGCGCGCCTCGCGGCGATAGACCGGCAGGTTCAGCACCCGCCACACGACGACGAGCGCGATGATTCCCAGCGGGACGTTGATGTAGAAAACCCAACGCCAGCCGGTGATTCCGAGGATCGACGACTGCCCGGCGAGCAGTCCACCGATGACCGGCCCGAGCACGCTGGAGGTACCGAACACGGCCAGAAAGTAACCCTGGTACTTGGCCCGTTCACGCGGCGGGACGATATCGCCGATGATGGCCAACGCCATCGACATCAGACCGCCCGCACCGAGACCTTGAATGGCACGGAAGGCGGCGAGTTCGTACATCGACGTCGCGATACCGCACAGCATGGACCCGACGACGAAGATCGAGATGGCCGTCATGAAGAACGGCTTGCGCCCGTACAGGTCGGACAGCTTGCCGTACAACGGGGTCGAGACCGTCGAGGTGATGAGGTAGGCCGTCGTCACCCAGGCCAGAACCGAGAACCCGTTGAGGTCGTCGGCGATGGTCCGAACGGACGTCGAGACGATGGTCTGGTCGAGGGCGGCGAGGAACATGCCCATCATCAGGCCCGACAGAATCGTCATGATCTCGCGATGCGAATACTCGCCGGTCGCGGGCTTCACTTCAGGCTCGGTAACCATCTCTTGGATTCACCTTTACGTAGCATTTACTTGTGTCTTACAACGATATTCGGGACACCAGCATGCGCGCAGAAGGCCGTCTGCGCAAAGGTTTATTTGCGGCGAATCCGGTCCCGCACCTCACGCATCGTGTGCGGGTGAATACCTTCGGCAGCGAGCACTCGACGGGTCTTGCGACGCGTCGACAGGACACCGATGATCGCGACGATCCACACCGGGAACTGCGCGAGCAACGCCACCCGGAATCCGTCGAAGGTGTAGCCGCCCATCGCGTCGAGAATCCAGCCGATCGCCGCGATCACCAACAGCGACGCCAGGAAACCACCGATGTTCACCATCCCCTGCGCTGTGCCCAGATTGGCGCTCGGATTGAACGTTCGCGCGAGGTCGAACCCGATCACCGAACCGGGGCCACCCACAGAGATCACCACCACGAGCAACACCAGCAACCACACCGGAGCGGGCCCGGGCAACGCCAACACGATGGCCCACATGGTCGCGTTGCTGATCATGATCGCCAGCACCAGCCACGACCGTCGCATCGGATAGCGCCCGGTGAGAACACCCACCACGATGCCCGACGCCACCGCCGATGCCACCGACACCGTCAACAACGCTCCGGCCGTCGACGCCGACAGGCCCTGTGCCGACGTCAGATACGGAACACCCCACAGCAACGCGAACACCGTGATGGAGAACTGAGTACCCATGTGCGAGAAGAAGCCGAGCCGGGTGCCGGGCCGTCGCCACACCTCGGCGATGGAAGCGAGGGTCTGTTTCAGCGTCGTCGGCTCGAACACGGGGGCAGCTCCGTCGTCGGGGCGATCCCTGACGAGCGCGAGAACCAGTACGAGCGCAAGGAGACCGAGTGCCGCTGCGCTACCGAATGCGAACGTCCAACCGGGTCCGTTCAACAGAATCAGGAACGGGACCGCCGAGAGCACCTGGCCGAGCTGGCCGAGCAGACCGGTCAGCTGCGAGACGATCGGCACTCGCCGCGGCGTGAACCACACCGGCACCAACCGCAGCACCGAGATGAAGGTGAGAGCGTCGCCCACGCCGACGAACGCGCGCGCGACCACCGCGACCGGAAGCGACTCCGTGAGCGCCAACGTGATCTGTGCCGACGCCATGATCAGCGCGCCTGCGGCGATCATCTTGCGCGAACCGATGCGATCCAACAGCACCCCGGCCGGGATCTGCATCCCCGCGTAGACGATCACCTGCAGCACCACGAACGACGACAGCAGCGACGGCGACACCGAGAATCGATCCGCCGCACTCAGCCCGGCGACGCCGAACGACGTTCGATGCAGCACTCCGACGATGTAGGCGAAGACGCCGACGCCCCACACCACCCAGACTGCCTTGCCAGTACTCACCGGACGATTGTGTCAACCACGCTGTGGAATAGTCGTAGCCGGTAGTACTCGGAGCGGGCAGTAGTACCCGAAGCAAGAAATGGAGCGACGTCGTGGCCAAGCAGCTGTTGGTGCTCAACGGTCCGAATCTGAACATGCTCGGCACCAGGCAGCCGGAGGTGTACGGCCACGCCACTCTCGCCGACGTCGTCGCCCTGTGCGAGAAGACCGCCGCCGAGCACGGACTCACCGTCAAGGCGGAGCAGTCCAACCACGAGGGCCAACTCATCGACTGGATCCACGAGGCCCGCGGGGTGGCGTCGGGCATCGTCATCAACCCGGGCGGACTGACGCACACCTCGGTGGCGCTGCGCGACGCCCTCGTCATCCCCGAGGTGCCGATCATCGAGGTGCACATCTCCAACGTGCACGCCCGTGAGGAGTTCCGGCACCACTCCTTCGTCTCCCCCATCGCCAGTGGCGTCATCGCCGGACTCGGGATCGACGGATACCGCTTCGCCATCGAACGACTGGCTGCGCTTATCTGACACAGCACTCGTTCAACCCAGCTCTCATCTGACACTCAGGTTGTACTGCATAAACTGGTCGCCGTGAACACGAGCAAGAACGTCTCGAAAGACATCAAGGCCATGCAGAACGGCGACAAGAATCGTCGGACTCTGATCCAGATCGTCGTCGCAGTCGTTCTGATCGCGCTCGTGGCGGCGATTGCCCTCTTCATCGTCAACAAGGATTCGACGTCGGGGGATGCATCTTCCGCCGCAGGCTCCGGCGAATCGACCGGGGCCCAGCTCACTCCCACGTCGGTGACGGACGACGGTGCCATCCGCTTCGGCAACCCCGATGCCACCACCGTCGTCAGCGTCGTCGAGGACTTCCAGTGCCCGGCGTGCAAGAACTTCGAGTCCATCAGCGGATCGACGTTGCAGCAGCTGGCCGACGCGGGAAATGTCGCCGTCGACTACCGCCCCATCTCCATTCTCGACCGGTTCTCGAACGGAACCATGTACTCCACCCGCGCGGCAAGCGCCGCGATCTGCGTCGCCGAGAACGACCGCGACAACTGGATGAACTGGCACACCGCAATGTTCGAGCAGCAGCCGGCCGAGGGCGGAACCGGACTGACCAACGACGAGCTCGTCGCGATCGCCGCCTCTGCAGGGGCCGACTCCCCCGCCGTCGCGTCGTGCATCACCGACGGCAGCTACACCGATTGGGTCACCACCCAGACACAGTCGGTCCTCGGCGAAGGCATCAACGGAACGCCGAACGTGCGCGTCAACGGCACCGACATCTCCAACCCGACGCCGGAGAACATCCTCGCCGCCGCTGCCGGTAACTGAGCGGCAACCGGTCGCCATGAGGACACGCGCAGGCGCTGCTGTATTCACCGTCTTCAGCGCGCTCGGGTTACTCGCCGCGATGACGCTGACGATCGAGCGATTCAAACTGCTCGAGGACGCGTCGTACGTCCCGTCGTGCAGCCTGAACCCGGTGCTCTCGTGCGGCTCGGTGATGGTGACGAAACAGGCTGCGCTGTTCGGTTTTCCGAACCCCATCCTCGGCATCGTCGCCTTCTCCATTGCCCTCGTCGCCGGAGTGCTCTGGCTCGGCCGCGTCGAACTACCGCACTGGTTCTGGCTCGGACTGAGTGCAGGCCTGCTGCTCGGCGAGGTCTTCGTGCACTGGCTGATCTTCGAGAGTCTGTACGAGATCAACGCCCTGTGCCCCTACTGCATGGTGGTGTGGGCGGTGACGATGCCGTTGTTCTTGCTGGCTCTGAGCCGATTGGTCGGCTCCGGCCCGAACAGCGGCGGCACCGTCGGACGCCTCTTCCTCGAATGGCGCTGGACGCTGCTCGCGGTGTGGTACGCAATCGTCGTCGCGCTCATCGGAATCCAGTTCTCGGACTACTGGGCAACTTTGGTTTGAAAATACTGCTCTGACAACCCTGCATTTCCTTTTGCGAATCTCATGAGTCGAACGTCTGCACCGTGCATGATGGGTGCAGCACCCGAGTGAGACTGATCACAGCTCCTGGCTCGGGGAAGATCGTTCGAGTAGCAGGAGTCGATACATGGCAGGCGATCCATTCGCAGTCATCGTTGCCGTCATCGTGTCCGCCGCCGGTGTAGTCGCCGGAACCGACGCCCCGGCTCCGATTCCCGATCAGGCGGTGCAGGACCAGGCGGCAGACATTGCCGCCAACGCCGAAGATCAGGCGAAGACGATGAGCGATCAGTGGACCGAACTCCTGGGCACCATGCCCGAACCGGCCGCCGACATCGCCGACCGCACCCTCTCCGACGCCGCCGAGGGCCTGCACACCGCCGCCGAACCGATGCTCCCCGACCTGCCGACGGTCGAAGACATCGAAGCAGTGGACACAGAAGCAGCCGATATCGCTGACCCTGCCAGTGCTACCGATCCTGCCACTGCCACCGATCCTGCTGCGGCGGCGACAGATGTTGTTAGCGCCGCTCCTGCCGCTCTCGCTGCGGCAGTACCCAGCGCGCCACTGCCGTTCAGTGTGTTCTCCTCGGGTGCTGGGTCGTCGAATGCGGTGGCCACCACTGCAGCGGCGCTCGGAGCCGGTGCCGTTCAATTCGCCGGCCGTACGTACACCGCCGCCGACATCGCCACCCAGACCGCGTTCATGGCGTCGGCCGAGGCCATCAGACGTGCACTGTTTCCCGGTCAACCCGCTACGTTCACCGGCATCAATGTGGGCGCGATCGGTTTGGGTGCCGTGGGAGCCATCACCGCCTTCGTGCCGTGGCTGCAGAAGGCGGGCAACATCTGCGGCGGCGTCAAAGCGACGACCATCGCGGCACTGTATGCCGCCGAGAACGGTTTTCGGCACGGCCCCACTGCTCCGGTCTCGAGCACCGGCGCGCAGGGGCCAGGGCAGTTCATGCCAGGAACCTGGGCGACGTACGGCAAGGACTACGACGGCAACGGTGTCACCGACGTCAACAGCATCGGTGATTCGGTGATGGCGTCGGGCACACTGCTGTGCGATATCTACGGGCAGGTCGACGGGTGGAAGCGCGAGGGCAAGGTGTCCGGTGACACCTTGGATCTGACCCTGGCCGGATACAACGCCGGCGCGGGAGCGGTGCTGCGATCGGGCGGTATGCCCTCTGGCACATTCGATTACGAGACGCAGACCAAGCCGTACGTCTCTCGTATCCGGGCGACCGAAACGCAGTTCGCCGCCATCCTGACCCCGTTCGCCGGACTCGACCTCACCGGAATCGGCGGACGATCGGTGCAGTTGGCGATGGACTACCTGGGGCTGCCGTACGTGTGGGGCGGCGGCAACATCAACGGACCGTCCGGCGGCGGATTCGACTGCTCGGGCCTGACGTCGTATGCCCTCTACAAGGCCTCGGGCGGAAAGGTGACGCTGCCCCGAACCTCGGAGACTCAGTGGAACGTGGGCACCGAGATTCCGATGGCAATGGCGCAACCGGGCGATCTGCTGTTCGGTAACTTCGGGCCGGCCGGGCCGGGCCACGTGGCGATCTACATGGGCAACGGCCAGATGGTCCACGCTCCCACCACCGGCGACGTGGTGCGCGTGGCACCGGTGTTCGACGGTATGCGCGCCCGTCACATCGTGTAGGTGCGCGCGTACAGTGCGGACGTGACCAATGCACGTGTGGAACCGGCAGGATTCGACGACGAACTGGCACCGGAGCCGCCGCCCGGTGAGGGCTTCGAGACCGACTGGCCGGTGCGAACCGGCGACATCGATCCGAACAACCGACTACGGTTCGACGGCGTTGCCCGCTACCTGCAGGACATCGGTACCGACAACCTCGACGCCACTCCCCTGGGCAAGACGGATCCCATGTGGATCGTGCGGCGCACCGTCATCGACGTCTTCGAGCCGATCCATTTCCCGGACCGAGTGCACATGCGGCGCTGGTGTTCGTCGATGTCGACGCGGTGGTCGAACATGCGCGTGGCACTGACGACACCGAAGGGTGGACGCATCGAGACCGAGGGCTTCTGGATCAACATCAGCAAGGACACCGGAATGCCGACCCGCATCAGCGACGGTGCCCTGGAAATGCTGGCGCGAACCACCGATCAACACCGGTTGCGATGGAAGGCATGGCTGACCGAGCCGGTGCCGGCCGAATCGCCCACGGATGTGCAGTTCCCCTTGCGCGCAACCGATATCGATCCGTTCGACCACCTCAACAATGCGGTCTACTGGCACGCGATCGAGGAGTTGCTGGTCGACGTGCCCGAGCTGGCCGCGTCGCCGCACCGCGCCGTCATCGAATACCTGAGCCCGGTACTGGCGGGTGAACGCGTCACTCTGCGCCATCGCTACGACGGCGGCGCGTTGACCGTCTGGTTCG
The DNA here is from genome assembly GCF_002259095.1 of Rhodococcus sp. 05-2254-2. NCBI lineage: Bacteria > Bacillati > Actinomycetota > Actinomycetes > Mycobacteriales > Nocardiaceae > Rhodococcus > Rhodococcus sp. 05-2254-2. Next base: position 543,576 of record NZ_NOZJ01000001.1, on the reverse strand, counting down.
TCGTCACCGGAGCATCGGGCGAGCCCACGGTCCGCACTGTGGCCAAGGTTGCCGCCAGAGCCTGACGGTCGAGCTTGCCGCGCGGCGTACGCGGAAGAGCGTCCACGACGGCGATCACCACGGGCAGGCTCGGCCCCGGCAGCACGGTGCGCAGGTGGCGGCGAATCCGAGCCACGGATATCGAATCGGTCTGCCCCACAACAACTCCGGCAGCAGGTTCCTCACCGGTTCTGTCGTTGGGCAACCCGACCACCCCGGCCTCGAGCACACCGGGAACTGCGAGCAGGGCCGCCTCGATCGGGGTCAACTCCACCGTGAGACCGGCCCGGACGATCGTCTCGCTGCCGCGGCCGTACAAGGTCAGTCGGCCGTCTTCGACACTGCCGCGATCGCCGACGGTCATCCACCCGTCGACCGGCCCGTTCGTCAGAGTGGTGTGGCCTCCCAATCGGCTCAGGTAGCCGTCGAACAGCATGTCGCTGCGGACATGAAGCAGCTCGTCCCGGATCTCGACCTCGACTCCGTCGAACAGCTGCCCGCTGACCTCGGTGCCTTCGATTTCGCTTCGGTCGTAGGAAACGAAACTCAGCTCCGACGCCCCGTAGAAATGCGTCAGCGCCGCGTTCGGAAGTACCGCCGCCAGAGCGGCCCTCCCCGGTTCCGCCCATCGCGCCGCGGACGAGAGCACTTCACGGACACTGTCCGATCGCACTCCCGAGCGAGCGATGTCCCAAGCAATGGTCGGGACCGAATACAGATGTGTTGCAGCATCTTCGAGGGCCACCGTGGGCTCCCGTAGGTCGACCGTCGCCCCGCGGGTGAGCCCGTGCAGTGCGCCGTAGAGAAAGTGCGTGTGATCGAGAGTGCCCGGTGCGGACACCCGATCTCCCGGACCGAGATCGAACAAGGCATCGGAGCGATCCAGCGTCGCCGCCCACGACGCTTGATTGCGCACGAACAGCTTGGGCGGACCGGTGGTTCCCGAGGTGACGCCCACGAGCAACTCGGAATTCGGTGTGGGGGTGGGGACGGCGGCGGGCGGGCTGGCTGGTATGTCCTCGGGTGCGAACACGTCGACTGCACCCCAACCGTGCACTCTCGCGTGCTGACGCGGGTGCGCGACAATCAGCGAGGGCTCGCAGACCGCCACGACATCGGCGAATTCCTGAGCCAACAAATGCCGATGCAGCAGAACGACACTCACGCCGGCATGCATCGCCGCGACGACGACCACCAACGACCCGATGTCCGACGTCGGCAGTACCGCGATGCGACGCATCCCTGCCACTGCGGTCGCCGTGCGTGTCACCCGGTCCCAGAATTCGCGGTAGGTGACCTCCCCGGTCGCATCGACCACGGCTGCCTCGGGGCGGTCGGAATGCCGCGCTATCCGGGCGGCGAGGAGTTCACTCGTGGTCATCGTCATCGACACCATCGTCATCTACACCGCGCGCGACGAGGGCGTCTCCCATGGCGTCGGCGGTGCGCAGGGCCCGCACCAGGACCGGCGTCGCCAGCGCCGTCATCGACCACTGCAGTCCGCGTGCCTTACGGGCCTGCGACACCTCTTGGACGATGGAGGCGAGCAGCGGGATGCAGCGGATGGCCAGAGCCAGGAGCAGTCCGATGCGATCCGGGTCGACGCCGAAGCGGCGGACGGGGCCGAGCGCTCGGGTGACGGTATCGAGCATGTCGGTCACGCGGGTGGTGAGGGTGACGAGAGCTGCCAGAGCAACGGAGATCACCAGTACCCCACACACCACGACGGCGCGCTGCCAGGTGGTGATGATCACCTGGAAGACACCGATGATCAGCAGCATCCACAGCACCGGACGCAGTTGCGCCAGTGCGACTTTCGCTGGAATGCGAGCCACCGCGAACAACGCCGCGACCAGCAGCGCCACCGCTGCGACCTCGAGCGGAGTGCGCGCGAAGATCACCGTTCCCAGGATCGCGAAGATCAACGCCAGCAGCTTCGATCCCGGGCTCATCCGGTGCAGCAGCGAGGTGCCGGGGCGGTAGAGACCGATCATCCGATCAGCTCCCGATAGGCCGGGACCGCGGCGGCGGGGGTTCCGTCGAACGCGATGCGGCCGTCGTCGATGACGATGACGCGCTCGAAGCTGTCCAGCAGGGCCAGTTGGTGGGTCACGACGATGACCTGCTGATCCATCGAATCCAGAGCCTGCGCGACGACGCGTCCGTTGCGCAGATCCAGCAGCGTGGTCGGTTCGTCCGCAACGACCACCTCCGGTCGTCGGATGAGGACGGCACCGATCGCCAGCAGTTGCTTCTGTCCACCGGAGAGCAGATGCGCCGGATGGTCGCGGTGCTGATCGAGACGGAAGCGGACGAGAATCTCCTCCACCCGCTCGGCCACCTGCTGTTTGGTCAGCCCGGACCTGCGCAGCGAGAACGCGAGATCCTCGGCGACAGTGGGCATCACGATCTGCGAATCGGGATCGGTGAACACGAACCCGACCTTCTTGCGTACCTGCGCACCCTTCTTGGCGGCGTCGATACCGTCGACCGTGACGCGGCCCGTATCGGGTTTGATCAGACCGTTGATCATCCGCGCGAGCGTCGACTTGCCGGAACCGTTGGAGCCGATGATGCCGATACGGCGCTCGTCGAACTCGAGGTCGATGCCGTGCAGCACCTTCCGTTCTCCGAACGAGTGCGAAATGTCCTCGAACTTGATTGTGCTCATATGACCCTGCTCATGTCGCTCGTTCCACCAGCATCGCTATTCCCTGCCCGCCGCCGATGGCGCAGGCCGCCAGTCCCAGCGCCGGACCCCCGGGTTGCAACATTCGAGAGGCCAACCGTACCAGCAGAATTGCGCCCGAAGCTCCCCACGGATGGCCCATCGCGATGGCTCCACCTTGTGGGCAGATGCGGTCCTCGTCGAGACCCAATTCATCCGAGACCGCGAGCACGACCGACGCAAAAGCCTCGGTGATTTCGATGGTTTCGATGTCGGAGAGGCCCACCCCGGTGCGGGCGAGCAGCTTCTCGATCGCCGGCACCGGACCCAGCCCGGGAAGAGCCGGGTCGGACCCGGCGACGGCACTGCCGAGGACGCGCAACGCCGGCATCCCGGCTGCTCGCTCGGCGGTGGTGATGGCCAGAACCGCTGCGCCGTCGGATATTCCGCACGAATTGCCCGCGGTCACCGTGCCGGCTGGGGTGAACGTGCCGGCTGGGGTGAACGTGGGGCGCAGTCTGCCGAGCCGCTGGGCGGTCATGTTGGGGCGGATGCGCTCGTCGGTTGCGACATCGCTCACGGTGACGATCTCGGCTGAGAAGTCGCAGGCCGCCGCGCGTGCGAACGACCGTGCAGCGTAGGCATCTTGGCGTTCGCGCCCGATACCGCGGATTCGCGCGAGGTCGTCCGCTGCCACACCCATGTCCGGGTCCTCGAAGCCAGGCGGAGCGAACGGCGCTCGGGTGTAGCGGACGGGTTCTTCGCCGTCGACCGGTGGCCAGAACCTCCACGGGCTGGTGCTGGCAGATTCGACGCCACCGGCCAGTATCAGCGTCTCGTCGCCGCTGCGGATGCGCGACGCGGCCTGCGCCACGGCGTCGAGCCCGGATCCGCACTGCCGATCGACGGTGACTCCGGGAACGCCGACACCGAGGCCCGCGAGCAGCGCCGAGACTCGTGCAACATCACCGCCGGGACCGAGGCAGTTGCCGAGAATCACGTCGTCGATCGGGGTATCGAGCGGACTGATCTCTGCTGCAACAGCTTTCAGCACCGGCGCGGCGAGGTTCGGGGCGGTGACATCGGCGAAGCCGTGCCCGGCGATACCGATCGCAGAACGTTTGGCCGCAACGATGACTGGGCTGTACGAAGCAGACACATTCACAGCAGGGCCCTTCGGGCGATCTTGCCGCTCGCGGTGCGGGGCAACTGCTGCACCACCGTCCAGCGTCGCGGCATCGCCTCCTTCGCCATGATTGCGCGAGCGTCGGCGCGCACCAGGTCGAGGTCGCGGGTTCCGTCGAGTTCGATGACGGCTGAGACCGTTTCGCCGAGAACCGCGTGCGGTGTGCCGATCGCTGCCGCAGCTCGGACGCCGTCGAGCCCGGTCAGGATGCTTTCCACGTCCTCGGCGATCACGGTGGTTCCGCCCACGTTGATCGCTGCATCTCCGCGGCCGTGGACGAGGACTTCGAAGCCGTTCAGTTCTGCCAGATCGCCGACGCCGAACCAATCGCGCGCACCCAGCGCGGCGTACGGCGATCGAACGAACAGGTACCCGTCCTCGGTGCGTGCGTCGACATCCCGGAGCAGCCTCAGAGACGATTGTTCGCCCACCACTCTCGCCGCCACCAGCGACAACTCCGCCGAGCCGTAGTACTCGACCAGCCTGACGCCCTGCGCCGAGATCGCTTTCGCGGCACCGTCATCGAGGCCGGCGCCGGCAGCGACGGCAATCCGCGCACGAGGCATCCGGCGGAGGACGTCACGGAGTACCGCAGGCACCGCATGGACAGCCGTGGCATGCGCGGGATCGTCGGTGACGCACGCCCCCAACCACAGTGCGTGCACCGCGGCGAACAGGTGCATCGTGGCGTGCAGCGGTCCGGTGATGAGCACGGTGTCGGTCGGGCGGATACCGGATATGTCGGTGAACTCGGGGAAGCTGTCTACCCACGACGCGGCCGTGCGAGCGAGCGGTTTCGGCCGGCCGGTGGAGCCCGAGGTTGCCACCAGCAGGAACGCGTCGGGATCGATGTGCGCAGGGCGCTCGGGACGGGCGGCCGGATCCTCCACTCGGACCGCACTGCCCTGCCTGGCTGCCGCGAAAACACAGATCAACGCGTCCGGCAGCTCCAGTGCTGATGCGTCGTGAAATCGAGCGCTGTGAAATCGAGCGTCGTGCACCGGGCGGTGAGGCCACTGCTCGACGGCTCCGTCGAGTTCGGCGTAGGTGAGTGTGCGACCCGCCCAGGAGATGGCGGTGTCGTTGTCGCGGCCTCGACCTCCCAGCGTGAGAGTCACGCCTTGATCAGGCCCGGGTACGCGCGGTGGACGCTCTTGGCGACGACGGTGGCGACGACGACCTTCGCGATGTCGCCGGGCAGGAACGGTCCGTTGGAGGTGATCGCGGCCCAGACTCCGACGTCGGTGCGCAGGATCAGACCGGCGATGCCGAATACATAGACGACGAGGATGCCACCGACCGCGTTGATCGCCAGGCCGAGCGCGATCGAGTACTTGGGGAGAATGCGGGCGGTGAGCCAGCCGATCAGCAACGCTGCCGGTATCCAGCCGATGAGGTAGCCGACGGTAGGCCCGGCCATGGCGGCGAGACCGGTGCGCCCGCCCGCCAGCAGCGGCAGGCCGATCATCGTCAGGGCGAGGAACACCAGGACCGCGGCCGTGCCCTTGCGGGGTCCGAGGATCGCGCCCGACAGGATGATGCCGAGGGTCTGCAGGGTGATGGGGACGCCCGAGAACCCGACCGTGATCGATCCCGGCAGGCCGAGCGCGGCGATGAGTGCTGCGAACACTGCGATCTGCGCCATGTCGCGGGCGGAGACGTTCATTCGGCTGACCTTACGGCTCGGCTGGCGGGTACTGCTGTCGACATCTGACACGGTGGCTCCTCGTGGAGTGGGGCGGTGACCTGCCCCAGAAACTTGAACGGCGTTCAAGGTAGCAGGCCAGCGGCCTGTGCCACACCGGCACGGGTGTGGTTCAGAAGGGCGGAGGGTCGTATCGGGTGCGGTCGTATCGGACGCGTGCATGGACGACGCGACAGTGTTCCAGGTAGGCCCGCCGCTTCTTCGCCAACTTTCTTCGGTCGATATCCGTTGTTGCAGAGCGACAGTCGTCGAGAGTCGGCGGTGCACTTCCGCTGTATTCGAGCTCCCAGCGGGTGGGTTCGATAGGGCTCGCTCCCGGCCTGGACGAGGACCTTCGCCGTCGGCGGGATGCGCGGGGAGTCGCGATCGACAACTCCGGCAACGTGACTCTGCGCAGACCGAGCGAGTTCGACCACAGAATCGCGCCGCCTGCGAGCATCACCGCCGACCACGCCCCCGAGGTCTTGGCCTGATGATGAAACACGCACACCGGCTGAAGATTGGTCACGATCGTCCAGCCGCCCCGACCGGGATCGTCGTGGTCGAACGGAACCAGATGATCGATCTGACACCGGGCCGCCGGCACGTCGCAGTTCGGGAAAGTGCACGTGCGATAGGCAGCCCGAACGAATGCCGCGACGCGGGCACCGGGCCGATACGTCACCGCAGACCGCGACGGAGCGGACTCGCCGCCATGACCGTCGGGAAAGATTCCGCGAGCACGCTCGGGCCGTTCGGTAATCCATGCAAGCCACCGTGCGACGAGCCCATCGCGGACAGACTCCTCCCCCGGTAGCGGGAGTGCAGGTGGGAGGCAGTGGGCACCCTCGAGGCGCACAGACGGAAGCTGGGCGGCACCTCGTACCCGACCCATGCCGACCACCCGACGCAACAACGACGGCACCGCCGTAGAGAACGGTCCGAACGAACTCGACTGCATACCCGACCCACCGCCGCTGTGGGAGCCGGTTTGGCCGGGGTCGGAGTGCCCGGAACTTGGGCCGGAGTCACGGGGCGACTGCCCGCGGCCGGAGTGCGAAGGACCGCCACCGACTGAACCACCGTCGTGCGGACCACCGCCATCGGGGCCGCTGTCGTCTGGACCACCGCTATCCGGACCACCGTCGTCAGGGCCATCGCCATCCGGACCGCCACCGTCAGCACCGCCGTCGTCAGGGCCGCCTTCGGGGCCACCGTCCAACCCACCACTGTCAGGGCCGTCAACGTCCCGGCCGTCACCGTTCGATCCGCCGTCGCCCGTGTTTCCCTGTTCGGGCTTCAGCATCTCGACCAGCTCGGTCAGCAGCGCCTGCCACTTCGCATCCGTGGCGACGATGCGCGCCACTTCGGGGTCGATGGGCGTCCCGTCGGGGAGGCTCGCAGGCTCCGAGGACAGTCCCAGCAATGTCTCCACAGCCACCACGATCTGGAGGAGATGCCCGCGCCGAGGAGGAATGTCGTCGACAGCACCTGCCACCGGGCAGTCGTCGCCGCGATCGCACTGACACGCCAGTGAATGCTCGCCGTGCAGCAACGCCATCAGACCCGCGGCCCGCAGCGTCCCCGTCGATCGTGGGTCGCGCTTACAGACCGTCCCGACGATCTCGGTGATGAGCGCATCCGCCTCTGCCGCTTCGAGATCGGTGATCTTCGCAATGAGCGACGCGATCCCGCCCGGACCGGTGCGGTCGATCCGCACGCCGAGCTCCTCGGACTTCGCCGTCTCGCGGGCAGCTGCGGCACCGACCGGATCGGCCTTCATCCACAGCCGCCAGATCCGATTGCGTAGCGCCTGCGGACGCATCCGGCCACCCGCCGCACACACCTCGTATTCGATCTTCGCGATCGTCTCGTCACTGGCACGATGCAGCACCGAGGTGATCGTCACCACCGTCGACCAGTCGAAGCTGCCGGTGACGAAACGCAAGGCAGTCAACGGCATCCGATGCAAACGCTCCGCGACGTCGTGCACCACGGACGCATCGCGGCGCGTTCCCGTCATCGTCACGGCCAGATCGCACAGGGCACCGCGGACCGTCTCACCCGGATCTCCGCCGGCAGCTTCGGCTGCCTCGAGGCGCATCTCGAGCACGTCGCAGTACGCGAGCACAGTCGCTGCCCGAGCGAGATTCTCGTTGACACGGTTGAGCGCGATGACGTCGAGAAACCCCGCGACGCAGTCATCGACCGGCGGCGTCTCCGCCGCTCCCCACCCCCCGGTATCGAACATGAATTCGATGATACGAGAGGGGTACGACAAGAAAATCCGAGAACAATTCGAGTCGTATCGGTATAACTGCAACAGTGGCCAGCTACACGATCCGCGACATCCGCCCGGGCGACGAGGAACAACTGGGCGCAGCGCACGTGGCAATCTGGAAGGCGACGTACGCGGGAATGATGAACAGCGCCAAGCTCGATGCTCTACGCCCTCGCGATCGCATCGAACGCTGGGAGCAGATCATCGCCCGCCTCGACGAGCAGTCGAGCCGCGGTGTGCGCACCCGATGCGCCGTCGACACCAGTGATTCACGCATCGTCGGTTTCGCCACCGGCGGCCCACCACGCGACGACAATCCGCCGGCACCGACCGAACTGTGGTCACTGAACGTTGTGCCCGAGCTCCACGGCACCGGCGTCGCAACAGAACTCATGACGACCGTGATCGACCGGGAGGCATCCACCTATCTGTGGGTGGCAGCGGCCAACCATCGTGCGGTGGCGTTCTACCGCAAGCATCGGTTCGAGCTGGACGGCACCGAGAAGTTCGACCCGCTCTGGGAGTGCCTCGAAGCCCGCATGGTCAGGGCTTGACCGGCGGTTCTCGTCTGGACTCGTCGGGATCGAGCTTCTCGGGGTTCAGTACCACCTCGGCCACCATCGGAGTCGTCTCGACGGTCGAATCGCCGTACCGAACGGCCACCGTGTTCGGCAGGAAAGCTTCCAGCGCACGCGGAGTGATCCACCACAGCAGCGCCGAGAACAGAATCAGAATGTTGACCCACTGCAGAACCGTCGCCGCATTCTCGGACGGAATCACGCGATCGAACACCTGGATGTTCATCACCAATCCGTGGATGGCGATCAACACCCACAGTCGCCGGTAGCGGTAGAACACCCATACCGCCGCGGCACCCCAGCACAGTGCCCACAGAAAACCCCCTCCACCGAAGTACATGTAGAGGAGGCCCCGCATCGTGCCCGACAACGCCATGATCGCCCAGATCGGGACTCGGCCGATGAGCAACAACACCGGCAACGCGACCAGGATCGGTTCCTCCCGCAGACCCACGACGAGAGCGGAAACCACTGCGAGCCAATCGGACTCGACCGAGGCCGGGATCGAGAAGCTGAATCGGACGATGTCCAGCCGCGACAACACGAGCAGCGAAGCAGAAGCGGCACCGATCGCGGCACACCACGTGAGCGCAGCTTCGAACGCGGTCCCACTGCGGGCCGGCCACACCGCAGGCAGCTTCCGACGCCGAACGAACCAGACGATGGCGATCGCGACGGCACCCACCACCACCTGCGCCGCGCCGACAGCGAGATCGGCCCACTGATCCCCTATCGACAGAATCGGGGCCGGCGCGTCGGGCTCACGGAAACGCCACAGCGCACCCATCAGGCCGACCAAGTAGACGACGACCCAACCGGCCACCAAACCCAGGACGATCACGGCGGTACCGGCAGCGGTCAGACCACGCCGAGACGGGCGTTCAGCAAGCCCCGCGTCGACACCGGTCGTCACCAGGCCACCACCATTCCGCTCGATACAGCACCGCCGAACAGCTTGTCTATCACGCCCGGGCCGAGAATTCAGTACCGTCCTGGCGATACGAGCCGGCGAAGCACTCACGGCCGAGGGTCACGCTCGGGTGTGTCGCCTGAATCCGCACCGCGGATGATGTCGTCTCGCAGTTCTGCAAGCAATCCCTTCTTCGGGGTGCCGCGGCGCAATTCCCATACGTCGACCATCGCGAGTACCACCAGAAGGCAGCCGATCGGCCCGCCCTGGAACCAGAAGAACTGCAGGTCCCAGAAGAACAGCGCCAGCACAGCTCCGACGACAATCATGACGATGCTGCGCACATCTCTTGCGTTCATCGCTTCCCTTTCATCGCTTCGGACCACAATCCGGTCAGACCAGATTCAGTTCGATCGCCGCATCCGCGGCCAGTAGCGCGCCCACCACGAGCAACACCGTCGCCGACACGTCCCCACTCCAGCGATCCACGCGCCGGAGCAGAGTTGGCGTGAGTGACGAAACACGTTCCTGCGCAAACACTCTGGCGATGAGCAGAATGAGAGCGGGTGAGAGCGTCACGAGCACGTACCCCGCGAGCAGTAACACCGAGAACTCCCACCCCAGACCGGACTCGACGACCGCGTCGATCGCCGCGAAGTAGGGCAGCATCGTCGTCACCTCCACCGCGGCCACAGCGACGGCGAGCACGACCACCCCTCGGACGCTTCTCGGGGGCCGCGCCCACCACGCACTGCTCGGGACTCGCCGCCGACGGTCACAGACCAGGCCCATGACCAGAACCACAAGACCCACCGCCAATCGAGTCCACGCGTCACCAGGAATCGCGACGCTCAGGCCATCGGTGGCCGCCCACAAGGCGACACCGACCCCGAAGTAGACCAGCCCCAACACGCCCAGATGCAGCAGAACGACACGCACCCGAAACGACGGCCGCAGCATCATCCACAGCGGAACCGCAAGAGTCCCGACGCCGATGCTGTCCACCAGCGCGAGCCCGATCAGCTGAATTAACACAGCTGTACGGTAACAGGGTTACGACACAGTTGTGTCAAAAAGATTCCTGCGTGCTAGAACAGACCGATGCCGAAGATCGTCGACCACGACGCACGCCGGGCGGAGATCGTCGCCGCCGTGTGGCGCGTCATCGAACGAGCAGGAATGGACGGGGCGACGGTACGTAGCGTCGCCGCCGAAGCCGGCGTCTCCCCCGGATCACTTCGGTACTACTTCTCCGATCAGGGAGAACTCGTCCTCTTCGCGGCCGAGGCCATGACGCAACGCGTCGTGCAGCGGTTGGAGGCGCACCCCACCGACGGGGACGGACCGACGCGAGCGATCCGCGTCCTCGAGGAGATGCTGCCCCTCGACGAGGACCGCCACGCCGAGGCGTCGGTATGGCTGGAAGCGATCGTGCGTGCCAGATTCGACGAGCGACTTGCCGCCCTCAAGACGGCCGGGTGGTTCGGCAGCCGGTACCTGTGCCGGCTCGCGTGGGCGCACCTGCACGATCTCGACCGCCCGAACTCTCCCGCATTCACATTCGACCGCGCAGCGGACGAACACGCAGCGGCCGAACTGCATACCTACATCGACGGCCTGACGCTGCAGGCGGTGACGTACCCCGAGCAACTCGCGACCGAGGAGGTACGTCGGTTGCTGCGCACTTATCTGGAGCCGCGGTCCTGAGTCGAGTCGACAGGGAATCTGCGGCCGTAGTACCACCCGATCACCGCGACGACGACGCCCGCCGCGGCAATGGCACCCAACACCGATCCGAAGCCCGACGCATCCACGACGCGACCGACGGCCAAGGGCGCCACGAGAAATCCGATCCGGGACACCAGCGACACGATCGAGATGGCCGCCGCCGAGGACACACCGGGAAGCCGCCCGGCCAGGCTGAAGACGATGGGAAACAGTGGGCTCGCGCCCAGGCCCGCAACCGCGAACGCCCCGATGACCAGGACCGGTAGATCCGCAGCCAGAACCGACAGGCCCAGGATGACGAGAAACGCCACGGCCACCAGTGACGCGCCTCCGCTCAGCACCGTCGACGGGCCGAACCGGTCCACGACCCGGTCTCCTACCAACCGACCGATCAGCATCGCGGCCGAGAACGCAACGAACGCCATACCGGCCGAACCTGGGCCCGCGCCCTCTTCGGTCGTCATGTACACCGCGCTCCACGACTGCGGAAAGTCCTCCATCAGCCCGGCGAGCAGCACCACGGCCCCCAGCAGGGCCAGTGCTGCGGTCGGGCGTACGAGAACGGGGCCGGATGCTGGGTCCTCGCGATCGTCGAGTGCCACCGATTCCGGACCCACCAGACCCCGTCCGACGGCAACGAGAACGAGCATCAGCACCACCGCGATCAGACCGAAGTGCGCTGCCACCGGCATCCGGATGCCGGCCGCGGCCGCGCCGGTCACTCCCCCGACGACGGCACCGACGCTCCAGGCGGCATGGAAGCCGCTCAGCAGCGACTTCCCCGCTCGTTCCTCCACGAGGACACCCTGCGCGTTCATCGAAATGTCCATCACAGCATCGGCCCCGCCGAGCAGTACGAGCGCCGCCAGCAGCGTCCACCACGACACTGCGACCGCGGGCAGGACGAAGGCCGCGCACAACAGCAACCCCGAGGCGAGAATGGTCCATCGACTGCCGAACCGTCGGACCGAGGCAGCGGCGACGGGGGCTGCCGCCAGCCCGCCGAGCCCGACACCGGTCAAGGCGAGGCCGAGCGTTGCGACGTCGATCGACAGTGAGTTCTGAATCTCCGGAATGCGGGGAGCCCAGTTCGCGAACACCGCGCCGTTGACGAAGAAGACGACGAGAACGGACAGCCTGGCACCAGTCATATCGATGCGAGCCTATCGTTCGTCGTCGGGCCGGATCCGTTACTCGAGGTAACGTCGATGGGATGCATGTGTCCGACCGCCTCACCGACCGCGTTCCCGAACGCTGGCTCGAGCCCCTCGTCAAGCACGCCGAGGCCCTCAAGTTCCTCATCGTCGGAGCGATCACCTTCGCCGTCACCGTCGTACTGTTCTTCGGCCTGAAGTGGACGATCCTGCAGGACAAGCCGGTGACAGCGAACGTTCTGGCCGTGCTGATCGCGACGATCGTGTCGTACATCCTCAACCGGGAATGGTCGTTCACAGCGCGTGGCGGACGACGTCGTCACCACGAGGCAGCGCTGTTCTTCGCCGTCGCCGGAACCGGCCTGGCAATCAACCAGCTACCGCTCTGGGTGTCGAGTTACGTGCTGGATCTGCGGTCGCCGAACGTGTCCTTCCTCACCGAGAACATCGCCGACTTCGTCAGCGGCTCCATCATCGGCACGTTGCTGGCAACCGCATTCCGATGGTGGGCGATGCGCAAGTTCGTCTTCCCGGAACCGGTGAACGTTCTGGCCGATCCCGCCGCCCTGACCGTTTACGGTGGACGGCATGGCGACCACTAGGACCCTCGTGCTCATGCGGCACGGAAAATCCGGCTACCCCGACGGAGTACCGGATCACGAACGACCCTTGGCGCCGCGCGGCCAACGCGAGGCGGCACTCGCCGGAGCCTGGATCACCGAACACGTCGGCCGCGTCGATGCAGTGCTGTGCTCGACTGCCCTGCGAACCCGCGAAACGCTGGCCGCTACCGGCATGGGCGGCGCTCCCACCCGATTCGAGCGAGACATCTACGGCGGATCCGCGGACGAGATCATCGACGAAATCCGCCTTGCGGACACGTACTTCGACGACGTGACCGTCTCGACGCTGCTGGTCGTCGGACACGAACCCGGAATTCCCTGGACCGCACTCGAATTGGCGGCAGACGACGACACCGACGTGGCCCGCGAGGTTCGTCACCGCTTCCCCACCTCGGCAATCGCCGTGCTCACCACCGAGAAGTCGTGGGCAGAGCTCGCAGCAAGCTCGGCCACGATCACCGAGTTCTGCATCCCCCGCGCCGATCAGTAGTCAGTGCCTCCCGATAGTCAGTGCTTGTCGGTAATCAGCGGTTCCTGAGGTACAGGTAGCCGGCACCGCCTGCTGCGATCAACAGGATCAGCGCTGCGGGAAACCCGAGCAGCCACCACACCAGCGCCAGCACCACCAACGCCGGTGCCGCGGCGATCAACGCGATGCCGGGATTCTCTCGAACCGTCTCCAGCGCGGACTGTGCATGCACTCTGTCGATCTTCTTGCCTGCCATGGCGGACTCCCTGTTTCGTATGTCCCGTTTGCGTACTTCCACTGTAGGCGCACCGACAGCAGCTATCCGCGGTCGACGACGGCAATCGTGTCTGTGGACGAATACACCAGACGGTCGCCGGATTCGATCACCCACGATGCCAGGTACCGATTCGTTGCATAGGGGAACGGCGTCGGCTCGATCTCCAACCGCCGACGTGTCGTACCGTCATCCAACGCGATCGATTCCACGGTCCCGCCGACGGTGGAGTACGCGAGACCGTCGGCGTACGCCGTGATCGGGTAGTAGTCATCGGGATCGTTCTCCCACCGAACCGAACCGGTTCTCAGATCCAATGCCGTCACATGAGCTGTTCCGGGAGCACGTGCGATCACCACATCCCCGACGACAGCTACGCCATTGGTCGACGCCAACAGCGGGCTCGACCACAGAAACTCTCCGGTCGTCCGATCGAACGCACTGTCACCGACGACCATCGGCAGCGACAGGTCCGTTGGATCGTCGATCTCGAGAAAGGGATACACCGGCAGCGGAGCTCTGGCGACAGTTCGACCATCCGAGGCGAGCGCGACGGTACCGGCGTACGTCTGGGACTGCGTACACACCGCCTCGGTCATGATCACCAGTGCCGGTTGCACCCGAAAAGGTTGCGACACGCAACTGTCGGGATAACCCCGGTACCACGTGATCGTTCCAGTGACCGAGTCGAATCCTATTGCCGTCGAACCGAACCGGCCCAGGCCGTAGTTTCCGTCGATGGTGATGACCGGCCCCGGCATACCCGCGTAAATGGCCTCGCCGGGAAATTCGGTGACCCAATCGCGCCCGACATCGTCCACAGAACCCTTGGCGAGCTGCGGCGTTCCCTCGTAACCTGCTTGCGTGACAGTGGAACTGATCGAGTAGAGCGAGACCCCGTCGGTTCCCACAGCGAACACACGTTGCGGCACACGAACAGAACGACCAGCACCGGTCGTGGTGTCCACCGTGACGATCGTCGATTCCGGATTCTCCGACTCGGTGCTGGAGAGGCAGACGAGGTATCCCGACAACGGCCGGTCGGCACAGGAGTCCACCCGGAGATCGTCTCGCCGCCATAGTGTGGATCCATCCGTTGCGTCGAGGCCCACCATCGCGGGAGCGTCGAAATTCCCGGTAGCAGGATCCGGCAGACCCACCGACGCGACATACACCCCGCCCGCATCGATGAATCTCGCTGCGCTGGGATTGAGCCGTCCGCCTGCACCAGGATCACGAAACTGCGCGAATTCGCGGCCGTAGACGGCCTCTGCAGATCTGGACCACTGGACTTCCGGCGCACGCGGAACCGTCGGCGGAGCTGTGGTCGTCCATGAGGGGGCAGTCGCGATTGCTGGGTCGTCGTCCTGCGCGACAACGATCACCGCAGCAACGACAGTCGCCAACGCCACGGCTCCCGCTGTCCACACCGGCCATCGGGTGCTCACAGGTCCAGGCCCGGTGCCGTCGCGATGGACTCGAGATTGCCGACCGTGACGAGCTCGCCCGCCGATGTCGACGAGATACGGACACGAGTGCCCGACGGCCGGGTCACAGTCACGGTCCTGACGCCGCGCTTCGATCTCTCGGACATCGATCCGTCGGGCAGGCGCACGGTGTCGACCGAGCGATCAGCCGTCGGGTCATATGCGTCGGGAATTTCCGGGAGCGGCTGTCCACCCGTGATCGCCACGGTCACAACGCCTTCCGCTCCTGGCGTCAGAATTGTTCCGGCTGCACACAACGAGTCGTGGGACAACGAACTCCGTTGCATCGGTGCCAGCGGCTGCTCGAGCACGATCACGGCCCGAAGCGCGCGGATTCGAGCCTGGTCCAGAGCGCGACCGATACGGTCTGCGTCGGCGCGAGTCACCGCTGGTCCATCCTGCGACCCAACTCGCGTGTCACACGGCAGAGGAGGGGGTCGGGTTCCGTCCGGCACCGCTGCACCGATTCGCAGCTCGCTCGACGACACCAGGGAGATCAGGTCGTTCATGGACACTGCTTCGTCCGAAGACACGAACTGGCTTGCGTTGGCCTGCAACGTCGTTCCATCAGTTGCGTATGCAGTCGCCGTCCTGACCACCGCTGTTCTACCACCGTCTTCGCCGGTGGACTCTTTCGTGTCCACGACCGTACCGTCGGCTGCGACCTGCCTGCGATCGAGACTGCCACCGACACAGGGCGGTACACCGGCAGTCGACTTCGAGATCGTCACCGTCACGTCGGCACCCCTGCCGTTGCGAATCAGCAACCCGGCGGCAGTGGCGCTCGCGAACATCGACAGATCATCCGTCGGACCATCGCCGACAGAGCTATCGGACGTGGGACCTTGGACAGGACCGAATCGAAACGCGGATTCGGCACCGAACGCGAACGTACCGGGTGTTGCGAACTCGACGGCGGTCTCGGCCGGCAACGCAGAAACAAGCGCATCGGACAGCGCAGTAGCTTTGCGCCCGGAGAACCATGGATAACGGGGGTCGTCGTAGCGTCCTCCCTCGAGGCGGAAGTACGCCCCTGAGAATTCCCCGGACTCGGGAACGACGACGGCATCACACCCCGGAATCGTGGTCGACGACTCACCCTGGTCGTAGTTCGACGCGCTGAACCCGCTCGACGCAGGCGTATCCGGCAACGCGACGTCCGCAGGACCGGACGCGCGTGAATCCACCACGATGACTCCTGCCGCGACCACAGCGACAGCGACGAAGACCCAGAAAATCTTCGGTTTGACGCCCGAGCGCTCCGAGATGCAACGCGTCGAGGTCTATCACGGCGAGAAGCCTAGCCTGCCGTTCACAAGACTCGACGCTCCACGACTTCAGGTGGAGCTATCGGCCTTCGGTCGAGCTACGACTTTCGGTGGAGCGCAGCGTCGTACCTTCGGCCGAACCACCAGCGACGACGCCTCCGCGGGGGTATCGCGTGCACGTCGGCTGCGGTGAGATCGGGTCCATGGACAATCCGATTCTGCTCACCATCGCGATCTGCGAGATCGGCTTCTGGGCTCTGGTGATCGGCGGCCTGTGCCTGCGCTACCTGGCACGCATGCGACGCGCCAGCACCATCACGCTCGCCCTGCTCCCGGCCCTCGACCTCGTGTTGATTGGGGCGGTGGCGCTCGATCTGCACCGCGGCGGAGACGTCGAATTCGCACACCGCCTCGCCGGCATCTACCTCGGATGGACCGTCGTGTTTGCGCACTCCACTGTCGCCTGGCTCGACGTACGCTTCGCACACCGATTTGCCGGTGGACCCGCACCGGTCAAGGCCCCGAAGACCGGTCCGCAGGCCTACCGCAACGAGATCCGCGGGTTCGTGAAGTGGTTGGTCGCCGCCACCATCGCACTGGTGATCACCTACGGCCTGGCGTACACCGTGGCAGACTCGGAGCAGGCAGCGGCACTGAAGACCGTGATCCAGCCACTCGGAGTCATCACGTTCTTCTGGTTCGTCACCGGACCGCTGTGGGTGGCCGGCAAGCACAACTCGAGCTCGAAAGATGCGGCAGGAGAACGGAGTCGACTCTGATGGTGGGAGGTTCCAGGACACTGGCTGGTTCCAGGACACTGCGCAGGTTTCGACCGGCATGGCGACCGCGAAATCCCGCGGTGCTGCCGCTCGAAATGCTCCTGGCCACGCTCGTCTACGCCGGATTCCAACTCTCCACCGGCATGGTCGGTGACACCAGAGACGAACTCGTCCGCAGCCCGACCCTGATCGCAGTGGGTATCGCTGCCCTGCTGGCGATGACCGCCGCGACGTGTGTGCGCCGATCGTTTCCCGTCGTGTCGTACCTGTCGGTGGTTGCGATCAGCGTCGCGCTGATTCTGGTTCTGCCGGACCGCACCCTCGGATTCACCCCGCTGTACTGGTTTGCGATCGCCGCGTTGGCAATTCGAGTGACCGGGCCACGCCTGTTCGCTCCCCTTGCGGTCGGCCTCATCCTCGAGATCGTCGTCAGCGTCGACACACGGCTTTCCTTTCCAGATGCCGCAGCCGGACCCGGTGGCACGATCGGGGTGGTGGCCGAGCAGGTCGTGAACCTCGCCGTCAACTACACGGTGCTCATCGCTCTGGGTAAGTACATCGCACGGAACAGAGCCCAGGAGCTCGAGAGCGAGGCTGCCCTCCGCCGAGCCGAGATCGAACACCGACAGCAGCTCGACGCCGCGCTGGACAACGAGAGAAAAGCCATGGCGCGCGAACTCCACGACGTCGCGGCTCACCACCTGACCGGAATGCTCATCCAAGCCAAAGCATCGAAGACCCTCATCCCGAGCAACCCCCAGCAGGCACGCGAACTACTCACCGGCGCAATCGGACACGGCCAGCGCACCCTCGACAGCCTGCGCCAGATCGTCGGCATCCTGCGACCGAGCGACGCGGCCTACAGCTTCGACACCGACCTCAGCTTCGACACCGACACTGCACCGCAACCGATGATCTCCGACATCGCCGAGCTGATCGAACAGTCTCGAATCTCGTTCGCGTCCATCGAGACGAGCATTGTGGCAGACAGCGTTGATACCGACAGCGCCGTGCAACTGACGTGCTACCGCGTCGTTCAGGAGGCGTTGTCCAATGCCCGAGTCCATGCGCCGAACTGCGTTGTGTGCGTGCAGGTGACCGCGGGTTCGTCGACCGTCGAGGTGACCGTTACCAACACGATGACGTCGGATGGGACAGAGCAGCGCGAGTCCAAAGGACAGGGATTCGGCATTCCGGGTATGCGGGAGCGGGCCGCTCTACTCGGCGGGACCCTCGACGCCGGATTTTCCGACGACCGAACGACGTGGACCGTGCACGCTCGACTGCCCGTCGGCGGAAAGATCTCTCGGCCGCAGGAGGTGCCGGCATGATCACCGTTCTGATCGCGGACGATCAGCCCGTGGTTCGACAGGGGTTCGAGCTGTTCCTGGCGGGCCATCCCGACATCGAAGTGGTCGGCCACGCGAGCTCGGGAAAGCATGCCGTGCAACAGGTATCGACCCTGAAACCGGACGTCGTACTGATGGACATCAGAATGCCGAACGGTGACGGACTGACCGCAACGCGCGAGATACTGGCGCAGTTCGACAACGTTCGCGTCATCGTCGTCACCACGTTCGACCTCGACGAGTACGTGTTCGCTGCCCTCGATGCCGGGGCGTCGGGCTTCCTGCTCAAGGACACCGATCCCGACGAACTCGCCGACGCGGTGGTCACCGTCGCCTGCGGCGGAGCGGTGCTCTCTCCTCGACTGACCCCGCGCCTGATGACCGAGTTCGCCCGCCGCGGCGCGCCGAGTCGAACCACTCCCGTTGCCCCGCAACACGACCTGAGCCTGCGAGAAATGGAAGTGGTGCAACTACTGGCGCAGGGCCTGGGCAACAACGAGATCGCGCGGGAACTGCAACTCGAACAGAGCACGGTGAAGACCCACATCGGTAACATCTGCCGCAAACTCGACGTGAAAACCCGAGTGCACGTGGTGATCTGGGCCTACCGCAACGGTTTGGTGAGCAGCTAGGCTGCCTTTTGCTCCTCGTCATCCGCGGTCTCATCGGCGCGCTCCACCAGCGAGGCAGAGTGGTCGGTGTACTGGAAGTGCGGGCGCTTGTCGCCGATGTACGAGGTCATCCACGACACCACCGCGACGTAGCGGTTCCGGAAGCCGACCAGGTACATCAGGTGCACCGCGAGCCACATGAGCCAGGCGATCGGGCCCGACATGTCGACCTTGCCGAACAGCCGCGCCACCGCACTGAACCGGCCGACGATCGACATACTGCCCTTGTCGGTGTACTCGAACGGTGTTCCCGCGTCGACCTTTCCGATGATCATCTTCGCCACGTGCCTGCCCTGCTGCATCGCCACCGGCGACTGTCCGGGGAGCTTGTGCAGCGACGTCACGTCGCCGATCGCGTAGATGTCCTCCGCCGAGCCGACCGTCAGATCGTCGTGCACGAGAAGGCGTCCGGCACGGTCGGTCTCGCACCCGGTGCGCTCGGCGATCGTGGCCGCGAGGTCGCTGGCCTGAACGCCTGCCGACCAGATGACAGTCTTGGCCGGGTAGGTACGCGAGGTCTTGGTGTCGACATCCTGCACCGTGACGACGTCGTCGGCGATGTCGGTGACCATGGCCCCGGTGACGACGTCGACGCCGGACTTCTCGAGCTTCGTACGGGCGTACGCGCTGAGCTTGCCGCCGAATGCGGGCAGAACTTCCTTGACTCCGTCGACGAGGGTCACCGTGACGTCGTCGGGTTCGATATCCGGGAACGATCCGGCGAAATAGCGGTGCGCGAGATCCCTGATCTGACCGGCCAGCTCGACACCCGTCGCGCCTGCACCGACAACGACGAAGCTCAGCAATTCCTTGCGAGCAGCCGAATCGGTTGTCAGGTGCGCAGTCTCGTAGCAGCTGAGAATCTGCTCACGCAGAGCGATCGCGTCGTCCACGGTCTTGAGCGCGAACGTGCGGTCCTTGAACTCGTCGCGGCCGAAGTACGCCTGTGTGGCACCGGTTGCGACGATGAGACGACCGAAGCCGATGGTGTGGCTCTGCCCGGCACCGATATAGGTGACCTGGTGAGCATCTGGATCGACATCGACGACGCGTCCGAGACGCACGTCGGCCGAGTCGTACTGCGCGAGGATGCGCCTGACCGGAGGGGCGATCTCACCCGTCGAGAGCATTCCGGTGGCGGCCTGGTAGAGCAGCGGCTGAAAGAGGTGTTCGGTGGTGCTGGAGATCAGCGAGAACGTCACACCGGCCTTGCCCAGAGACTTGGCGGCAGCCAATGCTCCGAATCCCGATCCCACGATGACGACGTCGTACGTTTGCACAGCACTTTCCTTTTCGGCTCGAGTCTTTTCCTCTACGAAGAACTACCTCCATGAAACTCCGACCGCGATGCACTATCAACGCGGAAGTTGAAATAGCATCTATGAGCAGAACTCATGATTGGATGTCTACATGGAACTGCGGCAGCTGAAGTACTTCCTCGCGGTCGGCGAGGAACTGAACTTCTCACGCGCTGCCGAACGCTGCTACGTCTCGCAATCGGCGATCAGTCTGCAGATCTCCAAGCTCGAACGAGAAATCGGTGAGCCGCTGTTCGAGCGGACCTCTCGTACCGTTCGATTGACCGTTGTCGGAGCACAATTGGTCTCCATTGCCCGGCGCATGGTGGAGCTCGAGCAGGCCGCCCTGGCACTGACGACGCGCAAGCGGAACCAGCTGCGCCTGACCGGAAACATGACGTTCGCAGCGAACGCCATCTCCGCCATCGTCGCGGTCCGCGAGCGCCATCCCGACGCCGAGATCGACTTCGTGCTGAAACGATTCGCAGAACAGATCGAAGCGGTGACATCCGGCGACTGCCAGGTGGCGCTGATCCGCGGCAGCGTCGAACGCTCCGGTCTCCATGTGACCGAACTGTGGACCGAGGACCTCGTCGTCGTACTCCCCGAGGGTCATCCTCTGGCGGGGGAGGACAACCCGAGCCTGAGCCAGCTCGCCGGCTACCCCCTGCTACTTCCCAAACGGAGCGAGCAGATCCTGTTGCACCGGGTGATCGAACGCGAGATGAAGCGCAGCGGGCTGCCATTGAGCTTCGGCCCACCCGTGGCGTCCGATCACACCGCCAGCGCCGAGCTCCTCAAGAACCCGCAATGCTGGTCCATCCTGTACGCCAGCACCGCCGACAGCACCCCCAAGACCGGCCTGGTCTTCCGCACCGAAGCCGACCGCAGGCTGCGGCTCCCGGTCTCGGCCGTCGTCGACGCGACCGTGCCCGCCACCGATATCCAGCGCGACCTCGTGGCGGCCCTGGCTGCGACAGCACCGGTTCAGCCCGCCACCCCTGCGAGCTGAGCGAACGCGGCATCGGCGTCGAACAATTCGGCGCGATCGTACGTCGACGTCGAGGCCATGATCTCGTTCGCGCCGGTGCGCTCGACAACCTCCTCCAACCGAGAACGGACCTGCCCGATCGTGCCGAGGATGCTCGACGCCAACGACGCCTCGATTCGGTTCCGTGTCTGCGGCGTCCACTGCGATTCGTCGATCGCAGACGCTCGTTCCAGAGCTGGGAACTCGCCCTCGCGCCTGGACCTGGCCATCGCCCATGCCTCCGGGACGGCCAACCTACGTGCATCCTCGGCGTCCGCTGCGATCGTCACGTCTAGCGAGATGATCACGTACGGTTCGGGATTCGAGGGCGTGGGCCTAAAGTGCTTGCGATACAACGCCAACGGATCGTCCTTCTGCAGCACCGGTCCACCGACCACCACCGGAAGCCCGGCGCGAGCGGCCACCTCGAGACCGGCTCCGGTGGCGAGGACGAACACCGGTGGAGCAGCGGTGACAGGGCGCGCCGTCACCGGTGCCGAACCGTCCAGATACGAACGCAATTCGGCGATGTCGGACTCGAAGGTGTCGGCGTGCTCACTGCGCAATGCTGCCCGGACCGGTTCGGTGAAACCGAGGGAACGGCCGACACCCAGATCGATCCGGCAGGGAAAGAGGGACTCCAACATCAGGAATTGCTCGGCCACGATCATGGGCTGGTGGTTGGGCAGCATCACTCCCCCGGATTCGACGCGAATGCGCGAGGTGCGCGACGCCACCCCCGCAGCAAGTACCGCGGGCGCGCCCGACGCGATACCGGGAACGCCGTGATGCTCGGCCACCCAGAACCGGTGCAGCCCGATCTTCTCCGCATGCACCGCTCGTTCGACGGTATGCCGCAGCGCCGAGGCGTCGTCCATTCCGGACCGAGTGCGGGATCTGTCGAGCAGTGAGAGGAACACGGATATGTCAACCGACGAGGCGTCGGGCATATTTCTCGAAGTGTTCGTTCATAGCGGACCGATGATGTCCGCAATAGCGCTCATCATCGGTTCATGAACCTCACCATGAAGCTCGAACTTGTCACCCTGGCAGTCACCGACGTCGATCGCGCCAAGGACTTCTACGTCTCGATCGGCTTCAATGCCGACCACGATGCGCGCCCCTGGGACGGGATCCGGTACGTCCAGCTCACTCCCCCGGGATCGGCGTGCTCCATCGCGATCGGTGAGGGCATCACCGACGCCGAACCGGGCAAGGGAGCGGGGATTCTGATGGTCGTGAACGACGTCCAGGAGGCCTACGAGCACCTCACGTCGGCGGGTCTGACCATCGATCCACCCAAGGACGAGGGCTGGGGCACGTTCGTCTACTTCGCCGACCCCGACGGAAACAAGTGGTCGGTGCAGCAGTTGCCCGCACAGCCTTGAACCGCGCAGCCCTGAACCTAGTGCCGAAACTGCAGCCGAGCCAGGATGCCGCGGTGGTCGGAACCGGTGATCGTCACCGGCTCGACCGATCGAACCGCCATGTCCGCCACCAGAACATGGTCGATGGCGATGACGGGTGGGTACCAGGTGTGCGCCGGATACGTCCTGAGCATCCCGGCCCCGGTGGCCACCGCGGCATCGACGAACCGGCCGTCCTGTAGATCTCGGTACCGCCGATGATCCTGCGTCGCGTTGAAGTCGCCGGCCACCACCACGGGACCGTCGTCGACGGGGATCTTGGCCAGTAGTTGACGCAGCAGCGCGAGCTCGCGAACCCACTCGGACGGCTCCCGCGGCCACGGCGGCACCGGGTGAACCGCGAACACCAGCGGCCGACCCGGCATCTCCACCCGTGCAGAGAGCAATTCGGTGACAAAACCGTCGTGCCGCTGCTCGTCGACGAGCGGGAAGCGGCTGTAGATGCCGGTACCTTCGCCGCCGGGGGCGGCGCTGACGTACGCGTGCGGCAACGAGCCGGACAGTCTCGGGCGAAGACGGGCCTCGGCCTCGGGCGTCAGTTCTACGAGGGTGAGCACGTCCGGGCGGTGTTGCTCGACCAGCGCAACCAACGCGTCGAGATCGGCCTGTCCCAGCCAGATGTTGGCGTGCAGGACCGTCAGAGTCGGCGCCTCGGAGTTCGTTGTGAATCTGCGCCTCTGCAGCGGCAGCTGCGTTGCGATGGCACCCGTCAGTACAGCCGCCCCCGCAGCCAGCCCCCACCACCCGAACGCCACGGCCGCGAGTGCAGTGCCGGGCACCGCGGCGAGCATGAGGACATGTGCCAAAGACGCGGCAACGAGCATCGCCTGCCCCCGCGCGTCGACGAGGTGCGCCACGATGCCGAGTACCGCTGCGAAGAGCAGTAACAGGGCCAACGATGCCGAAACCATGAGCGGAAGTCTTACAGGCAAACCTGAGGCCGAGCTGGGAAGCATCCTCGAGACCGACCGAACTGTTCGCTTTCTCGCCGCAAACACGACAGAATCGACAACGCTGTCCGTGAGTCAAGTAGGGGGACTTTCCGTGAACCGAAGGCAACTGCTGCGGTTGGCCGCTGCCGGAATGCTCGGCGCTGCCGCCGCTCCGGTCCTGAACTCGGCCGCAATGCCGGGCTCCGCCACAGCAGGCGCGCTGCCGATCGGTGCCGAAGGCATCCGAGCACTGGTTCCCGAGCTGTTCGCCGACCCCCCGCGCCCACCGGACCACTCACCCGTGATCGTCATCGGCTCCGGCTTCGGTGCCAGCGCCGCCGCCCTCCGCATGGCGCAGGCCGGCACCCAGGTCACCGTCCTCGAACGCGGACTGCGCTGGCCACGTGATCCGTGGCGCGAGATCTTCACCGCCGATATGACCGCCGACGGACGCGGACTGTGGCAGCAGAGCTCGTTCACCAACATCACCGGCATGCCCGTCGGGCCGGTCGACCTGTTCGGCGGCGTCCTCGACACCACCCGCTACGAGAACCTCTCCGTCTGGCGCGGCGCTGCCGTCGGCGGCGGCTCGATCGTCTACACCGGCGTCACCATCGCCCCCGACAAGAAGTTCTTCGACCTCTCCTTCGGCCGACGACTGAACTACGACGAGATGGCCGCCACCTGGTACCCCAAGGCGCGCTCGATGCTCCGGCCGTCGGCGATGCCCGAGGACGTCTACAACAGCCCGAACTTCGCACACTCACGCACCTGGGACGACCACGCCAGGCGGGCCGGCTTCACCCCGCAGGCAGTGGACGGCAACTGGAACTGGAACGTCGTCCGCGACGAGATCGGCGGCCGCTCGAGGCCGTCCGCGACCGTCGGCGCGAGCACCTTCGGCAACTCCAACGGTGCCAAGCACGACCTGACCCAGAACTACATCCCCCAGGCCGAGGCCACCGGCAACGCGACGGTATGTCACAGCCATCGCGTCGCGGCGATCGGCACAGAATCCGGCGGGCGCTACCGCGTCGAGATCGAACGCCTCGACCCGTTCGGCACCGTACTCGAGACACGCACACTCACCTGCGACACCCTCGTCCTCGGAGCCGGGTCCATCGGCACCACCGAGCTGCTGATGCGCGCCCGCACCACCGGTGCGCTGGCGAACCTCAACGAATTCGTCGGCACCGGATGGGGCACCAACGGCGACGCGTCGATGACGCGGTCACTGGGGCCGATGTCGGCCGGGCCGCAGGGTGCGCCGTGCGCATCCCGCATCGTCGACGACTCAGGACTGCCACTGACCGTCGAGAACTGGTACGTGCCGGGCGTTCCGGTGAATCTCGGTTTCATCGGCTCCCTCGGCATGACCATCGACCCCCTGCGTGGAAACTTCGGATTCGATTCCGCCACAGACACATTGACCCTCAACTGGCCGAAGGGGGGCAGCCGCGACACCGTGGAAGCCCTGCGCGCAGTGCAGAATCGGATGGCTCAGGCCGGCGGTACCGTCGTCGCAGCCGAACCGTTCACCCGCGATGTCGACGACACCTTCACCGCCCACCCACTCGGCGGCGCGGTACTGGGCGACGCCACCGACAACTACGGGCGGGTGAAGGGTCACCCCGGGCTCTACGTCGTAGACGGTGCCCTGATCCCCGGTAGCACCGGAGCCGCCAACCCGTCGCTCACCATCACCGCGTTGGCCGAACGCAACGTCGCGCAGATCATCGCCGACGGTCGCTGACCGTCCGAAGTGGGTAGACCCGCGCCGAACGGGTAGCCCACAAGTATGCCCGTCAACGACCCGACCGAACGCACCATGGCCGACCGCGACGTCGAAAAGCGCTGGAACGACCCCGGTGCCCTTCGTAAGGCTGCGGGATACTGCTCCGGCGTCGTGGCGGTGGCGGCTGCCCTGACCGCGGTGTTCCTGATCGTCGACCGCACCAGTCCTGTGTTGGCCGCGTCGGTGCCTGCGGTGTGCTTTCTCGGCGGGATCGGAGCTCTGACGTTGGGATACAAGTCCTACCGAGCCGGTGGCACGTGGCCGATCTGGCAGGGCGCGGCATGGTTCCTGTTCACCGTGATGCTGCTCGGACTCGCGATGCCGATGTTCGCCATTCGTCAGTGACCGTCGGCGTCAACCCAACTGAATCTCGGGGCGGCCTTCGGGGACGGTGACGGTTGCGGCGGTGCGAACCGGCCTGCCCGGCGTCGACACCGCATCGAGAACCCTCACTTCCGAATGCCATTCGGTGTTCGTCAGCGTGCTGCGGAGATAGCCGCGGCGAGCATTGCCGTACTTGACGTGCGGTGAGGCCTCGGCGATGGCCGCCCCGGCGGCGTCGACATCGGCACCGTCCTTGCCCGACGCGATCGACGTGGCCGCGATCTCCACACCTTGGATCGGCGACACCTGATCCTGGTAGTCGCGTCGCAGTTCGGAGACGATCGTGCGATGAATGTCGCCGACGATCGACGCGACGTTCTTCGCGCCACGATCCCTGGCTCCGTCCAGAATTCGGTGCCGAGACGCCTCGTATCCGCTCCACGGATCCATCCCGACCTTGCGGTCGCTACCGAGCCCACGAGCCAAGTCCGAGATGACCGTCTGATGCGCCAGGAAGTTCCACGTCGACGGCGATGCGAACCCGTCGAGAATCCACTTCTCCTGCGCTGCACCGGTTATGGTGCGCGACGGATCGGCCGTCTCCGCGTCCTGCGCATGCTCGCCGTCCCCGTGCGCCTGATCGCTGCGGTACTGCCGCGTGTCCAGTACCGAGAAGTCCACCAGATCGCCGAACGAGAACCGGCGATAGACCGTCATGTCCGGGCCGACGGGCTTCAGGTTCGACCGAACCGGAGTGTTCTCCTACCACGCCTTGAACGCATCGGCTCTGCGCAACAGGAACTCTCGCGGATCGTCGTCGTCCTGACTGATCTGCGAGGCCCAGTTGTTGTCCACCTCGTGATCGTCGAACGTCGAGACGAACGGTGCCGACGCATGGGCCGCGGCGAGGTTCTCGTCCGCCTTGTACAACGCATACCGGTCTCGATAGTCGTTGAGTACCATGGTCTCTCGGGCAGCCGACTCGGTACGCGGCTCACCCTTGCGAGCACCCTCGTCCTTGATCGCGTACTCGTAGATGTAGTCGCCCAGAAAGAACACCACATCGAGATTCGACGCCGCCAGGTCCTGGTACGCGCCGAAGTAGCCGTCCTCCCATTTCTGGCACGACGCCCACGCGAAATCGAGCCTGCTCAACGGTTGGCCCAGCGCCGGTGCGGTTTTGGTGCGGCCGACCGAGCTGGAGTGCGGTCCGACAAGGAACCGATAGAAGTATTCGCGAGCAGGCTCCAGCCCTCGGACGTCGACGTGAATCGACCAGCCGTCGAACTCGGTGGCAAGCTCGACGCCCTCGCGGGTGATGTTCACGAATCGTTCGTCCGCGGCGATCTGCCACCGCACCGGCACGACGCCAGGCGTCATTCCGCCCAGTGGCGCAAAGGGATCGGTAGCGAGTCTGGTCCACAGCACCACCGAATCGGGCAGTGGATCGCCGGATGCCACGCCGAGGCGGAACGGGTAATCGGGCGTCACCACGGACTGGGCTTGCGCCGTGGTTCCCGCGAGTCCCGGAGTGAACGCCAACGCCCCCACCAGCGCACTCCACGTCAGAAACTGTCGACGTGTGGCCCCCGCTCGCATGGAGATGTCCGAACCGAACCGTATCTCGTTACCCCGTCTCACCATCCTTCGAGGCTGTCGCGCCCGAACGAACTGTGCGCGTCGTCGATCGAAAGGGCACATGAACACGAAATTTCCATTCGATTCAGGACCTGAGTCGTCCGCAATCACGGCAAAACTCGAACGCATGACGAACACCGACCGCACAGGCTCCCAAATCGACCACCTCAACATCGGCGTCGCCGATCTTGCCGCCAGCGCCGAGTTCTACGGCGCTGTATTGAAACCACTGGGGATCAGCGAGGTCATGCGGGTACCGCACACCCCCGAGGCGAACCAACTCGCCATGATCGCGTTCGGCTGGGCGCAGGTGAAGCCCTTCTTCTGGATCGTCGACGCACCGGGTTCGGCCATCGGACCGCACACCCATCTCGCCTTCAGCGCCCCGGATCGCGCCACCGTCGATGCCTTCCACGCCGCGGCACTCTCGGCAGGAGCGATCGAGCTCAGGCCTCCAGGGCTGCAGCCGGAATACCACGCCACGTACTACGGATCATTCGTCCGCGATCTCAACGGCATCGACCTCGAAGCCGTCTGCCATCACTGATGATTCGACGAACGCGTTCTCAGTCGGTCAGCTACTGCCGAACATCGGCGGCAGGACGGGCAGCGGTGAGACAGGATATGCAGCAACATCCATGACAACAGTGCCGTCGCAGTAGCCGCCGTAGATCGTGGTGGTCCACACGCCCGGTGTGCGATTCAGGCCTGAACCACCCACACCATGTTGCCGTCGGGATCACGCAGCACGAACATGGGCGGCGCACCGTCCTCCGTCCCGGACATTGCGTCCATGTCGACACCGCCGATCGCGGCCAGTCGCGCATGTTCCGCCTCGACGTCGGGAGTTTCGACACCGATGGAGGACCCGCCGGGCGAGTCACCCATCGGCGGATTCAGGGCCAGGCGTGCCGTCGAACCGGGCGGTGCCACCTCGACCCACCGATACTCGCCCTCGGGTCCGAAACGCGTATCGTCGCGCAGCTCGAAACCGAGCACGCGTGAATAGAACTCGAGAGCGGCGTCCTGGTCTGCGACAGTGAACATGGCCACGCCGATGTTCACGATGGTGCTGGGGGTTTGGTTGGTCATGCCGGTACCGACTCGAGGCGCATCGAAAACTCACCGCGCACCCCAGATATACAACAAAGCCCCGCACCGACCGAAGTCGATGCGGGGCTTTGTCTGCTGGCTCTGTCGTCGTGCACGGAAACTCGTAGTGGGCTACGAGTTTCTGCTCACGTGCGACGAAGTCGCTCTAGCGGTATTCGTTGGAGAAACCGTAGTCGTCGAGCGGCACTGCAGCGCCGGTTCCCTGGCCGAAGCCGTCCGGGCTGTAGTACTGATCGTCGTACGACGGCACCGCGTATGCCGCGGCACGCGCCTCTTCGGTCGGCTGCACCGTGATGTTCCGGTACCGGTTGATGCCGGTACCAGCCGGGATGAGCTTACCGATGATGACGTTCTCCTTGAGACCTATGAGCTTGTCGCTACGGCAGTTGATCGCCGCATCGGTGAGCACACGAGTGGTCTCCTGGAAGGACGCTGCCGACAGCCACGAATCGGTGGCCAGCGACGCCTTGGTGATACCCATCAGGACCGGACGTCCGGCTGCGGGCTCGCCACCCTCGGAGACGACGCGACGGTTGCTCGACTCGAATTCGCTGCGCTCGGTGAGTGAACCGGGCAGGAATTCGGTGGAGCCGCTGTCGATGATCGTCACGCGACGGAGCATCTGGCGCACGATCGTCTCGATGTGCTTGTCGTGAATCGACACACCCTGCGACCGGTACACCTCCTGGACCTCGTTGACGAGGTGGATCTGCACCTGACGGGGACCCATCACGCGCAGGACCTCGTGCGGATCGGCAGCACCTTCCATGAGCTGCTGGCCGACCTCGACGTGGTCACCGTCCGCCAGAAGGCGCTCGGTGCCGTCGTCGTGCTTGAAGACGCGCAGACGCTGACGCTTGGAGAGCTTGTCGTAGACAACCTCTTCGCCGCCGTCGTCCGGGACGATGGTGATCTTGTAGAAACGATCGCCGTCCTCGAGCTGGATGCGTCCCGACACGTCCGCGATCGGAGCCTTGCCCTTCGGCACACGTGCCTCGAACAACTCCTGCACGCGAGGCAGACCACCGGTGATGTCATCTCCGGCGACACCACCCTGGTGGAAGGTACGCATGGTCAGCTGGGTTCCGGGCTCACCGATGGACTGTGCGGCAACGATACCGACGGCCTCACCGATGTCGACCAGCTTGCCGGTGGCCATCGAGCGGCCGTAGCAGGTGGCGCAGACGCCGGTTCCGGTGGTGCAGGTGAGCACCGAGCGAACCTTGACCGACGTGATGCCCGCGGCGAGCAGCGCGTCGATGGCCGGGTCACCGAGATCGTGTCCGCGAGCGACGATGACCGTGCCGTTCTCGTCGACAGCGTCGTTCGCCAAGGTGCGGGCGTACGTGCTGGTCTCGACGTGAGCGTCGCGGATCATCTTGCCGTCGGCGGTCTTCTCGGCGATCGTCGTGACGATGCCGCGCTCGGTGCCACAGTCGGTTTCCCGAACGATGACATCCTGCGAGACGTCGACCAGACGACGCGTCAAGTAGCCCGAGTCGGCGGTACGAAGCGCCGTGTCGGCCAGACCCTTACGAGCGCCGTGCGTGTTGATGAAGTACTCGAGAACCGTCAGGCCTTCCTTGAAGGAAGACTTGATCGGACGCGGGATGAACTCACCCTTCGGGTTCGTCACCAAGCCCTTCATGCCGGCGAGCGAGCGAACCTGAGTCATGTTTCCGGCTGCGCCGGACTTCACGATCATCGGGATCGGGTTGTCGTCAGGGAAGTGCGCCTCCATGGCCTTACCGACCTGCTCGGTCGCGTCCTGCCAGATCTTGACCAGTGCGGAGTTGCGCTCGACCTTGTCGAGTGCGCCGCGCTGGTACTTCTTCTCGATCTGATCGGCCTGAGCCTCGAAGGTCTCCATGATCTGCGGCTTCTCCGGCGGCACGAGGACGTCGGAGATCGAGATGGTGACACCCGAACGCGTGGCCCAGTAGAAGCCGGCGTCCTTGAGCTTGTCGACGGTCTGCGCGACGACGATCATCGGGTAACGCTCGGCGAGATCGTTGATGATGGTCGACTGACGCTTCTTCGGCATCTGCTCGTTGACGAACGGGTAGTCCGCCGGAAGCAGCTCGTTGAAGAGCACGCGTCCCAGAGTGGTCTGCGCGGTCCATGCATCGCCGCGGTTCCAGCCGTTCGGGAACAGCTCGTTCTCGATGTCACGCGGCGGGCGCTGCGTGGTGAGACGAACCCGAATCTGCGACTGCACCGTGAGCGATCCACGATCGACGGCCATCTGAGCCTCGGCCGGGGAGGAGTACGCCCCGAACTCGGCCGTGTCGGTCTTGGCGTCGGCGCGCTCGCCGACAGCGCCGGCATCCAGACGCGTCAGGTGGTACAGACCCGTCACCATGTCCAGACGCGGCATGGCGAGCGGACGGCCCGATGCCGGCGAAAGGATGTTGTTCGACGACAGCATCAGCACGCGCGCCTCGGCCTGAGCCTCGGCGGACAGCGGGAGGTGGACAGCCATCTGGTCACCGTCGAAGTCGGCGTTGAACGCCTCACACACGAGCGGGTGCAGCTGGATGGCCTTGCCCTCGACGAGCTGCGGCTCGAACGCCTGGATGCCCAACCGGTGCAGGGTGGGTGCACGGTTCAGCAGCACGGGGTGCTCGGCGATGACCTCTTCGAGAACGTCCCACACCTGCGGACGCTGACGCTCGACCATGCGCTTGGCCGACTTGATGTTCTGCGCGTGGTTCAGATCCACCAGACGCTTCATCACGAACGGCTTGAACAGCTCGAGAGCCATCAGCTTCGGCAGACCACACTGGTGCAGCTTGAGCTGCGGGCCGACGACGATGACCGAACGGCCCGAGTAGTCGACGCGCTTGCCGAGGAGGTTCTGACGGAAACGACCCTGCTTGCCCTTGAGCAAGTCGGACAGCGACTTGAGCGGACGGTTACCCGGTCCGGTGACCGGACGTCCACGACGGCCGTTGTCGAACAGGGCGTCGACCGACTCCTGCAGCATCCGCTTCTCGTTGTTGACGATGATCTCGGGAGCACCGAGATCGATCAGACGCTTGAGGCGGTTGTTGCGGTTGATGACGCGGCGGTACAGATCGTTGAGGTCGGACGTCGCGAAACGTCCACCGTCGAGCTGCACCATCGGACGAAGCTCCGGCGGGATGACCGGGACAGCGTCCAGGACCATGCCCATCGGGGAGTTACGGCCGGCCTGGAACGCAGCGACGACCTTCAGACGCTTGAGCGCGCGCAGCTTCTTCTGACCCTTGCCACTGCGGATGGTCTCGCGAAGAGACTCCGCCTCGGCGTCGATGTCGAAGGTCTGCATGAGCTTCTGGATCGACTCGGCACCCATGGCACCGGTGAAGTACTCGCCGTACCGGTCGATGAGCTCGCGGTAGATGAGCTCATCGACGATGAGCTGCTTGGGAGCGAGCTTGGTGAACGTGGTCCAGATCTCTTCGAGACGATCGAGCTCACGCTGCGCGCGGTCACGGAGCTGACGCATCTCGCGCTCGCCGCCGTCCTTGACCTTGCGGCGCACGTCGGACTTGGCACCCTCGGCTTCGAGCTCGGCGATGTCGGCTTCGAGCTTCTGCGCACGCGCCTCGAGGTCGGCGTCGCGCTGGTCTGCGACGGCCTTCTTCTCGACCTCCATCTCGGCCTCGAGCGTCGAGAGCTCGTTGTGACGGAGCTCGTCGTCGACCGTGGTGATGACGTAGGCAGCGAAGTAGATGATCTTCTCGAGATCCTTCGGAGCCAGGTCGAGCAGGTAGCCCAGACGCGACGGCACACCCTTGAAGTACCAGATGTGCGTGACCGGAGCAGCCAGTTCGATGTGGCCCATGCGCTCACGACGCACCTTGGCGCGAGTGACCTCGACGCCACAACGCTCACAGATGATGCCCTTGAAGCGGACGCGCTTGTACTTGCCGCAGTAGCACTCCCAGTCCCGAGTGGGGCCGAAGATCTTCTCGCAGAAGAGGCCGTCCTTCTCGGGCTTGAGCGTGCGGTAGTTGATGGTCTCCGGCTTCTTGACCTCGCCGTAGGACCACTGACGGATGTCGTCCGCAGTGGCAAGGCCAATGCGAAGTTCATCGAAGAAGTTGACGTCGAGCACGTAACTTCCTTTCCCCGTTATGGGTGTTGTGCTGGAAGAGCAAATGAGAGAAACGCCTGCCGGATCCGCACTGGGCGGATCCGGCAGACCACAGAACTACTGAGCTGGCTGCATGACCGCGTTCACTGCGTTCACTGCGCGAGGTCGTCGACCGTGGCAGCTTCGTTGCGGGAGAGATTGATTCCCAGGTTGGCTGCGGCACGCTCGAGGTCTTCGTCGTCACCGTCGGCCATCGTGATGGCTGCGCCGTCCGAGGACAGCACCTCCACGTTGAGGCACAGCGACTGGAGCTCCTTGAGGAGCACCTTGAAGGACTCGGGGATACCGGGCTCGGGGATGTTCTCGCCCTTGACGATCGCCTCGTACACCTTCACGCGGCCGACAACGTCGTCCGACTTGATGGTGAGAAGCTCCTGCAGCGTGTACGCGGCACCGTAGGCCTGCATGGCCCAGCACTCCATCTCACCGAAGCGCTGTCCACCGAACTGGGCCTTACCACCGAGGGGCTGCTGCGTGATCATCGAGTACGGCCCGGTCGAACGAGCGTGGATCTTGTCGTCGACCAAGTGGTGCAGCTTGATGATGTACATGTAGCCCACCGACACCGGGTACGGGAACGGCTCGCCGGAGCGGCCGTCGAACAACGTGGCCTTTCCGTCGGATCCGACCATCTGCTCGCCGTCGCGGTTGGGAATCGTGCTCTCCAGCAGGCCGGCGAGCTGATTCTCCTTGGCACCGTCGAACACCGGGGTGGCGATGTTGCTGTCGGCCGGAGCCGCCAACATCTCCTCGGGCAGACGCTCGGCCCAATCGGGCTTCGTGCCGTCCGCGGCGATCTGCACGTTCCAACCGGTCTTGCCGATCCAACCCAGGTGGGTTTCGAGGACCTGACCGATGTTCATACGACGCGGAACACCGTGGGTGTTGAGGATGATGTCGATCGGGGTGCCGTCGGGCAGGAACGGCATGTCCTCCTGCGGGAGGATCTTGCCGATGACGCCCTTGTTGCCGTGACGGCCGGCGAGCTTGTCGCCGTCCTGGATCTTGCGCTTCTGAGCCACGTAGACGCGGACCAGCTCGTTGACGCCGGGAGGCAGATCGTCGTCGTCGTCGCGCGAGAAGACGCGGATGCCGATGACCTTTCCGTTCTCGCCGTGCGGAACCTTGAGCGAGGTGTCGCGAACTTCACGAGCCTTCTCACCGAAGATGGCGCGCAGCAGGCGCTCTTCGGGGGTCAGCTCGGTCTCGCCCTTCGGCGTGACCTTTCCGACCAACACGTCGCCGTCACGAACCTCGGCACCGATACGGATGATGCCGCGCTCGTCGAGGTCTGCGAGGACCTCGTCGGAGACGTTCGGGATGTCGCGAGTGATCTCCTCGGCACCGAGCTTGGTGTCGCGGGCATCGATCTCGTGCTCTTCGATGTGGATCGAGGTGAGAACGTCCTCTTCCACGAGGCGCTGCGACAGGATGATCGCGTCCTCGTAGTTGTGGCCCTCCCACGGCATGATCGCCAGCAGCAGGTTCTTGCCGAGTGCCATCTCACCGTTCTCGGTGCAGGGGCCGTCGGCGAGGACCTGGCCGGTCTCGACGCGCTGTCCCTCGTCCACGATCGGACGCTGGTTGGCGCAGGTGCCCTGGTTGGAGCGCGCGAACTTGCGCATCCGGTAGGTCTTGCGGGTTCCGTCGTCGGCCATGACCGTGACGTAATCGGCGGAGACCTCTTCGACGACACCGGTCTTCTCGGTGATGACGACGTCACCGGCGTCGACAGCTGCACGCAGCTCCATGCCGGTTCCGACGATCGGCGACTCGCTGCGAACCAGCGGGACGGCCTGACGCTGCATGTTCGCACCCATCAGGGCACGGTTGGCATCGTCGTGCTCGAGGAACGGAATCATCGCGGTTGCGACGGACACCATCTGGCGCGGCGAGACGTCCATGTAGTCGATGTCGTCGGACGAGACGAACTCGACCTCTCCACCCTTACGACGGACGAGAATCTTGTCCTCGATGAAGTGGCCCGAGTCGTCGACCGGAGAGTTCGCCTGCGCGAGCGTGTGGCGATCCTCCTCGTCGGCGGTCAGGTAATCGACCTCGTCGGTGACCTTGCCGTCGACGACCTTGCGGTACGGCGTCTCGATGAACCCGAACGGGTTGACGCGTGCGTACACCGAGAGCGATCCGATCAGGCCGATGTTCGGGCCTTCCGGGGTCTCGATGGGGCACATGCGGCCGTAGTGCGAGGGGTGCACGTCGCGGACCTCGAGGCCGGCGCGCTCACGAGAGAGACCGCCGGGTCCCAGTGCCGACAGGCGACGCTTGTGGGTCAGACCCGACAGCGGGTTGTTCTGGTCCATGAACTGCGAGAGCTGGGACGTTCCGAAGAACTCCTTGATCGCAGCGACGACGGGACGGATGTTGATCAGGGTCTGCGGCGTGATCGCCTCGACGTCCTGAGTCGTCATACGTTCGCGCACGACGCGCTCCATGCGGGACAGGCCCACGCGGATCTGGTTCTGGATGAGCTCGCCGACGGTACGCAGACGACGATTACCGAAGTGGTCGATGTCGTCGACCTCGACCGGAACCTCGACGCCGTCGGGTGCGGTCATCGAGGTCTCACCTGCGTGCAAACGCACCAGGTACTCGATGGTCGCAACGATGTCTTCCTCGGTGAGGGTCGACGCCACGATGGGCTGACCCGAGTTGAGGCCGAGCTTCTTGTTGATCTTGTAGCGACCCACGCGAGCGAGGTCGTAGCGCTTGTCCTTGAAGAACAGGTTCTCCAGCAGGGTCTGCGCCGACTCCTTGGTCGGCGGCTCGCCCGGACGCAGCTTGCGGTAGATGTCGAGGAGCGCCTCGTCGGTACCGGCGGTGTTGTCCTTCTCCAGCGTGGCCATGAGGATCTCGGAGAAGCCGAAGCGCTCCGTGATCTGCTCGGTGGACCAGCCGAGAGCCTTCAGCAGCACCGTGACGGGCTGGCGACGCTTGCGGTCGATGCGGACACCGACGGTGTCGCGCTTGTCGACGTCGAACTCGAGCCATGCGCCGCGACCGGGGATGACCTTGACGCTGTGCAGGTCCTTCTCGGTGGTCTTGTCGATCGAGTGATCGAAGTAGACGCCCGGAGAACGCACCAGCTGCGAGACGACGACACGCTCGGTGCCGTTGATGATGAAGGTGCCCTTGTCGGTCATCATCGGGAAATCACCCATGAAGACCGTCTGGCTCTTGATCTCACCGGTGTTGTTGTTGATGAACTCGGCCGTGACGAACAGCGGAGCCGCGTACGTCATGTCCTTGTCCTTGCACTCATCGGTCGAGGCCTTGACCTCGTCGAATCGTGGGTCGGAGAAGGAGAGAGACATCGAGCCCGAGAAGTCCTCGATCGGAGAGAGCTCGGTCAGGATGTCCTCGAGTCCACCGGCGACACTGCTGTCTCCGCGGGCGGCGGCACGGTCACGCCAACTCTGCGCACCTACCAGCCATTCGAACGAATCCGTCTGTACATCGAGGAGACCGGGTACCTCCAACGGCTCGCGAATGTTCGCGAACGAAACCCTCCTCGGGGCTCCCGGTGTTCCGACAACTGCCTTGGTCTGGCTAGAGACTGCCAAGATGCGTCCTTCCAGCACCTCACGCGGGTCGCTCGTGCAGTGCGACCGCCGCTGTATCTGTTTGCTATATGTGGGGCGAATTTCGGCTGGTGCAACCAGACCGAATCCCCATCACAGCGGCCCGAAAACGTGCTTTCGGGTAACAGCGATCGAGAGGTGGACAGGAGGCAGCCAGCGCAACGTCCAAAGGTACCCCAAATGTGCGCACAGCGCAACGGGGGCATCAAAAGTAGCACCCGGGGTCCATTCACGCGCCGACTCGACGAAAGCGTGTCGCCTGCCGAACGCCCGGAACCACTGCGCTCATCAAACCACTGCGCTTCAGAAACCACTGGGGGTGCTCCTGACGACAAGAGTGAACCGTGCCGCCCCCTTCGTCAAGAGGTTCGGCCCGATCCGTTGTTCGTGATACCGCACTCGAACCAGTCGCGTCGATGGACCATTGCACCGCCGAGACGTATGCAAGGGTCCATCGACGCAGTCGGGGGGGCGGGAAACCGACGCGCCCCGCCCCTGCCGTCTACCGGTCGCCCTCGCGCCACCGCGTGGCCTCGGCGAGCGCGAAACCGTGGACGTCCGCCAACTCACCCAACCGCTCCACGCTGTCGCCGTCGAGGGTGGTGCCGATACTGCGCAGTCCGAACTCACCCGACAACGCGATCAGCATCGTCTCGGCCATGCAGGCGTACGTCAGCCCCGGAGCCAACCCGTAGGTCAACCCGAAATCCGAGCCCGACGGCACCCGCACGATGCCGCCGTCGAACACCGTCACGTCGGGCCGCTCACTGCGCACGTCCCGGCCGATGTTCGGCGGCTGCGCAACATCGCAGACGATGGCACCCTCCATCAGATCCGTCGGATCGATCAGCGCATGCGGCGCCGACGTCGCAGCGATGACGATCAACGAATCCTGCACCGCAGCAACAGGATCGGTGAAGAACTCGACATGTCGCGACCTGATCAGATCGTCCAGATCACCGTCGACCGCGTGCGCGGCAGCGGCCAGATCTCCCGAACCCGCACCGGCCCGAGCGCTCGCCACCATCTCCTGCGCGGCCGCCCACAGCTTGGGCGCGATGACCGAACTCTCCCCCCGCCTACCGACCAGCACGATGCTGCCGACCTCACCGGCCAGCTGCATGCCGATGGTTCGCCCGATCGCGCCGGCGGCACCGAGAATCGTCACCCGAGCCCGCGCGACATCGATACCGCGTTCACGGCACACGCGTCGAACAGCCCGCAGACTCGCCGCAGCGGTGAACGTGTTGCCGGTGGTGATCGGTCGCGTCGTCGCGCCGAGGCCCAACCCGTTCCCGGTGATCACCGACGAATAACCGCCCAACCCGACCACCGTCGCACCGCGTGAGATCGCCAGTTCGACGGCACTGCCGACCACCCGCAGAGCCTGCTCGGTCGGCAGGTGCAGCAACTGCTCGGAGGTGTACGGCAGCCCGATCAGATCGCCGTGCGCCGTCGCCTCCTCACCCCCGACGACTCGGCCGCTGCCGATGACGAACGACGCAGGTTCGAGCTCGGACGTCGATGCCGCGAACCGCTCGAGCAGGTCCTGCCGCTCGCCGTGGTCGAACACCTCCAGCGCCGGATCGAACGCAGCGAAGAATCCGAGATCGAGTGGATGCGCGATGAACGCGAAGCGTCGATCGGCCGGTCGCACAGCGATATCGGGCGTCCGACCCGGGCGCAACGCCTCGAGCGCGGGCGGAGTGGCGACGGTCGGGCGGCCCAGCAGATGCCCGAACAATCCGTCCAGGTCCCCCACCGCCGCATAACCCAATGCCCGATCCAACGCCGCGACCAGCCGCGAGCACTGCACCGCCGACACCGTCAACGGTGGTTCGATCCGAATCACCCTGTTACCGAACAGAGTCGGAGCCACACGTATCCCCTCGACATCGAGCAAGTACGAGCAGATCACCACGGCCAGATTGTGTTGATCGGCAATCGACCCCAGCAACGACTGTCGCCCGACGAAGTTCACGTCCGCGGTGAGTTCCAGGCCCAGCAACAGTCCGCGACCGCGCACTGCGGTGACCACCGACGGATATTTCTCGGCCAGCACGGAGAGATCGTTCTTCAGCTGCCGCCCGAGAACGGCCACGTTCTGCACCAGAGCGCAGTCGTCTCGAGTCAACTCGTCGAGAACCGCGATACCGACCCGCGCGGCCAACGCGTTCCCCGCGAAGGTCGACGTGTGACGGAGCGCGAAACTCTCGTCCACCAACCTCGGCGCACACAACACCGCACCCACCGGCACGATCCCTCCCCCGAGCGCCTTGGCCACGGTGAGAATGTCCGGAACCACACCCTCGTGCTCGGCGGCGAACATCCTGCCGGTCCGGCCGAGCCCGGTCTGCACCTCGTCGAGAGCCATCAGCACCCCGTGCCGATCACAGATCTCCCGCACGCGACGCAGGTACCCGTCGGGTGGACACACCACCCCGCCCTCACCCTGAATCGGCTCCACCAGAAACACCGCATAGTGCCCGGGTGCCGCCGCCAGGGTCGCGTCGAGCGCGTCCGAATCACCGAACTCGATGTGATCGAATCCCTCGACCGGTGCACCGAAACCGCTCTGATACTTGATGTTTCCCGTCGCAGACAAAGCGCCCAGAGTCTTGCCGTGAAAACTGTTCCCGGTGGTCAGTACACCCAGCCGACCGGTGTGCGCTCGTGCGATCTTGAGCGCCACCTCGGTGGCCTCGGTACCACTGTTGACGAACGTCGTCCGCGTCAACCCGTCGGGTGCGATGCGCCCCAACCGATCTGCCAATTCACCCGCTGCCGTCAGCACCGACGGCTGCACGAAGATCGCCTCCCCGCTGCAGCGAACATCGTTGATCGCCTGCCAGATCGGAGTGGGGCCGTGGCCGAAGGGCAGCGCCCCATATGCGCCCGCGAAGTCCAGATAGCGACGACCCGCGGCGTCGAACAGAACCGTCCCGTCGCCCCGCACGTACTCGCGATCCA
Source organism: Rhodococcus sp. 05-2254-2 (assembly GCF_002259095.1). Classification (NCBI taxonomy): domain Bacteria; kingdom Bacillati; phylum Actinomycetota; class Actinomycetes; order Mycobacteriales; family Nocardiaceae; genus Rhodococcus; species Rhodococcus sp. 05-2254-2. Next base: position 504,161 of record NZ_NOZJ01000001.1, on the reverse strand, counting down.
AGTTCAGCGCAGACAACAGCCGATACAGTTCGGGATTGACGTGCTCGGCAAAGCCCGAACGACCGGACCTGGATTCCAGCACGGAATAATCGATGGTTGTGTCAGTCATGACCAGCATGCTCCGTTTTCATCGGATCCACCCCTGGCTGTCGAGCGTCTATTGGTTGTCTCGAACAACCAGGGCTCGTCCCAAGCCAGGACGCAATCGCGATGGTAACTCGGTGGCCAGCCGGTGACAGACCGCCGAAAAGCGCACGAAAAAGCCCCGTCCGAGCAGGAATTCTGCGTCGAACGGGGCCGGATCGAGTGCTGTTGTGGCGCGCCTACTGATCGTCGATTGCCGACAGCTTCCAGGTGCCGTCGACCTTCTCCATGTTCACCGTCAACGGGCCCTCGGCACTACCCGATGCGACACCGTTCTGCGTGGCACTGATGTTCACGTTGGCGATCAGTTCCGCCATGCCGTCCTCCAGCCGCGAGACGCCGATATCGGTGACCATGGCTTCGGTTCCCGTATCCGTCTGCACCACGGCCGATTTGGTGGTTTCCGCGGTGGAGTTGAACTCGTCGAGCATCGACTGATTGAGCACCGCACGAGCGGCATCGAAATCGGCGTCGATCGTGGCGGCCTTGTACGTGTACAGGGTTTGCAGCGCGTCGGTCGCGGCCGAGGTGACTTCCTGCGTCGCCGCGGAATCCACCCAGGCTGCGTTGTCGATCGTGGCGAACGGCTTGAACGCGGCGACGGCAGCGAACGCACCGAGCACAACGGCGATGACCGCAACGACGATGACGTGCTTGTAGCCGATCCCCGACGCCGACCCGGCGGCAGAGTCGGTCGACGCGGAATCGGCTGCGGGCTCAGCGGTCACAGACTTGCCGGTTGCTGCCTTGTCGAGCACAGGCTTATCGGCAGCGGGCTTGGCGACAGCAGGCTTGTCGGCAGCGGGCTTGTCGAGTGCGGGCTTGTCGGCTGCGGGCTTGTCCGATACGGGCTCGGTCGGCGGTGTCGTGGTGATCGCCGAAGTCTCGGTCGCAGCAGACGCCTCGGCACCGGTCGAGTCCGTGGCGGAGTTGGCAGCAATCGGCTTCCCGGTCCCGGCCACCTTCCGGCGAACTTTGCTGGTGGTGGTGGGTGGAACGATCTTGCGACGCTGGGGAGGCACTACAGAACTCCTTCGAAACTCACTTCGGTACAGACGGAAAACACCAATGCCGGGTCTCTCAGTTGCCGCCGGCGTCGGGCTGGGGAGCCGGCGTCGCTTCCGCACTGGGATCGGCCGCATTCGGATCGACCGCATTCGGGTCGGCGGGGCCGCCCGGTTCGGTCGGAACAACGGGATTGGTGTTCGGGTTGTCGAGCGAGATCCGTGAACCGATGGGGTCGACCTTGTTGGTCTTCCACACCCCGTCGACCTCTTCCATGGCCAGACGCATCGTCAGCTTGCTGCGCTCGACGCGATCGGGCCAGGTGGTCGTCGTCGCAATGACGACAAGGGCGGTGGCGGTGTTCTCGTCCGTGCTCAGCTCGGTGAGCGTGCCGTGCAACACCTCGGCCTCGCTCTTGGCACCGGACTGGCGAACCTGATCGGTGATGCCCGAGCGAGTCTGCTCGAGGTCGTTGAGCATCAGGTCGCCGGTGATCGACGACTTCATGTTGTCGAACGACTGGTCGATGGCTGCTGCGTCGACCGTGTTCAGGTTGACGGCGGCCTGCTGAGCTCCGGTCAGCGCCGCGTCCCTGGTGTCCGCGGTGGGCTTCTGGCTCAGTAACGCATTGCCCCAGCCGTAACCGAAGAACACTGCCGCCGCGAGAGCGGCAACGGCGATCACCGTGACGACGGCCAACAGAATTTTCGCGGTCTTGGTGCGCCCTGGAGTCGCTGGGGACTCCAGGGCTTCGGTGCTCGAGTTCACACTTTCCACCCTACTACTCGGTAATATCCGGCCGAACCACTCTCGGCCCGACGGCAGTGCTGAGCAGCAGTTCCACCGATTTCACTACTTCGGCGTGACGCCGATCAGCGGTGCCAACTGGGTGGCGATGGGGTTGAGATTGAGCTTCTCCGGATCGACCTTGGGCTTCAGGTCCCACGGCTGCGGCACGTCCGGATCCGCGAACACGATGCGGTTCGCGGACCGCACACCCGTGACGCTGCCCTGCGGTGTCGCGCAATTCGCGTCGAGGTTCAACGGGTAGTTCTCCCGAGTCGGATCGAAGTTCGGGTTCTTGCGCTTCTCCTCGTCGAGGATGGCCTGCGAACCCTCGTAGCCCACCGTGCAGGGCGGCGGGTTGTTGACCTCGAGCAGCAGACCCTGATGGATGGTGCCGTCGTTCGGGACGATCGTCGAGATGCCGGCACCGAGGGCAGGCAGGAACGTCAGGAACGGACGAAGCGCGACGTACCGCGGTTCGGCCTGAGCAGCAACCAAGGCCAGGTTGTTGATGTCGGTGGTCAGAGCCGGACCGGCATCGGTGATGAGACCGCCGACCTGATCGCCTGCCGCCGTACCGGTATCGATCAGGCGACGAATGTCCGGATCGCTGGACTTCAACTGAGCCGTCACCTCGTCCAGGCTGGTGCTGAACTGACGAATCAGATCCGACTGCTCGGACTGCGTGTTCAACACCGGCACCGCGTCACGCACCAGCGCAAGCGTCTCCGGCAACGCCTCGTTGCCTGCTTCGGAGATGTTCCCGAGCGAATCGACGAGAGACGCCAGATCTGCGCCCTTACCGTCGAACGCGACGCCGAGTTCGTTGACGACCCGCGTCAGCGTGTCCAGCGGTACCGACCGGACCAACGTGTTCGTGTTGGCGAGTACGTCCTCCACCGGCACGGGAGTGGTGGTGTCGGCCTGTGCGATCTGCGAACCGTCGACCAGGAACGGGCCCTGATCGGTGTCGGGCTGCAAGTCGACGTACTGCTCACCGATCGCAGACCGGTTGGCGACGACGGCCTTCGTGCCGGCCGGGATGTCCGGCCCACCGTTGTCGAGCATGAGCGCGACCCGGACGCCGTCCTGCGTCAGTTCCAGATCCCCGACGGTTCCCACCGGAACACCTCGGTAGGTGACCTCGGCATTGGAGAAGATGCCACCGGAATCAGCGAGATTCAGATCGACCTGGTACTGCCCGAAGCCGAGCATGTTGTCCAGGCGCACGTACTTGGCACCGACATAGACCAAGCCCAATACGGCGACCACGACGAAGAGGACCAATTGAATGCGAACCAGTCTCGATCTCACTGTCCAACTCCGAATCGCTCGAGCAGATCGTTCAACGGTGCCAACGGATCGGCCGGTGCGGGCGCGGCGGCCGCGGCAGCCTGCTCGTTCGCCGGAGCACCCGGGCCCGGAACCGGTGACGGGATGATCGGAGGCAACGGCAGCAACGAGATCGTCGGCCAACCCGGCCGAGGTCCGTTTCCGTTGTAGTACGGATTCGACGGATCGACCACCGGCAGTGTGTTGCCGTACTTGGGCTGGACGTAGACCGGATCGCCTTCACCGACGCCGAAGTTACGCAGCGCAGTTCCGATCGACAGGTCGAGAGAGAGGAACAGGTTGGCGGAGTTGCCTTCGATGATCTTCTCGGTTCCGTCGGCGAACGGCAGCGTGGGAATCACCGCAAGCGATGTCACCACGTCGTCCGCCGAATCGGCCAGCGCCTGGAGCGTCGGGCGCAGTGCCCGCAGGTCTGCGATCAGATCGTCCTTGGAACGGTCGATCACGTCGGTGCCGACGGCTCCGAGACGATCGAGAGCTCCGAGCATCTCGGTCAGCTGCGGGCGCTGCTGTTCGAGCACCTCGGTGGCGATCGGCAGATCCTTCAGCACGGCGTCGATCTTGTCGGTCTGCGTGTTGACGCGGCCGCTGAGAGTGTCGAGACCATCGATGGCGCGGGTGATGTCGTCACGCTGCTGGTTGAGGCCGTCGATCAGCGTGTTCGCCTGCTGCAGAAGCTCTTTGGTCCTGCCTTCGCGACCGTCGAATGCCGTGCTCAGTTCCTTGACGATCGGCGAGAGCTGCCCCACGCCGCCACCGTTGAGCAGCAGCGAGAGCGCACCGAGTACCTGCTCGATGTCGGTCGCGTGGCGGGTTCGATCCAGCGGGATGGTGTCGCCGTCCTGCAGCCGCGCTGCGGACTCGTCCGCGGGAGGTGCCGAGAGCTGCACGAACTTCTCACCGAGCAGGTTGGTCTGCTGCACCGATGCGATCGCATTGGCAGGCAGATCCACGTCCGAGTTGAGGATGACGTCGACATCGGCCGTCCACCCCTCGTTCGGGACGGAGATGGAAGCCACCCGGCCGACAGCCACACCGTCGACCTTGACGGTCGACTGCGGGACGAGGTCGAGTACGTCGTCGAACTGCACCGTCAGGTTGAAAGGATTGTCACCGACATCGGCACCACCGGGAAGCGGTACGGCGTAGATGCCGGCCGACGAGCACGCTCCGGCCGACAGCGCCACCACGCACACGCCTGCTCCGACGACCAAGGAACGCTTCACGCGGGCTCGATTCCCTTTCACAGAGGTTCTCACTGTCCCCCACCTCCGATGTACGACTGCTCCAGTCCGGGCATCGTGCTGTTTCCGAGCCTCGGCGAGACGACGCCCGGCACGGTGCCCGGCACGGACACGTTCTGCTCGATGTCGTTGGTGAGAACACCGAACGGCAGCACGATGCGGTTCTGGTCGGTGATCGGTGCCTGGATCATCGTGGTGATGTTGGCGCACTGATCGATGATCGGCTGAATCTGCGCACCGAGTGCCTCGAAGCGCGGATCGCCGGGAACGAGCGCGCCGAGGTCGAGGAGCTTGCACACGGTGCCCAGCGGATCCTGGGTCTCGTTCTGGAGATTGGCGCGCGAGGCGAGCGTGCCGGACTCGGCGTCGTAGGCGTTCACCAGGTTGCTGATGGCCAGCGGCAGCAACGTGAGTGTTTGCACCAGCTGCTCGCGGTTGTCGGCGAGCGTCTGAGTCGGAACCACGAGACCGTTTGCGGCATCGGTCAGTTCGGTCCGGTTGTCCGCGACGAACGTCGCCACGTCGCCGAGCGAAACCGACAGCTGCTGGAGCGCAGCTCCCAGATCCTCTCGCTGACCCGACAGGAAACCGGTCAGGTCGGCCAACTGGGTGTTGAAGTTGCGGACCTGCTGATCGTTGACGGCCAGAGCGCTGACGAACGTCTGCAGATTCTTGATCGTGTCGAAGACGTCGGTGCGCGAATCGCTCAGAGTGCGGCCGGCGGCAGACAGCTGGGTGATGCTGTCGCCCAGGGCTTCACCGTTGCCGTCGAGGTTCGCGGCACCGGTGTTGACGAGGTCGGTGAGAGCGCCGTCCTTGTTCGCACCGTCGGGACCGAGGGCGGTCGACAGGTCGTTGATGGACTTGTACAGCTCGTCGACCTCGACGGGTGTGGCGGTGCGATCGCGACCGATCGTCGTGCCGTCCGCCATGGTGTCTCCGCCGGTGTAGACGGGTGAGAGCTGGACGTAACGATCGGCGACGAGCGACGGACTGACCTGCACGGCCTTGGCGTCGGCCGGGATGTCGACCCCGCGGTCGACGCGAAGGACGACCTCGACGTCGTCACCGAGTGGCGTGACGGAGTCGACCGTGCCGACCTTGACGCCCAGCACTCGTACCTCGGAGCCGGAGTAGATGCCGATCGACTTGTCGAAGTACGCGGTGATCTTGGTCGTGCCGGCCCTGGTGAACAACCACCAACCGGCCACGGCCACGATCAGCGCCACGATCACGACGACGGCGATCAGCGCGAGCTTGTTCTTGTTTCTCGGTGCTGTCTGCGTGTCTGTCATCATTCCCCCGGCAACTTGTCGAGTGAGGGCTGGCGGTAGCCAGGTATCAACGGAACTCCGGGAGGTGTGAGGTTGGCCAGCGTGATATCGAGCCATCGACCGTTGCCGGTCACGTTCGTGTACAGCCGGATGAACGGTTCGTACAGCTTCAGCGCACGGTCGAGATTGTCGTTGTTGCGCTGCAGGATTTCGATGACGCCGTTGAGCTGCTGCAGCATCGGGTTGATGGTCGCCTCGTTGTCGCGAACCAGGCCGGTCAGCTCCTGCGAGACACGCTGAGTGCCGGTGAGCAGCTGCGAAATTGCCTGCTGGCGGTTGTTCAGCTCTTCGAGAAGCGGACCTGCGTCGGTGATCAGCTTGTTGAACTGCTCGTTGCGGTCGGCCAACACCTTCGACGTCTCACCGGTGGCCTCGAACAGCTTCTTGAGCTCCTCGTCACGGCTGGCCACGGTCTGCGACAACCGGGTGACGCCGTCGAGCGAGGCGCGGATGTTCGCAGGCGTCTCCGAGAACGCCTCGGACAGGGTCCGCATACTCGTCGCGAGCTGATCGGTGTCGATGTCGTTGATGGTCGACGCCGCATCGGAGAACGCGTCGATGACGTCGTACGGGGACGTGGTGCGCTCGAGCGGGATCGGCTCCTTGGGGCTCAGCGTCTCCGGGCCGCTCGGGTCGAGCGCCAGGTACTTCTGTCCCAACAGCGTCTTGATCGCGATGGCGGCCCGTGACTCGCTGCCGACCCAGGCGTCCTGCACCGTGAAGTCCACGAGCACCCGGTCGCCTTCGAGACGCACGTCGGTCACCTTGCCGACCTTCACTCCGGCGATACGAACCTCGTTGGAGGCCTTGAGACCTGCGGCCTCGCTGAACTCGGCGGTGTACACCGAGCCGGCACCGATGATCGGGAGACGGTCGAGAAAGAAGACCGACATCGTGGCGAGCAGGATGATGGCAATGCCCAGAGCACCGATGGTGGCCGGACTACGACGAGATTTCATTGTTGGATCCCCCCAGCTTTGCAACGCTCTGCCGAGTTCGTGTACAGCGGCTGGTTGACGGTCGGAAGCCCGGTGGGCAGATTCAGGTTCGGCGAGGTACCCGGTCCGGCGACGATGTCGATACCGCACAGGTAGAACGTGAACCACGATCCTTGCTGGGCCGTGCGAATCAGCTTGTCGAGCTTCACGGGCAGATTCCCCAGGACCGCGTCCACGTCGGCGCTTCGACGGTTGATGGTCTCGGCCAGCGTGTTCAGTGCCGTGACCGATCCCTGGATCGACGGCCGAGTCGGCTCGAGCAGGTCGGCGGTGGCGTTGGTCAGACCCGCGAGCGAGGTGACGGCCGAGCCGACGACCTCACGGTCGGCCGACAGACCCGAGACCAGCTGCTGGGTGTTGACGATCAAGCTGTCCAGCTGACCGTCGTTCTGGTTGACCGTCGCCAGCACGTTGTTGAGATTGGTGATGACCTGGCCGATGACCTGGTCCTTGTCGGCGACGGTGTTCGTCAGGGTCGCCGTGTTGGTGACCAGTTCGTTGATCGTGCCCGACTCTCCCTGGAACACCTGGATGATCTGGTACGACAGCTTGTTGACGTCGTCGGAGCTCAGGGTGGTGAACAGCGGCCGGAAGCCGTCGAACAGCGTGGTCAGATTCACCGCAGGCTTGGTCCGTTCCAACGGAATGGTGGCACCTTCGGTGATCTTGCGGCCCTGGTCACCCGAGCCCTGCTCGATGGCGATGTAGCGCTGGCCCACCAGGTTCCTGAACCGGATGGTTGCCGTCGAACTGGCGGGCAGCCAATCGCGGCTGCTCAGCGTGAAGTCCACTTTCGCTTCGCGCTCGTTGGCGATCTCGATCGAGTCGACCTGGCCGACGCGAACGCCTGCGATGCGAACCTCGTCGCCCTCGTTGAGTGAGGTGACGTCGGTGAAGACTGCCGAGAACTTGGTACCGCCGCCGCCACTGCTGTTGGCGATGGTGAAGGCAAGGGTGGCCGTAGCAATGATCGTGATCACGGCGAACACGATCAGTTTGATGATCGGCGCGAGAAGGCCTCTCATGGCACGGTCACCTCCACTCCTCTCATCGCCGGTGCGCCGATAGCGGCTGCCCACGACGGAACACTGTCCGGTGCAACACCACTCGCCTGTCCGTAGATCACGGCGAGAGTGTCACGCTCGAAGTCCGAGCCCTCGTAGCTCGCAGGCTGCGCGGATGCGGCGACCGCGGGAACGATGGAGCTCTGAGCCGACTTGGGCGGCCCCTGCCCTTCGATCACCTGCGGTCCCGGGTTGCGGGTCGGCACCTGGTAGGAGCCGTCGTTGATCGAACCTCCCGGGTACTGCGGGAAGAACTCTCCCGGTGCTGCGGGTTCGAAGCAGGTGGCTCCGCGATCGTCGAACAAGCGCGGCTCGTCCTGGTTCGGCAAGTAACGGCCCTTCGGGTTGACGAACGATGCGGACACGTTGATGCCGGGGTACTCGTCGCCCTCGCCGAGCACGATCTTGCCGCGCCTGGCACCTTCGGCGAACTGGGTGAACGTGCACCCGAACGTCGGGGAGAACTCGGCCAGCAGCTCGAGAGCTTCACGCGAGTTCGCGGCCAATCCGATGAGGTTCTCGGAGTTGGTCTGCAGGAAGTCCGCGGTGGTGTAGGACGCCGAGGTCAGCGAGCCGTACAGCGTTTCGAGGCTGGACTGCCGCTCGACCACGGTGTTGCCCGTCGTCCGCAGGTTGTCCAGCGCCGAAATCAGTTCGGGCGCAGCGTCGGCGTAGGTCTCCGAGAAGTCCGCCAGCCCGACCAGGGTCTGCTGGATGTTCGGCAGCTCCGTGTTCAGCCCCGACACGACGTTGGTCAGGTTGTCGATGGTCTGGCCGAGCTGCTCACCACGTCCACTGAGTCCCTGTGCCAACGACCCGAGGGTGTTCGCCAGGTCCTGCGGCGGGATCGCCTGCAGCAGAGGGAGCAGGCCGTCGAGCAACTGCCCGACCTCGATGGCGTTCCCGCTGGTGTCCTGCTGCAGGACCGTGCCGTCGGTGATCGGCGACGCGGAATCGTTCTCGGGCAGGATCAGCGACACGTAACGCTCGCCGAACAGAGTCTTGGGCAGCAACCGCGCCGTCGCATTGGACGGAATCAGTGGAGCCTTGTCCGGATCGATGGCCAGCTGCGAGGTGACGACTCCGTCGACGGTGGACGCCGAGCGCACCTCGCCGACGATCATTCCGCGCACCTTCACATCGGCGTTCATCGGCAGAGCATTTCCGACCGAGTCGGTTTCGAGGCTGACGTTGACCACCGACTTGAACGTCTTGTTGTAGGACGTGATGCTCCATCCCAGAAACAGGATGAGCACCAGGAAGAACGCCAAACCGAGCAGTACTCGCTTCAGTCGCGACGGCGAGTCGATCATCCCGCAACCCTCACTGTGGTGGTCGTGCCCCAGATGGCGAGGCTCAAGAAGAAGTCCAGCACTGCGATCGTGACGATCGCGGTACGAACGGCACGGCCCACGGCCACACCGACACCGGCAGGTCCGCCCGAGGCGTGGTAGCCGTAATAGCAGTGGATCATGATCAGGACGAAGGCGAATATCAGCACCTTCAGGAACGAATACAACACGTCTTCCGGAGGTAGGAAGAGGTTGAAGTAGTGGTCGTAGGACCCCGTGGACTGCCCGTTGAAGATGGTGCTGATCCCACGGGACGCGACGTACGACGCCAGCAGTCCGACGATGTAGAGCGGGATGACGGCCACGAAGCCGGCGATCATGCGGGTGGTCACCAGGAACGGCACGCTCGGTACTGCCATCACCTCGAGGGCGTCGATCTCCTCCGAGATCCGCATGGCACCGAGCTGGGCGGTGAAGCCACAGCCGACGGTGGCCGAGAGCGCAAGTCCTGCGACGATCGGCGCGATCTCACGCGTGTTGACGTACGCAGAAAGGAAGCCGGTCAGTACCGAGCTACCGAGCTGCTCGAGTGCTGCGTAGCCCTGCAGGCCGACGACGATGCCGGTGAAGCCGGACATCATCACGATCACGCCGATGGTTCCGCCGATGACGGCGAGCGCACCGCTGCCGAAGGTGACCTCCGCCAGCAGGCGAAGCACCTCCTTCTTGTAATGCACCGCGGTCTTGGGAATCCACCCGATGGCCCGCAGGTAGAACGACATCTGCTCGCCTGCACGGTCGAGCACGTTGAGCGGGGCATTGCCGACGCGCTTGACACGCATCAGTGTGCGGTCACCGCGACCTCTTGCGATCGTCATCGCGGTTACGCTCCCTTCGCTGGGACGACCTGGAGGTACACCAGGGTCAGAATGAGGTTGGCGAAGAAGAGCAGCAGGAACGTGATGACAACCGTCTGGTTCACTGCCTCGCCGACGCCCTTGGGTCCGGGATTGGGATTGAGCCCCTTGTAGGAGGCGATGATGCCCGCGATGAGCCCGAAGATCGCCGCTTTCGCTTCTGCGACATACAGATCGGGAAGCTGCGCCAGCGCTCCGAAGGACGCCAGGTACGCACCGGGGGTGCCGCCCTGGAGGATCACGTTGAAGAAGTAACCGCCGGCGATGCCGACGACCGAGACCAGGCCGTTGAGCAACAGTGCGACGAGAATCATCGCGAGCACTCGCGGAACGACCAGACGATGTACCGGGTCGATGCCCAGCACCCGCATGGCGTCGATCTCCTCGCGAATGGTGCGCGAGCCGAGGTCGGCCGTGACGGCGGAACCTGCGGCACCGGCCACCAGCAACGCGGTCACGATCGGACTGCCCTGCTGAATGACCGCGAGCACGCTGGCCGCGCCGGTGAACGACTCGGCACCGAGCTGCTTGATGAGCGATCCGGTCTGCAGCGACACGACCGCACCGAACGGAATCGCGACGAGCGCTGTCGGCAGAATCGTGACGCTGGCGATGAACCAGGCCTGCTCGATGAATTCGCGGAACTGGAACGGCCTACGAAAGGTGTTCCGAACGACCTCGACGAACAGCTCGACGATATTTCCGGCTTGAGTCAGAGCGGCATTCGCCGGAGCGAACGCGGACTTCTTCGATCCCCCCATGTCTGCTATTGACCCCGACCTTGAGTCGGAGCTTGGTAGCCCTGCTGTTCATGACCTTGCTCGCTGTATCCCTGCTGGTCGTAACCCTGCTGGCCATAGCCCTGCTGGCCGTAGCCCTGCTGGTCGTAACCCTGCTGGTCGTAACCCTGCTGGTCGTAACCCTGCTGGCCATAACCCTGCTGGTCGTAGCCCTGCTGCTGGTCTGCGTACACGGGGTTCCGCTGACCGGGATCGGTGGTGTCGAGGCTTTCCTGGATCGCGACCTGCGCACTGTGCGGCAGGGTGTGCATGATCTGGCGGACGCGTTCCTGCCTGCGTCCGACGGCCTGGCGGACCGGAGTACCCGGGGTGGCCTTCATCTGCGGGACGATGCCTTCCACGTCGTCGACGCCACCGGCGTGGTGCCCGGCGTCGACCATGGCCTGCTCCTGCGCCATCTGCGCCTCGTCCTTCTCCTCCGACATACCGATCGGACCGATCATGGTGCCGTTGAGGAACTGCTTGACCACCGGCTCGTCGCTGGTGAGCAGCACCTCACGCGGGCCGAACATGACCAGTTGGCGACGGAAGAGCATGCCGATGTTGTCGGGCACCGTCCGCGCCAGGTTGATGTTGTGCGAGACGATCAGGATCGTCGCGTCGATCTCGGCGTTGATGTCGATCAGGGTCTGCGAAATGTACGTGGTACGAACGGGATCGAGGCCGGAGTCGGGCTCGTCGACGAGGATGATCTCGGGGTCGAGAACCAGAGCGCGGGCGAGGCCGGCGCGCTTACGCATACCGCCGGAGATCTCACCGGGGAGCTTGTCCTCGGCACCGAGCAGACCCGTCAGTTCCAACTTCTCCATGACGATCTTGCGGATGTCGGACTCGGACTTCTTGGTGTGCTCGCGGAGCGGGAACGCGACGTTGTCGTACAGGTTCATCGAGCCGAACAGTGCACCGTCCTGGAACAGCACGCCGAAGAGCTTGCGGATCTCGTAGAGCTCACGTGAGGAGCACTGCAGGATGTCGGTTCCGTCGATGAAGATCTTGCCCTGCTCGGGCCGGAGGAGGCCGATCAGAGACTTCAGGAAGACCGACTTACCGGTTCCGGACGGACCGAGGAGAGCACTGACTTCACCCTTCGGCAGGGTCAACGTCACGTCCTGCCAGATCTTCTGTACACCGAAAGACTTGGTCAATCCCTCGACCGAAACCTCGACTCCCACGCTGACCTCCACAATTCGTACACATCGACCCAGATGTGGGTTGCGTCACTGTAACCCATGCACGTGTCCGCTCCGACACAGGAGCTTACCGCCCAGTAAGAACTTCCCCGAGTCAGGCTGTAGAGCTTGCATCAGTGTGGCCCATCTCACGCGACACGGTCGGCGACTCGCCAGAACTGTGACAAGTCCCTGCCGAGCTTTGCTGTGACAAGCCACAAGCGATCACAGCCGAAACCCTTCGGAAAGCTTCGGACTTCGGCGAGGTCGAGTAAACAGGGACGCAGAGCGAGTGTCACGCGATCTCGCGGAGTCCGTGACCGATCACAACGGCACCTCGACCGGTGCCACCGGAAACACAGAAAAGGGACCGTCCCCACCGGAGTGGAAACGGTCCCTCGACTCGCTCTCGATGTCAGAGCGTGACGTGCGACTGCAACGAAGCGGTCTTACTTGACGGAGATCTTTGCGCCGGCAGCTTCCAGCTTCTCCTTGGCAGCCTCGGCTGCATCCTTGGCGACCTTCTCCAGGATTGCCTTCGGAGCGCTCTCGACGAGGTCCTTGGCTTCCTTCAGGCCGAGGCCGGAGACAACCTCACGGACGACCTTGATGACCTGGATCTTCTTGTCGCCGGCCGACTCGAGGACGACGTCGAACTCGTCCTGCTCTTCAGCAGCCTCGGCGGGGGCAGCGCCGCCGCCTGCAGCAGCAACGGCGACGGGAGCGGCTGCGGTGACCTCGAAGGTCTCCTCGAATGCCTTCACGAACTCGCTGAGCTCGAGGAGGGTGAGCTCCTTGAACTGGTCGAGCAATTCTTCGGTGCTGAGCTTCGCCATGGTGGCGGGTCCTTCCTGTAAGTACCTGGTCGCTGATCCGCGACTTGGTGTTGGTGGTGTGGAGCTGAGCTGTTCGCCAATACCAGCGGATCAGCTTTCGGCGGGAGCTTCCGCCGGTGCTTCTGTTTCTGCAGGTGCCTCGGCTGCGGCGGGTTCGCCGGCAGCCTTCTTCTCCTGCAACGCGAACGCAAGACGCGCGAACTGCGATGCGGGAGCGTTGAACAGGCCTGCAGCCTTCGACAAGTTGCCCTTCATGGCGCCGGCGAGCTTGGCCAACAGGATTTCGCGCGACTCGAGGTCTGCGATCTTGTTGATCTCGTCCACGGACAGCGTTGCGCCGTCCATGTAGCCGCCCTTGACGATCAAGGCCTTGTTGTCCTTCGCGAAGGCCTTGATGGCCTTCGCTGCGTCGACCGGCTCGCCCTTGATGAATGCAATGGCGGTCGGTCCGACGAACAAGTCGTCGAGGCCGGTGATGCCGGCCTCGGCTGCTGCGCGCTTGACCAGGGTGTTCTTGGCGACGGAGTACGTGGCACCTTCGCCGAGCGCACGCCGGAGCTGAGTCAGACCGGACACCGACAGGCCACGGTATTCCGTGACGACGGCAGCCGTCGAACCTTTGAACTGTTCGGTGATCTCCGATACTGCTGAGACCTTTTCGGGCTTTGCCATACTTCGCCTCCTCTCGTGGGAAGTTGTGTCGATCGCGAGAGGGCCGGAAAACGACGAACGCCCCGGCGCAAGAAGCACACGGGGCGTGAACGAGCGGGCAGCCACCAGGGCTGCATACAGGTTCCCTACCTCGTTCTCCTGCGTGGGCCGTCCGAAGCTGTCTCGGACCTTCAACCGCACAACTCCCGGAAGCGAATCCTTCGAGAAGGCGGTGACCAACGGTCTTGGGTAGAACTTGATTGGGCGGTCAGGGCACGAGTGCGAGCATTCGTGATCCGAACCGTCGACCAGGCTACAACACGTTCGGGGTCAACTCCAAAACGTTCGGTGTTCGCACTGCCATATGCGTTGCACTGTCATATGCGCACTCCGTAGAGAACGAGGTTGCGCTCGTAGCTGCCCACGGCTGCGTCGAAGTCACCCGAACAGGTGATGAGCCGGATCTCGTCGGCAGGCACAGCCCCGAAGACCGACGCCGTCGGGAACTCGGCTTTGCCGTAATCACCGATCTCGTCGATGCGGTACTCGGCTCGGCCACCCGCCTCGTCGTCCACCGCAACGACATCGCCGATTCCGAGTTCCGACAGGCGATCGAACACCGCGGGACCGGTCGTCGAGTCGACGTGCCCGGCTATCACCGTCGGACTGCCGATCGCGCCGGGTCGGCCACCTCCGGTGAACCACCCGACGTCGTCGTAGTCGGTGGGCACCTGCATCTCACCCGATTCGGTGAGCCCCAGGCCGATCAACGGCTCGTCGAGCGCGATGTCCACGGCACTCACCCGCGTCGGGGCCGGTCTCACCGAATCCACTGCGGGTACTGGCACGGCGGGTGCAGGCGCGGTGGTGCTCGACGACGGCTGCGAAGACACCGGCGTGGTCGCCGCCGGCGGCGATGGAGGGGGCGAGGAACAGCCCACCACCACCGCCGCGGCAGCGACCGCGATCAGAACCGGATATCTCAGCTCCGCACCTCGCGTCGAGCAGCGACCGTCACGCCCGCGACGACCATCGCGCCCAGTGCCACCGCACCGACGACCGGCAGCACCGAACTCGACGCCGAATCGGACGCCGCGAGCGCCGACCCGCCGCCACCGGTCGCAACGGACCCGACCGGAATCTGGCTGAGCTGGCCGCGCACCGCTCCGGCCGAGAAGTCGACGGTGTGGGTGTCGGCGGCGAAGGCTGCCGGGTCGGCTTCGATCTGATCCAGGGTGAATCCGGTCCCGCTGTCCGCGTCGGCACCGGCAGGCGTCAGGCCGGTGGTGAACGGTCCCTGCATGCAGCCGCTGCTGGTGCGCGGGCCATCGCCGATCGGGGTGGGGTTCGGGAATGCCAGACGCGGAGGACCTGCTGCGCCCGCCGCAGCCTGGTGGATGTGCGTGGCGGTCTTGGCCGGGCTCATGTAGTCGCCGGTCACGCCTTCGAGCGCGATGTCGTAGCAGATGATGTCGAGGTCGGAGTTGATGCGCAGAGTGAAGGTACCCATCGCACCGGGCTGACCCGGAGTGGCGACGCCCTCTCCGTTGAGCACCTGGTCGGGAGTGGCCATGGCCGTGAATGCGCTGGTGAAGGAATCCGGTTCGGCGACAGGCGTATCGGCACCGGCCGGGGCGGCGGCGAACAGCATCATCGCCGCAGCGGTGGCGGTACCACCGACGAGCGCTGTGGCGGTGGATCGGATCGACGTTGCCGGGCGGGGGATCGAGCGTCTGGTCATCTCGTGTGCCTTCCGTGGGAGTATCGGGCAGGCGAGCCCGTGCAAGGTGTACGAGCGCCGATGCCAAAATGTTCAAAGCTCGGTAAAGAAATGTTTTCCGCCCTCGCCATGAACGTCCGAGGGTCCACCGACGTATCCACTGTCATGAGCATCGGGAGCGTGATCGAACTGGACTTCGACGTCGCTGCCGCGTACGACGAGCACGCGTCGGCCATGCTCGGGTTCGCCGTCAACGCTCTCCGTGACAGAACTCTGGCCGAGGATTGTGTTCAGGAGACCTTCCTTCGGGCGTGGCGAGCGCGGTCCCGATTCGAGCCCGGGCGCGGGTCCCTGCGAACGTGGCTGTTCGCCATCGAACGCAACGTGATCGTCGATGCTCAGCGGTCGCTGACGAGGATGCCGATGCCGGCCTCGGACCGGATCGACGACGTCGGGCGGGAGTCGGGCAGGGTCACGCGTGACACCAGCCCCGACGTCGACGAGCGGCTCCGCATCATCGCCGCACTCGCCCTGCTCTCCCCCGAGCATCGGCAGGTCGTCGTCGCAGTGCACCTGGGCGGCAGCTCCTACGCGGAGCTGTCGAAATCGACCGGGGTCGCCGTGCGAACACTGCGCACCCGCACCTTCTACGCACTGCGAGCCCTACGACAACATCTCGACGGAAAGGAGGAGACATGAGCGCAGCACCCGATCGCCGAGCCGAGTTGATCGCCGCTGCCGTCGGTGACGATCTCGACGACGCCGAAGCCGCCGAACTGCGTCGGCTCGCTGCATCCGATCCCACGATCGACGACGAGATCGCCGAATTGCGCTCGCTGACCATGACTCTCGGGAGCCGCGGCCCTACCGACGCGTGGCTCGAATCTTCGACGTCACCCGACCTTCGCGAGCGAATCCTCGGTGCGACAGGCAGCTCCGAAAGGTCGCTGCAGCAAGATCGGCGGACACAGCGGTTCGGTGGGCAGCGGTTGGGAAGGCAGCGGTTCGGGGGGCAGCGCAGATCGGCAGGGCTGGCCGTTGCGGCCGCAATCGTGGGGGTGGTGGTCGGCAGTGGGGTGGTGCTCGGAGTCGACGCCTACCGCCAGGACCCCGCGAATCCACCCGCCGCGATCACCGGTCCACCCGGAACCCTCGGCGCGTACGAGCAGGTCGCCTTCACCACCGAGGTGCCGAGTGTGGACATAGAAGGAGGTCTGGTCGCCCACACGTGGGGTACAGAGACCGTCCTGGAGATGGACGGCATCTCCGATCGTGGCCCGTACGAGGTGGTTCTCGTCGACCGATCGGGTGTCGAGCGTCCGTCCGGCACGTTCCTCGGTAGTGACATCACCATCGAGTGCCGAATGAACGCCGCGGTGCTGCGTCAGGACGTGACCGACATCGAGATCCGCACGTCCGGCGGTGCCGTCCTGGCGCGTGCTCAGCTGCCGACGGCCTCGTAGCGTTTCGAGCCGGGCCACCAGTTGCGCTCGCCGAAGAGCTTCATCATCGCCGGCACCATCATCATGCGCACCAGCACCGCGTCGAACAGTACGGCGATGGCGAGAGCGAAGCCGAACTGTTTGAGCTCGAGCACGTCGGCGGTGAGGAAGCTGGCGAACACGGCGATCATGATCGCGGCGGCCGCCGTGATGGGCCTGGCGGTGTGCTCGATGCCGTCGACCACGGCCACGTCGTTGCTCGCTCCCCGCACGAACATCTCACGCATGCGGCCGATGAGGAACACCTCGTAGTCCATCGACAGGCCGAAGACCACGGCGAACACCGTCACCGGTAGGTACACCTGGATGTAGCCCGGGCTCTCGAAGCCGAGAATGCTCGACCCCCAACCCCATTGGAAGACGGCGACGGTCGCACCCAACGCTGCGCCGGTGACCAGCAGGTTCATGGCGACGGCCTTGAGCGGAATCACCACACTGCGGAAGACGACGGCCAGGTAGAAGAGGGAGAAGGCCAGGACCGCGGCCACGACCCAGGCGAATTTGCCGGAGATCTCGTCGGCGGCGTCGACCACCAGTGCGGTGGTGCCACCGACGGAGACGCTCGTGCCGTCCGTGTCGCCGGCGGCAACCGCCTGCGCTCGAAGGGATCCCACGAGATCGGCGGCCTCGGTCGAGTCGATCGGCACCGACGGAACCACGATCAGCAACGATCGCCCGCCCTCCGGCTGTGCCAGCTCGTAGGCGACGCGATCGTCGTCGCGCACGGAGGCAGCGAACGCGTCGACGGTGGCCAGCTGCTGCGGTCCCAACGGACTGTCGTCCTCACCCGTGAACACGATGGTGATGGGCGAGATGGTCCCGGGCGCGAACTTCTCGGTCAGGACCGTGTTGGCCCGTCCGGACGGTTCCGCGCTCAGCGCCTCGGCCCCGAGGTCGACACCGTACGAGATGGAACCGATGGGAATCAGGCACACGACGAGCACCGCGGCCGACGCGACCGTGTAGCGCCACGGTCGTTCGATGACATGCTGCGCCCACCGTGACCACCAGGTAGGAACTGCGGCCTCGTGCTCGTCGACCGACGGAGGTTGGAATCTGTGGGGCAGCGACCACGCGCCGATGCGCGTTCCCAGAACCGCGAGAATCGCCGGCAGCAGGGTCCACGCGACCACGACGACGGTCGCGATGGTCAGCGCGACCACCAACGAGATGCTGCGGACGGCAGGAACATCGACGATGGCGAGGGCTCCGAGTGCGATCAACACGACCAGACCGGAAATGACGATGGTGTGCCCGGCCGTACCCATGGCCGCCCCCACCGCGCGCTCGGTCCGGTGCGGATCGTCGGGTGGTCCGGCTCGCCCGATCTCTTCCCGGAATCGACTGACGATGAACAGTGCGTAATCGATTCCCAGACCCAGGCCGAACATCGCCGCCACGGTGGTGACGAGAACGTCGAACGTCATGAAGTTGGACAACAGCGCGAACATTCCGAACGCCGCCAGCACGCCGATTCCGGTGGAGACCAACGGCACGATGCCCGCGACCACGGACCCCAGCGCGAGAACCAGCACCACGAAGGCGATGGGCAGACCGATGCTCTCGGCCCGCACGGCGTCCTCGGATTCGACGCGGGTGAGATCGACCGTCATCGGGGAATACCCCGTCACCGCCACCTCGACGCCGTCGCCGGACGCCGCGCCGATCATCTCCTGCACGCGTTCGGCCACCGCGATCCGATCGCTGGCCTCTCCGCCGATACCGACGAACGCGAGCGCCGACGTGCCGTCCTGCGAGATCGTCGGGACGAAGCCCGCGGTCTCGTAGGGGTCGACGACCCGCAGCACATCGGGGGACTGCCGCAGCGAGGAGACCACCTCCCCCACTCGCTCACGGAACGCCGGGTCCGACGTGTTCACCGATTCGGAGGTGAACGTGACGACGAGTTGTTCGGAGCCGAACGACTCGAAGTGACGCTCGATCAGGTCGTCGGCGCGGCTCGATTCGGTGCCCGGTACCGAGAAGTTGGCTCCGACCAGCGAATTCTGCAGCGCCGGATACAGAATCGCCGATCCGACCGCGAGCAGCGTCCAGATCGCCAGCACCACCCAGCGCCGACGCGCGACGAGTCGGCCCCACCGGTCGCCGATGTTTCCAGTGGTCACCTGCGGGTCGATGCGCGAAATCGTGTCGGTCATCTACGTCAACTCCCGGCTGAAAATGCGGTACGTGCGGTGCGGAGCGAGTTTCGTCCTGGACAGGACCGACCCCTTCATCCACGGACTGTCGTCGAGAACGGGAGCGGCTTCGACGCGCGTGAACCCGAGGTCGCGCATGCGCACCGACATCTCCATGATCAGCAGGGAGGACACGGCCCGGTCGGGGCAATCGGGATCGACGAACAGCATGTCCACCCGTACGCCGTCGATGATCTCCGTCCGGCCCGGACGCTTGACGTGCCACAGCGTCACCAGGTCTCGCGCCCAGCGCGACTTCAGGTGCGACGCCTTGGCGGCGGCCTGATTGACGTCCGGGATGCCCATCAGGAAGCCGACGGGCTTGCCGTCGAGTTCGGCCAGCAGCGTGAGCCTGCGGTCGATGACCGGGAGCATCATCTTCAGCAACTCGAACAGCTCCGTGTAGGACAGCGGCGAGAAGCCCCAGAAGTTGACGAACGTCTTGTTGTAGAGGTCTCGCACGATGCGCGCGTCGCGGCGTAGCGTCCGATACTTCATCGACCGGAACGTCACCTCCGACCGCGCCTTGATCTTCTCGAAGATCTGCATGTGCCGCGCGTACTTGGGGTCGTTGTAGATGATGCACGGGTCGTCGAAGAGGTAACTGTAGAAGTCCTTGACCGCCATCAGACCCCACTTCTCGAAGTGGGCCGCGTAGTAGAGCGGATTGTGCGGCATCCCCACCAGGGGCAGCGCCGGGATCTCGTCGACGACGATGCCTGCGCTGTAGAACATCGACGGTCCGAACGGCCCGGAAATCGTCGCGAGCCCGCGCGCCGAAAGCCATTGCGCGGCAGCGTCGAGCAACGCTGTCGCGACGTCGTGATCGTCGACGGCCTCGTAGAAGCCGAAGAAGCCGATCGACTCCCCCGTGTACTCGGTGAACGAGAGATCGTGGATGGCGACGATGCGACCGACGGCAATTCCGTTCTCGCGCGCCAGGAATGCCTTGGTGATGCGGGTGGCGGCGACCGAGGACGGCGGTGCGATGAGCACTCGACGCAGGTCCATCGACTCGTCGGGAAGGCGATACGGATCGCCCTGGTAGACCAGGTCCGAGACGGCCTCGAACTCGCGCCAGCCTGCTTTGCCGTCGACCTCTTCGATCGTGATCATCGTTCCTCTTCGCTCTGTTGACTGCCGTCCACGAGGATCGGCGAACGGGCCACCGTCGTCTCCCCGGCGAACACGTAATTACCTGGCCGGACGGTGATCTCGTCGACGAGTGCGTCCGGCACGAACACGTCGCACTGAGAACCGAAGCGGATCATCCCGTATTGCTCGCCGCGTTCGACGCTGTCGCCGACGGCGACGTGCGCGACGATGCGGTCCACCCAGAGATCGGCTATCTGCGTCACCGTCACCACGGCACCGGACTCGTGCTCGATCGAGATGGTGAGCCGCTCGTTGGTGAGCAGGTAGTCGCAGCCCTCGTCGTAGGGGGTGCGTCGGGTCAACAGATTCGCGCCCACCCTGGCCATCGACTTGTTGAACGGGGCCGCGGACCGGTGGCGACGCATACCGATGGTGCCTGAGACGGGAATTCGATTGCGGTGCACCGAGTATTCGGACATGTAGATCCCGATCAGGTAGCCGCTGGCGGTGGACGCGACTCCGGCGATCTCGTCGAGAACGATCGTCCGCCCCTTCTTCACGGCGAACGCGGTACTGCCGGCCTCCACCCGTTTGACGTACGTGACGAAGCCGTCGGCCGGCGCGAGCACCGCCCGCGGATCGGCGGGCGGTTCGCGGTGCGGATCACGGAAGAAGAACCGGGTCCGCCAGTACACGAACAGAGCGAACGGAGCTGCCAGCACCACACCGAGGACGAGTACCCCTCGAACCCACCACATCAGTTGTGCCGCTGTTCGTCGACGCTCTCCGACCAGGTCACGAAGGCGTCGGCGGCCCGGTTCCTCAGCGAGCCGGGCAGCAGCCCGATCAGCCCGCACACCACGTAGAAGCCCAGCGAGAGAACGCCGTTGGTCACCTCGCGGCCGATCGGTACGTCCCGCAGGCGCACCGAGGTGGGTTCGAGTCCGTCCGACACGTCAGTTGACGGCGGCGGGCGTGAGCGTCTTGAGCTGTGCTTTCTCGAAGTAGAGCTCGAAGAGTCGGCGATGATCGCACCAGGAGACGTCGTGGTCGACGGGCAGGATCGCCTCGGGCTTGTGCACCAGCCGCATGAGCTGATCGATGTTGTCTGCCAGCATCGTCTCGGCGAACCGCGGCGAGATGCGCGCACTGACGCGCTCCTTGAACTCGTCCCAGCTCACCAGATCGAGGCCGAGAAGATCGGCGTACAGATCGTGACCGTAGCCGGTGGGATTGCTCGGCAACAGCCTCGTCAGCGGATGGCTGCGCAACGAGTTGCTCGCCATGACGTCGCACATCACGTCGACCGGAACGTAGTTCATCCCCGGGCCGTCCCAGATGGCACCGGCCGCGATCGCCAGTTCGATGATGCGCCAGAAGCTGTAGACCCGACCCGGATCACGACCGAGTTCGGTGCTTCCGAGGATGTAGGGCGCCTCGCACAGGGTGACGGAGTAGGTGTCCGACATCGACAGCCACCCGAGCAGCGTTGCGTTGACCCACTTCATCTGCGCGTATCCGGAGTACCACCACGAATCGGGACGACGGAAATCCTCGGGCTTCTGATAGAGGTGGGCACCGATACTGCCCACGTACGTCAGATGCTTGCGGGTGGAGGTGATGCTGAATTCGAGGATGCGCAGCACGCTGACGAACCAGTCGTCGCGCAGCTCGGCGTAGCTCTCGGTGTAATCGGTGGAACTGGCACAGTTGAAGATCTGTCCCACTCCGGCAGCCAGGTCGTAGTAGGCGGTCTTGTCGAGACCGAACCGGAATTTCGTGGGAGTGCCCTCGACGATGCGGATCTTGTCTGCGTCCACCGCGATCTCGTACTGGTCGAACGTGCGCTGCAGGCGCTCGAGAGCCGTTTCCTCCTCGGTGGGGCGCACCATCGCATAGACGACCTCGACGGCGGAATCACGAGTGAGGCGGCCGATCAGGTGAGCACCGAGAAAGCCGTTGGCCCCGAACACCAACGCGGTGTCGGTACGCGGTGCTGCCATATCTGCCACACGGCGGCGAGTGTCCTCGTCGATGAACGGGCGCAGCGCCGTCGGATCACCGTTGCTCAGCGCGACGACGTCGGCATACTTCCCGGCGAAACGAAGCCCCGGGCATTCGTTGGTGATCAGTGCATCTGCGTGCGGCCAGATCGGACGCAACGATCCGTCTCCGAACAGTGCCTCTACGTGCATTCGCGCTCCCCTGCAACGGTCGGTGTCCCACATCACTCGGACGGGCAGACGTTAGCAATGACGCGGGCTCATAACCGGGTGACCGGGAAAGTCTGGGAACCCCCACAGCGGCGCTCAACCGGCGTTGAGAGTGTTCCCAATCGAAGTCGGCAAATCGCCCTGTGCCGGTCGGTGACATCACCGGTGATGCGCGTTCCGCGAGACAAACGAGGCCCTTCGACGGTCTAATCGTTTCCCATGACGGCAGTACACCCCCACCCCCTCCTGCAACCCGCACGCGATCCGAGCGGCGGCGACGCGGCAGCGGCGTGGGCGGCAATCGTGCGCGAACAACCGCGCTACCCTCGGGTGTCCATCACGACGAACGTGCGCATTCCGATGAGCGACGGAACCGCGTTGCGCGCATACGTCTTTCGCCCCGCGGACGCGTCGGGACAGGCGGTGGAAGGCACGTTTCCCACCGTCCTGAACCTCACGCCCTACAACAAGCTGTTGATCAAGGGCATCGACACCGTCCTCGAGACCCCGGTTCTGGGCCGTGCCATCAGAGCTTTCTCGTCCGCATTCGACCTGACCGGAAGCAGATTCGACGGCATCACCGAGATCACCCGAGTGGTGGCGGGCGGGGCTGCCGACCTGTTCTCGGTCAACCGTCATCTCGTCCGCAGCGGGTACGTGCAGATGATCGTCGACGTCCGTGGCACCGGCAGCTCCTCGGGCACCTGGGACGTGCTGGGTCCCCGGGAACAGCTCGACTCGCTCGAGGTGATCGACTGGGCCCGACGCCAGTACTGGTGCGACGGCCGGATCGGGATGGCCGGAATCTCGTACTCCGCGATCAACTCTCTGCAGGCCGCAGCCAAGCAGCCCGCCGGGCTCGACGCGGTCTTCGCGGTCGAGGGCTCGGTGGACATCGTGCGCGAGATCTTCGCCACCGGAGGTGCCACCTCGGCGTTCATTCCACTGTGGCTCGCGGCCGTCAACGGGCTCAAGTGGGCGCCTGCGGTCGGCGGAATCGACACGCTCGCCTGGCTCCGCGATCGCGCTCGATCCCCGGCCACTAATCTGTTCGACCTGGCCAAAGGGTTTGTCACAGGCGGAGATCCGCGAATCTACGACAACGAGTACTACGACACCATCGATGCCGTCATCGAAGACATCGCGGCACCGACGTTTCTGTACGGCTGCTGGCACGACATCTTCGGCGGCTCCGCACCGGACATCTACAACCGGCTGCCCCTCGAACGCGGATTCAAGCAACTGCTCGTCGGCGACGGCTACCACGGCAACCCGGGAATCGGCTTCGGCGAACCAGGATTTCCGCCTCGGCTCGACGTACTCGAGCGCGCCTGGTTCGACAAATGGCTACGCGACGTGGACAACGGAATCGAGAACTACGGCCCCGTCACCCTGCGTCAGCAGGGCGGTAATTGGACTGCGCACGGGCACTTTCCGGCTCCCCGGGCACAACCACGCAGGCTGTACCTGTCGGCAGCGGCGTCCGGCACCGCCCCTCATGCCGTCGGCGACGGCAGCCTCACCGGCGAGCCGGCCGCCGAATCCGACGTCCTGACCGTTCGCCCGTCACTGCGAGCCGTCGTATCTCGTGACACCACACAGGTTCTCGCCGGCGTGACGGCAGTCCTGGGCGGCGGCTTCACCTACGACAATCGATTCGCCGAGGGGGCCGCAGTCACCTTCACCACCGCACCCGCCGAGTCGGACACCGTGCTGTCCGGCCCCATGAACCTGCACCTGCGCGTCGTCTGCCGTGCACCGGAAGCGATGTGGGCCATCATGATCTGCGACGTCGCCCCGAGCGGTCGATCGATCGTGCTGAGCAACGGCGCACTGCTCGCCTCCCGCCGAGCCGTCGACGACGAGCGATCACTGTTCGCCCCGAACGGCGATTACACCCGCCCCTACCATCCACTCACCGAAGCAGCGCTGCTCCCGGTCCCCATCGGCGAACCCATCGCTCTCGACATCGACATCCTCACCACCGAGGCCGTCATCGCATCCGGCCACCGCCTGCGCGTGAGTGTATTCGCCACCGACACACCGCGGTTCATTCCGATCCTGCCGGATCTGGTGCGTACGCGATTGCGCAGACAGGACATCGACATCGATCCGCAGAATCCGAGTTACCTGGTGGTTCCGGTACTCGGTGAGCCCGGCTGGTAGGAACGAGAACATGAGAATCGAACAAGGTGTCGCGCCGACGAACTCCGTCGAGATCGCGTACGAGGACATGGGGTCGATCGAAGACCCCGCAGTGTTGCTCATCATGGGCCTGTCAGCGCAATTGACGTTGTGGCCCATGGACTTCTGCACCCGTCTCGTCGACGCCGGCTACCGGGTGATCCGAATCGACAATCGCGACATCGGGTTGTCCACCAAGATGACGGGGCAGAAAGTGCGGGGTTCCCAGATTCTTCGCCTGATCCGGCACGAGTTCGGGATGTCCTCGGACGTGCCCTACACGATCACGGACATGGCGGCCGACGCCGTCGGCGTGCTCGACCACCTCGACATCGACTCGGTGCACGTCGTCGGTGCCTCCATGGGCGGAATGATCACCCAGGTCTTCGCCGGACGCTATCCCGAACGAACGAAGTCGGTCGGGATCCTCTTCTCGAGCACCAACGAACCGTTCCTGCCACCGCCCGATCCGCGCGCCCTACTGCCGCTCATCGGTGGCGTCGGGAAGGACGCCACCAAGGACGAGATCATCGCGCATTCGGCGAAGACGCTCGCCGCGATCGGTTCCCCCGGTTATCGCACTCCGCCCGAGGAGCAACTGGAGATCGCGCAGGTGATGTACGAGCGGAACTACAACCCGTCCGGTGTCGTGCGGCAGATGGCCGCCATCACCGGCACCGGCAGTCTGCGGCCCTACGCGAAGAAGATCACCGCTCCCACCACGGTAATCCACGGCACCGCCGACAAACTGGTCCGGCCGTCGGGTGGGAAGGCCATCGCCCGCGCTGTCCCCGACGCCGAACTGACGCTGATCGACGGTATGGCCCACGACCTGCCCGCCGCACTGATCGACCGCATCGCGGGCATCATCCTGGCGAACTTCGCTCGGGCGCGGGCTGCGTAGGCACCTCCACGAACGCCGAAGGCCGGCACCCGATCTATCGGGGCCGGCCTTCGTCGTAGTGCTGAGCTGATTTACGCGTTCGCGTCGTCCTCGAGTAGATTGCGCGTGCGGTTCGGGTCGACCTGGACGCCGGGTCCGGTGGTGGTCGAGACGGTGACCTTCTTGACGTAACGGCCCTTGGCCGACGACGGCTTCGCACGCAGGATCTCGTCCAGTGCTGCGCCGTAGTTCTCCACCAGCTTGGTCTCGTCGAACGAGGCATTGCCGATGACGAAGTGCAGGTTGGCCTGCTTGTCGACGCGGAAGTTGATCTTGCCGCCCTTGATGTCGTTGACGGCCTTGGTCACGTCGTTGGTGACCGTGCCCGTCTTCGGGTTCGGCATCAGGCCACGCGGTCCGAGGACACGGGCGATGCGGCCGACCTTGGCCATCTGATCGGGGGTGGCGATCGCTGCGTCGAAGTCCAGGAATCCGCCCTGGATGCGCTCGATCAGATCTTCTGCACCGACGACGTCGGCTCCTGCTGCCTCGGCCTCTGCAGCCTTCTCACCAGCGGCGAAAACAATAACCCGAGCGGTCTTGCCGGTGCCGTGGGGAAGGTTGACGGTGCCGCGCACCATCTGGTCGGCCTTGCGGGGGTCGACGCCGAGTCGCACTGCGACCTCGACGGTGGGGTCGAACTTGCTCGACGCGGTCTCCTTGGCCAGCTTCGCGGCTTCGAGAGGCGAGTAGAGGTTGTCCTGGTCGATCTTCGCGGCCTGCTCGAGGTAGGCCTTGCTGCGCTTTGCCATGTCTTACTGTCCTTCGTTCGAGTTCAGTGTGGTTGACGAGCCTGGCCGGCTCTCCCACGTTCTGTGTCTTTGGTCGCTCCGCAGGGTCTTTGGTCGCTCCGCAGGCTCCGCTCCTGCTGGAACGGTCGCTCCGCAGGCTTCGCTCCTGCTGGGCAGGTAAATCAGCCTTCGACGGTGATGCCCATCGAGCGAGCAGTGCCGGCGATGATCTTCGCGGCCTGATCGATGTCGTTGGCGTTGAGGTCTTCCTGCTTGGTCTTGGCGATCTCGCGCACCTGGTCCATGGTCACCTTGGCGACCTTGGTCTTGTGCGGCTCGCCGGAGCCCTTCGCCACGCCTGCGGCCTTGAGCAGCAGCTTGGCGGCGGGAGGAGTCTTCAGCTTGAAGTCGAACGTACGGTCTTCGTAGACCGAGATCTCGACCGGCACGACGTTGCCGCGCTGCGACTCGGTCGCGGCGTTGTACGCCTTGCAGAACTCCATGATGTTGACGCCGTGCTGGCCCAGTGCGGGGCCGACGGGCGGTGCCGGGTTGGCGGCACCGGCCTGGATCTGAAGCTTGATGATCCCGGCTAGCTTCTTCTTCTTCGGGGGCATTTCTTTTTCCTTGTATTCGCTCGGGTTTCTTGCGGTTGCTACTGCAAGTCTGTGGTCGGCTTCTAGATCTTGGAGACCTGAGTGAAGCCGAGCTCGACCGGTGTTTCACGGCCGAAGATCGATACCAACACCTTGAGCTTCTGCTGCTCTGCGTTGACCTCGCTGATGCTCGCGGGGAGGGTGGCGAACGGGCCATCCATGACGGTGACCGACTCGCCGACCTCGAAGTCGACCTCGATGGTCGGCTTCGACGTGGTGTCGCCGCCCTGCTCGGCTGCGCCTGCGGTCGCTTTCGCGTCCTTCTTGGCACCTTCCTGCGGCATGAGGAACTTGACGACCTCGTTGATGGTCAACGGTGACGGCCGCGAGGTGGCACCGACGAAACCGGTGACGCCGGGAGTGTTGCGAACCGCTCCCCATGACTCGTCGTTGAGTTCCATGCGCACGAGGATGTAACCGGGCAGAACCTTGCGGTTGACCTGCTTGCGCTGGCCGTTCTTGATCTCGGTGACCTCTTCGGTGGGAACTTCCACCTGGAAGATGTAGTCGCCGACGTCGAGGTTCTGCACGCGAGTCTCGAGGTTGGCCTTGACCTTGTTCTCGTAGCCGGCGTACGAGTGAATGACGTACCAGTCACCGGGAGCGCGGCGCAGAGCCGCCTTCATCTCGGCGACGGGATCCTCGGGCTCGGCTGTCACGTCGGCGTCGGCTGCCTCGCCGTCTTCGGCGGGAACGTCCTCACCGGCAGCGGCGGCAACGTCGGCCTTGATGGCTTCGTCGGTTTCGCGGTCCTGAGCGGCCTGCTCCGCTTCGAGGCCCTGCTTGGTCGCCTCGACATCGGCGTCGAATGCGGCCACTTCGGTGGCGTCGTTGTGCGGCGTGCTCACGTCAGCACCCTTTCTCTAGTTTCCTGCTCGGTTCGATCGTCGGTAGTTCACGCAGCTGCGATCGGTCAGCCGAACAGCCAGCCGACGCCCTGGATGAAGAGCAGGTCGAGGCCACTGATGTACGCGACCATGAACGTCAGGAAGACGAGCACGACGCTGGTGTAGGTGACCATCTGCTTCTTGTTCGGCCAGATGACCTTGCGAAGCTCGGCGACGACCTCACGGAAGAACTGCAGCAGACGCATGAACACGTTCGGCCGCTTGTCGGCTTTGACCTTGCCCGAACGAGTCCTGCCGGTCTTGGTCTTGGCCGGCGCGGTGGATGCGGCCGGAGCCTTGGACATCGACACGCCCGAAGCGCTACCGCGGGACCTGCTGGTGGATCGCTTGCCGGTGGGCACCACGGCGTCTGCAGCGGATTCACCGGCAGTGGTGTCAGCATCGGAAGGACGGCCCTCGGAGCCAGGTGCGACGTCGCCCGAAGCCGAGGAGTTCTCGAACTCCTCCTCCGATCGACCGTCGCGCTTACCGCGCTCCTCGCTCACGTCGTTCCTCTCAGTTGCTGACACCTTGGGCAGGGGCGACAGGACTTGAACCTGCAACCTACGGTTTTGGAGACCGTTGCTCTACCAATTGAGCTACGCCCCTTCGGCCGAAGCTTCTCGGCCGCTCTGGTGTCCATTCGGCTCCCACACACAGCCTTCGCGCTCTCCAGAGGGAGGACGCGGGCAGCGCGGAGCGCCGAATTACCCCAGAAATCTCAGTGTACTGCACACCCTTCGGAACAGATAAATCCCGTCGTCCCGGCGGTGAACGACCTCCGCCGGATCGACCATGCTCAGGCCAAGCGCACCGTTGCGGTCGCTCGCCCGAAAATCTTCTTGCCTGCGGACTTCGCGACGATGGCGACGATCGCGGTTCGCTCGTCGGCGTCCACGGACTTGACCTTGCCGGTGAACTCCACCGACGCCGGGGCATCGGCCGGGACCAACACCGCACTGGTGAAGCGCACGTTGTACTCGGTGACCGCACCCGGGTCGCCGAGCCACGACGTGACGAAACCGGCACCGAGGCCCATCGTCAGCATCCCGTGCGCGATGACGTCGTCCAATCCGGCCAGCGCGACGACCTCGTCACTCCAGTGGATCGGGTTGGGATCGCCGGACACGCCTGCGTAGTTGACCAGGTCGCCGCGGGTCAGGGACACCACTCGCTCAGGCAGTTCGTCCCCGACCGATACGTCGTCGAAGTTACGAAGCGCCATGCCTGATCACTTCCTTCACCGCATGGGCGATGTTCTCGTCGATCTCCCCGCCGGTTCGCGCGACGATCGTCGTCCACGTGGTTTGCACGAGGTCGCCGTTCTGATCGGTGATGATGTTCTTGGTGGTCATGATGTCGCTGCCACCCATCTGCCGGAACGACTCGAGATACACGTCGCAGAAAATTCGATCGCCGACCTGGATCGGGCGATGGAACTCCAGTTTTTGATCGGTCTGCAGGATCTGACTCGGGTCGTAACCCGTGATGACCTCTTGCAACATGCGGGTCTGCGACATGATCCCGAGCAGGGAAACGAAGGTCAAGGGCGCGAGGAGACCGTCGTAACCGAGGCCCTTCGCTGCGTCCTCGTCGTGGTGCGCGGGATGGAAATCCTGGACGGCACGCGCATACTCACGAACCTTCTCGCGGCCGACCTCGTAGAAGTCGTCGACGCGGAAATGACAACCGACCATGGACGCCGCGTGAGCGGATGCATCCATGGCCGGTACGTCATGTGGAGCTTGTGACACGGTGGAGACCTTTTCTACCCTGGACGCAAGAGCCGTTAGGGAAGAAAATGCGACCTAACGCCGGGCGCCGAAGAAAAATCGGGAATGCGAACCAGCGAGCCGTGCAGACTAGCGGGATTCGCGGTGCGCCCGGTGCGTTCCGCAGTTGGAGCAGAACTTCTTCAGCTCGATGCGGTCGGGGTCGTTCCGACGGTTCTTCTTGGTGATGTAGTTGCGGTGCTTGCAAACCTCGCAGGCCAAGGTGATCTTGGGCCGCACATCGGTGGAGGAGGCCACTGGACGCCTACTTTCGGGTAAATCTGATCAGGGTCAATCAGGACTGTTCATGAGTGCTACTGGTCGTGCTTGCCTACTGTGTAGCGGTGACCGGACTTGAACCGGCGACGCAACGATTATGAGTCGTTTGCTCTACCAACTGAGCTACACCGCCTCAGGTGCTCACCGTCCACCATCCCACGCGGGGAACGCGACGTCGAGCCATCCAATCCAGCGAGCCCCCTAACGGAATCGAACCGTTGACCTTTTCCTTACCATGGAAACGCTCTACCGACTGAGCTAAGGGGGCGGGTGGCTACGGAACAGTCGTTCCGCAGGCTCCACTCCAGGGCACATCGAGCCGTGCGCTGAAGCCTTCAAGAGGTTACACATTCGGAGCGCCGACTACCAAATTGCGTGGTCAGCGAGCCGTTCATGTCCCTCTTCACATGGAAACCCCAGCGAGAGAAATCCTCGCCGGGGTTCCAGGTGTGGCAGATGTAGGATTCGAACCTACGTAGGCATAAGCCGACGGATTTACAGTCCGCTCCCATTGGCCGCTCGGGCAATCTGCCGTGATGCGATCGAAGCCCGTACTGCTCTTCGGCGCGGTGAGAAGAATACAACGAACGTCCCCCCGGAACGCAAACCGGGTGGATACGGTCGGTAGCGGGCCGATAAAGTCCCTGCGGGATGTGGACCGACACCACCGCCAAACCAAATTTTCGATTCGACTGGAGAGTGTGAGAAGTGGCTGATTCGTCCTTCGACGTAGTGAGCAAGGTCGACCGACAGGAAGTGGACAACGCCGTCGGACAGGCCGCGAAGGAGCTGGCGACCCGCTTCGACTTCCGCGGATCCGACACCAGCATCGAATGGTCCGGTAGCGGCGAGTCCGAGACGATCGTCATCACGTCCGAATCCGAGGAGAAGGTCAAGGCCGCCCTCGACGTGTTCAAGGAAAAGCTGATCCGACGGGACGTCTCCCTCAAGGCCTTCGAGACCAACGATCCGGCCGCGTCCGGCAAGGTCTACAAGGTCACCGGCAAGCTGGTGCAGGGCATCACGACCGAGAACGCCAAGAAGATCTCCAAGAAGATCCGCGACGACGGCCCCAAGGGCGTCAAGGCGCAGATCCAGGGCGACGAACTGCGCGTGAGCAGCAAGAAGCGCGACGACCTGCAGGCCATCCAGCAGCTGCTCAAGAACGAGGACTTCGGCATCGCGCTGCAGTTCGTCAACTACCGGTAGAGCGGCTTCTCACCTGGGTCGTTCCGCAGGCTCCACTCCTGCTCACCTGGGTCGTTCCGCAGGCTCCACTCCTGCGCCGCATGTGCACGAAACCTCGTAGTGGGCTACGAGTTTCTGCTCACATGCGGCGCAGCCGCTCAGTACGGCCGGTGGCCGGCCATCCGCTCGAGTCGCTCGATGCGGTCGGCCATCGGCGGGTGGGTGGCGAACAGCTGCCCGGCCTTGTCGCCCATGCGGAACGGATTCGCGATCATCAGATGCGACTCCGCCGCCAACCGCGGCTCGGGCGGCAGCGGTGCCAGCTGCACTCCCTGCTCGAGCTTGCGGAGTGCCGACGCCAGCGCCAACGGGTCACCGGTCAGCTCGGCCCCGGACTGGTCGGCCTGGTACTCACGCGAGCGAGAGACCGCGAGGCGCACCAGGCTGGCCGCAACGGGCCCCAGCATCGACACCAGCAGCAACGCGAGCGGGTTCGGGCCCCCGTTGCCGCGTCCGCCGAAAATGTTGGCGAAGAAGGCGAGGTTCGCCAGACCCGAGATGACCGACGCCATCGCACCGGCCACCGACGAGATCAGGATGTCGCGGTTGTAGACGTGAGAGAGCTCGTGCCCGAGCACCGCGCGCAGTTCCCGCTCGTCCAGGATCCGCAGAATGCCCTCGGTGCAGCACACCGCAGCGTTGCGGGGGTTGCGGCCGGTGGCGAACGCGTTGGGGTTGTTGGTGGGACTGACGTACAGCGCAGGCATCGGCTGATGAGCGGCCGTCGCCAGCTCACGCACAATGCGATACATCGCCGGCTGCTCGAGCTCGGTCACCGGCACCGCATGCATCGACCGCAGGGCCATATTCGCGCTGTTGAAGTACGCGTAGCCGTTGACGCCGACTGCCAACACGATGGAGCCGATGAGAATGGTCGCGTTACCGAACAGCGAACCGATGAACACGATGAGCGCCGACATCCCGACCAACAGGCCGAAAGTCTTCGCACCGTTCGCGTAACCGTTCATGACTGAAGATGCCTCCTCGTACCGGGTCTTCCTACCCGATTCAACGAAAACACCTGGACCGGCAGTTCCCGGCCCGAAGTCCGAGCCGACTACCCGACGCGCTCGACGGTGTAGTTCACCAGGCGGCCGAGGGCATCGTTGGCCGGACCCTGCGGCAACAGGGCGAGTTCTGCGTGTGCCCGCGCGGCATATTCACCGAGTGTCTTCTTTGCCGAGACCATGCCGGGTGAGCGCTGCAGCAGCTCCAGAGCCTCGGTGACCAGCGCGTCTTCGGTGACCGGACCGGCGAGGATCTCGCGCAGCCGATCGCCGTCGGCACCTTCCTCGCGCAGCGCGAAGAGCACCGGCAGAGTGTGTACGCCCTCCCGCAGGTCGGTACCGGGAGTCTTTCCGGACTGCTCGGTTGCCGAGGAGATGTCGATGATGTCGTCGGAGATCTGGAAGGCGGTACCGACGGCGTCACCGAGGCGCTCGAGGCGTCCCACATGTTCGGCGTCGCCGCCGCTGAACGTTCCGCCGAAGCGTCCGCAGGAGGCGATGAGCGATCCGGTCTTCTCCCACACGACCTTCAGGTAGTGCGCGACGGGATCGTCGGTGCTCTTGGCCCCGATGGTTTCGCGCATCTGACCGGTGACGAGTTCTGCGAAGGTCTCGGCGATGATGCGGACGGCGTCGGGTCCGAGGGTGGACACCAGACGAGACGCATGCGCGAACAAGTAGTCGCCTGCGAGGATCGCCACACTGTTGCCCCAGCGTGAGTTCGCGCTCTCGGCACCTCGACGCATCGACGCCTCGTCCATGACGTCGTCGTGATAGAGCGTCGCCAGATGAACCAGCTCGACGACCGTGGCCGCGGTGACGATCGCCGGATCGGTCGGCGACGGTCCCAGCTGACCGGTCAGCACGGTGAACAGGGGTCGGAAGCGCTTTCCGCCGGCCTTGGCCAGGTGCAGAGCGGCCTCGGTGAGGAACTCCTCACCGTCGGAGAGCTCGCTGATCATCAGTTCTTCGACGCGTGCGAGGCCGTCGGCGACGGTTCGCGCGAGCTCCGGGTCACCCAGGTCGACTCCGGCAACGACCGTTGCTACGGCAGCGTCGTCTGTACTCACGATGTTGGTCCCTGTCCTGTCGTCGACATGCCGGCGGCAGCGGCGAAGCGCCACTGCTCGCCTTCTACCGTAGTGAACCTAGCGTGCACACCGGTGGGACGGTGTCACCGACCACAGGTGACGCTTCACACGGCGTCGACCGGAGGCCCTCGCCGCACCCGTTGGTAGAAATCGGGATACTGGAACCCGTGACCTCTCCCCATCCCGCCCCACCCACCGCGACCGACATTTTGGTCGTGGGCGCGGGCCCCGCAGGATCGTCCGCTGCGGCATGGGCCGCGCGATCCGGCCGCGACGTCGTCCTGGCCGACGCGGCAGTGTTCCCCCGCGACAAGACGTGCGGCGACGGGTTGACGCCACGTGCCGTCGCCGAGCTCGATCAGCTGGGTCTGGGTGAGTGGGTGCGCGGCAAAGCGCGCAACCGAGGACTGCGACTGAGCGGATTCGGGCAGGAACTGGAACTCGAGTGGCCGAGCAAGTCCCTTCCCACCGTCGGAAGTGCAGTTCCCCGAACCGAATTGGACGACAGGATTCGCGTCGCCGCAGTCGAATCCGGGGCCGTGATGGCCGAGGGAGCGAAGGCTGTTGCCGTCACCCGAGACGGCAACTCGGTCCGCTCGGTAACCCTGCAGACCGCCGCCGGCGCACACGAGCTCTCCTGTCGCACACTGATCGTCGCCGACGGTGTCCGCTCGAACCTGGGCAAGCAACTCGGGCGGCAATGGCATCGCGACACCGCATTCGGCGTCGCCGCTCGCGCCTACATCGACTCGGGCCGAAGCAACGACGAATGGATCAGCTCGCACCTCGAATTACGTGACGCGGCAGGCACTCTGCAACCCGGCTACGGCTGGGTCTTCCCGCTGGGCGACGGAACCATCAACATCGGCGTCGGCACCCTGGCCACCGCCAAGAGGCCGGCACCCGGAGCGCTGCGGCCACTGCTCGACCTCTACACCCACCAGCGCCGCGGTGAATGGGACCTCAGCGGGGAGTTGCGCTCGGTGGCGTCGGCGCTGCTGCCGATGGGCGGCGCGGTCTCGGGAATCGCAGGCACCAACTGGGCCATCATCGGCGACGCCGCAGCCTGCGTGAACCCACTCAACGGCGAGGGCATCGACTACGGACTCGAAGGCGGCCGCATGGTCGTCGACCTGCTCGATCACCCCGACCTCACCGACGCCTGGCCGACCCTGCTGCGCGAGCACTACGGGCAGGCCTTCTCCATCGCTCGACGCCTCGCCGGACTGTTGACGGTGCCGAGATTCCTACCCGCAGCGGGACCGGTGGGCATGCGCTCACGGGCACTGATGAAAGTCGCCGTCCGCTGCATGGGTAACCTCATCACCGAAGCGGACAGCGACCTCGTCGCCCGCACGTGGCGGGCATCGGGAACCGGATCACTGAAAATCGATTCCCGGCCGCCTTTTACGTGAATCGCGTCAGGGCCGAGTTGCCTTGTGCAGAGCCACGATTCCACCGGTGAGGTTGCGCCACTGCACGTCGGTCCAGCCTGCATCGGCGATCCGCTGTGCCAGTTGCTCCTGCGTCGGCCACGCGCGGATGGACTCGGCCAGGTAGACGTAGGCATCGGGGTTACTGCTCACGGCGCGAGCGACTTTCGGCAACGCCTTCATCAGGTACTCCATGTACACCGTGCGGAACGGTCCGAACACCGGCGTGGAGAACTCCGAGACGACGAGCCTGCCACCGGGCTTGGTGACGCGGGCGATCTCGCGCAGGCCCGCGTCGAAATCGGAGACGTTGCGGAGGCCGAAGGAGATGGTGGCGGCATCGAAGCTGGCGTCGGCGTAGGGCAGCGCCATCGCGTCGCCTGCGACCATCGGAACGCCTCGCTGCAGTCCTGCCTGCAGCATGCCCTTGGAGAAATCGGTGGCCACACACCAGGCTCCGCTGAGCCCGAGTTCGACGGTCGAGACGCCGGTGCCTGCGGCGAGGTCGAGTACCCGCTCGCCAGGTTTGAGATCGAGGGCGCGCCGAGTCAGTTTGCGCCAACTCCGGTCCTGTCCGAACGACAGAACCGTGTTGGTGATGTCGTATCGACGGGCGACGCCGTCGAACATCGACGCCACCTCGTGGGGCTCTTTTGCCAGGGTTGCGCGTGATGTCTGGGCCACGAAGTCCAGACTACTCAAGCGATCTTCTGCACCCGCGGCGCTGTGATGCCTTGCACGTCGTAGTAGTGCGAGATCAGCTCGTCGCAGATGGCAGGCCAGGTGCGGTGCAGTACCGATTTGCGGGCTGCGTCGCCGAAGCGGGCGCGGGTGGTGGGTTCGGCGAGCGCTCCGACGGCACTGGGCAGCAGTTCGGTGAACTTGTCGACCGGCAGCAGATATCCGTTGCGGCAGTGCGAGACCAGATCGCGCGGGCCTCCCGCGTCGGGCCCGATGACCGGGACGCCGCTGGCGAGGGCCTCTTGCACTGCCTGGCAGAAGGTTTCGTGTTCGCCGGGGTGTACGAAGATGTCGAAACTGGCGTAGGCCCGAGCGAGTTCGTCGCCGCCGAGTTGGCCGGTGAAGATCGCTCCGGGCATCAGGGTCTGCAGTGCCGCTGTGTCGGGTCCGCCGCCGACGATCACCAGCTGGATCGACGGGTCTGCGGCCAGTACGGCGAGCCGCTCGACGTGCTTCTCCGGGGCGAGCCTGCCGACGAAGCCGACGATCAGCTTCTCGTCCGCTCCCCACCGGCTTCTGAGCGTCTGCGATGCGGCCGAGGGTGCGAACCGGACGGCGTCGACTCCCCTGGCCCACCGGTGGACGCGCGGAATGCCGTGCAACTCCAACGCGTCGACGGCCGAGGTGGACGGGGCCAGAGTACGGGCCGCGCCTCTGTGCAGTCTCCTGGTCCAGCGCCACGCGGCCTTCGAGGTGAGGCCGAGGCCGTAGCTGGCGGCGAAACCGGCGACGTCGGTCTGATAAACGGCGACCGCGGGCAGGTCCAGACGGTTGGCGGCGGCCAGCCCGCCCGCTCCGAGCAGGAACGGTGACGCCAGATGTACGACGTCGGGAGCGAAGGCGCGCATCGCCGAGACCATGCCGAGCCCGGGGACGCCGACGGGTAGCGAGCTCACTTTGGGGACCATGACGGACGGCACCCGGTGCACCGGAACGTTGTCGTGCCACGTCGCGGCTCTGGGACCGGACGGATTGTCAGGGGCGATGACGATGGCGTCGTGCCCCGTCTTGTCGAGGTGTTCGAGGACACGGATCACCGAGTGGGTGACGCCGTTCATGTTGGGCAAGAACGATTCCGCAACGATGGCTACTCGCACGATCCTCAGTGTGGGCGGCCCCGCCGTCGGCCAGGTATGGACAACGTTACGTGTGGGCCAACGTCACACGAATTGCGCGAGCACCCACGACGGATCCGGGTTGGTGCGATGTTCGGAGCCCGCGAACACCGTGGGAACCGTCTCGTTGCCGTCGTTCACCGATCGCACTCGCGCGGCCGCAGCGGGGTCCTGGCGGATGCTCGCCCACACGCCCTTCTTTCCGCGCAGCAGCAGCGCGACCCGCAACCGCAAGCAGAAGATGCATCCCGGACGCCAGTAGATCAACGGCACCGATTTCTCCGTTGCCTGATTGCGCGACGCGTCGTCGGACAGAGATCGCGGATACAGCACGGGCGTCGTCAGGACGAGAACGAACACCACGGCGAGCACCATCACCACGATCGAGGACGCAATGTTGCCGAAATTCACCAGCGCGAACCCGGCGATTGCGGCGAGCGCAGCGATGACCCACTGCTTGGCGTTACGCATTCTCGGCCTCCTTGCGACGTAACCAGAACAGCACCGGGCCGGCAATCAGCCACGTGACGACGATGACGGATCCGGCCGGAACGATCGCGACGGTAGCGTCGCGGCCCGCGACGCGAACCAACTCGACGTCCGGGTCGGCCTTGTAGTACTCGACCTCGATGCGTTGGCCCGCGACGAGATTGGTGGGGTACAGCACGCCGAGAGGGGGGTTGTGCGTCACACCGTCGGGGGTTATGAAGCTGACGGCCGAGCGCAGCTTGCCCGCGGACAGCACCTCGGCGGTGGCGGTGCCCTTGTCGGAATCGATGGTGACGTCGTTGCGCCAGGCTCCGATGACGAGCAACACGGCGAGGACAGAAATCGCGACGGCGACCACCAGCACGACCAGCCGGGCCCTGTGCAGCGTTCGGCTGCCTCTGTCGGTATCGGTCACAGCGATCAGGTTACTTCGCAGCCGACGGGACTCGGCTCGGGTAGCGTCTGGACTCATGTCGCGCAGCTTCGAGTTCACCGTCGAATCGTCCAATCCCCCCGCTGACGTGCACGCAGCACTCACCAGCGAGGACCAGTGGATGGCGCGGTTCGCCAAAGCGAAGAAGACCGACGGGTACGAGCTGACCAAGCACGACGACGGTGGCCTGACCGTCGACATCTCCGAAGAGGTCGGCACGTCCGAACTCCCCGGCTTCGTCACGAAAGTGATCAAGGGAAAGCTGATCGTCTCGCGCACCGATCACTGGGGGCCGCTCGAGGGCGACCGAGCCGAGGGGACACTGATCGGCGGCACCACCGGTTTGCCCGCGAAGGTGAACGGCACCCTGTCGTTGCGCCCCAATGGGACCGGCGCGAAACTGATCGTCAAGGGTGACTCGACCGTGAAGATCCCCATCGTGGGCGGCAAGATCGAGGACCTGATCAACAAGATGATCAAGGACATGATCGACCAGGAAACCGGCCAGACCCTCGAATGGGTTGCAGAGCAACAGGGTTAGCGAGACGTAGCTCCAGCAAGGAGAACTGCCATCGCGCGGCCCTGGGTCAGGGGCGCTCCCAGCGTGCACATTTCGCTCCACTCCGGGGCTCGGAAGCGGAGAAACCCCGGGGTCGCAAATCCGAGTGGAGCATCCGTTGCGGCAGCAATTCTCGGCGTACGACGATTTCATCTCGCTGGGACACTCGGTGCCGCAATTCTCGAATCGTGCCTACGGAACCGTTGGCTTGTCCGCCGCAGCGGGATGGCCGTACAGCTGACCACAACAGGGCGCGCGCACCTCACCGAGGCTCTTTCTGAACTTCGGACCGACGCGTGACCTCCGATACCACCGTCCGGACACAGGCTTTCGCATGACAATCGCGCCGCGGATGTGTCCAGCGGGGTCTCATCAACGTCGACGATCCGGTAGCCGGCTCGTCGGTACAACTCGATGTTTTTGTTGCTGCGCGCGCCGGTGAACAACTCGAACGCCAATTTCCCAGGTGCGGTCGATCAACCGAACCCGAACAGCACCGACAAACCGATGGCCGTCACACACGATCGATACGTTCGATTCGTCGATCCTCGACGTCACCTCGTCGAGGGTCTCGCGAAGCGGTGGGGTATCGAGGGTGTCGTTGGGAAACGCTTCCTGAACCCAGCAACAGCGTTGCAAGACAAGCAGTTCAGCCGCATCCGCCTCAATGGCAACGCGAACGGACAGCGAATCCAGCGATACAGTCACACTGCTACTGGAGCAGATCGACTCGACGATGGATGCATCGCTCGATTTATTTGTCTCAGGACACCGCTCGCCCTCGCTCGGCGAGAACCATCAGCCACTGCTGCCCACCGCGGGACATC
This sequence comes from Rhodococcus sp. 05-2254-2, assembly GCF_002259095.1. Lineage (NCBI taxonomy): Bacteria > Bacillati > Actinomycetota > Actinomycetes > Mycobacteriales > Nocardiaceae > Rhodococcus > Rhodococcus sp. 05-2254-2. The sequence continues at coordinate 465,445 of NZ_NOZJ01000001.1, read as the reverse complement.
TCGGATGCAATCGATACCGACTCCCACACACTCGGATCGAGGCGTGTGCGAACGTCCGGTTCCCGCCAGTACTTGAAGTAGCGCGGAAGATCGAGCTTCTCGTTACTCCATTCCTCGCCGTCACCTTCCTCGAGAGTGAAAGCAAGCATCCCGCCGGGACGCAATGCCGCGGCTGCCTTTGCGACAATGGCATCGAACTGAAGCGAATTCAGATGCAGGAGCACAGCGTTGGCAAAGATTCCGTCGTACATCCCACCGAAGTCGTCGGTGATGATGTCGAGCGTGCGAGCCGAGTAGCCGTCCCTCTCCATCATGTCGACGAAGGCCGCAGCCCCGTCGCTCCGCTCGACCCGAAGATCACGGCGCTCGAGCTCGGCTGCGTGCCAACCGGGTCCACTTCCGAGTTCGAGCACCAGGCCGGCATCGACCTGTGCAACGAACTCGTCGATGAACGGCTGCCACGCGCGCGTCGAATCGCGTCTCGTTCGCTGAACGTACACATCAGCCGCCGATTCGTAACTGTCAAGGGTTCTACTCACTTGTCCGCTCCTTCGTTCGGTCGACCGAGTTCTGGTTTCACGCGAGGATCTGTTCCCGAAGGATGTCGGCATGGCCGCAGTGATGTGCCAATTCCCGGAGCACCTGCAGATATACCCAGTGCACGGTACGAGGCCCGGTGTGATGGCCCGTCACGATGGCATCGAGCGCCAACGGGGCTACGACGGTTCGGGCAGTTGCGCACGCCTGTCTGTGCGCCGAGACGACGCCGGCGATGGTGTCGCCGTCCTCCAGGACGAAAGACTCCGCGGGACTGCGAACCAGGCCGAGTGCAGCCCGGGACCCACCTCCGATGCATTCCTCGAACCACACTCGCTGCATCCATGTCACATGCTTAAGCAATCCCAGAACCGTTGTGGCAGAGGGAACCAACCGTTCGCGCGCCTGCTCCTCGGTGAGACCATCGACTGTCGCATCGAGCGCCCTCCGGTAGTCCTCGACGAACGCCTCGAGCTGAGTGCGATCATCGTCCACCAGTACCTCGAAAGCACCCGTCACGGGGTCCTCCTTCACAGCGAAGTTCCGGCAGGGCAAGAACGACTTCTAGAGCCGCGCCCGAATCGCCGCGTGTAGATCTCGCAGTCCCGATCGTTCGGTCGTCACTTCCAGCACCCTGATTCCCGTGGCATGTCCGGTGAGTTCGGTTGCCAGATCGGCCAAGTCGACCAGGTGGTGCTCCACGCGGTAGGCACCGCACATCGCGCCGAGGTCCATGCCATGGGGCGTACCGAACACTCTCTCGAACACCCCCGCGTACTGCGGATCGCCCTGTTCGAGGAGCTCGAAGATGCCGCCGCCGTCGTCGTTGGCGACGACGATCGTCAGGTCTTCGGGACGCGGTTCACCGGTGCCGATCAGCAAGCCCGATGCGTCGTGCAGAAATGTCAGATCGCCGAGAAGTGCCACGGTGCGCCGCTTTCCGGCCATCGCGGCACCGATAGCCGTCGAGACGGTGCCGTCGATACCGGCCACGCCGCGGTTGGAGAGAACCTTCACGTCCGGGTTCGGAGTCGCCACCAGGGCCGCGTCGCGCACGGGGTTGGACGCTCCGAGCACCAGCTGATCTCCGGGCTGCAGCGCAGACATGACCACGTCGGCCACGTGCAGTCCCGTCGGCTTGGGGTGCTCTCGAAGTTGTTGATGCACAGCCAGTTCGGCTCTCTCGGAGAGCGCGGCGCAGCGGGTGATCCAGGCGGGGTCGGGCGCACCGGTGGTGACTGCTCGGGTACCGGTGGCCAACACGTTGCCCGAGACGTCGGGCCAGCGCGGACCGGTGGTGAGCGCGATGACGTCCACGGCCGGATCGGCCAGCAGAGCCGAGACCTGCCTGTGCAGGGTCGGCCGCCCGGTGATGACGGCCTGGCGCGGCTTCAACTGCGCAAGAGCCAAGGGATGCAACGGGATTCCGTGCAGGGGTGCGGTCGGCTCGGCGACGGTCGGCAACCCGGCCAGCTCCGGACGCACGGCACCGCCATGGCCGGACACGACCACGGTGTCGATTGTCAGATCCAGTTCGACGGGGACGTCGAGTGTCGCCTGGGTGGTCGAGGTCCACGGCAACCCGTCGGGCCGACCCTCCGGACGCGCGCCGGGGTCGCCGATCGCAGGCACCAGTGGCTCACGCAGTGGGATGTCGAAGTGCACCGGACCAGCGTTGCCGGAGCGTGCGCCGCGCGCTGCGGCGATGACGCGGGAGACGGCGCTGCGCCACTGACTGTTCTGCTTGGGGCCTTCCTCGGCGAGTCCGAGGCTGATCGTCGCGCGTACCTGAGATCCGAACAGACCGAGCTGCTCGATGGTCTGGTTCGCGCCGGTGCCGAGCATCTCGTACGGGCGGTTGGCGCTGATGACGATCAGCGGGATGCGCGCGTAGTTCGCTTCGAGAACCGCAGGCCCCAGATTGGCGACCGCGGTTCCCGACGTCATCACCACAGGAACGGGCTGACCACTGCCCAGACTCAGGCCGATGGCCAGAAAGCCCGCGGTTCGCTCGTCGATCCGCATGTGCAACCGCAGGCGACCGGCGACATCCGCCTCCTGCAGCGCGAACGCCAGCGGGGCGTTCCGCGAGCCGGGACACAACACGACGTCTCGGATCCCGCTGCGTGCCAGTTCGTCGACGACTGCGGTGGCCTGTGCGGTGGACGGATTCACAGAATCCAGAGTGTCAGATGTGTCGGTCAGCCGCCGCAACCGGGCTTTGACAGTATTGACGTGTGCGTACAGTCTTCCGGCCCGATGAGGTCTCCCCCCGCCGCTTCTACCAGCTACTGACCGCGTCGGTGGTCCCCAGGCCGATCGCATGGATCTCCACCGTCTCGGCCGACGGTGTGGCGAACCTCGCGCCGTACAGCTTCTTCACGGTGTCCTCGGTGGAACCGCCGGTCGTGCAGTTCACCTCGGTGAGCCGCAAGGACAGTCTGCGCAACATCGAGGCCACCGGCGAGTTCGTCGTCAATCTGGCGACGGCTCCGTTGGTGGATCAGGTCAACGGCAGCTCGGCGAGCTTCGATCACGGCGTCAGCGAATTCGAGGAGCTCGGGATCGAGAGCGAGCCCAGCACCGTCGTCACACCACCGCGCGTGGCGGCCGCTCCGATCGCCATCGAGGCGAGACTGCATCGCGTCGTCGAGGTCGGCAACTGCTTCGTCGTCATGGGCAACGTCGTCGCCCTGTCGGTGCGTCCCGAATATCTGGCCGAGGACGGCCTCCCCGAGTTCGACGCCATCGCCCCGCTGAGCCGGCTCGGCCGTTCCGAGTGGGGGCTGCCGCCCGAGGTTCGTGAGATCGAGCGGCCTTCTTGATTCGCTGGTCGCTGCTGGTTCTCGTCACCGTCGGCCTGACCGTCGGCGCGGACGCTCTGGGGATTCCGTCGGCAGCGCTGTTCGTCGCGCTGCTGGTGGCGGTGATCTTCGCTCTCGCAGGCTGGGCACCGACCACGGGCACCGAGCGCGCTCCGCTGCCGCGACGGCTCGGCATGGTGGCTCAGGCGGTGCTCGGTGTCGAGATCGGAACGCTGGTGCAGCGAGACACGCTCAGCTCACTGGGCGACGCCTGGTTGCCGGTGCTGCTGGCCTGCGTCGGAACGCTTCTGTTGTCCATCGCCGCGGGCGCACTGCTGGGACTGCGCAAGGACATCGATTCGCTGACCGGTGCGCTGGCACTGGTCGCGGGCGGCGCGTCGGGGCTGGTGGCCATCGCCCAGGAACTCGGCGGCGACGAACGCGTCGTGGCGGTGGTGCAGTACCTGCGGGTCGTTCTCGTCACCACCACCCTGCCGCTGGTGGCGACACTGGTGTTCCGCGCACAACCCGGTCAGTCGACGATGCTCGCCGATTCCGGAGCTCCGCTGTACGTGGACTTGGCCTTCGTTCTGGTCTGCGGCGGGGTGGGAGTGCTGCTCGCACTGGCACTCCGATTTCCCGCTCCGGCACTGTTGGGCCCGCTGATCGTCGCCACGTGCGCCGACCTTCTCGGGTTCTCGTTCGACGCCACTGTTCCCACGTTGCTGCTGTGGGCGGCGTACATCGTGATCGGGTGGCAAGCCGGTCTGCGGTTCACCGTCGCGAGCCTGAAGTCCATCTCGCGGGTGCTGCCGTCCGCGTTGCTGCTCATCATCGCCGTCACCGTCGGGTGCGCGATGTTGGGGCTGTGGTTGGCCTCGGCGACGGGCACCAGCGGATACGAGGGCTACCTCGCCACCACCCCGGGTGGGGTGTACGCAGTGTTGGCCATCGCGGCATCGACCGGTGCGAACGTGACGTTCGTCGTGGCCGCCCAGGTGATCCGAGTGTTCATGATGCTGTTCGCAGTGCCGATGGGAGCGAAGGTCGTCCAGCACTATCGGCGAGGGCGGCCCGAGTGAATCGACGCGACCCCATACGCACTCAGGTCCACCGATGTCGTCCGCACGGCCGAGGACGGATTAGTGTCATCTCACATGTCCGGCTTGGGAAAAGGTCACACGGTCGTCACCGACTCGGTAGATGTCGACAGCGCATCGTTCGCCTCGCTGCGTGCCCGTCCTCTCCCCCGCGCCGAACGCTACGAACTGGGTCGACGCCTCCGCGAGAAGGTACCGATCGCCTCCCTGGGTGACTGGACCCCACCGGCGGATCGACCCGACCCGGTCAAGCAGATCGAATACTCGCACCAGGGCCGCATCGAATGGTTGATCCCGACGCGCCTCGAGCGGATGGTCGAATCCCCTTACGGATTCCTGCGCGGCACGGCCATCGTCATGGCCCGGGACGTGGCGATGCTGCCGTCGACCGGCATCAACCCGGTCATCAGCGGCGACGCGCACCTGGGCAACTTCGGCTTCTACGCCTCCCCCGAACGCGACCTCGTCATCGACCTCAACGACTTCGACGAGGCCCACCCGGGAGCCTGGGAATGGGATCTACGACGCCTCGCCGCGAGCATCTGGGTGGCCGGGCGGCAGAACGGCCGCACCGAGGACCAGTGCCGCGACGCCGTCACCGCCTGCGTGTCCGCGTACCGAATCGAGGTGGCCAGACTTGCCGACGAGCCACTGATGTCGCGTTCGTTCCAGCGCCTGACGGCCGAGAAACTGCAGCGCGACGCCACCGAGGGTTCGCTGCGCAAGGAGATCAAACGCGCCACCAAGAAAGCGCGTCGACGCACCAGTGACCGCGTTCTGCCGCGCTTCACCGAAAAGCACGAGGGCAAGCGAAGAATCGTCGAGGAGCCGCCGATCACCACCCGCATCTCGGCGCGGGACGAGGAACTCCTCGCCGTCGGATTGGACGAGTACCTGCTCACCCTCACCCCGCACTGGCGTCGAGTGCTCGGTGGATACACGTTGATCGACGTGGCGCACCGCGTCGTCGGCGTCGGCAGCGTCGGCCTGCGGGCGTACGTGGCGTTGTTGGAGGGCACCAGCGAGGACGACGTGGTGTTCCTGCAGCTCAAGCAGGCCAGACGTTCGGTGCTCGCGCCGTACGTGCACGGCGAATCGGCCTGGCACGATCACCAGGGCCAGCGGGTCGTGGAGTACCAGCAGGATCTGCAGACCGTCAGCGATCCGCTGCTGGGCTGGACGACCATCGCCGGACGGCAGTACTACGTGCGCCAATTCCGCAACATGAAGGGAACGATCGACCTGTCGTCGATCGATGCGCCCGCTCTGGTCGACTACGCACGGGTGGTGGGCCGACTGCTGGCCAAAGGACATGCGCGCACCAGTGGCGCGTCGATGATCTCGGGTTACACCGGCGATTCCGATGCCCTCGAGGTTGCGCTGTGCCGCTTCGCGCAGCTGTACGCGGATCAGACGGAAGCCGACTGGGAGCGATTGAGCGCTACGCGCATGTGAACGGAAACTCGTAGCAGGCTACGAGTTTCCACTCACATGCGGCGAAGCCGCTCAGGCGTGCTTGGCGACCAGGTCACCCACCCGAGGCAGTGCCTCGGTGACGTTCTTCTTCGCCGAGCCACGCAGGCTGCCGTAGAACTTCTTCACGACGGACTTGTCGGTTTCCTCGATACGGGCATCGGTGACCGAGAGCAGTGCGTCGGAGGCCGCGTCGCCGTTGGCGGCCAGGTACTGACCGAACGTGCCCTGCGGGGCAGCGTTGTACGACTGCCAGAACGGGTCGAGCTTGTCGACGAAATCGGGCCACAGAGCCGAGACCGCGTTGTCGATGTACGACGGCCCGACCTTCTTCACCGCGCCGTATCCCCCCTTGACCGCGAGCCCGCTCGCACCCTTCTTGTCTGCGACCTCGGCGTCGATCAGAGCCAGGACATCGGCGCGCAGCGCGTCGGCCTTCGACTCGTCGAGCAGTGAATCCTTGAGTGCAGCAACCACTTCGAAGTTCCTCCCAGATGTGTCAGCGGCCCCACGCGGACCGGGCGCAAGACTACCGCAGAAGCGCGTGGCAGCGCCGAACTCGATCGATCCACCACTGCGTGCGATCAGCGTCCGCATCGAGCTCGATCAGGGCCTCGGCGTCGGGTTCGAGGCTGCCGACCGGATACGTTCCGTCGATCACCTCGGGTGCGGCTGCGACGTCTCGAACGAACAGTGCGCCCGTCCCCAGACCGCAGGCGAATTCGAGATGTGGCAGCGCAGCAGCTGCGGCCAAACCGGCCGAGATACCGACGGCCGAATCGAGCGCACTCGACACCACCACCGGCACGCCGTACTCCCCCAGTTCGCCTGCGAGCTCGAGCAGCGCCCGCATTCCACCGAGCGGAGCGACCTTGAGCACCGCGACGTCGGCTCCGCCTGCGCGGACGACCTTCATCGGATCCTCGGCCCGGCGAATGCTCTCGTCGGCAGCGATCCGCACCCCGCGCACCCGACGCCTCACTTCGACCAACTCCGGCACCGACGCGCACGGTTGCTCGGCGTACTCGAGTGGACCGTCGGCGGTCAGGGCGACGAGAGCCGCAACCGCCTCGTCGACGCTCCAACCCCCGTTGGCGTCGACCCGTACCCGCGGAACCAGCTCGCGCACCGCGCGCACCCGTGCGACGTCGTCGGCGAGGGTCTGCCCCTTCTCGGCTACCTTGACCTTCGCCGTCTCGGCCCCGGGGAACCGGCTCAGCACCGACGCCACGTCCGAAGCCGCTACCGCCGGGACCGTCGCGTTCACCGGGATGCGTCGGCGCAGCGGACTCGGCGGGCCGTCCCACGCGGCTTCGATCGCCGACGCCAACCACGGGGCCGATTCCGCGTCGTCGTACTCGGGAAACGGTGAGAATTCACCCCACCCGGCGGGCCCGCGCATCAACATCACCTCACGGATGGTGATGCCACGGAACTTGGTGCGCATCGGCAGCGAGAGCACGTGTGCACCGTCGAGCACATCGCCGATCGGGGGAATCATTGCTGCCCCGGGAGCAACTGCACCATCAACGCCTCGCAGTCGGCCAGCAGGTTGCCGTCCAGATCGGTCAGCCGAGCGTTGATGAACGTCTTGCGTCCCTCGACCCGATCCACCGCACCCTCGACGACCAGCTCGGTATCGAGCGGCGTCACCTTGCGGTAGTTGATGTGCAGATACGCCGTCCGGCTGATGGGCCTGCCGTAGGCGTGCTGGATGAGGCCGAAGAGGTCGTCGAACAGCAGCGGCAGGGTGCCGCCGTGCGCTGCGGAGTTTCCCCCGAGATGGAAACGACGGAACATGCCCCGACTGCGGACGCCGTCGGCGTCGATCTTCTCGATGATCCACGGCATCAACAGCAGCGAGCCTCGACCCGGCAGACGCGGAACGCGCCCGGCGGTCTGGCGGCCCTCGGCCACCACGTGCGGGGTCAGCAACTCGATCAGTTCACGGGCTTTGTCTGCCGCCGCCTGGGTGACCTCGGCCGGCAACGAGGTCGATACCGCGAGGTCCTGCACCGTGCGCAGCGCCTCGAGCAGCTGCCCGTACTCCGGGCCCACCTTCGCAGGCACGAAACGCGGGAAGCCTCCGTGGTGGTCGTAATCGCGGTCCAGTTCGATCGGGTCGGTCATGACTGCACGCTAGCTGCACCGACCGGTCGGCACGGACCCAGCCCTGATCCGGCGTCGGCCCGCACTAAGCTGACGCCCGTGACCTTCACCCCAGCACTGTGGCGTCCCGTTCCCGGCTTCGAGGACCTGACCGACATCACGTATCACCGGCACGTGTCCGACGCGACCGTCCGGGTCGCGTTCGATCGTCCCGAGATTCGCAACGCGTTTCGGCCGCACACCGTCGACGAGCTCTTCCGAGCGCTCGAACATGCTCGGGTGAGCTCCGATGTGGGGACCGTTCTGCTCACCGGCAACGGGCCGAGCAGCAAGGACGGCGGATGGGCCTTCTGCTCCGGCGGTGACCAGCGCATTCGCGGACGCAGCGGCTACCAGTACGCAGACGGAGAGAGCGCCGACACCGTCGACAAGGCCCGCGCCGGGCGCCTGCACATCCTCGAGGTGCAGCGCCTCATCCGCTTCATGCCCAAGGTGGTCATCTGCTTGGTCAACGGCTGGGCAGCGGGCGGCGGCCACAGCTTGCACGTGGTGTGCGATCTGACCCTCGCGAGCCGCGAGCATGCCCGGTTCAAGCAGACCGACGCGGACGTCGGCAGCTTCGACGGTGGTTACGGCAGTGCGTATTTGGCCAAGATGGTCGGTCAGAAGTTCGCCCGGGAGATATTCTTTCTCGGCGAGACGTACTCGGCCGAGGAGATGCACCGTATGGGCGCAGTGAACAAGGTGGTCGATCACTCAGAGCTAGAGAACACGGCAATCGAGTGGGCTGCGAAGATCAACGCGAAATCACCTCAGGCACAACGAATGCTGAAGTACGCCTTCAATTTGCAGGACGACGGCCTGGTGGGTCAGCAACTGTTCGCCGGTGAAGCGACCCGAATGGCGTACATGACCGACGAGGCCGTGGAAGGGCGCGACTCCTTCCTGGAAAAGCGCGAGCCCGACTGGTCTCCTTTCCCCCGATACTTCTGACCCACTGGTGATTTCGACGTCGCACCGCCGAAACCACCACAGTGCTGTGGGCGCTCTACGCGCCTGGTTCACCCAGCCCTACGACTACCGCTGGATGGCGGACTTCCAGAACTCCCGGCCCGCCGGAAAGATCGTCCGGTGGGTGATGGCATTCCTGACGCTCAACTTCGGCGTGCTGGCGGCGGTGTCACTGTTCTCGGAGGACACTTCACGCAGCCCGGTCGCCGTCACCTGGAAAGTATGTCTGGTGGTCATGGTCGTGGCCGTCAGCGCGGCGTGGATCACCAGACCGTTTCCCGGCCGAGTCGGGGTGGTGGCGTTCGCAGTCTTCGCCGACCTCGGAACGGCGTCGGCGATAGCGATCAACCCACTCGCGGACGCGCTCCTGACCTGCACGCTGTTCGCGGTGATCGGGACGTTCTGCACGTTCTGCCTCAGTCCACGCTGGCTGCTCGCGCACCTGGTGTTCGCGGTGGCGTGCACCCTCGTCGCCGCGGCGGCCACGCACTCCGGTGGGGAGATCGACACCGCCTCACTGATCTTCCGGACGCACGTCGTACTGCTCGCGATCGCAGGCGTTCCGCTGGTGTCGCATCTGCTCATCACCATGTTGACCGACGATGCCCGCAATTCGTTGCTCGATCCGCTCACCGGTCTGCGCAATCGTCGTGGTCTCGACGCGGCCATCGACGAGGTGTGGCCACTGGGCCGAGAGAAGGATCAGTGCTCCGCGGCGGTGATGATCGACATCGACCGCTTCAAATCCGTCAACGACATGTACGGGCACGAGGAAGGCGACGCGGTCATCGTGCGGGTCGCCGAGCGCCTGCGAGCACACCTGGGCGACTACGGCGTGATCGCGCGCACCGGCGGCGAGGAGTATCTCGCCGTCGTGTCGACGTCACGACTGCACATCGATGCACTGGTCCACGGAGTACGCCGAGCGCTTCGCGATCCCGAGGATCCCATCGCGGTGACGGTCAGTGTGGGGGCCGCGATTCTGCACGCGGATTCGCCCGTGTGGGACCAGAACCTCGACATCGTGACGCGGGCAACGCAGGTCGCGGACTCGATGATGTACGAGGCGAAGGCCGCGGGCGGCAACCGAATCGCGACGACCGAACTGTGAGAGAGACAGGAGTGGAGCCTGCGGGTGATCGTGGTATCCATGCGGGGTGGACATACTCGCTTCTCGGACAATTCTTCGGCCGGTCGACTACGAGAGGACTCTCGAGTTCTACCGTGACGGTCTCTCGTTGGCGGTGTGTCGCGAATACCCCGGTGGGACGGTGTTCTTCGCGGGGCAAGGGCTGATCGAGGTCGCAGCGCACCATCGCGGTGACGAATCGGGGTCGTTCTCCGGTGCCCTGTGGCTGCAGGTACGCGATATCGGTTCTGCTACAGAGGAATTGACCGCAGGCGGCATCGAGATCGTCCGTGAGGCGCGAACCGAGCCGTGGGGTCTGGTCGAGATGTGGATCGAGGATCCGGACGGGATTCCCATCGTGCTGGTGCAGATTCCACAGGATCACCCGTTGCGTAAGGACAACCGCTAGCGGTCTTTCACGCCGTCGGCGATCGTGCGAAGCACTGCCGTTGCCGACTGCGGCCGCGACCACAGATATCCCTGCGCCAACGTGCAACCGAGTTCGAGGGCCGCTTCGGCTTGTTCGCGACTTTCGATGCCTTCGACGATCATCGTCAGATCGAGATCCTTCGCCACTCCGGCCAACGACCTGATCATGGCGCGTCCGGCCACGGTGTCGACGAACCTCGTCAGGTGCCCGTCTATCTTGATGCCGTCGGGCTGCAGCGTCACCAGTCGTTCGAGCGAAGACCAGCCCGAGCCGAAATCGTCGAGCAACACCCGGAAGCCGAGCCGGTGCACGTCGTCGATATGCCTGCGCAGCAGCGGCCCCGGCGTCACGGCAGTGGTCTCGGTGAGCTCGAGCGAGATCGACGACGGCGACACCCCGGAGGACGCGATGGCACGCTGCAGCTGACTGACGCCGTCGGGATGGGCGAGGTGGCGTCCGGAAATATTGACGGTCAGTCGCAGGTCCGGACGATGGACGTGCCACTTCTTCATTTCGGCAGCGGCCTGGGTGAGCACGCTGAGGTCGACGTCGATGATCAGTTCGCTGGCCTCGGCGAACGGTACGAAATCCGCCGGCACCACCATCCCCCTGGTGGGGTGGTGCCACCGCGCCAATGCCTCGAAGCCGACGATCTCCTCGGTGCGCAAGTCCACGATCGATTGGAACCAGGGCACGATGTGACCGTCGGCGATGGAGTCGGCGATGTCGTTGTCGCTGCCCAGCCGGATGACGCCGGATCCGACGCGGCGATGCAGATCGAGCTGCTCCTCGAGCACCGACGCGAACTGTTCGAGTTCCTGCATCTGCTCACCGGAGAGCGGACGGGGCGTGCGATCGAGCAGGCAGAGGGTGCCGATGACCAGGCCCTCTCGCCCGCGCAGCGGAACCGACGCGTACGACGCGATGCCGTTCTCGTCGAGAATGGCGCGCTGCCGAGTGGTGGCGTGCACGCGACCGTGCGCCACGACTGAAGGTTCGCCGGAACGCACCACGTCGTCGCACAGGGTGTCGGCTCGCACGACGGTGGACACCGGCGGTCCACCGATGTTGACCAGCGTGTACTGAGTGTCTTCGTCGAGCACGTTGAGCTGTGCGATGGCGAATCCGACGCTGCGTGCGGCGAATTCGACCGTCGATCGCAGAGCAGGCGTCGTCGCCTCGAAATCGAGGTAGCGACGGGCGGAGTCGCTCTGCCGGCGAGACTGGGAGCGCGCGGGGTCCGCGACCTCACCGTCCACCGGCATCACCTCGCAACGACCAGCCGGGCCCGTTCTGGAACCGGATCCAGGCGAGTTTAACCGTGCCGGATCTGCAGTTTCGACCGATAGCCCAACCTGGAGCGGTCACAACGACGGATAGCGCGTGTGCAGCAGCCTATGCCGCAGCACCGCTGCGGCGAGTCGCTTGCCTTCCTCGGTCGCCACCGAACCGGACGGCTCCGGTCCCGAAACACCCGGTCCCGACGCACCCGGTTCCGTCGGCTCGAACGCTCCGAGGGCACCCAGTTCGGCGATCAGGGTCCGCGCCAGCGGCTCGGCGTGCTCGGCAGCGGGCTCCTCACCGGAATGGGTCCACCCTTCGGCTCGCAGCAGACGCGCGAGGTCGTCTGCTGTCGCGTCCACGTCGGTCACCTCGTGACCGACGATCATCCGTGCCAGAACCACCTCCGCGGCAATCGTGTCCGGGTGATATTCGGTGCCGACGATGCCTGCGGTGAGCACGCGCCAGAGCCCGTCGGAGCTGAGCTGCCGTGTACGTGCCGTCGGCACCAACCGCCCGGCGGAACGACGCAGCAGACGCACCCTCATCAGGAGGCGTCGGACAGTCAGTACTTTCTCCGTGTCGAGTTCGCGGCCGATGTGCAGGGGACGTTCGGCCGGAGGAAACACCGTGGTCGCAATGGTCGCCACCAGCTCGTCCGGCAGATACCCGGCGTCGGTCAATCCGACACCGTCGCCGATGCATCCGATGAAGCTTTCCAGCCTGCGCACGCAGCCGTACACGGGCTGGGCGGCCTCGTGCAGCGTCTCGCGCAGCCCCAGATAGAGCTCGGCCCGCGGTGCGCTGTAGTTGCTCCACAGGTCGATGCGGTGGTCGAGAAGCTGCTCGAGCAGGACGGCCTCGGAGTCGTCCTTGCCTCGATCGGACGTCAGCACAGCATCGGTGACGCCGCGTCGGCGCATGGCCTGCGCGTTGGTGCCGAGCGGTCGCCCACCGGGCTTGGACGGCTCGAACTCACCGGCGATGGTCGCGACTTCCAATGTCTCGCCGATCTTCTCGACGATGGCCCGCTCGACGCCGGTCGGAGCGTCCTGCCAGGTGACGAGATCGGTATCGACGGCACCGATACCCGATTGTTCGGTGGCGGCGCGGTAGTGCTGCAACCACACGGCATCGTCGGAGATCCGCACGAGTTCCTCGGTGACGCCGCTCCGAGCGATCTCCGCGTATCCGACGCGTCCGAGGCGGTCGAGTAGGTCGCCGAGCGCACGGGCGATATCGACCGCACGATCGGGCCCCTCGGCCGCGTGGCGCAGATACACCCACAGGTAGGTCTGCACGGAATGTTGAGTCGGGCCCGCGGGCGGAGACACCTCGACCAGACCGTCCCACCCCAGGCGCGCATCGGCGGCGAGCGCGGGATCGACGGAATCGAAGTACGACAGAGCTGCCCACACCGCGTCGTCCATGCCCGATCCCTTCACGATGTTCCACTGTTCCACAGCAACTCGACGTCGGGTGACAACCGCCGGGCCGACAGGTGCGCCCGCCCTGGTTCGAGCCCGGCGACTAGCCTCGAGTCCGTGCTCGAGAGCGTATCCATTCCGACGGGACCGGCAGCGGCGAACATCATGCCGCGGCTGAGCCGCATGCTCGCCGGCGACGGCCCGGCCCTGCTTCCCGTGCCGGCCGACGATCCGCGTGAGACCGAGCGCCTGCACGACGCCTTGGCACCGGGAACACCCATCGACGACGGCGTCGCACTGGTCGTCGCGACCTCCGGAACGACGGGCATTCCCAAGGGAGCGATGCTGTCGGCCGCTGCGCTGGTGGCCTCGGCAACGGCCACCGAGGAGCGGCTCGGCGGACCGGGGTCGTGGCTGCTGGCGCTGCCCGCACACCACATCGCCGGAATGCAGGTGCTGCTACGCAGTGTGCTGGCCGGAACCTCGCCCGTCATCATGGACGTGTCGACAGGTTTCGATCCCACCGCTCTGATCGACGCGATCGGCCGGATGTCGGGGCCCCTGCGCTACACGTCACTGGTTCCAGGGCAGTTGGTGAAGGCATTCGAGATCCCCGAGGCCGTGGCTGCGTTGGCCTCGCTCGATGCTGTGTTGTTGGGCGGGGCGGCAACACCGGTTCCGTTGCGACAGAAGGCACACGACGCGGGAATCCGATCGGTGCGGACCTACGGAATGAGCGAAACAGCCGGCGGCTGCGTGTACGACGGAGTTGCACTGCGCAACACGGTGGTTCGCATCGACGACGGCAGGGTCGTGTTGGGTGGAAAAACCTTGGCCTCGGGATACCGCGGACTGCCCGACCACCCGGCCTTCGCCGAACCGGGATGGTTCCGCACCGACGACGCCGGAACCATCGTCGACGGAGTGCTGAGCATCTCGGGGCGACTCGACGAGGCAATCTCGACCGGCGGTTTGACCGTCGTGCCGCAGGTCGTCGAGGCTGCGCTGGCCACCCACCCCGCGGTGCTCGAATGCGCCGTCGTGGGACTGCCCGACGAGCGCCTGGGCCAGAAAGTGGTGGTCGCGGTAGTGGCCCGCGCCCCGGTGACATTGGCGGACTTGCGCTCCCACGTCGCCGCTTCACTGGACATCACTGCGGCACCCCGAGAATTGTTCCTCCTCGACTCACTGCCAACACGAGGGCCGGGAAAACTGAATCGGGCGAAACTGCGAACGGTGCTCGAAAAACGCTGAGCGACTAGGGATTTCGCCCGAGCGCAGCGGTCTCGAGTTGAGCACTGCGGTTCCGGATTGAGCGCAGCGGTTCGGATCGTGCGCAGCGGTTCCGGGTTGAGCGCAGCGGTTCCGGATTGAGCGCAAATGCGCGCGCGTTTGTCAGGTGCGCGCGGACTGGTCAGCGGACAGGTGGCGACACTGCGCGCATTCAGCAAACGCGCGCGCATTTGCGCAGGAATGGTCACTCGAGCGGCGTGCCTTGATGGTGCACCAACTCCCAACCGGTGTTCGTGCGTCGCCACAGCGAGGTTCTGCGAGCTCGCGCATCGGGTGTTCTCGAAACCCACTGCAGCAGAACACAATCTGCACCGATCACCCGCCCGATCGGTTCGATCACCTCGATCTCGACGGAGCTTTCGCTGCCGAGCAAGTCGAGTATCGACGACTTGTCCCACACCGTTCCCGAGGCTCCGACTTCGGTGAAGTCGTCGGCGAGCAGGAGGGCAAGCCTCTCGCGATCGCGTCGACACTCCGCAGTCTGCAGCTCTCGTTCCAGCGCGAGAACTGTCGACAGATCTTTGTCAGCGCTGGATCGACCGGCAGAGGCAGGCGGCATTGCTGCACTGTCTCACGCACGAACGCCTCACGCACGAATACCTCACGCACGAACGCGCGCGCGTTCGTCAGGTGCCCCGCGAAGTCGTCGGGCAACAGATAGCGAACCTGCGCGCGTTCGGCAAACGCGCGCGCATTTGCGCCGGTGGTGGGTGGGCGAACGACTGAGCAGCCGACGCCTCAGCCCGCCAATTTCTCGTACAACCGCTCGACGTCCGCGTCGGACCAGTTGGCAGGCTCGAGGATGTCAGCCCACATGTTCACCGCGTCGGCTCCGTAGCTGTGGCCGTGGCCGTCGTCGACGTTCGTGGAGAAGACCTGATCGAACGTCAACTGCCAGAAGGTCACGAACGGGAACCACTGCACTCCGGGATCGACGTCCGCGCCGCGGGGTTCTCGTAGCCAGTCGGGCCGGTTCAGGATCAGATCCGGCGACCACCACACGATGGGGTCGGATGCGTGCTGCCAGTACACGATTCGGGGCTCTTCCCATTGCCCGCCGATGTCGAGGTCACCGGACGAGCTGGCGAAACGAACGTGCTCGCCGCCGTCGATGACAGGCAGGATCTCGCGGGATTCGGCGTCGCGCCCACCGGTGATGCGGGCCCACTGCGGGGTGAAGTTCGGGTTGCCGACCCACAGGGCACCGTCGATGCGCGCGATCATGTCCTGCGCGCCGCTGAACGCATCCTGTCCGCCGTAGGCACCGAGGCTCTCGCCGAACAACACCAGCTTCGGTCGCGAATCCTCGGGGAGTTCGCTCCACACCTCGTACACCGCCTCGAAAAGGGCCCGTCCGGCATCCTGGGGAGTCTGGCGGTCGGCCAGAAATGCCATCGGGCTCGGCAGGAAGGAGTACTGCATCGACGCGATCGCCGAGTTACCGTCGTACAGGTATTCCAGAGGGCGAGCGACGTTCTCGTTCACCCACCCGCGCCCGGTGGTCGTCGCGACACCGAGCACAGCGCGAGAGAATGCGCCGGTACGTTCGAGCTCTGCCACCACCCGCTGGGCGACGCCTTCGACGGTGTCCGCGGACTCCACGCCCGCGTAGGCACGGATCGGTTGCACCGCAGGCCTTCCGGTGAACTCACTGATCTCGTCCGGCGATACCCCGGACACGACGAAGCGTCGACCCTCCTGCCCCAGGGAATCCCACTCCTCGTTCGAGGCGTCCGAACCCGACAGTTCGGCCGCGGTGGGCTTCTCGACGCCCTCGTGGTTGCCGCGGTCCGCAGTGGAGGCCGATCTCTCCGCGACCGCCACGATGCCGCGAATCAGCGCGCCGTTGACGGCGAACACCACCAGCAGGGCTACGACGATCACGCTCGCGATCCTCGCGACCGGCCTCGGCACGTACTGCTTGCCCCATCGCGTCAACGCACGGGTGGCTCGCCGCAGCAGACGACCCAAGGCGAGCACTCCCACGGCAACCACCAGCGAGACCACCAGCACCGCGATGTACAGCGGCCTCCCGGGATCCTCCATACCGACGAGCTTGCGGACGATCTGCTGCCACCACGATCCCAGGATCAGGAACAGCGGGATCACCACCACCGCGGCCACGGCCAGCGCCCACCACCCGCGTCGACGCCACTGCTCCGACCAGTCGGGTGACACTCCGCAGATTCGAACCACCCACGCGATCAGGCAGCCCACGCCGTATCCGATCGCGACGCTGATTCCGGTGGCCACCGCCTGCAGATACCAGACCCTGGGCAGCAGCGACGGAGTCATCGACAGCGCGAAGAACACCAGAGCGAAGAAGATCCCGACGGGATGCAGTGCACGGCAGTACCGATCCGCTCGTGAGTCCTGCCAATACGAACGAATCACGGCCGACCGCTGTGTGGTCATCCGCAGATCGTATTTGCCCGCCGACTGGGCTGCACCCTCTTCGACATGCAAGCATTCACCGCATGAGTGTTCTGGTCTGCTTCCACGCACATCCCGACGACGAAGTATTCGGCACCGGCGGAGTCATGCGGCTCGCCGCCGATGCCGGCCACCGCGTCGTCCTGGTCACCGCGACCGACGGTGCCCTCGGTGAGTTTCCAGACGGCATCCTCACCGCCGGTGAGACACTGGCCGAGCGCAGACGCGTCGAGCTGGATCGTTCGGCAGCCGTTCTCGGAGTCTCCCGCGTCGTGCGGCTGCACTACGCCGACTCCGGAATGGCCGGTACTCCGGAGAATGCGAACCCGGACGCCTTCTGCAACGTCGACGTCGACACCGCAGCACAGCGATTGGCCGAGGTACTGCTCGAAGAGCAGGCGGACGTCGTGACGATCTACGACCCGAACGGTGGTTACGGGCACCCCGACCACATCCAGGTTCACGTCGTCGGCAAGCGCGCCACCGAGATCGCCGACACTCGATTCGTCTACGAAACCACCACCAACCGCGACCACATGCGCCGACTGATGGAGGCCAATCCGCACTGGGGCGAGGAGGCATCACCGCCGGACATGGACACGTTCGGTCTGCCGGAAACCGAGATCACGACGGTGGTCGACGTCTCCAGCGTCATGGACGCGAAGCGGGGTGCAATGGAGGCCCACGAAACACAGGTCGGTGACTTCGGACCGTTTCTGCAGATGTCCGTCGAGGACCTCGCCTCCACCTTCGGTACCGAATGGTTCCGAAAGCTGCGCGGCACGGGCGGCGTCGGCCTCACGGAGACCTCACTCCCGCTCTGAACTGGCCGAACAGCGGACGCAAGCGCGACGGCAACCAGATCGTAGATCGATGATGCAACTCCATAGAGCTGACCATCGGATTGTTTCCAGCCTCTAACCAAACCGCGAGACGGTACAGTGTCCACGTCGCCTGTCATGAGGGCGAGTTCTTCAGACCAGAACACCGTCATCGAAATGGAGAGGCCGGAGAAGCGATGCGTTCGTCAGTGGGTGTGTCCCTGGGCACGTGCGGCATTCGCACGGCGCGGACCACCGAAGACGGTGCATGGACCGACGGCACCCCGTTCGACGACTGGCAGTTCTCCCCCACGGCATCCGACGTCGCGCGCGTCGTCCGCGGCATCGTCGACAGTCCGGACGCGCCCCAATCTCTCGGCGTCGCCTATCGCACCTCCGAGGAACGCACCCAGATCGCCGCCGCACTGGCCGAGGAGTACGTCTCCGACGTCCACCTCATCGACAAGACCGGCGCGGCCATGGAGTACCTGCGCCCAGGGCTCCCCTCCCACCACCGGACCATCGCGCTGTTCGACGCGGGCGAGACCGGTGTCGACGTCGACATCGTGGACGTCGAATCCGGCCGCTCCTACGGTTCCGCGCGGACCACCGCCATGAGCGGTGCCTCCTTCGACGCGGTGGTCCGAGAACACATACTCGGACTCGGCATAGTGCGTCCGCCCCAATCTCCGGACGAGGACAGTGCGCTGACGGCCTTCTGCCGCGGGATAAAGGAAGCGCTGTCCTCGCACCTGACCACCAGCACCCCCGACGGCGAGCACATCCTCCTCGAGCGGCACATCTTCGAGTTGTCCATCGCGCGCTCCACCGAGCAGGCCGCCGAGACAGTGCGCCGACTCGGCCGCGAGGCCGAGTTCTACCCCGACGCCGTCGTCGCGATCGGCGGAACGTCCAACATTCCGCTGGTCCGCGCCACCCTCGAACGCTTCCTGCAGCTACCGGTCATCGTCCCGGACCGGCCCGAGCTCGTCGTCGCCGGCGGTGCCGCGGTACACGCCGCCCACGTCGACGCCACCCACGTGCCGCCCCTCGTCTCGCACCGTCCAGCCCTGGCGCGACTCGGCATGATCGCACTTCCGATCGCCGGCGTCATTGCCGCCATCGGACTGTTCACGGCTCTCGGATCCAGCGACGAGGGTCAACCGCTGAGCACCCCGTCGAGCGTCGGTGAATCAGTGTCGCAATCCACCAGACCGTCGAGCACCAGCACGACGACGACCACGCCGGCACCGCTTCCCGACATCCCTCCTCCCCCACCGACAACCACCGCACCGGCGCCGGCCGCCGCAAATTCCGCGCCCTACGTGCAGTACCAGCAGCCGCACTACTACCCGCCGGCACCTCCGCCCGCACCCACGGTGCCCCTGCCACAGATTCCCGGTGTCCAGATGCCCGTCATCCCGTTGCCGGTATTGCCACGCCTGCCGTTCTGACCGGCCGCGTTCTCACCCGTCGGACAGATACGGAAAGATCGTCGCTCATGGCCACCACAGCGCAATGGATCGAAGGTGCGCGACCGCGCACACTCCCGAATGCGATCGCCCCCGTCCTCGTCGGCACTGGCGCGGCCGCGTCGCTGGACGGAGGAGTGTGGTGGAAGGCGCTGCTGGCGTTGGTCGTCTCGTTGGCGCTGATCGTGGGCGTGAACTTCGCCAACGATTACTCCGACGGAATTCGGGGCACCGACGACGACCGAGTCGGGCCACTGAGACTGGTCGGCTCGAAGGCCGCGTCCGCCGGTGCCGTCAAGAAGGCCGCCATCGGTTGCTTCACAGTGGGTGCCGTGGCCGGATTGGTTCTGGCAGCGACCAGCGCCTGGTGGCTGGTCATCGTCGGACTCGTCTGCATCGCCGGTGCCTGGTACTACACCGGCGGCTCGAAGCCGTACGGATACAGCGGTTTCGGCGAGATAGCCGTGTTCGTGTTCTTCGGTCTCGTCGCCGTACTCGGCACCCAGTTCGTACAAGCCGAGCAGATCGATTGGGCAGGCGTGTTGGCTGCAGTGGCAGTCGGATCGTTCTCCAGCGCAGTACTCGTCGCCAACAACCTTCGCGACATCCCCACCGATACCGAATCCGGAAAGCTCACGCTGGCAGTGCGATTGGGTGACATGCGCACTCGCTACCTGCATCTCGCGCTACTGGTGGTGCCGTTCGCGATGACGGTGGCACTGATCGCCCGCACTCCATGGGCACTGGTCGGCCTGCTCGCGCTGCCTTTCGCCGCACGTGCCAACTCCCCGGTACGCAAGGGCGCTCACGGATTCGAACTGATTCCGGCACTGCGCGATTCGGGCCTGGCGATGCTCGTGTGGGGAGCGAGCACCGGCGTGGCGTTGGCCTTCGCCTAGCGCTTGTCGGGAACGAACGCGCCCAGCAGAAAGTTCACGATCGAGATGATGATCGCGCCCCAGAACGCCGCGGCGAACCCGACGATCTCGAGGCCGTAGCCGGTCTGCGACGACAACCAACCCGTCAACAACAGCATCAACGCGTTGATCACAAGAGTGAACAACCCGAGCGTCAGAATCAGCAGCGGCAGCGACATGAGCTGCACCAGCGGTTTGATGAACGCATTGACGACCGTCAACACGGCCGCGATACCGAGCAGGACCACGATGTCCCACCCATCGCCGCGCCCCGAGCTGGTGACAGTGATGCCATCCACGAATTCCTTGGCAACCCAGATTGCAACGGCATTGATCACGAGCCGAATCAAAAAGTTCATGGCGCCATCGTAGGGTTCGTCAGCGCCCGACGGCTACGACGTACTCAGCGCTCCAAGTCGATGTCGACAGTTACTCGCCCACGATCGTCGCGAGTCGCCACGGCAAGGCCGGCATGATGGACGCCGCCGAGGTCGACATCGACCCGTCCGCCGTCGTTCTCGAAATTTCGCCACCAATTCTTCCTGTCCGGCACGGCCACGACAACTTTCACGTGATTGCCTGTTCGCTTGAAGGCCACCGGCAGTGAGAACTCCTTGCCGGACTTGCGGCCGGTATAGGTCAGAATCCCCATCGACCGTCCGAGAACCCTGTCGAGCACCGGTGCCTTCATGACGACCACAAAAACCTTGTTGAACGCTGCTGCCGACTTCTGAAAGGTATTCATTGCGCCGCCTCCGGGCTTGCCCTGCACGTGATGACGAGCGTAGCGGCGTAGCTGCTCGACGGGTTCGTCACTGCGAAGACACACCGTCCTGCATCGGCACCAAAACTTGTCGGTGCCCGGTTCTACACTTCTCGGCAACGGGTCGAATACGTGTTCGGCCCTTCGTCGCTGGGGGGTGACATGGGGCTACGTGAGTCGACGTGGATGGCGGACGATCACTCTGCACTCGCCGACGTCCTCGGTGCGCGCCGGACGATAAACGCCGCTGCCGCATCGGAACTGGCGCTCATGGACCACTACGTTCGCGGCCGAACGGCATGCGCCTCGCCGTGGGACACAGGAGTGACCGAGAAGGATCTCTACAGCTCGGCGATCTGCGAGCTGGCCGCGGCAACGTCGTCCACCTTCGCCGCCATTCACAACAAGCTTCAGATGTGGCGTCAGCTACGTCCCCTCGTACGGAACAGTTTCATCAACGGATCGCTCGACAAAGAGCGAGTCAAAACGATCCACGACCATCTGCTTCATGCGCGTCCGGAGACAGTAGTCGCCATCGAAGCCGAGGTTCTCAAAGCTGCCGGAGAGATGGCACCGGGCCCCCTGGGTCGCGAGATCGACCGACTGCTCGTCGAGGCCGATGCCGAGTGGGACCGCGCGGTACGCACACGTGCCGCGCGAACCGAGAAGCGCGTCCGGGTTCGGCGACGGGCACGAGGGCTGTCGAGCCTCACCACGGTGATGACCGATGGCGAAGCCGACGAACAGCTTTCGCGTATCGACGCCGAAGTCTCCCGTTTGCACCCCGAGGATCCACGTTCGGACGATCAACGACGGGGCGACGCACAGACCGCGCTGATGCGCGGCGAGACACTGCTGTGCGGGTGCTCGACGTGCCTGACCTCTCGGGGTGACGTCGCGGATGCCGAAACTCCCGAACACGGTGAGCCGGTGGCAGCAATGCCCGACCGTTCGGATGCGAATGCCGACGCCACCGGTGAAACAGCCACCGAGGGTTCGGGTTCCGCACGGCCGGGGTCCGAGCACCCGACGAGGGAGCCACTGGGCAGGGCACTGACGGGCCCGCTGCCACCCGACACACCACCACCCGTCTCACCAGCACCCGACGCACCAAGACCCGACGTACCGCCACCCGATACAGCGACTCGATCGAGACCGGGCGGAGGGACGTTGATCGAACGCTGGCGTGCCATCGTCGAGAACAACCCGCGCGGCGTCCACGCCCTACACCCCGACGGCCACGGAGGCATGACGATTCCGCCGCCGGGGGCACTGACCTATGCGCCGAGCAGAGCCCTTGCCGCGCAGGTTCGCGCCGAACATCCGTACTGCCTGCATCCTGGCTGCAACGTGCCTTCGGAACGGTGCGACCTCGACCACATCGTCGAATTCGATCGGCAGAATCCGGAACGAGGAGGATGGACGATCCGGACGAACATCGGCCCGCGCTGCCGGCTCCACCACAACCTCAAAACGCGAAAGCTCTGGCGCACCGAATTACTCCCGGAAGGAGTCCTGCATATCGTGGACCCTCTCGGAAACCACTACTTCACCGCGCCGACCCTGTGAAAACCGATCGCCTAGGGTTGGTTCGGTGAGCACCGCGAATCTGACCCGGACCGAAACTCGCAGGCGATCGCGCCACATCGACGGGGTGAAGTATCGCGTTCACCTCGATCTCCTGCGCGCAGAGGACGCGGACCTCGACACCTTCGAGACCGTGACGACCATCGAATTCGACGCGACCACGGCTGCGACCTGGGTGGACTTCATCGGTGCGGCAGTAGACCAAGTGACCGTCAACGGTATCGACACGCCGGTCGACTACGACGGCTCGCGGATTCAACTGGTCGGGCTCACCGAGCACAACATCGTGCGGATTTGCGCGCGCGGACGATACAGCCGGTCGGGTGAAGGACTGCATCGGTTCGTCGATCCCGTCGACGACAACGTCTATCTCTACACGCAGTACGAACCGGCCGATGCACGCCGAGTGTTCGCGAACTTCGAGCAACCGGACCTCAAAGCCCCTTTCACTCTGACTGTCACGGCTCCGCCGACGTGGACCGTACTGTCGAACCGCGAGGGTGTCACGACAGACACGGTCACCACCTTCGCGCCGACCCTGCCGATCTCGACCTACATCACCGCAGTTGCGGCCGGTCCGTATCACCGCGTCCGATCATCCTGGACGCGAGGCGAACTCACCGTCCCCCTCGGTGCCTATTGCCGGGCGTCTCTCGCCGAGTACTTCGATGCCGAGGACATCTTCGACATCACGAAACGAGGCCTGGACTTCTTTCACGACAAGTTCGACTACCCGTATCCCTTCGGAAAGTACGACCAGATCTTCGTCCCCGAGTACAACCTCGGCGCGATGGAGAATCCCGGCCTCGTCACGTTCACCGAGTCGTACGTATTCCGTTCTGCGGCAACCGAAGCCCAGTACGAGGCCCGCGCGAACACGATCCTGCACGAGATGGCGCATATGTGGTTCGGCGACCTCGTGACGATGCAGTGGTGGGACGACCTGTGGCTCAAGGAATCCTTTGCCGACTTCATGGGTGCATACGCATCGGCCGAAGCGACCCGATTCACCGACGCCTGGGTCAGCTTCGCCAACCGACGAAAAGCGTGGGCGTACCTGCAGGACCAACTTCCGACCACCCACCCGATCGTCGCCGACATCACCGACCTCGAGGCCGCGAAGCTCAACTTCGACGGCATCACCTACGCCAAGGGGGCGAGCGTCCTCAAGCAGCTCGGGGCGTTCGTGGGCGCAGATGCCTTCTTCGCCGCCTCCCGCAACTACTTTCGCACGCACGCCTTCGGAAACACGACGCTGACGGACCTGCTGAGCGAGATGTCGACCGCCAGCGGACGCGACCTCGACACCTGGGCTGCAGCATGGCTGCAGACCACCGGCGTCTCCACGCTCAGCTACACCGGCGATGCCGTCGAACAGACGAACCCGCGGCCCCACCGAATTGCCGTCGGGCTCTACGACCTCGACGAGGCCGGACATCTGACGAGAACCCACCGACGAGAACTCGACATCGCCGAGGCACGAACGCCGGTCGACCTTCCCGAGGCCGCGCTGGTGCTGCTCAACGACGACGACCTGACATACGCCAAGATCCGATTCGACGAGCGCTCCACTACCACTGTGCGAGACCACCTCGATCGCATCGTCGACCCTCTCGCCCGGGGCCTGGTGTGGTCGGCGTTGTGGAACTCCACCCGCGACGCCGAGCTGTCTGCACTCGAATACATCGACATCGCAACCAGATTCGCACCGAATGAGCCCAAGATCGGTCTGTTGTCCGCAGTCACGGCCAATGTGGCGTACGCCCTCGAGCATTACCTCCCGGAGGACAGACGGCGCGAACCCACTCGGCAGTGGCTGGAGGCGTCGTGGACGCAGCTGCATACGAGTGAGCCAGGGAGCGATACCCAGTTGGTGTGGGCGCGAGCCACCGCGGCCGCGGCCCAACTCGACGGCTCCCGCGCAGCCGACCTACGCGCACTTCTCGACGGCACGGCGACCGTGCCAGGTCTGCGCCTGGATCCCGACCAGCGCTGGTCGTTCTGGCTGGCCCTGGCCGCGACCGGAAACGCGACCTCGGCCGAGCTCGATGCAGAGCTGGCCTCCGACAACACGTCGTCCGGACGCACCTCACACACGGCGGCGTCGACGGCGCTCCCCGACGCAGAGGTCAAGGCAAGGGCGTGGGCTGCCATCACCGAGCGCGACGATGCGTCCAACGATGTTCTCGACGCCTTCATCACCGGCTTCGGGGCCGGGCACCGGCCGGACCTGACGCAGGGTTATCACGACCGGTACTTCGAATCCATCGCGTCGTTGTGGACCTCGCGCAGCATCGAAATCGCACGGCGCATCGTCGTCCGACTGTTTCCGCAGCAATCGTCGACGGTAGCCGCGGACAGCTGGCTGGCCGAGCACGAGTGGGCACCGGCCGCCCTGCGGCGCTTGGTGATCGAGCAACGAGACCATCTGGCGAGGAGTCTGCGGGTGCAGGCGCGGCTAGGGTGATGATCATGGCCACCAACGACACTCGACGCTCGATCGCCACGTCCGCACTCGCTGCCGGTGGATTGCTCGGCGGCTTCGCCGTCGCCCGGCAGTCGCACAACCGTCAACTCGGCGGAGCCGTACTGGCCGCTGCGGGTGTGGCGTGCACGACCCGGTGGCAGAAGTCCTCGGGCTCGACCCGCGCCGGTGCGCTGCTCGGGACCTATCTCGTCGCGTTCGGTGCCTCGCACCCGCTGGCCAAGAAGATCGGTGCCTGGCCGGCGGTCGTCACCGTCGCCGCTGCAACTGCCGCGGCGTCGATGGCGGTGAGCAAGTAGATCTCCTCAGAACACCCCGGTAAGAACGAACTTTTCGAGGGCCGCGGTCGGTTCGTCGAGATCCATACCCTGGCTCGAAACCCAGGCGTCGTCGAAGTAGGTCTGCGTGTACCTGTCTCCGCCGTCGCACAGCAGTGTCACCACGCTCCCGCTGCGGCCTGCTGCGATCATTTCCGCGATCAATCCGAAGGCACCCCAGATGTTGGTGCCTGTCGATCCGCCCACTCGTTTGCCGAGTGCGTCCGAGGTGAACCGTGCGGCGGCCACGGAGGCGGCGTCGGGCACTGCGATCATTCGATCGATCACCTGGCCGACGAACGAGGGCTCGACGCGCGGTCTGCCGATTCCCTCGATGCGGGAGGGCAGCCCTGTCTCGTAGCCCGCGTCTCCGGACTCGTAGCCGCCGATGAACGCCGAATTCTCGGGGTCCACCACCGCCAATTGCGTTGCATGCCTGCGATATCTGATGTAGCGGCCAATGGTGGCGCTGGTCCCCCCGGTCCCCGCACCGACGACCACCCAGTCTGGAATGGGGCATTCCTCCAGCCGAAGTTGGTCGAAGATCGACTCGGCGATGTTGTTGTTTCCGCGCCAGTCGGTGGCTCGTTCGGCGTGCGTGAACTGGTCCATGTAGTGGCTGTCCGGCTCGGCCGCGAGACGATGCGCTTCGGTGTACATCTCGCCGGGCTGATCGACGAAATGACATCTCCCGCCGTGGGACTCGATGAGTGCGATCTTGGCCGGGCTGGTGCTCCGAGGCATCACCGCGACGAATTGCAGTCCGAGCAGTCCGGCGAAATAGGCCTCACTGACGGCAGTGGAGCCCGACGAGGCTTCGATCACCGTGGTGCGTTCGGTGACCCATCCGTTGCAGATTGCGTACAGAAAGAGCGACCGAGCCAGTCGATGCTTCAGGCTGCCGGTGATGTGCGTCGATTCGTCCTTGAGGTATAGCGAGATTCCCCAGGCCGCGGGAAGGGGGTATCGCAGCAGGTGTGTGTCGGCGCTGCGCTGGGAATCGGCCTCGATCAACCGGACCGCATTGTCGACCCATGCCCGTGACCCCGAGTGATCGACCGTCCTGGTCATTTCTTGCCGTCTTCACCGCGCAGCTTCGACTGCAGATCCGCACGCGCGGTGCGCCTGTCCTCGTCGACTGCCGCGATGGACTCGTTGACGCGGATGCGCATGTTCTTGAACAGGAGCAGTGACAGAGGTAGCGAGATCAGCACGGCGAAAATCGCGGCGACGAGTACCGGAACCTCGACGCCGAAGAGTAAACCGATGCCGACGATGAGTGCGCCGATCACGATGACGAGCGCCAGGCGCGCGAAGGTGTAGACACCCAGGTTCACGGCGAGAGACTTCTTCGCCGACCTACCTTTCGCGCCGTTTCCGCTGGTAGGTTCGCTGCTGTCGGCGTTCGTCGCGTCACTCACGGGTCCCAGGTTACCGGGCTCGGCAAGCACTCCGACCCACCCCCGGCGTGACCGATTTGTCCATTACCTCCCCTTTACCAACCTTGTATCAGTCGAGTACCTAGGGGTTCGAGTGCAACCATGGGGTTCGAACGCAGCAGACCGATATCTCCGGTTCGACGCATATGCACCGAACCGAATCGTAGGAGGACACGACAGATGAGCGCACCCACATTTCACAAGGCTCAGGACTCACTTCTCACGCCGGGTCAGGTAGCCGCGCTTTTTCACGTCGACCCCAAGACAGTGACACGCTGGGCACACGCCGGTCGCCTCGGATCGCTCCGCACTCCGGGCGGGCACCGTCGATTCCGCGAGACCGAGGTCATGCAATTACTGACCTCTCTGACCACGGAAGCCGGCGCGCACCACTGATTCGGACGTCCTGACGTACGAAAAACCTTAGATCTCCGCACCCGCTCGAACTCATCGAACATTCTCAGGAATCTTCGACGCTCGACGGGTGCGGAGGGTGTTGCATCGCGGCTACCCTCGTAGTAGGAGGTGCGTCGTGATCTATCTATTGGCGTTGATCGGCTTGGTGGCAGTCATCGTGCTGTTCTGGAAGGCATTCGGACCCAGCACACAGGCTCCACCCACCCGCACTGTCGGACCCGATGACGATCCCGATTTTCTGTGGCGAATCAACCGTGAAGCTCGCCGCGGAGGGAAAGACGGGACCGAGGCAGGCACCGAACCCAGCGAATAGGGTTCGGTAGCTCTCAGTTGCGGTGGGCAGCGGTGGGCGCGTCGGGGAAACCTGCCGCTACCGCCGCCGCGACTTCCAACAGTGCCTTCCGCGTGCGCCCACGAAGACGATCCAGTTCGATTTCCGCCCCCTCCTCGAGATGTGGGTCGAACGGAATAGTTCGCACTCGCGCGCACCGCTGCTCGAAATGCTCGACAACTTTGTGCAGGTCCACTTTTCCAGCTCTCGGCCGAACGCCGTTGACCACGGCGACCGATGTGGCGACCAATTCGCGGTAGCCGTGCGCATCGAGCCAATCCAACGTCGCCGACGCGCTCCGCACGCCGTCCACCGAGCCCGAGCTGACCACCACCAGCGTGTCGGCTCCCTCGAGAATGCTCTCCATCGCCGAGTGCATCAGACCGGTGCCGCAGTCCGTGATGACGATGCTGTAGAACTTCTCCAACAGCGACACGGCGCGATCGTAATCCTCACCGCTGAATGCCTCCGAAGCTGCCGGATCCGAATCGGACGCCAACACCTCCAGTCGATGCACGTTCTGCGACGTGTAAGCCCTGACGTCGCTGTAACGGTCCAGAGACTCGATGTCGCGCAACAGATTACGGACGGTGGCGGTCGTCTCGGCCGGCACCTTCTGCCCCAGCGTTCCCCGATCGGGGTTGGCGTCGATGGCGATCACCCGATCACCCCTGATCTCGGCGAACGTCGAGCCGAGTGTGGCCGTCGTCGTGGTCTTGCCCACGCCCCCTTTCAGCGACAGCACCGCGACGCGATGGCACCCGACGAGAGGCCGATCCACCTCCGCGGTCAGAACCAGGCGTCGCTGCTGAGCGGCACTGTTGCCCACATTCAGGCGACCACGCGACATCAGATACAACGCCCGACGCCACCCTGCCACCGGCGGCGCATTCCCCGATCGGACGAGCAACGAACTACCGAGATCGAGCGAGGGCACCGGCTGCTCATCCGACCGACTCGGGCCGACGGTCGGTGCCGCTCCCGGGGTGGCGATCAACGCGTCACCCGGGCCTTGCCGAACCTGCTGAGGCTGATTCCGATACAGCTGATTTTGATGCTGCTGATTTTGATGCGGCGGCCCAGGCCACTGGCCGGGCTGAGGCCCCCATTGATTCTGACCGTTCCACTGACTCTGGGGATTCCAGTGACCCTCCGACGGCCACTGACCATGCGGGCCGCCCTGGTTCTGCGGAACCCAATAGTTCTGCGGCCCGGCTTGATTCTGCGGGGCCCAATAGTTCTGTGGCCCACCTTGGTTCTGCGGCACCGGATTCTGCGGCATCGGCGGCCCTGATGCGACGGGCGGCGCATGTGTAGGAGTCAGTTTCACAGTCGGTGCCACAGCCGTCGTCGGCGGTTCCACGGGCCTCGGTGGTGCGACGACGGTCTTGTCGACCCCGGCAGGTGGCACCGCGACCGACGCCGCCTCACCACCTGCGTCACCGTGGGCTTCACCGTCCCGCGACCCGGGAAGCGGCGGCGATGTGTGGGCGGCCTCGGGCTGCGGCACGGGCTGATTGTCGATGCTTTCGGGCGGCATCGTGATGGGGGTCGATCTGAAGGGCTCCCGCGGCGGTGCGGGTGTGGCCTCCGCCGCCCCTACGCCAACGACCGGCTCGGATTCCGTGGGGCGAGCTACGTCTTCTTCGGGCACGTCGTCGTCCAATGGCCGGACGGGTTGCCAGTTGTTCTCGTGCCGATCGGCCATGACCGATTCCCCCCAGTTCGCGTCCCACATCGAAGATCCGAGCTCGGATGTGTCCCCCATCGAGCCGGATCGGACGCTACCAGCTGACAGTCCCGCGCGGAGGCTGCCAGCGGGCGAGGACTAGTTCAGTCCTGCGTAGCTGTGCAGTCCCGAGACCACCATGTTGATGATGAAGAGGTTGAAGAGCATGGCGGTGAATCCGGCGATGTTGATCCAGGCGGCGCGGGTGTTGCGCCATCCGGAGGTGGCGCGGGCGTGCAGGTAGGCGGCGTAGATGATCCAGGTGATGAACGACATCGTCTCTTTGGGGTCCCAGCCCCAGAAGCGGCCCCATGCGGCTTCGGCCCAGATTGCACCGAGGATGACGCCGGCTCCGAAGAGCGGGAAAGCGACGATGGTCGTCTTGTAGGCGAGTCGGTCGAGGGCCTGGGCGTCGGGCAGCTTGGATGCGAATTTGCCCCAGAACCCAACGCTTTCCTGGCCGATGGGCTGCTTGATGCGCAGCAGGAACAGCAGGGAGGCGACGCCGGAGACCAGGAGGATGCCGCTGCCGACGCTGACGATGGTGACGTGGATGGGCAGCCAGTAGGAGCGCAGCGCGGGGACGACGGGTGCGGCGTCGGCGTAGAGCTTGGTGGCGGCGAAGAACATCAGCACGATGATCGGTGCGAGAACGAACACGAGCATCGGGCGCATGGTCTTCTTGCGCAGCACGATCACGGAGGTGAGGGCGGCGGCTGCGGTGGCCATGGTGACGAACTCGTACATGTTGCCGAGCGGGAAGCGGTGGGTGGCGAACCCGCGGAGCACCACCGAGGCGATGTGCAGCGCGAGAGCCGGGGCGAGCAGGGCGAAGCCCATGCCTGCGAGTCGCTCGGACAGCGGTCGCTTCGGGGCTTCGACAACCAGTCCCGGTCGCGACTGGGCCACCGGCGCGCCGGCACCGACGAGTTCCTTCGCCTGAGCGGCCGTGGCCTTGGCGGAGGCGTACTGGGCGATGAGCAGGACGAATGCGAGCACGTAGATGGTGAACGCTGATTCGAAGGACCAGTCGCTGTACTGCGAGAGGGTCTCGTTGATCGGCATCGGTCAGTTCTCCTGTTTCGAGGTGTCGCCGAGCAGGCGGGTGCACAGGCGGTCGAACTCTTCGCCCCACCCCGCCTGATCGGTGCGTGCAAGTCCGCCGAGGTCTACTACAGTACGTCGTGCTTGGGCGTCGGCGGTGAGTCGGACCCAGATTCTGCGACGCTTGATCACCAGTGAGACGAGCAGTCCGCCCATCATCGTGAGTGCGAAGACGAGCACCCAGGTCTGGGCCGGGTCGTGTGAGACCTGAAGGTTGACGAATTCTTTCGCGCCGTCGAAGGTGACGACCGTTCCGTCGCTGAGCGTCGCCGATTCTCCTGGCATCAGGTTGACGCGGTCCTGCTTCACGAGCCTGCCCTGGGCGATCATTTCCTGATCGAGCGAGAAGATCGACTGCGGCAGTCCGGTGTCGAGGCCGGTGTCGCCCTTGTAGATGTCGATGGCGACGGCGGGGTCGTTCATGGCGGGGAAGCTCGACGACAGCAGGCTGCCGTGGAACGACGCCGTCGGCGCGAACAGTCCTTCGATGGCGATCTGGTTCTTTCGCCGGTCCAGGGGATCGGTATACAAGCCGCCAGGCGGGTCGACACGGAGCACTCCGCTGGAGAGGAAGGTCGTGGCGTCCGTCGGTTGCCATTGGATGGTGTCGGTGCGGGTTTCGCCGTTCGGGAATGTCACGGTGAAGGTGGGTGCGTAGCCGTGGCCCTGGAGGTAGACGCGGTCTCCTGCGACGCGCAACGGGTGGTTGACCTGCAGTTGGTCGTCGCGCCAGACGTTGTTCGTGAGGTCCTGGCCTGCCTGGTATTCGATGTTGGAGGTGAACATCTCGGCCTGGCCGGTGTCGAGGTAGTCGGCTCTGAAGTCCTTGACGCGCACGCACAGTGGTTCGAGGTCGGTGCCGTCGACGAGGTTGCCTGCGCGGAACGAGTCGTAGTTGGCCGGGGTCGAGGTGCAGAAGCCTGGGCCGTCGTCGGCGATGACGATGCGGTTGCCCTCGTACCCGAGCAGCTTGCCCATGGCGATCGCGGCGAGCAGTCCGACGAGAGACAAGTGGAAGACGAGGTTTCCGAGTTCACGGACGTAGCCCTTCTCCGCCGACAGCGTCACGGCTCCGCCGTCCTCGGTTCGTTGGGCGACGCGCCAACCGCGCAACTGGGTGCGTACCTGCGCTGCGATCTCCTCCGGCGTTCCGTCCACGTCGTAGCGGCTGTGGTGCGGCAGTCGGGAGAGGTTGCGGGGCGCACGAACGGGTTTGGTGCGCAATTGCTTCGCGTGCTCGATGCAGCGCGGCAGGATGCAGCCGATCAGCGAGATGAACAGCAGCGCGTAGATCGCCGTGAACCAGAAGCTGCCGAACACGTCGAACAGTTCGAGCTTGTCCATGATCGGGCCGAGGGTCGGGCGGTCGGCGATGTACTCGTCGACTTTGCCGGCGTTGAGGCTGCGCTGCGGCACCAGGGCACCGGGTACCGCGGCGAAGGCCAGCAGGAACAGCAGCACCAGCGCGGTTCGCATGCTGGTCAGGCCGCGCCAGGTGTTGCGGACCAGCGCCGCTCCCCTGCCCAGCGCGGATTGCTTGCGCGGCGGCGATGCCTCGGTGCGCTCTTCGATGTCGGTGGTCATATCGGCAACACCACATCGGAGACGAAGGCGTCGCGCACCCAGCCGACGAATTGATCCCAGGCACCGGTGACCAGTGCAATTCCTACCGCTATCAACATGATTCCGCCGAACACCTGTATCTGTCGTGCATGTGTACGTAGCCAGCCGACGCCACGCAGCGCGCTGACCGAACCGAACGCGAGGATCACGAACGGTAAGCCGAGACCGAGGCAGTACGCCACGATCAGAACGACGCCCCGCGCTGCCGTCGTGCCGTCTGTCCCTGCGGCGAGTGAGATGACGCCCGCGAGCGTCGGTCCGAGGCACGGGGTCCATCCGAGCGCGAACACGCCCCCGAGCAGCGGCGCTCCGGCCAGTGAGCCGATCTGCTTCGGCTCGAAGCGCACGTCGCGCTGCAGCGCGGGAATCAGTCCGACGAACACCAGGCCCATGGCGATGGTGACGACGCCGCCGATCCGCATGAGCAGTTCGCGGTTGATCGCCAGGACGGAGATCGCTCCGAACACCGATGCGGTGGCGAGAACGAACACCACCGTGAATCCGAGGACGAACAGACCCGCCGCTCCGGCCACGCGCAACCGCCCGCTGCGCACCTTCGTCTTCACGGCTGCCTCGTCGGCGCTGACGGCAGGGGCGTCGGCTCCGACGACTCCGGCGAGGTACGAGAGGTATCCGGGCACCAGGGGTACCACGCACGGCGACGCGAACGAGACGAGCCCGGCCAGGACGCAGGCTCCGAGGGCCAGGATGAGCGGCCCGGAGGCCGCAGCTTCCTGGAAACTCGCGCCTATCCCGGCGAGGTACATCGTCTCGGTCACGGCTGCACTGGCTCCTCGGCTGCGACGCGTTCGACGACGGGCCGTAGGTCATCGGCGAGCAGTTCGCGCAGGAACACTGCCGCGACGCGATGCTGCCGGTCGAGCACGACGGTCGTCGGGATGACGGAGGTGGGGACGCCGCCGAGCGCAGTGAGGGTGCGCATGGGCGGATCGTAGATCGAGGCGTAGCTGACGTTGTTGCTGACGACGAAGTCCTGCGCGGCGGTCTGCGACTCGTCGCGCACGTTGATCCCGAGGAATTCGACGCCCAAGGGCTTGGTGGCCTCGTAGACGTCTTCGAGGTCGTCGGCTTCACCGCGGCACGGTCCGCACCACTGGCCCCAGACGTTGAGGACGACGACGTCACCGTCGTAGTCCGACAGGGAGGTCGTCTTGCCCTCGGTCATCAGGTCGGGCCCGGACAACTCGCCGATGGTGCCGCGCTCGTCGGGCTCGTAGAAGATGTCGGTCTGTCCGCCCGGTGAGACGAACTGGAAGGTTCCGCCCTGCGCCACCGCGTCGGTGCCGGTGGAGCATCCCGCGACGAGGGCCGCTGCGGCCACACCCAGCAGAAACCTACGCACCGGAAATCCTTGGGTCGGATGCCCCCGCGGGCTCGGAGTAGACGAGGTCGACCAGCTGGTCCCCCTCGTAGACCAACGAGGTGAGCGACGCGAGCCCGCACTGACGGTTGCGCGGGTCGTGCCAGAGCCGATCGCCCTGCAGGAAGCGGCGCAGTGTCCACACCGGGAGTTGGTGGCTGACGCAGACGGCTTCGTGCCCTACGGCTTCGACGCGCGCCGCATTGACTGCGGCGAGCATGCGGTGTGCGATCTGCAGGTACGGCTCGCCCCAGGACGGGGTGAACGGGTCGCGCAGCTTCCACCAGTGCCGGGGCCTACGCAGTGCACCGTCGCCCACGGCCACGCGCAGTCCCTCGAACTCGTTGCCTGCTTCGATGAGGTTCTCGTCCTCGGCGATGGTCAGGCCGTGCGCTGCGGCAATGGGTCCGGCGGTTTCCTGCGCGCGCAGCAACGGCGATGCCACGACGTGGGTGATGTCGTGGCCGGCGAGCGCGTCCGCGACCGACCTGGCCTGAGCCTGGCCCGTCACCGACAGCTTGAAGCCCGGCAACCGCCCGTAGAGGATGCCCTTGGGGTTGTGAACCTCGCCGTGCCGGAGGACGTGCACGATGGTGCGCGTCGTCGAGTGCGGATGTGTTGCGGGGGCCTCGGTCACGTCGGGGTCCTGTTTCTCGCTAGTCGGGTGGGCAATCAGTTCGGTGCAGACGTCACTGAGGAGCGGTGGCGGCGGCCGCTGCTTTCGCGGCGGCGGGGGCTGCGTCGGCGATGATCTCGAAGGCTCGATCGTCGAGGGCAGCCGAGACGAACCAGGCCTCGAAGGCGCTCGGCGGCGGGTACACACCGCGGGAGAGGAAGGCGTGGAAGAACGCCGGGTATCGCCACGTCTGCGCGGCCTTGGCCTGCGCGTAATCGGTGACGGGTCCATCGGCGAAGAACACACTCACCATAGTGCCCGCGAACTGGACGTGATGGGTGACGCCTTCGGCGGTGAGAGCGTCGCCGAGCAGTGTTCCGAGTCGCTGCGAGTTGGTCTGCAGCTTCTCGTAGACGGCCGAGTCGGCCAGTTGCAGACTCGTCAGACCGGCCGCGAC
This sequence comes from Rhodococcus sp. 05-2254-2, assembly GCF_002259095.1. Taxonomy (NCBI): domain Bacteria; kingdom Bacillati; phylum Actinomycetota; class Actinomycetes; order Mycobacteriales; family Nocardiaceae; genus Rhodococcus; species Rhodococcus sp. 05-2254-2. The sequence goes on along the minus strand of NZ_NOZJ01000001.1, from coordinate 430,959 downwards.
GGCGACGGGGTTACCGCTGAGCGTCCCTGCCTGGTACACCGGTCCGGCGGGCGCGAGGTAGGCCATCACGTCTGCTCGACCGCCGAATGCGGCGGCAGGCAATCCGCCCGACATGACTTTGCCGAAGGTGTAGAGGTCACCGGCAACTCCGTCGATGCCGTACCAACCGGAGGCACTGACGCGGAATCCCGTCATCACCTCGTCCATGATCAGCAGTGCGCCGTGCTCGGTCGCGAGGTGGCGCAGTCCCTCGTTGAAGCCGGTGACCGGCGGGATTGCTCCCATGTTGCCTGCAGCTGCCTCGGTGATGATGCACGCGATCTGGCCGGGGTTGGCCTCGAAGGCCGCGGTGACGGCGGCGAGGTCGTTGTAGGGAACGACGATGGTGTCCGACGCCTGTGCGCCGGTGACTCCCGGGGAGGTCGGCAGCCCGAAGGTGGCCAGTCCCGAGCCGGCGTCGGCCAGGAGGGCGTCGACGTGGCCGTGGTAGCAGCCGGAGAACTTGACGATCTTGGTGCGGCCGGTGAAGCCGCGGGCCAGGCGCACCGCGCTCATGGTGGCCTCTGTGCCCGAATTCACAAGGCGAACCTGGTCGACGGGGCCGACGCGACGCACGATTTCCTCGGCCAGTTCGATTTCGCGGAGCGTGGGCGCACCGAACGACAGGCCGGTCGCGGCTGCCTTCTGGACGGCCTCGACGATGGCCGGGTGGGCGTGTCCGTGGATCATCGGACCCCAGGACGAAATGAGGTCGACGTACGACTTTCCGTCGGCGTCGGTCATCGTGTATCCGCTGGCCTGCGTGATGAAGCGGGGCGTTCCGCCGACCGACGCGAAGGCGCGTACCGGCGAGTTGACGCCGCCGGGAATGACCTCGCTCGCGCGGGCGAAGAGTTGGGCCGATACGGGGGCGTCGTCGCCGGGAGAAACAGTCACGTCTTCCAGTGTCCCAGGTTCGGCGAAATCACCAACTACAGGGCGTAATAATGCGGTCGACGCCGGCCTCAGTCGTCGGTTTTCTTCTCCTCGGGCATGAACACCATCGCGACCAGGATGATGCCCCAGATACCGAGGGGCCACAGGGGCCAGTAGGAGGTCGGTTCGCCGTCGGAGATCCATTGAACGGCCCAGATTCCGTTCATGACGACGGCACCACCGAGCCACCAGCGCCACTCGTCCAGATACTCCCGCCACTCGCTCGTCGTACGAGCGACATCCGTTGCCGTCGATTTCTCGGGGGCCGGCAAGTCGCGCACGACCTCGTCCAGATCACCGCGAGTCGTCGACGCCCACACCGCGTCGAGCCTTTGTTCGTACTCGACCAACGTCAAGCGGCCCTCGCTCATCGCCAGACCGAGGGTGGTCACGACGGCCTCACGTTCGTCGTTGCTCACGCGCAGGTCCGGCCGATTGTTCTTGTCGAGGTTCTTTCCCATGCGCAGCCTCCCGGTACTCGTGTCCGTTTTGTCACCTTAACGGTTGAGCGAGCTACACACCGGGTAGTTGGTTTCGATGACGAACACCGAGAGAACAAGCGCCGACAACCCCGGGGACGGCGTCACGAAAGTCGCTCAATTGATGTCCGAAGCCGGGCTCTGCATGTTCACCACCGTCGGCCGGGACGGCCACCTCATCTCGCGCCCGATGGCGCTTCAGGAAGCGGAGTTCGACGGCGACCTGTGGTTCTTCGCCGCCACCGATTCCCGGAAGGTGGGCGACATCGCGGCGAACCCGACGGTCAACGTCTCGTTCCAGTCCGGTGAAGGCTGGGTGTCGCTGTCCGGTACGGCCGCGGTGGTCGAGAACACCACCAAGGCCGAGGAGCTGTGGAACACCCGGGCGGCCGCATGGTTCGAGAAGAACCCCGATTCGCGCGAGGTCGCTCTGATCCACGTGGCCGCCGAGGGAGCCGAGTACTGGTCCACGCCCGGCTCGAAGGTGTCGAACCTGCTGGCCTACGCCAAGGCGAAGATCACCAACGAGCGTCCGAACCTGGGCGAGCACGATGTCGTCGAGCTCGAACTACCGCACAACTCGACCGACTAGTTCCGCTCGTGCCGGGGTGCCGTCGGGGGCACATCCGGATCGCCCATCACGTTCCGATCGCCGGCGATGTTCCGGTCGTCCGCCACATTCGGGTCACCGACGACGTTCCTGTCACCGACAATGTTCCGGTCGTCTGCCACGGTCCGGTCATGCGCTACAGTCCGGTCATCCGCCACGGTCCGGTCATGTGCCACAGTGCGGTCATCTGCCACAGTGCGGTCATGGGCGATGTTCCGGTCACCTGTGACGTTCCGATCGCCTGTCATGTTCTTGCCGTTCTTCACGTCCGGGTCGATTCGATTCGCACGTTCGAACTGCGATTCCATCTCGTCGCGTGACGACGCCGCAACTCCTTGATGAGACTGCGCCTGCTGTGCGAGCTTCTCCGCCTCGGCTGCTTTGACGTCGGCCTCTGCCTGCGCGCGGCGTGCCTTGGCTTCGCTTTCGCGCGCCATCAGTTCACGCTCCTCGACGACGGAGGATTGATCGGCAGCCTTTTCGCGAATCTCGTTCGCTTCCAATCTCTTACGTTCCTTGCCCTTACGGGCAACGACCACGGCGATGGCAATGACCAACAGAACGACTACTACTGCAACGATGATCCATACGGTGGTGTTCATGGTGTCTATTTCCCGTCTGTTTTCGAATGCCGAGACGGCAGATTCTCTACGGCGGGTACCCGAGTAACGACTCGGTAAACTCGCCGAAGGCACCCACGGCCAGGGCTTCGAAGGCCTGCGCTGCGAGTCGGCCGGCTCCTTCCGGGATGCGCGCGATCAGCCCGACCCCCGTCACGAGGGGCAACTCGTCGCGGTTGACCCGCGCGGCAAGGCTCGGCTCGGCGGGCCACGATCCGATCACCAGCCCTGCGCAGTCGACCCCGACCGCCCGCGCCGCGGCAGTGGTCAGCGCGCTGTGGTTGAGCGTTCCCAGCTCTGCACCGGCCACGACGACGATCGGCGCAGACACGGCCCCGGCGATGTCGAGCACGGTGAACCCTCCTGCACCCAGACGCACCGCCACTCCACCCGCACCTTCGACAAGCACGAGGTCGTGGGCCGCGTCCAGCGTGCGCACAGTGTCGACCACAGCGTCGAGTTCGAGCATCGGCCGACCCGATCGGCGCGCCGCAACGTCCGGAGCCAGTGGCTCGGGGTATCGCGCCAGCTCCACTCCCCGAATTCCCGAAAGCCGGTGCACCACATCGATATCGGCTTCGTCCGGGTAGTCACCTCCGACGCCGGTCTGCGCCGGTTTGCACACCGCCACCGTCCATCCGCCTGCGCGCGCGGCACCCGCGATACCCGCGGTCACCACGGTCTTGCCGACGCCGGTCGACGTTCCGGTCACGAGCAGAACCGTCACGACAGCACCGCCGCATTCGATACCGCCGCATTCAACACAGCCGCGAGGACCGACGCGGCACGGTCGACATCGGCGTCGGTGAGATCGGCGCGCGCGGTCAGTCGGAGTCGAGACCCGTCGGCCGGAACCGACGGTGGCCGGAAGCATCCGACGCGGACGCCGAGCTCGAGGCAGTCCGCGGCCGCCTGCACCGCACGTTGCGCGTCGCCCAGAACCACCGGGACCACCGCCGACTTCGTCGCTTCGACGCCCGCTGCGGCGGCCAGTTGCGTTGCTCGCACACCGATCGAGTGCACCCGTTCGGGTTCGCCGCGCAGGACGGTCAACGCGGCCGCTGCCGCGCCCACGGAGGCGGGCGCGAGGCCCGTGTCGAACACGAACGTGCGCGCACTGTGCAGCACCTGAGTGCGCACCGCTGCCGGCCCGAGAACCACTCCGCCCTGCGATCCGAGGGCCTTGGACAGCGTTGCGGTGATCACCAGGTCGGGCGCTCCGGCGAGTCCTGCTTCGTGGACGGCTCCCCGGCCACCGGCGCCGCGTACGCCCAACCCGTGCGCTTCGTCGACGACGAGCACCGCGTTTCGCCTCCGACACACCGCATACAGCTCGGCCAGTGGCGCGAGATCACCGTCGGCACTGAACACCGAGTCGGTCACCACCAGGGCCCGCTGTTCGGGACGCTCCCGCAACAGCTCGTCGACATGGCCGGTATCGCAGTGCCGAGCGACGGCCACGCGCGCCCGAGACAGGCGACAGGCATCGATGAGCGAGGCGTGCGACGCGGCGTCGGAGATCACCAACGCGTCGCGGCCCGCCAGTGCTGTCACGATCCCGAGGTTGGCGGTGTAGCCGGAGGAGAACACCAGTCCGGCCTCGGCTCCGAAAAAATCGGCGAGGTTCTCCTCGAGTCGCTCGTGCGCCGTCGTCGTGCCGGTGACCAGCCGCGATCCGGTGGATCCGCCGCCCCACCGGCGCACAGCAGCGCAGGCTCCGTCGATGACGGCCGGATGCCTGGACAGGCCGAGGTAGTCGTTCGAAGCCAGGTCGAGGATCGCCTCCTCGGCCGTGCGGGGGATCACGACGCGCTCGAGTCCGGCCTCGCGTCGGGCGTGCGCGGTGGCGTCGAGCCACTCCAGAGCGGTCATGGCAGCGACCATACTTGAACGCTGTTCAAGTATGGCTTCGGGCCACCGCCAGCATCGCGCCTGCAATGGCCGCCACGTCCTCCTCGGTGCAGATGTACGGCGGCATCGCGTACACCAGACGGCCGAACGGACGCAGCCACACACCCGCGTCGACGGCCGCTGCCGTGGCTCGAACCATGTCCACCGGACTGCGCATCTCGACGACGCCGATGCCGCCGAGAACGCGAACATCGGCGACTCCCGGCAAGGACCGGGCCGGCGCGAGGCCGTCGGCCAACCCCGACGCCAGACGTGCGACCTCGGCGCGCCAGTCGCGCGAGAGCAACAGTTTTACCGACGCCACCGCGATCGCACACGCCAGTGGATTACCCATGAACGTCGGCCCGTGCATCAGACCCCCGGCCTCGCCGCCCGAGACGGTTTCGGCCACTTCGGTGGTGCACAACGTCGCCGCCAAGGTCAGATATCCACCGGTCAGTGCCTTGCCGACGCACATGATGTCCGGTGCGACACCCGCGTGGTCGGCAGCGAACAACTCCCCGGTTCGACCGAATCCGGTCGCGATCTCGTCGAAGATCAGTAGTACGCCGTACTCGTCGGCCAATCGGCGCAGTTCCAGCACATAGCGCGAGTCGTGGAACCGCATTCCGCCTGCGCCCTGCACGATCGGCTCGACGATGATCGCCGCCAGTTCGTGCGCGTGCTCGGCGAGTACCCGCTCGAATTCGGCGACGTAGCCGGCGTCGAACTCCGCGGGCGGAGCCGGAGCGAACACCTGCTTCGCGAGCACATCGGTCCACAGCGTGTGCATGCCGCCGTCCGGGTCGCACACGCTCATCGGCGCGAACGTGTCTCCGTGGTATCCGCCGCGCCAGGTCATCAGCCGAGTGCGTCCGTTCTCGCCGCGTCCGCGCCAGTACTGCAGCGCCATCTTCACCGCGACCTCCACCGAGACCGATCCGGAATCTGCGAGGAACACCTTCTCGAGCCCCGCGGGGGTGATGTCGACCAGCAGCTCGGCCAACCTGGCCGCCGGAGCATGTGTCAGTCCGCCGAACATGACGTGGCTCATTCGACCCAGCTGATCGTGCGCGGCGGCGTCGAGCACCGGATGCCGGTAGCCGTGCACCGCCGCCCACCACGAGCTCATGCCGTCGACGAGTTGCCTGCCGTCGGCCAACGTCAGTCGCACTCCCGACGCGCTGTCGACCAGCAGCGGCGTCGCATCCGCCGGGAACCGGCTGTAGGGGTGCCAGAGATGGTCGGAGTCGATTCGACGGACGTCTTCGGAAGTCAGCACGCCAGAGCACATTGCCACAGCGCCCGTCCGGCCGTACCGAGACTGGACGGGTGGCGAAATGTCCGAATCCATTAGCATCGCAGCATGACGACGCGCACCGTGACGAGACTCGTGGGAGTGGTCGTTGCCGCCACTCTGGCGCTCTCCGCCTGCGGGGGCACGTCCGCTGCGCCCGTGCCCACCACGACCGCTCCGGACTTCGCCGTCGACACCTCCACTCCCGTGGGCGCAGTCAACGAACGCATCCTGCGGTGGATCAACGCCGAGGACGCACCCGACCCCGCCGAGGTCGAGGCAGTCACCGGCCCCGAGCTGGCCGAGGCCGTCGCACCGCTGGGTGGGCTCGCCACCCCACTCGAACAGTTGCGGGCAGGCGCACCGAACGTGGCCACGAGCTTCGAGGCCGGTCCCAACTCCGGTGTCCTGCACTTCACCACCGCGGGCATCCCGGCCACGATCACGACGTCGATCGGCACCGACGGCAAGCTCGACGGCTTCCTGGCCCGGCCGGACACCCCCACGATCTCGTCGTTCGACGATCTCGACGCGGCACTGTCGAAGGTCGCCCCGAACTATTCCTACAGCGCGTCTCGACTCAACGGCGGCGACTGCGAATCGATCTACTCCGTCAACGCGGACTCGGTGCTTCCCCTCGGATCGGTGTTCAAGCTGTACGTTCTCGGCGCGCTCACCGACGAGATCGACGCAGGCAACATCCGCTGGGAAGACCAGCTCACCGTTCGTGATGCCACCAAGAGTGCGCCGTCGGGTGAACTGCAGAATCTGCCCGACGGCACGAAGGTGTCGGTTCGGGAGGCGGCCGAGAAGATGATCTCGTTGTCCGACAACACCGCAACCGACCTGCTGATGCAACGCCTCGGCCGCGACCGGGTCGAACGCCAACTCGGCGTCATGGGTCATCACGACCCGTCCGTCATGACGCCGATGATGGACACCCGGCAGTTCTTCGTCATCGGATTCGGCGATCCAGACATGCGGGAAGAGTGGTCCGGGGCCGACCCCGCCACCCGGGCAGAGCTGCTCGAACGGGCGGACGCGAGGCCGCTCGAAATCGACTTCGAGAACTTCCTCGACAATCCGGCGTCGGCGGACGGTGTCGAATGGTTCGCCAATGCGCAGGACGTCTGCGCTGCCATGGGGTATCTGGCCAACGGCCCGGGAGCGGAGGAGAACCGCCGCATTCTCGCGATCACCCCGGGCGTGCAGCTCGACGCGGCGCTGTGGCCGTACTCGGGCTTCAAGGGCGGCAGCGCTCCCGGTGATCTGGCCGGCGCATTCCTCGCCACGGACGCGGCCGGCCAGGACTGGATCGTGACCGAGCAGTTCCGGGCTGACGGCGCGATCGATCTGATTCCGTCCAGCTACGCGTTCCTCGTCGCGCAGCAGGCGTTCGCGTTGATGAAGTGAGTGGGATTTGTAACATCGGTGTTACCGCTGCATTACACTCGCGGTCGTGGAGGCACAACACGAACCAGCCCAGCACGCGTGGCCGGAGGGCTTCAAGGAGTTCCTGGTCGGCGAGTTCACCGACTTCAGTCCCCTGGTGAACCGGGCCATGGAGGACAACTGCGCGTCGTTGTTCCACGACGGTCCGTACGCGAAAAAGGGCTTCTGGCGCAGCTGCCGGGCCGTGTTGCGAGAATTCGTCTGGCCGGTCTGACTTTCCGGCCTTCACAGGCGGCCGCAAAAGGTTACCGTCGAGTATGGCAACCACAACGGATCACCTTCGGAACACTCTGGACGGCCGCTGGCGAGATGTGAAGAACCAGGCGCGTCAGCAACTTGCACGCGACGAGTTCCGTCCGCATTACACGCCGAACACCGTCATCGCCCGCACCAAGGCAATGGAACAGATGAAGTTGCTCGCCGCTGCCGGTGCAGCCGACAACGGCTTCAAGAAGGAGCACGGCGGCACCGGAGATGTCGGTGCCGCGGTGACGATGATCGAAATGCTCGCGATGAGCGATCTCTCCCTGATGGTCAAGGCCGGCGTCCAGTGGGGGCTGTTCGGCGGTGCCATCGAGAATCTCGGCACCGAACGCCACCACGAGGCCTACGTCCCCAAGATCATCAGTCTCGATCTGCTCGGCTGCTTCGCCATGACGGAGACCGGACACGGCAGCGACGTGCAGTCCCTCGAGACCACGGCCACGTACGACCCGAAGACGGACGAGTTCGTCATCAACTCGCCGACGCCGTCCTCGCGCAAGGACTACATCGGCGGTGCCGCCGAGACCGCGACCGTCGCCGCGGTGTTCGCTCAGCTCATCACTGCAGGCCCGGGCGAGGAGCCCGAGAGCCACGGTGTGCACTGCTTCTTCGTTCCGCTCCGCGACGAGAACGGTGACGACCTGCCCGGTGTCACCACCTCGGACTGTCAGTACAAGGGCGGTCTCCCCGGCGTCGACAACGGCCGCCTGATGTTCGATCACGTCCGCATCCCGCGAGACAACCTGCTCAACAAGTACGCCGATGTGTCCGACGACGGTACGTACTCCTCCCCCATCGAGAACAAGTCTCGACGGTTCTTCACGATGCTCGGTACGTTGATCCGCGGTCGCGTCACAGTCGGTGGCAGTGCCGCTGCTGCGGCCCGCGTCGCTCTCGACATCGCGACGCGATACGCGTTGCAGCGCAGGCAGTTCTCCGCACCCGATTCCGACCAAGAGGTCCTGATCATGGACTACCTGGTGCATCAGCGTCGACTGTTCCCGCTCATCGCCAAGTCCTACGCCCTGCAGTTCGCGCAGAACGAGCTCGTGTCGAAGATGCACGAGCTGCAGACCGCGGACAACCCCGACGCCGAGGAGCAGCGCGAGCTCGAGTCCAGGGCAGCAGGCCTCAAGGCCGCGAACACCTGGCATGCGACCGCCGCGATCCAGGAAGCCCGCGAAGCCTGTGGCGGCGCAGGCTATCTCGCCGAGAACCGGTTGATCTCACTCAAGGCCGACACCGATGTGTTCACCACGTTCGAGGGCGACAACCATGTGCTGACGCAGCTGGTGGCCAAGGAACTGCTCACCGCGTACGCCGACGACGTCAAGTCCATGAGCCCGGTCGAATGGGTCAAGTTCGCCGCCGACATGGTGGGCGACCGCGTCGTCAAACGCACTGCGGCTCAGGCGATCATGCAGACCATCCTCGACCGCCGTCAGGACAACGAGGAAGAGGGCTCGCTGTTCAACCGCGGCACCCAGGTCAAGATGTTCGAAGATCGTGAGGAGTACCTGCTCTCGACCGTCGCGCGCCGGTTGCAGTCCAAGTCCAAGGAGACCACTCCTTTCGAGGCGTTCAACGCGGTGCAGGATCACGTGCTGCATGCCGCGAGTGCGCACATCGATCGGATCATCTTCGAGGCGTTCATCGCCGGCATCGAATCCTGCGAGGACGCCACCACCAAGGAACTGCTCGACGAGGTCTGCGACCTGTACGCGCTGTCGGTCATCGAGGCGGACAAGGCCTGGTTCATCGAGCACCGCTACCTGTCGACCGAGCGATCCAAGGCCGTCACCCGTGCCATCAACGAGCGGTGCCGGACGCTGCGTCCGCACGCCGAACTGCTCGTCGACGGCTTCGGGGTTCCCGACGCGTTGGTCGGTGCCGCGATGCTCGGAGAGCCAGGGGCGGGAACCGAGGAAGAGCCGGCCGCGAACCCCAGCCACGCGCACTGACGCGTAGCCGGGGTTCAGCCGGAAACCCGGGTCAGCCGGGAACTATCGCGAAGACCCGGCAGGGACCGCCGGTCGCGCCCGCGTGCTTCGGTGCGCCGACAACGACCGTCGCCCCTGCCGGGGGCACCGCGTCCAGATTCGCCAGTGCCTCGACTCCGTATCGGCCTGCCCCGAGAACTGCTGTGTGAGCCGGGTATTCGCGGTCGTTCATGCGGTCGAGGCTGAGCGTGTCGACGCCGATCCCGACGACGTTGCGCTCGCGGACCAGCATCTGTGCCGCGTCTGCGCCGAAGCCGGGGGCAGCACGCTCGGCAAGCCTGTTCTGCCATCGGCTGTGCATCGCCACCAATGCGCGATCGGGTATTCGACCGTGCTCGCGCTCCCACTGCGCGATGTCCTCGGTCGTCACCACAGCTTCTGGATCCGATGCGGACCTGGCCGAGATGTCCAGTACGACGAGCGGGGCGATCAGATCTTCGAGGGGCAGGATGTCGGCCGTCGCGCCGCCGCGAACGCGGTGTGCCGGGGCGTCGATGTGCGTGCCCGTGTGCTCCCAGTACGAGAGCTTGTTCACCAGGAACCCGCCCAGCTCGTAGGCGGCGACCGGCCGCATCGAGAACGGTTCGCTCCCCGGCCACACCGGGAACGCCGGGCTCAGGGTGTGGGTCAGGTCCACGAGTCGGCCCGCTGGAATTGCCGACGCCACAACGGGTTCGGCGCGCACCGCTCCGGCCGTAGCAACGGTCAACGCGGCGGCCCCCAACGACCCGAACAGTGCCCTACGTCCGATTCTGCGGTTGACCGTCTCGACGACCTCGGGGCCGCACATCAGTCGGCAGCGGGGGTGACGAGCAGAACTTTGTCGTCCGATCCGTTGTCGGTGGTCAGCAGGAATGCGCCGGCGCCGCCGAAGCTGGTGAGTGAGCGCAGTCGTCCGTAGGTACCCACCAGGGCGTCGGCCTCGTCGACGAATTCTGTGCCGTCCTCGGACAGCTTGAGAAACACGAGCTTCTCTTCCTGCTGACTCGATATCACTGCGGCCCCGTTCCAGGAACCCCAACTCGCGCCGTCCGCGAAGGTCAGCCCGGGCGTGGCGATGGCGGGGCTACCCGAGCTCCACACCGCGGCGAGTGCTCCGGGCACGCGGGTGGGATCGGTCATCGGTACCGACTCGTCGTAGATGAACGGAAGTCGATCGGGGCGGTATCCGTAGTTGCCGCCGGGCACCAGCAGGTTCAGCTCGTCGTCTCGGGAGGTGCCCTGCTCCACCTCGTAGATCTGATCCGTGCCGGGACGAATCGCCAAGCCCTGCACGTTTCGATGCCCCAGAGTGAAGATGCGATCCGGTGATCCCGCGGCCGGAGAACCGTCGGCGTTGATATGTAGAACCTTGCCGCCCAACGAGTTCCGATCCTGCGGAACCGTCGGCGACGCCGTGTCTCCGGTGCCGACGTACAGGGTGCCGTCGGGGTGGGCCAGAATTCTGCAGCCGCCGTGGCGACCGCCGTCGGCGACGGGAATGTCGTCGACGAGGGTGCCGGTGCGCGTCAGTGCGGTCCACTCCGGATCGACGGTCCACGACAGGACGGCGATGTGGTTGTCGCTGCCGCCGCCGGCACTTCCTGTTCCGGCGCTACCGGTTCCGCCTGCGGAGCTCTGTACACCCTGGCAGGTGTAGATGGTTCTGGACGCGGCGAAATCCGTCGCGAGGGCGATGCCCATGAGGCCCGTCTCGCCGGACGCGTAGAGGTCGTCGAGATCGGCGGCGAGCTCGCGGATGGTCCCGTCGACGGCGCGGATCACGAACCGGCCGGAGCGCTCCCCGGTCAGCACCGTTCCGTCGGGCGCGACCACCGCGTCCCACGGCTTCGCGAGTCCGTCGATCACCGTGGTGACCGTCAGGCCGGGTAGCGGATCGGCCTGTGCCGTCGCGGTGGTCGTAGCCGCGAGCGTCAGGAAGACGCTGGCGGCGAGTACTCCGGAACTGGACACCAGCTTGTTCATCCACACTCCTGACGACGATCCGCGACCGGTCCGATATGACCGATATCACATGATTTTAAACACAGTCGAGGGGATGCTCGCCGACTCACGACGCAATTCGTTGCCCGTGGTTCAGCCGACCTCGGGCGTGACGAGCAGAACCTGATCGTCGGATCCGTTGTCGGTGGTGAGCAGGAAGCCGCCGTCGCTTCCGAAGGGGGTGAGCGAACGCAACCTGCCGTAGGTGCCGTCCAGTGCCTCCGCCTCGGCGACGTACTCGGTTCCGTCCTCCGACAAGGCCAGGAAGACGAGCTTCTGCCCCTGCTGACTCGAGATCACCGCGGCACCGTTCCAGGAGCCCCACTGCTCACCGTCGGTGAACGTGACGTCGGGGGTGGCGATGGTCGGATCACCCGAACTCCACACTGCAGGCAGGGCACCGGGAACCCGATCGGGATCGGTCATGGGGACCGATTCGTCGTAGACCGACGGGCGTCGATCGGGGCTGTAGCCGTAGTTTCCGCCCGGCACCAACAGGTTCAGCTCGTCGTCCCGGCTCGTCCCCTGCTCGACCTCGAAGATCTGATCGGTGCCGGGACGGATCGCCAGTCCCTGCACATTGCGGTGACCGAGAGTGAAGATGCGATCCGGCGCGTCGGCTGCGGCGGTGCCATCGGCGTTGACGTGTAACACCTTGCCGCCCAGCGAGTTCCGATCCTGAGGAAAAGTCGGGTTCGCGTTGTCGCCGGTGCCGATGTACAGAGTGCCGTCGGGGTGGGCCAAGATTCGGCAGCCTCCGTGCCGCCCGCCGTCGGCGACCGGAATGTCGTCGACGACAGTGCCGGTTCTCGTCAGGGCAGTCCACTGCGGATCGACGGTCCACGACACGACGGCAATGCTGTTCTCGCCGCTACCCTCGCGCCCCTGGCAGGTGAACACGGTTCGAGAGGACTCGAAATCCACCGCCAGTGCGATACCCATGAGCCCGGTCTCACCGGCGGCGTAGAGATCACCGAGGTCCGCGTTCAGTTCACGCTGGACTCCTGCGGAGTCGCGGATGACGAACCGACCGGAGCGCTCTCCGGTCAGCACCGTGCCATCGGGAGCAACCACCACGTCCCAAGGCTTGTCGAGGCCGTCGAGCACGGTGGTGACCGACAGGTTCGGCAGCGGCCCGGCAGGCGCGGCCGGGGAGGGAGCAGAGTCGGAATCGGAGCCCTGCGAGGTCGCGGACGACTCGGTTGGCTCTGCACTACTGCCCTGTTCGGCGGTGTCCGTCGAGCAGGCCGCTACCAGGGCCACACTCATGGCGATGACCGCTGCGCCGGTGACCGGTTTCTTCACGAGCTCTCCTGACGATGTTCGGTAAGTCCCATTTCTCCGGTATCACCGTTTTCGCGATTTCCGAACCACCGACGGATCGCAGTCGAGTCAGGACACCAGTCGATACCCGGCTTCGACGACCGCTGCGTCCACCGTCGCGTCATCGAGCGCCGAATCGCTGCTCACCACGACTGCCCCGGAATCCACATCGACGTCGACGCCGGTGACTCCTGCGATCTCCGATACTTCTTCTCTCACCGACGCGGCGCAATGCCCGCACGTCATGCCCTCGACCGAATACGTCGTCTGCATCTGAATTTCCCCTCTTCCGTCAGGAACGAACCAGGCGCGCGATGGCCTCCGAGGCCTCTTTCACTTTCGCGTCCGCCTCGGGTCCGCCGTGTTTCGCGGCCTCCACGACGCATCCTGCGAGGTGGGCGTCGAGCAGCTTCAACGAGACCGACTGCAGCGCCTTGGTCACCGCAGACACCTGGGTGAGGACATCGATGCAATAGCGGTCGTCTGCGACCATTCGCGAAATGCCGGCCACTTGGCCCTCGATTCGGCGCAATCGCTTCAGCAGATCGTCCTGCTCGGCGCTGTAGCTGCTCATAACGCCCACCATACCCCTACCCGGTATGGGGTGCACGTCCCGAGAGGACCCGACGGACGCCGTCGACCATCAACAGTGCGGCCACCGTGACGACCAGAGCGGCCAGCGCGATCCAGGACCCCGAGTAGAACGTCCCCGAATATGCCGGGGACACGTCGGCAACCGCGGGAAACTCGGTGGTGCGCACGCCCGCATTCCAGCACGCCACAGCTCCGATCACCGCGAGCAGAGCCAGCCCCAGCTCCGCCCACCCGAGGGACTTCCTCACAGGTACTCCCGCTTCGCCGTTTCCAGAGCTGCACGCAGCCCGTCGTCGTCCTTCGCCCAGGCCTGCACCAGCCCACCGCCCACCAGCCGCAGCCCGATGCCGTGACGCTTGCGCGGCACACCCGACAGCTCCCCGAGTACCCGCGCGGTCTCCCACTTCTTCGGCTCGTAGTCACCGTCGGCGTACTCCGCCGGCGGCAGGATGTCGTCGATCTCGTCCAGATCGACGGTCTCGGTTCCCTGCCTGAGGCGACGCGTGGTGAGCTCGACGCTCACGTGCATCCGCGCGGCGCGCAGCTGGACGTACGTGAGACCGACGAGGATCAGCGAGAACAGCGCGAGTGCGAACCAGTGGATCACCGGGCCGGATGCGAGTTCGACTGCGAGTACCACGAGGCAGAACACCGGCCCCCACGCCAGCATGCGCCACCGACCACCGGGCTCGTGGAAGAGCACGGGATCTTCGATGGGAGTCTCGCTGTTCATGTCACTGTTCATCTCGCTGTTCATCTCACTGCTCACGGACGAACCACTCCCGCGCCGACGGCCGGTAGACCAGAACGGCTGCGACCACCAGCGCAACGGTGATCACCAGCAGCACGAACGGAAACACCAGCGCGGCGAACGTCAGCAGCAGCGCCACGGCTCCCGACAGTGCCACCAGGGCGCGTCGGAACCTGCGGTCTCCGGCGCGGACGGGGCCCGACATCAGACCGACGGCCAAGCCGACCACTCCGAAGATGACCCCGAGTCCGCGGAACACCGTCAGGAAGGAGTCGATCTGCTCGTCCGTCGCACCGCCGGTGGTGAACGACGCACGGATCTGGTCGGCGGGGAGCGTCAGGGCGATCATGCATACGACGATCAGCAGCACTGCCGAGGCCAACCACAGCCAGTAGGCGGCGGAAACAACTCGGGGCCGGGCGATCGGTGCGTCGGTGTCTGCGCTCACGCCAGACATCCTGCCACCGTCGGCGAGCTGTGAGTCCGGCCGGCAGAGATTCTCGCCGACGCGACGCGCTCAGCCTGCAGAGATTCCCAGCGCCATGATTGCGATGGCGGCCGAGACGGCGAGCAGCAGCCCCAACAGGGCCCAGCCGGGGCGACCGCTCTCGGCGGGACAGGGCTCGCGATCGGCAGCCGGTACTGCGGTCGGCTGCGTCATGCTCGCTGCTGCAGGGATGTTTTCTGCCATGTCGGGTCCGATCACTCGAGAAGATATCGAGAGTGATGCTAGTCACACAGCGGGGTGGGAGCCGCGAACACGCCCGAAACTATCGAGTTCTGAAAACTACCGCTGTCCCGAAGCGGCGACGAAGTATTCGTTGGATTCCCGACGGTGCATCAGGTAGATCGCCCCGGCGGCCAGCACTCCCTGGCCGATACCGAGCACACTCATCACGATGTTCATCGCGCCCGCGCTCGACGCGATGGAGAACAGTTCCAGGATCGTGGTGAACACGGTGAACGATCCGATGACGGTGAGCAGCATGCGCGCCCACATCTTGCCCGCTCGCATTCGCTTCACCCAGAACAGGAACAAGGCCCCGAATCCCAGTACGACGAACACCGTGACGACGAGCATCACCGTCACCATCGACTGCGTGGACTCCACCGTCATGTCGGCGGCCGCGTCCTGCGCTGCGAGGTCGTCGAGCAAGGACTGCGCAAATTCCTCGCGCGCCCCGAACAGCGTCCACACCGAGAACAGTGCCGAGAGCGCTCCGATCAGCGCCACTCCCCACCACAGGTGGCGAGCGGTCTCGACGTCGACGGGGGCCGGACGCGGGGTCGGCTCCAGCTCCGGTCCTGGCTGCGGGAACCCGTGCTCCATCTCCCAGCGCTGCCAATCCGGCTGCGGCGGTGGGTTACCCGGGGTGTTGCTGTCGGGGTTGCCGTCCGGGTTGTTGTTCGGAGGATATTCGTTCACAACCAGCCCGCCACTTCGGTAGCCCAATAGGTAAGTACGACATCGGCACCGGCGCGCCGGATGCCGACGAGCGATTCCAGTACCGCTGCGTCGCGGTCGATCCAGCCGTTCTGAGCGGCGGCGGTGATCATGGCATATTCCCCGGAGATCTGGTACGCCGCAACCGGAACCGGTGACATCTCGGCAACGTCGCGAAGAATATCGAGATACGACATGGCCGGCTTGACCATCACCATGTCGGCACCCTCGGCGAGATCGAGCTCTACTTCGTGGGTGGCCTCACGACGGTTGGCCGCGTCCTGCTGGTACGTGCGGCGATCGCCCTGCAGCGACGAGCCGACGGCTTCGCGGAACGGCCCGTAGAACGCCGAGGCGTACTTCGCCGAGTACGCCAGCTGACCGACCTCGACGTGTCCGGCTGCGTCGAGTCCGGCGCGGATGGCACCGACCTGCCCGTCCATCATTCCGCTGGGTCCGAGCAGGTGCGCACCGGACTCCGCCTGCGCGACGGCCATGTCGACGTACCGCAGCAGGGTGGCGTCGTTGTCGATCGAACCGTTCTCCCCCAGGACTCCGCAGTGCCCGTGGGAGGTGAACTCGTCCAGGCAGGTATCGGCCATGATGACGGTCGAATCCCCGAGGTCGGCCTTCAGCCGCGCCAGACCCCGATTGAGAATCCCGTCCGGGTCGGTTGCACCCGAGCCGGTCTCGTCCTTGTCCTCGGGCCTCGGCACCCCGAACAGCATGACGCCACCGACGCCGGCCGCGACGGCCTCTTCGGCTGCAGCGCTCAGCGAATCCAGCGTGTGCTGATAGACCCCGGGCATCGAGCTGATCGCCCGAGGCTCACTGATGCCGTCGGCCACGAACATCGGCAGCACCAGATGCCGTGGCTCGAGCGAGGTCTCGGCCACGAGTCGACGCAGTGCCGGGGTACGGCGCAGGCGTCGGGGACGGTCGGTGGGGAACAAGCGAACTCCTTACGGACCGGGTGCTATTCGGCTCTTCTGGTGGGACCTAGCGCCGACGTGACTTCTTTCGCGGCGGGGGCAACGCACCCTCGGCGCGCAGGCGAGCCGCGTGCTCGGCGAGTGCCTCGACCAACGGTCCGACCTGAGCCGACTCGGGCTGCACGTCCACGCGCAGACCGAATTCGACGGCCGTCTCGGCGGTCTTGGGTCCGATGCACGCAACGAGCGTGCGGGCGTGTGGCTTTCCGGCGATGCCGACCAGGTTCCGGACGGTGGAACTCGACGTGAAGCACACTGCGTCGAAGCCGCCGGTCTTGATCATCTCGCGGGTCTCGGCGGGGGGCGGTGCTGCCCGGACGGTGCGGTACGCGGTGACGTCGTCGATCTCCCAGCCCCGTTCGCGCAGGCCCTCGGCGAGAGTCTCGGTGGCGATGTCGGCGCGGGGCAACAGAACTCGGTTGACCGGGTCGAAGACCTCGTCGTACGGCGGGAAGTCCTCGAGCAGTCCGAGCGAGCTCTGCTCACCGGAGGGCACCAGTTCGGGGTTGATGCCGAACGAGCGCACCTTCGCCGCGGTTGCCTCACCGACACAGGCGATCTTGACGCCGGAGAACGCGCGAGCGTCCAGACCGAACTCCTCGAACTTCTCCCACACGGCGCGCACGGCGTTGGTGGAGGTGAAGACGACCCACTGGTAGCGGCCGTCGACCAGGCCCTTGACGGAGCGTTCCATCTGGGCCGGGCTGCGCGGGGGCTCGACGGCGATGGTCGGGACCTCGATGGGGATGGCTCCGTGGGTGACGAGTCGGTCGCTCATCTCCCCGGCCTGATCCTTGGTACGCGGAACCAGTACGGTCCAGCCGTAGAGTGCGCGAGATTCCCACCAGGACATCTTGTTTCGGCCGGAGACGACCTTGCCCACGGTGACGACGAGCGATCCGACGAGCTCGGATCCGGCGTCGTTGAGGGTGGCGAGGGTGGCCTCGACGGTGCGCTGCTGACGGGTGGTGCCGCGGACGGTGATGGCCGCGGGCGTCTGCGGCGCGAGGCCGTGTTCGACGAGGGCACTGGCGGTTTCGGCCAGGTGACCCGACGTGGCGTGCAGCACGAGCGGGCCAGGAGCAGCTGCGAGTGCTGCCCAGTCGACCTCGCCGCGGACGTCGGCCTCGGTGTGACCCGAGCCGAGTGCCATGCCTGCGTAGCTGGGGACGGCCGATCCCGACGGCAGGCCGGGGAGCACCTCGAACGGCACGTGCGTGCGAGCGACGGCGCTGACCTCGGCGATCACCGAGTCGGTGGTGAGCGGATCACCGGAGACCAGGCGAACCACGTCGTGGCCGTTCTTGGCCTCGGCGAGAAGGGTTTTGGCGACCTCGGCCGGTTCGCCGAGTGCCGGACGAACCTCGACACCGTTCTCACCCGTCTCCGGGTCACGCGGAACGTCGGCACCGACGAGGGCGGTGACACCCTTGTCGACGTCGGGGTCGGTGAACGCGAGCTCGGCCGCTCCGAGCACTTCCCGTGCCCGGACCGTGAGCAGAGCCGGGTCACCCGGCCCGGATCCCACGAACAGGATCCGTCCGTTGGTGTTCTTGCGGACTGGGCTCATCGGTTGTTCTCCAGTGCTGTCTTGTGTGGGTACTGCAGTTCTATCGGGGTTGCGGTGCCCCGTTTCGGAATCAGTCGAGCGGTGGCGATCGACTCTCTTCGCACCACCGGACGAGTCGCCTTGCGTTTGGCGCGTCCGCGGACGGGTGCCGTTATGGCCCTAGACATGAGATCCACCCTGTACCTGAGAACCGGCCTGTGCTGGTTCGGTGACTGAAACGAGTTCGCGCGCACCGAGATCGAGCAGTTCGCGGGCCAGTTCTCGGCCCAGCGCCTCGGCTCGGTCGGGTGATCCGACGATCGACGCGCGGATGGTGTCGCTGCCGTCGATGGCGGCGACGCAGCCCCGCAACGACAGTTCGTCGAAGATGCGGCCGTCCTCGTCGATGGATTCGACTACCTCTGCGATCGCGCCGACCGGAGCGGTGCAGCCGGCTTCGAGTTCGGCGAGCAGTCCGCGTTCGGCCGCCACCGCGGCGCGTGAGTGTGCGTCGTCGAGGGTGGCGATCGCGGTCACGAGATCGGTGTCCTCGACGCGACATTCGACTGCCAACGCGCCCTGGGCGGGTGCCGGGAGCAACTGCACCGGGTCGAGCGCTTCGGTGACGACATCCAACCTGCCGATACGGGACAGGCCGGCGCGGGCGACGATGACGGCGTCGAGCTCACCCGACGCGACCTTGCCGATCCTGGTGTCGAGGTTGCCGCGCAACGGCAGAACGTTCAATCCCTGTCCGAGAGCACGCAGTTGAGCGATCCGGCGTGGCGCGGACGTGCCGACCTTCGCGTCGGCGGGCAGTTCACCGAGTACCAGTCCGTCCCGGGCGACCAGGGCGTCGCGCGGGTCCTCGCGAGCGGGAATGGCGGCGATGGTGAACCGGTCGTCGGCCGCAGTCGGTAGATCCTTGTACGAGTGCACGGCGATGTCGACAGTGCCGTCGGCCAGCGCCTCACGCAGCGCCGCGGTGAAGACACCGACGCCGATCGTCTGTACGGGCGCAGCAGAGAGGTCGCCCGCGGTCTTGACGATCACCAGTTCCGCCTCGACTCCGGCTGCCGCGAGGGCCACCCGAACGGTGTCGGCCTGGGTGGTCGCGAGAAGGCTTCCGCGAGTGCCGATCTTGACGATGCCGGTCATTCGGCACGCTCCTGACCGGTGGCATCGCTGGGGTAGGAGTCCGAGCGCAGATCGGTACGGCTGGCGGTGAAATCGTCGACCAGCTCCAGCGAGCCGATCTCCATCGGCATGGCAACCGCGTCGACCGAGCCGGGGCTCAGCTCGAACAACTCACGCAGCGCAGCGGCGTAGGAATCCCCGCCCGGCGTGCTGGCGAGTTGCTTGACCCGCACGGTGGGCGAATGCAGCAGCTTGTCGACGACGCGGCGCACGGTGCGGGCCACCTCGTCGCGCTGCGGCGAGTCGAGTCCGGGCAGCCGCGATTCCAGCCGCAGCAGCTCTCCCTCGACCACCTCGGCGGCACGCTGACGCAGTGCCGTGACAGTGGGGGTGACCTCGGCAAGTCGTTGTCCGGCAAGGTATCCCGAGAGTTCGCTCGAGACGATCTCGCGAGCCGCGGACGCGTCGTTCGCCGCGGCACCGGCAGCAGGATCACGCTGCAGGGACTCCATGTCGAAGACGGTGATGCCCGGCAGACCCGACACCGCGGCGTCGACGTCGCGCGGCAGACCGAGGTCGCAGATCACCAACGGTCGATCGGAGCCGCGGCGGGCGAGAGCGAGGTGGGCGTCGGCGATGGAGACCACGGCCCCCACCGCTCCGGTACAGGTGAGGAGGATGTCGGCCTCGGCGACTGCGTCGGCCAGGTTCTCGAGCGCGACCGAGGTTGCCGTGATGCCGTTGGACACGGCGTTCTCGGCGAGGTGGTCGGCTCGCTCGCGGGTGCGGTTGACGACTGTCAGCTGGCCGATGCCCGCGCGCCCGAGGTGAGCGACGGCGAGCCCGCCCATCGCTCCGGCTCCGAGGACGACGGCCTTGCGGCCGGCGAGGGAACCGCCGAACAGGTTCGCGGCGCGGTCGAGGGCGACCGAGACCACCGAGGCTCCGGCGGCGTCGATTCCGGTTTCGCTGTGTACTCGCTTGCCCACGCGCAGGGCCTGCTGAGCCAGTTCGTGCATCACCCGGCCCGATGCCTGCTGCCCGTCCGAGGCGGCGTACGCCGAGCGGATCTGGCCGAGGATCTGCTGCTCGCCGATGACCATCGAGTCGAGGCCACTGGCCACGGCGAAGAGGTGCTCGACGGCGGCCTCGCTGTAGCGGACGTAGGCGTGCTTGGTGAGGTCCGCGACCTCGAGACCGGAGTGCTCACCGAGAACTTCGCCGACGGCGGTCAGCGCGCCGTGGAACGCGTCCACGACGGCGTAGATCTCGACGCGATTGCACGTGGATACCACCATGACCTCGGAAATGCTTCCGCTGGCCATCAACTTGTCGGTCAGTTTCGGGCGATCGGTGTCCGTGATGGCGACACGCTCGAGGACTGCGACGGGAGCGCTACGGTGCGAAATCCCGACGAGAAGGACACTCACGGTGCAATCACCGATCCGTTTCTTGTCGAACTGTTGACTGGGCTTGGGTTGCCGGCGATGCGCGGGCCGTGACTGCGGCCGAGACGTGCCGTGGACGTGAGCGGGGGCGGCGAGACCGGCTGCGGTCGGGGCGCGGTGACGATGGCCGGACCGGCGATATCGGCAGGTCCGGAGACGTTGCGGGAGCTGTTGAAGGAGAGCACCTGCATCTCCACGGCCAGGTCGACGCGTCGCACCTCGACGTGCTCGGGGACGTCGAGAACCATGGGTGAGAAGCTCAGGATGCATTCGACGCCACCGGAGACGAGCTTCTCGGCGACGCTGCGCACGGCCTCGTCGGGGGTGGCGATGACGCCGATGGTCGCTTCGAGTTCGCGGCAGGCGACGACGAGTTCGTCGACGTGCCGGACGGTGAGTCCGTCGACGTCGGTGCCCACTCGCGCCGGGTCGCTGTCGAAGAGGCCGACCATCGTGAAGCCGCGTCGAGCGAATCCGCCGTAGCCGGCCAGCGCCTGCCCGAGGTTGCCGACTCCGGCGAGGACGACGCGGTGGCCGCGGTCGAGTCCGAGTGCGCTGTCGATCTTGGCGCGCAGGCGGGCCACGTCGTAGCCGACCCCGCGGACGCCGTTGGGGCCGAGGAAGGAGAGGTCCTTGCGCAGTTTCGCCGATCCGACGCCTGCTGCGGTGGCCAGTTCTTCACTGGAGACGATCAGAACGCCCTCGTCTGCGAGGATCGAGAGGACCCGCAGGTACGTCGCCAGACGGGTGACCGTAGCCTGAGGGATGACCCGCTCTACGCCGCTGGGCGACGGGCGCTCTTCGGTCACGTCTGGGGCTCCTCGTCCGAACGGCAACGACGGCCGATCTTCACGCTGATCCTGCGTTCGTGTCTATTTCACGGACGCTGTTCACACCACGGTAACTGCTTGTGAACGAATGAACAAAGTTGCGCACACCGGCCCTCACCTGCACACGCGAGAGCAATCACGCGTTCTTAGGGTGCCCTGCCCGGGTCAGATCGGCCCGCAACCGCGGCACGTCTACCTCCCAGTAACTGTGTTCGATGCCGTCGAGCAGCACCACGGGCACGCGATCCCCGTACTCCGCACGCAGGTCAGGCGATTCCGCTGCCGCCTCGTCGACGTCGACGACGGTCACTGCCACGTCGAATTCGCGGCACACCTCGTTCAGGACCTCGAGCGCGTGAGTGCAGGAATGGCAGCCTGCACGGGTGAGAAGAGCCACGCCGGTGGGGGTCGTCTGCATGCCTCCACTGTGACACGGCCGTAACGGAGACGAAGGTCACAGTCCCCGGTCTCACGTGGGGCCGACCGACAGGGGTCGAGTGCTGCCCTTCGCCTGTCGTCCGGACAACCCCGACTAGGCTTGCGGCGAGCGACTCGACTGGGAGGTGGACAGAAGTGAGTGACGGGGGAACAGACCTGCCGATCGAGAACACGCCCGATATCGACATGGTCGATACGAACGATCCGCGCGAGGACAAGCAGTTCAAGCGCCGCATCCGCAGAATCCGCAATCCGTTCGGTCCGAGCGATGCCGAGGTTCGCGCCAACGTTGCAGGCCAGGCCAGTGCCGATGCCGCGCTGGCGTTGCAGATCGAGTCCGAGGGGGCCGTTCCCCGGGATCTGACTGCTGCGGCCTTCTTCGACGTGGACAACACGATGGTGCAGGGCGCGTCGATCATTCACTTCGCTCGCGGGTTGGCCGCCCGGAAATACTTCACCAGCGGCGATCTGGCCCAATTCGCTTGGCAGCAGGTCAAATTCAGGGTCAGCGGCAAGGAGAACAGCGAGGATGTGGCCAGCGGACGGGAGAAGGCGCTCTCGTTCATCACCGGCCGTCCCACCTCGGAGCTGACCAGGCTCGGCGAGGAGATCTACGACGAGATGATCGCCGACAAGATCTGGGCCGGCACCCGGGCTCTGGCGCAGATGCACCTCGACGCCGGTCAGCAGGTCTGGCTGGTGACGGCCACTCCCCTCGAACTGGCCCAGATCATCGCCAAGCGTCTCGGCCTGACCGGCGCGCTCGGAACCGTCGCCGAAAGCAAGGACGGAGTGTTCACCGGCCGTCTCGTCGGCGACATCCTGCACGGCATCGGCAAGGCGCACGCGGTGCGCTCGCTGGCGGTGCGTGAGGGTCTCAATCTCAAGCGCTGCACCGCGTATTCGGACAGCCACAACGACGTGCCGATGCTCTCGCTGGTCGGCACCGCCGTGGCGATCAACCCCGATACCGATCTGCGTGAGCTGGCCAAGAACCGGGGTTGGGAGATCCGCGACTACCGCACCGGACGCAAGGCCGCCAAGATCGGTGTGCCCACGGCGTTGGCGTTGGGCGCGGTGGGCGGCGGGCTGGCTGCGGTGATCGGCCGACGCAAGGCCTGATCGTCCGACCGCGGGTGATCAGAGAGTGAGCTGCATCAGCGTCAGGTCCAACCACCGACCGAACTTGACGCCCACCTGCGGCATCTGTCCGACGGTGGCGAACCCGAACTTCTCGTGCAGAGCGATCGACGTGGTGTTCTCGGACTCGATGAACCCCACCAACACGTGAATGTCGCTCGCTTTCGCTCGCTCGATCAACTCGCTCAGTAGCGCACTGGCCAGCCCGCGACGGTAGAAATCTCGATGGATGTACACCGAGTGTTCCACCGAGTGTCGGTAGCCGCTCTTGACCCGCCACTGCCCGTACGACGCGTACCCGGCCACCCGGCCGTCGACCTCCGCGGTGAGTACCGGGTATCCCGCGGCGATCCTGCCCTCGAACCAGGCTGTGCGATCGGCGAGATCGACCTGTTCTTCGTCCCAGATGGCGGTGGTGTTGGCGACCGCATCGTTGTGGATGTCGAGAATCTCGGGTAGATCGGCAGCGGAAGTGTCGCGAATATGCACTGCCACACGATAACCCGAGCGTCTAACCCAGGAAGACGTTGCGCCTCTTGGCAAGCAGTCGATAGAGCGTGTGCTGAATGGTTTCGCGCACGTGGTCGGTCAACTCGAACAGCACCATCGGATCCTCGAATGCGGTGGAGTCGTACCCGTCGGTGGGGATCGGCTTGCCGAATTCGATGTACCACTTGGACGGCAACGGGATCAGACCCAGCGGGCCGAGGTGCGGGAAGAACGGCGTCACCGGAAAGTAGGGGACGCCCATCAACCGGGCCAATGGTGCGATGTCGCCGATCTTGGGGTAGATCTCTTCCGAGCCGACGATGGAGCACGGGATGATCGGCACACCCGTCCGCAGAGCAGCCGAGACGAATCCGCCGCGACCGAATCGCTGCAACTTGTAGCGCTCGCTGAACGGTTTGCCGATGCCCTTGAACCCTTCCGGGAACACGGCGGCGACCTCGCCGGTACGCAGCAGTCGTTCGGCGTCGGGGTTGCACGCGAGCGTGTGCCCGGCCTTGCGCGCGATCGTGCCGACGCCGGGCATCTCGAATGCCATGTCGGCGGCCAACATTCGCAGAGGGCGGTGCGCCGGGTGGTGATCGCGTACGGCGACCGACGCCATCAGCGCATCGACGGGCACGACGCCCGCATGGTTGGCGACGACGAGCGCGCCGCCGTCGGACGGAATGTTCTCGATGCCCTTGACCTCGACGCGGAACCACTTGTCGAACAACGGCCGCAGCAACGGAAGCCAGACCGCGTCGGCGAAGTGCGGGTCGTAACCGAACTCGTCGACACTGTAGTCACCGGCCAGCCGCCTGCGAACGAACTCGGCGACCGA
This sequence comes from Rhodococcus sp. 05-2254-2, assembly GCF_002259095.1. NCBI lineage: Bacteria > Bacillati > Actinomycetota > Actinomycetes > Mycobacteriales > Nocardiaceae > Rhodococcus > Rhodococcus sp. 05-2254-2. The sequence continues at coordinate 406,413 of NZ_NOZJ01000001.1, read as the reverse complement.
GGAGATCTGGTCGACGATCGTGGACTTGGTGTCGTCGATCATCGACAGCAACGGAGTGGGGAGTGAGTGCGTCACTGCCGACGCGTCGGCAGGAGCTGGGGCCGACAACGGCGTCGGCTCGCGAGGATCGGCGTAGGCGGAGGGGTGCCGTTCACGCGAGCCCGCAGCCGCTCGCGCCGAGCGGCCGGACGTGCCGCCGTGCAACGGAATCACTTTGGCCACTTCGCTCACCTGTCCCCTCCCGAACTACGCACCGCTCCCGAACTACGCAGTGCCGCCAGTGCCCGCGCCGTGGACGCGCCTGTCTCTACGGCCGAGACCAGTCGATCTTCGACGCTGTCCACCCATTCGGTTCTGATGACAGGCCGCAGCGCTGCGCCTCGGACGAAGTCGTCGAATGCCTGAACCGTAGTCCACCGCGGCTCGAAGCCAAGGACGGACCGCATGCGGGTGGTGTCCAGTCCGCAGCCGAAGTGGAAGTAGTCGAGTTGCTCGGTGGTGAACTCGCGCATCATGCCGCCCATCAGTGCGCGGCCGACGCTCTTGAACAGCGGAAACGGCACCGGCACCTGAACGCGGCCGGCTCGGCGAATCGCCTGGGACAGCATGATCGTGCCGTCGGCTCCGATGTTGAACGTGCCCGCCGACCCACCGAGAGTCGCGCGCTCGAGCGCAGCCAGAGCGTCTTCCTCGTGCAGCAACTGCATGCGTGCGTCGCGACCGACGATGCTGGGAATCAGCGGCGAGGTCATGTAGCGCGAGATGGTGCCGTTCAGTCGTGGACCGATCAGCGGCGCCATGCGCAGGATCGACACCGCGATGTCCGGCCGTCGACGCCCGAGACCGCGAACGTATCCCTCGATGTCGATCGAGTCCCGCGCGTACCCACCGCTCGGGGGGCGTCGAGCACTCATCTCCTCGGTGAATTTCACCGGGTCCTTCGCGCTGCAGCCGTACACCGAGGACGACGAACGCAGTACCACCCTCTCGACGGTCGGTGACTTCTGGCAGACCGCGAACAGCTGCATCGCGCCGATGACGTTGAGGTCTTTCATCGTGGCGCGGCCGCCGGATTTCGGGGGTTTGGCGACGGTGGCGGCGTGCACGACGGTGTCGACGCCGGCATTGCGAATCACTTTGCCGATCAACGGATTACGAATGTCGGCGCGGACGAATTCCGCGCGTCCCATGCGGCGCAACAGATCCTTGCTCGGCGAGACCGCATCGACGGCGATGACGCGCTCGATGTTCGGATTCTGGGCCAGTCTGGTGACGAGGTAGCCGCCGAGGAATCGGCTCGCTCCGGTCACGAGGACCACTCGGGGCGCAGACGATCCACGATCGCTCGGACTCACTGCGCACCCCCAACGTCGGTTCCGCTGCAAAGCCTACTGGATCGACCGGGCTCGGCGCGGGTGAGAAGCAAAGCCCGTTCTTCGAACGGAAGAAGCCCGCCACCGATGGTGACGGGCTTCCCCATGAAGCAGATGACGGCAGGCTTATTTGCCGAGTTTCCTGCGCTGCACGCGGGTACGACGAAGCAACTTGCGGTGCTTCTTCTTCGACATGCGCTTGCGACGCTTCTTGATCACTGAACCCATGCGGGTGTCCTCACGTTCTTCTCTAGCGTTTTCGCGCACGCCGTTTGCGTACGCCTACCTGACAACCAAGCCCTGAGGGCTTCGAGCCAAAAGCCTTGGTCACCGAGCTGGCGCTGGGGCCACGTACTCGCCCACGGCTGCACACCGGCTGGCTGGCACGACGAGCGCCAACCCTACCGGTGTGAACCAGGACTTACGAAACCGGCCCCACGTGCACTACTAGCCTGCGTCGAAGTACGAGGTCTCGAGATAGTCGTGGACCGCCTTGGCGTGCACACGAAAAGACCGACCCACTCGTACAGCGGGCAATTCTCCGCCGTGCACCAGCCGGTACACGGTCATTTTCGAAACCCTCATCAGCGTCGCCACTTCGGCGACCGTGAGGAACTGCGTTCCGGCCAGGGCCGGTTGACCGTCCGGGGACGAACCCTTGGACGGCTTGTTTATAGACGCCATCAATCCACATACCTCCGGCACGTCTCATGCGGCAGGCTTCCCCTCCTGCCGAACAGACACGCACGTGCTGTCCCCGAGCCTATAGGGACAGATGGGGTTACTGCGACGGGAGTGGGGAAAAGATTTTTTATTCTGCTGTGATGCCCATCTCAATGGATCGGGCATTTGCGGCACCGAGGGCATCGAAAAACGCTGCTCGGACGCCCTTTCTCTCCAATTCACGCACTGCTGCGGCGGTCGTTCCGCCCGGAGAAGTCACCGCATATCGAAGCTCGCTCGCGCTCTCGTCGGAGCGATCGAGCATCGCCCCGGACCCCACCATCGTCTGAACCACGAGCGCCGACGCCACGTCGCGGCTCAATCCCAGGCCCACTCCGGCGTCGATCATGGCCTCGGCCACGAGGAAGAAATAGGCCGGACCGGAGCCGGACACGGCCGTCACGGCGTCGAGCTGGTTCTCCTTGACCACGACCACCTTGCCGACGGCCGAGAGGATCGAGCGCACGAGTTCGAGGTGCTCCGCGCGGGCGTACTTGCCCGGTGCCAACACGCTGACGCCCTCCCCCACCAGCATCGGGGTGTTGGGCATGACCCGAACGACCGGGAAGCCGGCGGGGAGCTTGGGCTCGAACTTGGCGGTAGGGACTCCTGCGGCCAGCGAGACGATGAGTTGTTCGCGATCGCCGTCGAGTTCGATCTTCGTGATCTCGGTCAGTGCCGCTTCGACGTCGGCCGGCTTGACCGCCAGCACGATCACATCGGCTCCCTCGGATGCGTCGCCGACGGTGGTGGTCAGTACTCCGAATTCCTTGGCGATCTCCTTGGCGCGGGCCTCGGACTTCTCGGCGACCACCAGATCGCGCACTGCGTGGCCGGACTCGAGGAGTCCCGCAATCAACGCCTCACCGATCCGTCCGCCGCCGATCACTGCAATTCTCGTCATACGACCAAGCCTGCCATGTCAGTTCGAGCGCGGCACCATCGCCAACTGTCTGCTCTGCACCACGACGGCACCGGTCGAATCCAGCACCACGTGGTCCTCCTCGAACCAGGTGCTGCCGATGACGGTGCTGGTCGCCGCCACCCGCAGCCACCCCGGTGCCGGACGGCGTCGCAGGTAGGTCGTCAACTGCACGGTCGGAGCCCAACCGAACATTCCGCGGTTCATGGTCACCGGAGCCGAGATGTCTCCGGTCATCAGTGCGAACAGCACTGCGGTGTCGAGGTCGGCCTCGTCGCCCGCGAAGGGACGCACCCACAGTCGAATCTCCGCCTCGCCCTGCTGGCCGGTCAGGAACGACGCCGACGACGCGTCGATCCGCATCTCGCAGCCCTTGGCGACGTGCACGATCGACGCCATCGGATGATCGCCCGCCACCGCGAGGGTCTCCGCCGGCGGTTCGGCTGCCATCGACGCCAGCGACGTCGGCGTCTCGTGGTGGGGTTCCTCGGAATCGGGACGACCGAGGGTCACCACCGCCCGCACGGCAACGCGTCCGGCCTGGGTGAGTTCGACGTCGACGTGCGAGACCTGACGGCCGCGCTTGCGTACCACCGTCGTCAGCGCGACCTCGCCGGGATCGGGAGCGGCCAGGTAGCTGACGCTCACCGCGAGCGGCTGGATCTCGGCCTGCTCCGGGTCGGTCGTGACGATGTGCTTGCGCGCTGCTGCCGCGCAAACGGCGAGCATCACACCGCCGTGCACCTTCGGACCGATGGTCCAGGTGGAGTCGATCGCGCCCGCGAACGACGCGGTGTCGGCGGCGACCTCGAGCGCGGTCAGGGTGGTGGCGGCGGTGAAGGGGCTGGCGGAACTCATTTCCGACAACTTACCGGCGGCCTCAGGACAGGTGTGCGCGGGCGAACTGCAGTGCTTGCCCGAGCATCGAGGAACGCTCGGGGACCGTGCGCGCGTTCTGTGTGTTGATCTCGATCACTGCCTGTCCCTCGAAGCCGCGGCGCACCAGTTCGGTGCACACCTCCACGCACGGTTGACTGCCGTGGCCGGGGATGAGGTGCTCGTCCACCGATGCGCCCCGGCCGTCGGCCAGATGCAGGTGCGCGATGCCCTCGCCCATCCGGTCGAGCATCTCGAGCGCGTCCGAGCCCGCGGTGGCCGTGTGCGAGAGGTCGAGGGTGTAGTGCCCGTGGCCGACGTCGGTCGGGTCGTAGGACGGCGAGAACGCCGACAGTGCGGCCCCCGGACCACCGCGTCGTTCGAGTCGCTGTGCGGATTTCTCCTTGCGCCCGAAGAAGCGATCGGCGCGCATGGGGAACATGTTCTCCACGGCGACCACCACGTGCGAGTTCGATTCGAGTTCGGCGACCTGATCGGCAAAGCCGTCGCTGTACTTGCGTTGCCACCGGAACGGTGGGTGCACCACGACCGTCGCCGAGTCCAGCTTCTCGGCCGCCTCGACCGAGCGGGCGAGTTTGGCAACCGGATCGGATCCCCACACTCGCTGCGAGATCAGCAGACACGGCGCATGGATGGCCTGCACCGGCATCGAGTACTCCCGCGAGAGCGCGGCCACCGCGTCGACGTCCTGGCTGACGGACTCGGCCCACACCATCAGCTCGATGCCGTCGTACCCGAGCTCTGCCGCATACCGGAACGCCGCCTCGGTGTTCTGCGGGTAGACCGACGCCGTGGACAGTCCTACCTGAATTCGCTTCGCGCCCATCGGTGTGCCGACTCAGCCGGTACTGAGCTGGAAGGCGAGCGGACCGAGCGTGACGAATACACCGACGGCGATCGCGATGACGATCGAGATCAGATCGTCGGTGCGTCGCAGAATCCTCACCACCGCGACGAGTCCGACGATGACCAGCACCGACAGCACCAGAGCGACCCACGGCAACACGTCCCACAGTTGCTCGAAGCCCTTGAACAGCAGCGCGCCGACGGCGATCGACACCACTGCCTGACCGATCAGCACCAGCCATTGCCGGACGGCACCGCCCTTGCCCTTGACCGCCGCTGCCCGGCGGTCGGTGCGCGAGGCGGCAGTCGCGCTGTCGGCCTCCGCGTCCGACGCGGTTTCGGTGTCGGCCTCGACGTCGGTCGCGGTCTTCGGTTCGTCGTCGATCTCCGGCTTCACGAGATCGACGGTCTCGGTGGCGGCGGCCGCCTGGACCTCCGTCGGCTCGTCGATCGAGATGTCCTTGTCGGCAGACCCGGCTTCTTTGTCGTCGGTGCGTCGGATGCGCGGGGACACCGCGGTCTTGGCCACGTCGTCGACGTCGACGAGCGCTGCTCGCGGAGCGACGTCGGTGTTCGGCTCGACCACCTCGACCTGCCGCGAGGCTCGGAATCCCACAGGCTTGCGGGCCCGGCCCTGCTCGGCCGGGGTGGATCCGTACGGAAGCCGATCCGACGCAGGCACCGTGGACACAGCCGGGCGCTTGGACCGTTCGGTGTCGTCGTGCGAGCGGTTGAGCAGGTCACCGGCAACCGTGGTGGAGCCGGACAGCAGTTCCGGCTCGGGCTGCTGCTTCTCGCGCTTGCCTGCCGGTTGGAACGGGGTGGGGCGAGTGGTCTGCGGCCGGGCCGGTTGCGGCCGGGAGGAGCCGGCGGCGGGTGCGTCGTCCTCGGGCGCATCGCTGCTCTGCGGCGCGGCCGGGGCGACGTCGGGGGTCTCGGGCGTCTCGGGCCCGGACGCGTCGGGAGCCGGGGTTTCGACCACCACGGCGCTGCGGTTGCCGGGCTCGTCGCGAACGACGGGGATCTCACCGGTCAGCTCGGCGACGGAGATGCCGCCCTTGACGCCGCGGCGACGGCGACCGCCTGCGCTCAGGTTCGTCTTCTGACCGTTTCGAGCCAGCAGCTCGGCAACCGAGATCTGTCCGGTGTCCTCCGGGTTGGTGTCGCTCATCTCGAGCTCACCACCGGATCGCCGTCGGTTTCGGGGTCCAGCTTCCTCAACATCAAACCTTCCTTCAGCGCCCACGGGCATATCTCGGGTGACTTCGTTGTCGATGCCCGCATGCTCGCCTCCGCTACCAGAGCCCCGGCCACCAGTGGTGGCGACCTGTCGGCGCTGACACCTTCCAATTCTGCACGGTCGGCCACGACGATCCGCGTTACGAACGCTACGAGTCGCCTCGAGCCGCGTCCGTACCGGCGTCGAGCACCCCTATTCGCACATGCCCACGGTACTGGGTCTACCGTCGTCGTTTGTGACAGCAGGTCGTGAGCAGCAGTCGTTCGCTGCAGAGGTCGAGATGGATTTCCCGCGAGAATGGGTCGAGTTTCCCGACCCCGACAATTCGGAACATCTCATCGCTGCGGATCTGACGTGGTTGTTGTCCAACTGGACCTGCGTGTTCGGGACTCCGGCATGTCAGGGAACCGTCGCGGGCCGACCCGACGACGGTTGCTGCTCCCACGGCGCGTTCCTGTCCGACGAGGACGACAAGCGCAAGCTCGACGAGTCCGTGAAGTTGCTCACTCCGCAGGATTGGCAGCTCATGGACAAGGGTCTCGGCAAGAAGGGGTACGTCGAATACGACGATCTCGACGACGAGCAGTCGCTGCGGACGCGGCGCTACAAGGGTGCCTGCATCTTCCAGAACCGTCCCGGGTTCGAGGGCGGAATCGGGTGCGCGCTGCATTCGATGGCGCTGCGCAAGGGCATCGAGCCGCTCGAGGTCAAGCCCGATGTGTGCTGGCAGTTGCCGATCAGGCGCACCCAGGACTGGGTGACGCGGCCGGACGGCTCCGAGATTCTCAAGACCACCATCGGTGAGTACGACCGACGCGGCTGGGGCGAAGGCGGTCTCGATCTGGACTGGTACTGCTCGGGCTCGCCCGATGCGCACGTCGGATCGAAGCAGGTGTTCGAGTCCTACAAGCCGGAATTGACCGAGCTGCTCGGCAAGGCGGCGTACGACGAACTGGCATCGCTGTGCAAGCGCCGCCGCGGTCTTGGTCTGATCGCGGTGCATCCGGCCACCCGTGAGGCGCAGCGTCGATAGAGCGGCTGCGCCGCACGTGAGCGAAACCTCGTAGCCCACTACGAGTTTCCGCTCACATGCCGCAGGCTCTATCCCTCGAGTTTGTAGCCCAGTCCGCGCACGGTGACGAGATGTTCCGGCTTGGCCGGGTCCGCTTCGATCTTCGAGCGCAGTCGCTTGACGTGCACGTCGAGGGTCTTGGTGTCGCCCACGTAGTCGGCTCCCCACACGCGGTCGATCAACTGTCCGCGGGTCAGTACTCGACCGGAGTTGCGCAGCAGGTACTCGAGCAGATCGAATTCCTTGAGCGGCAACGTGATCTGCTCGGATCCGACCATCACCACGTGGCGTTCGACGTCCATGCGCACCGGTCCGGCTTCGAGCACCCCGGTATCGACTCCGCCGTCGACCTCGGCGTCGGAGCCGCGCCGCAGAACTGCGCGGATGCGGGCGATGAGTTCGCGTGCCGAGTACGGCTTGGTCACGTAGTCGTCGGCACCGAGTTCGAGGCCGACGACCTTGTCGATCTCACTGTCACGTGCGGTCACCATGATCACGGGAACGCCTGAGCGCGAACGCAATTGCTTGCACACGTCGGTTCCGCTCATGCCGGGGAGCATGAGGTCGAGCAACACGATGTCTGCTCCTGCGCGATCGAATTCCGCGAGCGCCGACGGTCCGTCTCCGACGACCGTGGCCTCGAAACCTTCCTTGCGGAGCAGGAAGGCCAATGGATCGGCCAACGACTCTTCGTCTTCCACGATCAGAACGTTGGTCACTGATTCTCTCTTTCTGTAACCGAAGCGTCGTCTTCTTCTTCGAAGTACGCAGGGATCTGGAGGGTGAAGGTGGATCCGGTGCCCAGCTTGCTCCACAGCGAGATGCTGCCGTTGTGGTTGGCTGCGACGTGTTTGGCGATGGCCAGGCCCAGGCCTGTGCCACCGGTTGCCCGCGACCGAGCTTTGTCGACGCGGAAGAATCTCTCGAAGACGCGTTCCTGGTCTTCCTTGGCGATGCCGATGCCGCGGTCGGTGACGGCGAACGCGACGTTGTCTCCGCGTAGGGCGCGGCTCACCGAGACCGGCGCACCGTCCGAGGAGTAGGCGATGGCGTTCTGGATGAGGTTGGCCAGGGCCGTCACCAGCAGCGCTTGATCGCCGAGAACTTCGAGGCCGCTCGGGTGGTCGGTGGTGACGGAGATGCCGGCGTTCTCGGCGGCGAGCTTGGATCGATCCATCGCCTCGTTGACGACGGTGTCGACGTCGACGACCTCGAGGTCTGGTAGCTTCTCGGCACCTTGCAGGCGGGACAGTGCGATCAGTTCGGTCACCATGTTGCCGAGCCGTTTGGATTCGGCGACGACCTTGCCGCCGAAGTGCCTCACCGAGTCGGGGTCATCTGCGGATTCGAGCAGCGCCTCGGCCAGCAGGCTCATCGCGCCGACGGGGGTTTTCAGTTCGTGGCTGACGTTGGCAACGAAGTCCCGACGCGTCGCCTCCATCCGGACCTGCTCGGAATCGTCGTCGGCGAACAGCACCACGAACCGCTTGTCTTCCTTGCTGAGCAACCGGGCGACGCAGCGGACGGCGATCTTGTCTCGGCCGGTTCTGGGGTTCTTCGAGCTGAGGTCCACTTCGACGGGGTTGCCGTCGGCGAGGACCTTGAGGACGGCGTCCCACGCCCGATCGTCGATCAGCCGGTTACGCACCAGCCCCAACTCCTCGGCACGCGGGTTGAACAGCACGACGTCGTGAAATTGGTCGACGACGGCGATGCCGCTCTCCGATGCGAGGACGATCAGGTCCAGTACCTGCGACATCGTCAAGCCGGACGTGGCTCGGCGGCGCTCCGAGTGTCGAGTGTTGAGGTACGGGATCAGAACACCGCCGACGAGGTATCCCACGAAGGCCGCGGCGATCGCCAGTAGTACGGCCGATGCAACACTCACACCGGAATCGTACGTTCGATGGACAGCTCACATACGCAGGGTGCAGGCATTTCCCTGGTCGTCATAGTCCCCGTCGGCAGTGTTCTTCGATCGTTCACCTGCAGTTACGACAAAACGTCGGTTCGAGCGCGGTCGAGTTACTTGCCGCCCTGGTTTGCCACGGCAGCTGCACCTGCGGCCGCTGCTTCGGGGTCGAGGTAGGTGCCGCCCGGGTTGGTGGGCTTCAGCTTGCCGTCGACCTCGGTGAGGTCGTACTTCAGCGGAATGCCGGTGGGGATGTTGAGCTCGGCGATGTCCGCGTCGGAGATCTCGTCGAGGTACTTCACGAGAGCACGCAGCGAGTTGCCGTGCGCGGCGACGAGCACGTTCTTGCCGGCCTTCAGATCGGCGACGATCGTCTCCTCGAAGTACGGGATCAGACGCTCGACGACGTCTGCGAGGCATTCGGTCAGCGGAACACTGTCCAGGTCCGCGTAGCGCGGATCGGCGTCCTGGCTGTGCTCGCTGCCGATCTCGATGGGCGGCGGCGGGGTGTCGTAGCTACGACGCCACAGCATGAACTGCTCGTTGCCGTACTTGTCCTTGGTCTCGGCCTTGTTCAAGCCCTGCAGTGCGCCGTAGTGCCGCTCGTTCAGACGCCAGTCGCGGACGACGGGAATCCAGTGCCGATCGGCGGCGTCGAGTGCGAGATTGGCGGTGCTGATCGCGCGACGCAGCAGCGAGGTGTACAGCAGGTCAGGCAGGATGCCTGCCTCGGCGAGGAGTTGGCCGGCACGCTTGCCCTCGGCCTCACCCTTCTCGGTCAGTCGCACGTCGACCCAGCCGGTGAACTGGTTGGACGCATTCCATTCGCTCTCGCCGTGACGAAGCAGAATCAAGGTTCCGATACTCATGCGGTCAGTTTCTCATGCTCCACGTCTCTTGGCCCGCGTGCGACCAGGACCGCGACGACGACGATCATCACGACGGCGGTGAGGGTGATCGGGATGGGGATGACGGGGTCGAACAACACGAGCACGGCACCAGCGGGCACCACGATGTTGACCAGCCGGTCGGCATTGGCGCGGATCGCGATCAGCCAGACACCGAGTACGAACACCGCGATCGGGATCGTGACGGTGAACGACGCGGCGACGTCGCCGAGCTTGCTGTGTTCGGTCAGTACATCGATCTCGACCTCGATGCCGGCCGAGAACGCGCCCGCGGCCGCGAAGATGAAGTAGTGGGCGTAGCCGTAGAACAGCGAGTTGCCGAGTCTGCCGATCGCACGGTGATGCGGGGGCCAGAAGTAGATCCACCACAGGCTCGCGGTGACGACGACGGTGAGGATGGAGATCGAGATCAGCGGCGCCAGCGCGGTTTCGTCGTGCAGCGCTTCGATGATGGCGTTGGCGGACGCGAGCAGAGATTCGCCGAGCAGGATCAGCGTGAACAGTCCGTAGCGCTCGGTGATGTGATGCGGATGCCAGGGTGTTGCGCCCTTGCGCTCGGCGATGATCGGTACCGACATCTCGACCCCTGCGAGCACGACGAAGCCGATGATCGCGGCGGTACCGTCGAGCAGCAGCACCCAGGCAATCCACAGAACCTGAACTCCCGCAATACCTATCGCGTAGGTCAGCGCGGTCTGTCGATGTTCGGGGTTTCGCGATGCCCGCAGCCATTGGGTCACCATCGCCACGCGCATCACCACGTACCCGATGACCACGATCGTGAAATTCTCGTCGACGACCGACGGCTCGATCCCGGCGGCCAGTGTCAGAACGCCGGCCATCTGCACGACGGTGAGCACGCGATACAGCCAGTCGTCGGTGTCGAAGGATGTGGCGAACCACGTGAAGTTCATCCACGCCCACCAGATCGCGAAGAACACGAGTGCATAGCCGAGCAGGCCGTCGGCGATGTGATTCTCGGTGAGATCGTGATGGAGTTGAACCGCTGCAATGCTGACGGCCACCACGAACACCAGGTCGAAGAACAACTCGAGCGGGCTCGCGGAGCGATGCGGTTCCTTCGGATCGCGCGGTCGCATCGGCACCAGACGGGCAGCGGAGAGATTCACGATCGCAGACTAAGTCATCCGATTCGCGAATGTTGTCTCGATTATGTTGCGAGGGTTGATATTACGGACATTTCAGACAATGTTCGACGCTTGGCCGCGGGGATTGCGGGACCTCACACCCTTTGTGCCGACCGCGCGCCGGGGTTCAGGCAATAGCAGGGGTGTGAGGTGTGCAGAAAGGGTGTGAGGTTGCGGGCTCACTCCCCCACGCCCGACCCGATATCGCCGATGCGAGCTCCCACACTCCGATCGACTTCTTCGGTCGCGACGAAATAGCGACGAAACACCGACCGCATCAATTGAATGACCTCGATGTGTTGCCGGATCGCCACAGCCGCCGACCTTTCTTCCCCGTCGGCAAGTCGCTTGAACTTGCGACCCAACTGCTGAGCTGACGGAAGTGTGCCGAAAGCTTCGACATCGACGAGAAACTCGGTCTTTTGCAACATGCCATTCAGGTGCCTGAGGTATTCGACGCACGCCTGGTCGCACGCGAACGCCACGCCCTCAGGAATGTCGAGCGCCCCCGCGGCCGCCTGCTCGGACAGGTTGCGCCACTGCTGCATCGACGCCGCAAGACTGTCGACGTTGGTTCCCACTCAAGCCTCCTTCGGTCAACTTGCTGCCGGAGGCAGCGACGAGTGCAATGAGCCTGCGATCCGCATGATCTCCACACATGGGTCGCCCTGTGGCTCTTCGGAACCCATTGTGTCGAGAACGAAGTACACCAGTCCCTGTTCAACTTCGAGGGCGAATCCGCAACTGCGACCAGAAGGTCGGTCTGCGCGCAGGAACTCATATCCGCCCAGTTCATCGACTTTCGTGAACTGGCCGAAGCGGTCGTTGCTTTGCAGATCGTTCAATGTATGGAAGCCGGAGAACACTCCCAGGAAATACCACGACCCAGGATCAGGGTCCGTCCAGATACACGTCTTCCATTCGGTGGACAGCGGCGCGTCTCCGAACAGATTCGTACTCTTGCTCTCCACATCCAACCCCGCTGCCTCGACGGCACTGTCCGGAATGGTGCAGGGATCCCACGGCTCGTCCGCCACCGGTGTCGCAACCACCGAGCTCGTCGACGACTCTGCAATCGGCGCACCCTCCGTCGCCCCGCCACATCCAGCGACCGACGCCAAAACCCCCACCAGACCTGCCACCCACCACCGCGTCACGCTCACACCGCTCCCCTTCGTCGAACCCACCCACCCCTTGGACGCAGCGAACACCCACCTGGTTCCACCACAACCTCACACCCCTACTGCCAACCGCGCGCCCCTACTCGCCTCGGAGAATGGCCGCGCGGTCCACAAAAAGGGTGTGAGGTCCCCCATCGACCGCACACGAACAACACCCCGCCCCACTGAGTGTGGGACGGGGTGTCGATGTGAATCGGAGTCTTACTTTCCGGCCTCCGCGGCGCGCAGGTCCTTGCGCAGAATCTTGCCGGCCGCGGACTTCGGGACGATGTCGATGAACTCGACGCGTCGTACCTTCTTGTGCGGCGACACGCGTTCGGCGACGAAGGCGATGATGCCCTCTTCGTCGATGGTGGCACCCTGCTGGCGGACGACGAATGCCTTGGGGATTTCTTCGCCCTCGTCGTCGAGCACACCGATGACGGCGGCGTCGGCGATCTCCTCGTGTGTCAGCAGCAGAGCCTCGAGCTCGGCCGGGGGCACCTGGTAGCCCTTGTACTTGATCAGTTCCTTGAGGCGGTCGACGATGTAGACGACGCCCTCGGGATCGACGACGGCGATGTCGCCGGTGTGCAGGTAACCGTCGGAGTCGAGGGTTTCGGCGGTGGCGGTGGGGTTGTTGAGGTACCCGACCATCACGTTCGGTCCCTTGACCCACAGCTCACCGGGCTTGCTCAATCCCTCTGCCGGCAGCTCGATCTCCTCGAGCGTGCCCGGGTCGACGAGCTTGTTCTCGGTGTTCGCCAGCGGCTGACCCACCGAGCTGAGCGGCATGTCGTCGCGATCGAACGGGATGGCGTGGCTGACGGGGCTGAGCTCGCTCATGCCGTAGCCCTGACGCACCCGCGTGTTCAGACGCTTCGCGACGGCCTTGCCGAGCTCCTCGTCCAGCGGTGCCGCACCGGAGAAGATGGTGTGCACGCTGGAGAGGTCGTACTGATCGATCATCGGGTGCTTGGCGAGCGCGACGGCCACCGGCGGTGCGATGAACAGGTACGTCAGCTTCTGATCCTGGATGATCCGGAGGAATTCGACGAGGTCGAACTTCGGCATCGTCACCAGGTGTGCACGCAGCTTGAGGGCGATGTTGAGCAGCACCGTCAGGCCGTAGATGTGGAAGAACGGCAGCAGCGCCAGGATCGCGTCGTTGCTGTCGATACCCACGCGCGGTTCCATCTGCGCCACGTTCGCGACGAGGTTGCGGTGGGTGAGGATGACGCCCTTCGGCACACCCGTCGTACCGGATGAGTACGGCAGCACCGCGACGTGTGTCGCTGGATCGAACGAGACCTCGGGGGCAGGTGCGCCCTGGGTGAGCAGGTCGCGCAGGTTCGGGTGGCCCTCTGCGCCGTCGAGCACGATGACGTGATCGGCGTCGAGGCCGACCTTCTCCGCGGCAGCCTTGGCCTGCGGGTACAGCGGGGACACGGTGAACAGGAATTTCGCGCCGGAGCCCGTGAGCTGCTTGGCGATGTCCTCGGCCGTGTACAGCGCGTTGATGGTCGTTGCGGTTCCGCCTGCGCGCAGGATGCCGTGCAGCACCGACGCGAACGCGGGCACGTTCGGCGAGTGGAGTCCGACGACGTCGCCGACTTCGAGTCCACGTGCGGCCAAAGCACCCGCGATGGCGTCGATCTGACCGATCAGCGACTTGTACGTGGTGACGTCACCCGAGGTTCCGTCGATCAGTGCAGGCTTGTCGAGGTCGGACTCGGCGATCGATCCGAACAGGAAGTCGTAGACGCTGAGGTCGGGAATCTCGACATCGGGAAAGGGACTACGGAAGCTCATGGCTCTCCTTCGAAAAACTGCGGCAACAATGACCGAACCCTACAGTGAAAGCGGTCACAACGGACAGCGACCCTACCGCCGAGTCAGGTAGTGCGGGCGCTAACTTCGCGACGCATACGGTTTGCCTGCCGCGGCCGGCCCGCGAACATGGCCCACCAGGCCTGCGACGGCGAAGATGGTCACCACGTAGGGCAGCATCAGCATGAATTCGCTGGGCACGGGCGAGCCGATGATGCCCAGTACGTTCTGCAGGTTGGACGCGAATCCGAAGAGCAGTGCGGCCAGCGTCGCGCGTACCGGATCCCAGCGGCCGAAGATCACGGCGGCGAGAGCGATGTAGCCGGCACCGGCTGTCATCTCCTTGCCGAAAGCGCCGACGGAGCCGAGAGTGAAGTACGCACCACCGAGTCCGGCGATGGCACCGGCGAGGCAGACGTTCCAGAACCGGGTGCGTGCGACGTTGATTCCGACGGTGTCGGCGGCTTGGGGATGCTCGCCGACGGCGCGCAGTCGCAGTCCCCACTTGGTGTGGAACAGGCCGAAGAACACGAGCGCGACGGCGATGTACATCAGGTACACGATGAGTGTCTGCCGAAACAGCACCGGTCCGAGAATCGGAATCTGCGAGAGCACCGGAATGTCGATGCGCCCGAACCGTGGTGGCGAGTTGAGCGTCTCGGCGTTCTTGGTCAGCACCACCGAGTACAGGAAGCTGGTCAACCCGACGACCAGCACGTTGAGCACTACACCCACGATGACCTGGTTGACGAAGTAGCGGATGGAGAACACTGCCAGCAACGACGCGGTCAGCGCTCCGGCGATCAGAGCGGCGAGCAGAGCCACATAGGTCGAACCGGTGATCGACGCGACGACGGCGCTGACGAAAGCACCTGCGAGAAGCTGACCTTCGATGGCGATGTTGATGACGCCGACTCGCTCGGAGATGACGCCGCCCATGGCACCGAAGATCAGTGGCGTGCTCAAAGCGACTGCGCCGATGAGCAATCCGGGAACCGGGATGGTCTCGCCATCCGCTGCCCAGGCGAGGAAACCGAAGACGAACAGCACCGCGAACACTGCCAGCAGCCACAGTGGCGTCGAGCGGTACTGCGAGGCGAGGAACGCCGCGTACGCGGTGATGACAGCGAGCAGCACGACCACGACGAGACCGGTGCCGTACGACGGCACGCCCACTGCCGGCAGTGCGAAGAAGTCGTCCTCCGACGCCAGTGCGAATGTGCTTGTTCCCGAGCCCTTTCGGACGACGAACAGCAGCAGGGCCAGCAGCGTCACGAGTCCGAGGATCGACGGGACCTTCCAGCTCCGGCCGAGTACCGCTTCAGCGGCGGTGTCGGTCGAGGTGGTCACAGTGCACCCACCTTCGCGGTCTCGGCTTTCGCGAGTTTCTCTTCTCCTGGTTTCGGCAATCGGAACACCGCTCGCACGAGCGGCGGTGCGGCGATGAACAGCACGATCACGGACTGCACGACGAGCACGATGTCGATGGGGATGCCCTCGCCTGCCTGCATCGCGAATCCGCCGGCCTTGAACGCGCCGAACAGGATTCCCGCGACGAACACGCCCCACGGTTTCGATCTGCCGAGCAGTGCGACGGTAATGGCGTCGAATCCGATGCCTGCGTCGATGTCGGCGCTGAAGCCGGTGGTGACGGTGCCCAGTACCTGCGACACTCCGGCCAGACCGACGAGCGCACCCGACATGATCATGGCGTACAGGTAGATCCGGTTGACGTTCATGCCGGCAACGCGGGACGCGTGCGGGTTCTCGCCGACGGCGCGGAAACGGAATCCGAGGCTCGATCGCTCGAGCAGCCACCACACCGCGATCGTCACGAAGATCACCAGCACGAAACCGAGGTGCAGGCTGTAGCGATCGCCGAAGAGCTTCGGGAACACCGCCGTCGACGCGATGGGCGCGGTCTTGGGGTTGTTCGATCCCGGGGCCTGCAGAGCGCCAGGAGTGCGCAGGAGGTACGCGACGAGATAGAAGGCGATGTAGTTGAGCATGATGGTGACGATCACCTCGTGAGCGCCGGTGCGCGCCTTGAGGAATCCGGCGATGCCGCCCCACACCGCGCCGCCGAGAACACCGGCGAGAACGGCGACCAACAGGTGCAACCCGGCAGGCAGGTTCACGCCGAACCCGACCCAGCCGGCGCACGCCGCGGCGATGAGCATCTGGCCTCGACCACCGATGTTGAACATGCCGACGCGGAAGGCAAGGGCCACACCGAGTCCGGCGACGATCAGCGGGGTGGCGAAGGTCAGCGTCTCCATCAGTGGCCGGATGCCGTTCTCGAATCCGGGTCGACGGAAGTTGTAGACCGAACCCTGGAACAGCGACGAGTACGCCCCGGAAACAGAATCCCAGATCGCCGTCAGCATGTCCGAGGGACGGGAGAAGAAGTACCCGGCCGATTCCTGGACGCCGGAGTTGGTGGCGGCGATGAGCACCGCACCCACGATCAGCGCCAGGAGTACCGCGAGAACCGAGATGATCGCACTGCCGGTGAAGATCTGCCGAAGCACCACATGCGACTTCGACGGTTCCTGGGATTTGGGGGGCTGTTCGGCCTCACTCACCACGTTCACCGCCCATCATCAAGCCGAGTGTTTCGCGGGACGTATCCCCGGGGACGATTCCCACGATTGCTCCTCGATACATGACGGCGATGCGGTCGGCCAGTGCGGCGACCTCGTCCAGTTCGCTCGACACCACGATGACCGGGATCCCCGAATCCCGGGTGGCGACGATGCGCTTGTGTACGAATTCGATGGATCCCACGTCGATTCCGCGAGTGGGCTGCGCTGCGACGAACAGACGCAGGTCTCGGCTCAGCTCTCGCGCGAGCACCACCTTCTGCTGATTGCCACCGGACAGGCGTCCGACGGCGGTGCCGATTCCCGGTGCGCGCACGTCGAATTCGCTGAGCTTCTCCGACGCGAACGTCTCGAGGTACTCGCGCTGCACCGCGCCGCGCCGCACGAACGGCATGCTGTTGGAGCGATCGAGCATCAGGTTCTCCGCGATGGAGAATTCACCCACCAACCCGTCGACGGTCCGATCCTCCGGCACGAAGCCGACGCCTGCGTCGAGCACGTCCTGCACCGTCGACCCGACGAGCGATTTGCCGTCGAGGCTGATCTTGCCGGATACGTTGTCCTGCAACCCGAGTAGGGCTTCGACGAATTCGGTCTGGCCATTGCCCTGCACGCCGGCGATGGCCAGGATCTCCCCCGCCGCGACTTCGAGGCTGACGTCGTCGACGGTCTTGTTGCCCTGGGCGTCGAACACCGACAGGTTCTCGATGACCAGTGCCGCGTCCCCCGGCGTGGCCGGATCCTTCGAGACGGTCAGCTGCACATCGCGTCCCACCATCAGTGCAGCGAGCTCGGTGTTGCTGGCGGTGGGCTTTGCTTCTCCGACGACCTTGCCGAGCCGGATGACGGTGATCTTGTCGGCTACTTCGCGTACTTCGCGCAGCTTGTGGGTGATGAAGACGATCGTGGTGCCCGACGCCGCGAGTTCCCGCATGATCCGCATCAGATCGTCGGTCTCCTGCGGCGTCAGGACGGCCGTCGGCTCGTCGAACACGAGCACCCTGGCCTCACGAGAGAGTGCCTTGACGATCTCGACCCGCTGCTGCACGCCGACGGGGAGGTCGTCGACGAGAGCATCGGGGTCGAGGTCGAAGCCGAACCTCGCGGATATCTCCCGCACCAGCTTCCGCGCTGCCACGAGGTCGAGTCGTCCACCGAGCGAGGTGGTTTCGTTGCCGAGCACGATGTTCTCGGCAACGGTGAACACCGGAATCAGCATGAAGTGCTGATGCACCATGCCGATCCCGGCAGTCATGGCCTCGCCCGGTCCGGCGAAGTTCTGCTCGACGTCGTCGAGCAGGATCTGGCCCTCCTCGGCGCGATACAGGCCGCTGAGCACGTTCATCAACGTGGACTTGCCCGCACCGTTCTCGCCGAGCAGGCAGTGGATCTCGCCGGATTCGACACTCAGATCGATGTGGTCGTTGGCAACCAACGAGCCGAATCGTTTGGTGATACCGCGAAGTTCGAGCTTCATGAACTACTTGGGTGCCGAGGGAGACTCGACGGTGATGGATCCGTCGATGATGCCGGCCTTGATCGTGTCCAGCTCGCCCTGCAGTGCGGGGTCGACCTCGGACTCGAAATCGTGGAACGGTGCGATACCGACTCCGTCGTTCTCGAGCGTGCCCACGTACGGGGTGTTGTCGAATGCATCGGCACCGGAGTTGGCGACGACCTCGTCGACGCTGGTCTTGAGGCCCTTGGTCACCGAGGTGAGCAGCAGGTCGCCGACCGACGGGTCGGATTCGAAGACGTCGGCGTCGGCGCCGATGAGGGCGACCGGACGCGAGGAGTCCCGAATGGCCTGTGCCGCACTCTGATAGATGGGTCCACCGACCGGGAAGATGACGTCGGCGTTCTGGTCGATCAGACCCTGGGCGGTGTTCTTGGCGACCTCGTTGGCGGTGAATCCGCCGGTGAACGAGCCGTTCTGCGAGGGCACGTCCCAGCCGATGACGCGGACTGCCTCGCCCTTCTGCTCGTTGAAGTAGTTCACGCCGTCGGCGAAACCGTCCATGAAGATGGTGACGGTCGGCAGCTGGGAGCCACCGAACGTACCGACCACTCCGGTTGTGCTGTAGCTGGCGGCCGCGTAGCCGGCGAGGAATGCGGACTGCGACGCGTCGTAGGTCAGCGGCTTGACGTTCGGCAGATCGATGGTGGAGTCGTCGATGATCGCGAAGTCGATGTCGGAGTTGGCCTCGGCGGCGACCTTGGTGGCGTCGGCCAGATCGAATCCGACGGTGACGATGAGGTTGCAGCCCTGATCGACGAGGTTGTTGATGTTGGGGCCGTAGTCGGTGGGCGACGCGGACTCGACGGTGCGCGGCTCGACGCCGAGCTCCTCGGAGGCTTCGGTCAGGCCCTCGAACCCGAGCTGGTTGAACGACTTGTCGTCGAATCCGCCACTGTCGGAGACCATGCAGGGCAGGAAGTCACTCGATGCGCTTCCGCCCGATCCTTCGTCTTCGGGGGCAGATCCACAGCCTGCGATCAGGGCGATGGCACCGAGCGACGCAACGCCGCCGAGTGCTGCCTTCCGCGTACTCGTGCGGGTAACGAATGACAAGATGTCCTCCAATTTAGGTGTACTTCGTCTGGGTCGGGACGCTACTCGCGCGGGCGAGGGTGCGCAGGATTTCACTCAGGTGTCTTGTCGGGCACGGCCTTCTCGGAAGAGAGATCGTCGGGCAAGCTGCCGCCTTCACGGAGTATTCGTGCTTCGTCCTCACGCACCATCACTGCCGGCCCCGCTGCCACCACCGAGGGGTTCGGCGGAGTACCGGGCTTGAACACGTTGAAGAATACGTTGAGTACCACCGCGACGATGCTGGCGGCACTGATTCCGGAGTGGAAGATCGTGACGAACCAGTCCGGGAACTCGTCCCAGAAGTCGCTCGCGACAACAGGTATGAGACCGAACGCCAAGGTCACCGCCACGATGACCACGTTGGAGTTGTTGTCGTAGTTCACCTTGCCGAGGGTGCGGATACCGCTGGCGGCGACGGTTCCGAACAGCGCTATGCCGGCACCGCCGAGCACGGGCAACGGGACGACCCCGACGACGGCCGCGAGAATCGGCGAAAGGCCCAGCAGCGCAAGCACGCTACCGCCCATCGCGACGACGAAGCGGCTCTTGATGCCGGTCATCGCGACCAGGCCGACGTTCTGTGCGAAGGCCGTGGCCGGGAAGGTGTTGAAGATCGGGGCGACGGCAGAGGAGACCATGTCGGCGCGCAGGCCGTCGCCGACGCGCTTGGAGTCGACGTCGGTTCCGACCACTTCGCCGACGGCGAGGATGTCGGCGGTGGTCTCGACCATGATCACCAGGATGACGATGGTCATCGACACGATCGCGCCGATTGCGAAGATCGGCGAGCCGAAGGCGAAGGGTGTCGGGACGGCCACCACGGACGCGTCGGCGACGCCGTCGAAGTCGGTCCTGCCGACGATCAGTGCCGCGATGGTGCCGACGACGAGTCCGAGCAGGATCGACAGCCGCGACAGTCCGGGGATCTTGGTCATCACCAGCACGGCGAGGAGGGTGAACATCGCCAGCCCGATGTTGCCGGGGTCCAGGTAGTTCGGGTTCGGCGCTCCGCCCACCATCTCCTGGCCGGTGATCCAGCGCGCGGCCACCGGCATCAGGGACAGTCCGATGACGGTGATGATGCTTCCGGTCACCAACGGCGGGAAGAAGCGAACGATCTTGGAGAAGAACGGAGCGATGGCCAATCCGATCAGCGCGGCCACCAGAACGGCTCCGAGCACCGTGCGCAGTCCGGTTCGCCCGTCCTCCGCGCTGCCGATGATCGTCAGAACCGTCGAGACCGACGCGAACGAAATGCCCTGCACGAGCGGCAGTTGCGAGCCGAAGAACGGGATGCCGATCGTTTGCAGCACAGTTGCCACGCCACTGACGAACAGTGCGCAGGAGATCAACAGTGCCTGATCGGTCCCGGACAGTCCGGCCGCTCCACCGACGATGATCGGAACGGCGATGACGCCGCCGAACATCGAGAGAATGTGTTGCAGGCCGTAGCCGAACATCTGCAGCACCGGTGGGCGAGCGTCCTCTGGCCTGGTCATGGCCCTAGGCTAGGAACCGGACGTTACCGGCAGCAACGCCGTCCCATTTCCGGCGAGTTACGCTTCCCGCTCGTCCACCAGGTGCTCGAATGCCTTGAGGTTCGCCAACGATTCGCCGCGCGAGACGCGCCACGCCCATTCGCGTTTGATGGACTCGGCGAATCCCAGTTCGAGCAGCACGTTGAAGTCGCCGTCCGCGGCTTCGAGGGTCTGTCCGAGAATGCGATCGAGTTCGTCACCGGTGACGGCGTGCAACGAGATTCGGCCGACGAGGTAGATGTCGCCGACCTTGTCGATCGTGTAATGGACCCCGTACAGGCGGCGGTTGCGTCGCAGCAGGTACCTGTAGACGCCCTCGAAGTTCTCGTCGGGTTTGCGGCAGACGAACGCCTCGATGCGCACCCCGTGATGCCCGACGGTCAGCATCGTCGTTGTCTTGAGCTTGCGTTCCCCCGGCAGCTCGACGGTGAACACGTCCCCGCGCCGGGTGTAGTCCAGCTCGCGGTCCTTCAGTGCCCGGTCGATCAGTTCGGCAGTCTCGCTCATGCAGTCACAGCTCCTGATCTGCGTAGTTTCGACAATCCTCTGACGCGTCGCGGCGAGAACTCGCTCGGCCCCTCGCCGCGGTCGAAGTGGAACTTGGCCTGCCGGTAGCTCTCGATGAGTCCGTCGGCGGTGTGCTCCCACGAGAAGTTGCGGGCGTGCAGCGGTGCTGCGGTCGCCATGTCGGCCAACGCAACTGGGTCCGACAGCATCGACGACAGCGCATCGGCCCAATCGTCGGTGCGGTGGCCTTGCACCAGGCGTCCGGTCTCGCCCGACCGCACCGCCACGCCGAGTCCGCCGACGTCGGCGGCCAGGACAGGAGTTCCGCAGGCCTGGGCTTCGATCGCGACCAGGCCGAACGATTCGTTGTAGCTCGGCACGGCGACGATGTCCGCGGCGCGGTAGATCTGGGCCAGTCGCGCCGACGGTTGCGGCGGCATGAACGTCACCCGGGCAGCTATCCCCAGGTTCTCGGCCAGATCGATGAGGCTGTCGGGTCGATCCAGTCCGCTGCCGGACGGGCCGCCGACGATGAGGACGCGCAGTGGTGTTCTCGGATTGCGCTGCAGCACTTCGGCAGCCGCGGCGATCAGCACGTCGGGGGCCTTGAGCGGCTGGATGCGTCCGACGAATGCGACGATCGACTCGTCGGGATTCAACCCGAGTTCGGCGCGCGCCGCCAGCTTGTCCCCCGGATTGTATTGCGCCAGATCGGCTCCCGGAGCAACCACGTCGATCGAACCCTGCTGCGCCCCGTAGATCTCGACGAGGGACTTCGCTTCCTCGGTGGTGTTGGCGATGAGCCGGTCCGCCTCGGCCACCACTTGCTGCTCACCGATCTGACGCGCGGCGGGCTCGGGCGAGTCGCCCTGCGCCAGAGACGCGTTCTTGACCGCGGCGAGAGTGTGCGCGGTGTGGACCAGGGGCACTCCCCAGCGATCGCGCGCCAGCCAGCCGACCTGCCCCGAGAGCCAGTAGTGCGAATGAACCAGGTCGTAGTAGCCGGGTTCGTGGCGCGCTTCCTCGCGCAGCACCCCGGCTGCGAACGCGCACAGCTGTGTGGGCAGGTCGTGCTTGTCCAGGCCCTCGAACGGACCCGCGACGATGTTGCGCACCAGCACACCGGGAGCTGCCTCGACGACGGGAGCATCGGTCGACGCCGTCGCGCGGGTGAAGATCTCGACCTCCACACCTCGTTTGGCCAGCTCTTTAGCGCTCTGCAGCACGTAGACGTTCATGCCGCCCGCATCGCCCGTTCCGGGCTGCGCCAGCGGGGAGGTATGCAAGGACAACACAGCGACCCTGTTCAGCTGGCGTCCAGTCACTTCTTCAGTGTGCACGCCTCCACATTACGTCTCGATAACTACCCCTTCTCACGGCTGGCCCTGCCTCACACCGAGACCGTCGACGAACTCGCTCACCTCGGTGAGGAATCGCTGCGGATCGGCTACGAACGGGCCGTGGTCGACGCCCTCCCAGTACGACGCCACCGCCGTGGGAATCAGCTCCTCAGCGTGCCGTCCGGCAGAGACGTCGACGACGGTGTCCTCGGTTCCGTGCAGCACGAACGCCGGGATGTCGAGGCCGCGCAGCAGGTCGTCGTGGCCGACCGCTCGATCGAACAGGGCGGCGCGAACCCGTGGCCTCGTGGACAGTGTCAGCCCGAACAGCGCCTGCGCTTCGGTGCCCTTGCCTCCCGTTGGCCCGGTCAGCGCGTGCCCGAAACTCCCGAGCGCCTTGATCGCGACGCGAGGCTCCTCGGCCATCGCCCCGGGGATCGCCGCTCGCATCGCCGTCCCGACGCGGCCGCCTGCCTCTCCCCTGCCGATGCTGGTGATCGCGCCGACGAGCACGATGCCCGCCACCGCGCCCGTGCCGTGTTCGGCGAGGTAGTCGCAGATCACCAGTCCGCCGTACGACCACCCCAGCAGCACCGCGTCGGCGGTGATGTTCTCGGCGGCCAGCACGGCAGCCACGTCTCCCGCCCAGTTCTTCGAGTTTTCGTAACCGGCCGACGGGGCGTCGGAGTAGCCGTGTCCGCGTAGATCCACCGCGAGAACGCGATAGCGCTCCGCCAGGTCGGCCAGCAGTCCCTCGCCCCAGCAGGCCGAGCTCTGCGCCCACCCGTGCAGCAGGATCAGTGGCCGCGCCGCTGGGTCACCGCTCACGCGGTAGACGATGTTGACTCCGCCGATGCCGGTGGCCTGACGAATCGGTCCTGCTGCACGGGTGCTCGTATCGGGCTTGCTCATAGTGGGTGAACCTACGCCGCCGCTCTGCGCATCGAGGCGAGCGGATCGGAGTACAGGGCGCTGAGGGAGACCACGGTCGCGGCATACTCCTGCACTTTGTCACCGAAGCCGGTCACCCGAATGTCCCTGCGCTCCAACGTCGAATGGGCAGCGAAGGCCTTTCCCACGTGCGGAATTCCGGCCGGGTAGGCGGTGAACGCCTGGCCTCCGAGTACGACGCGGTCCGGATTGAACATGTCGCGCAGCAGCGCCACCGTCCGGCCCAGAATCTGCGCCCGCTCGACGAGCAGCTCTCGCGCCGCCTCCGAGCCGCCCCGCGCCGCCTGGTACACCGCCGCTACGCTCGAATGAGATTGCGGTGCAACAATTTTGCGGTCCACGGCAGCGGCGACCACCGCTCGATCGCTGATGGAGGCCTCGAGGCATCCGCGATTCCCGCAGTCGCACAGCGCCGACGACCCGGTGGGTAGGTGCGCGATGGAGCCCGGTCCACTCGTGGGGGTGTGCACGCGGCCGTCGATGGTCAACGCCATGCCTGCGGTCTCGCGGGCGTAGAAGTACAGCGACGTTCCGCTGTTGCTCTGCGCCACATCGCTCTCCGACGGCCGCGGCGCCAGGAGCAGCTCCGACGCCGCCATGGCCTCGACGTGGCCGGAGACCGAGATCGGCAGCCCCAGGCCACCGCCGATGATGCCGGCAACTCGGCCGTTCTCCCATCCCAATCGCGGGTGGTCGACGGTGCCGCTCGCCGTATCGACGCGTCCACCGATCGCCACCCCGACCCACAGCGGGGTGCGCCGGTGCCAGCGTCCGGCGAAGGCACTTGCGCTGCGGGTGACGGACGCCAGCGCTGCCTCGGAAGAGCCGGCGGGCGTGGGTATTTCGACGGCACCGAGGATGCGTCCGCGGAGATCGCTGACGGTGATGCCGGTGACGACGGCTCCGATGTGGATGCCGATGGTCGAGAACGGTTCGTGGTTGACCTCGAACGGCACCCGCGGGCGTCCGATCGCGCCGGGTGCCGTCAGGTCTGCGCGCTCGCGAAGCAGCCCGACGGCGAGCAGGGCCGACACCTGACGGTTGACCGTGGCGATACTCGAACCGGTTGCGCGAGCGGCACGTTCGCGCGAGATGGGGCCTTCGACGCAGGCGACTCGAAGCACCGACGCGGCGGGGCTGTCGGCGATCCGCAGATCGGGTGCGACGAGCTGCACGCGCGATCGAGGCCTCGGCAGAGACCGCAGGGAGGTGGGGCCGGAGTGATGATGCAGCGTTGATACGGACATCCGTTGTAGTCCTCAGTGGCAGACCTCCGCCGTGAATGGACAACGACGGAAGAGCGAAGTGATGCAGGTCAAGGGTGAATGCGGCGGCCACGAAGGGACCACGGCACGCGAATCGACTGCCCGTAGCTCGAAAGGCTAGAGACAGATTCCTTGGCCGGGACAACACAGTTCCCGAGGAAGCGGCAAGCGAGAACCGAGGGACGCGGTCACATAGGTGACCCGCATCGCGGTGGTCTCACTGGCGGACATGGGTCCAAAATTAGCACCCTCGCGTCCGATGTCCAATCGGGCATCGGAAAGCACGGGGTACGCCGGGCATAGAATTTCGCCATGACCTCGTCAGAACACATTTCCCCCGATGCCCAAATCGCCGTCGTCACCGGAGCGAGCTCCGGCATCGGCGCGGCCACCGCCCGCCAACTCGCCGCCGACGGATTCCACGTCGTGATCGGAGCCCGCCGCCTCGACCGGCTCGAGGAGTTGGCGTCGGAGATCGGTGGCACCGCCCTGGAACTCGATGTGACGGACGAGGATTCGGTCGCGGCGTTCACCGCGGTCATTCCCCGCGTCGACGTGCTGATCAACAACGCCGGTGGCGCGAAGGGCTTGGCTCCCGTGATCGACGCCGATCTCGACGACTGGCGCTGGATGTGGGAGACCAACGTGCTCGGTACATTGCGGGTGACGAAGTCGTTGCTACCCAAGCTGATCGACTCCGGTGACGGCCTGATCGTCACCATCACATCCGTCGCCGCGTTCGAGGCGTACGACAACGGTTCGGGCTACACCTCGGCCAAACACGCTCAGGCAGTGCTGCACCGGACGCTGCGCGGCGAACTGCTGGGCAAGCCGGTGCGGTTGACCGAGGTCGCGCCGGGTGCCGTCGAGACCGAGTTCTCCCTCGTCCGATTCGATGGCGACGCAGCCAAGGCCGACGCGGTCTACCAGGGCATCACACCGTTGGTGGCGAGCGATATCGCCGAGGTCATCGGCTTCGTGGCTTCGCGTCCCTCGCACGTCAACCTGGACCAGATCATCATCAAGCCACGTGACCAGGCCGGTCCGGGGCGCTTCTCCCGCACGTAGCGGCTTCGCCGCACGTGAGCGGAAACTCGACCCCTGCTACGAGTTTTCGCTCACCTGCGGCTACGCCGCTCCCATCGACTCCCACGTCGGCCAGTCGATGGCCCAGTCGTACAGGTCGCCGTCCGCGGCCGAGAGGTCGATGCGAGTTCCGGTGACCTCGACGGGGTCGCCGTACATCGCCGTCTGGAAGTACTCCTGCGCATCGGCGTCGGAGAGGTTGATGCACCCGTTGGTGACGTTCGACGCGCCCTGCACTCCGGTGGTCAGCGGATTGGCGTGGATGAATTCACCGTTGTTGGAGATGCGCACCGCCCAGCGTTCGCGAACGTTCTCGTAGAACGGCGGGTTGGACATCAGGAAGTCCTCGTGCTTCTCGGTGACGACGTGGATGCCGCTGCGGGTGACGTTGCGATCCTCGTTGCCCTCGCCGTAGCTGACGGGGATGTCCATGATCGTCTGGCCGTCACGGACCACCTGCATGCGGTGGCTGGTCGCGTCGGCGATGACCACCTGGCTGCGTCCGATGCTGAAGTTCAGCGTGACGTCGTCGGCACCGTACGCGCCGTCGCCGTAGTTCACGCCGTAGAGCTTGGCGTCCACCGAGACCGTCGTGCCGGGAGCCCAGTAGTCGGTGGGACGCCAGTGGATGCGCGAGCCGTTGTCGTCGGGGAACCAGGCCCACGCGCCGGGCGTCGGCGGGTTGGTGGTCACCGTCAATGCCTTCTCGACGGCGGCCTTGTCGGCGATCGCCGAGTCGAACTGCAGGATGATCGGCGCGGCGATGCCGACTTCCTGGCCGTCGCCGATGTTGGTGCTCACCGACGTACGGCTGTCTGGTTCGACGGTGGTGAAGGCCCCGGTGATGTCGACGGTCTTGTTGTCGCTGCCCAGTGCGGTGCCGGACCACGTGTACTGCACGCCGTAGCCCAGGGGCTCGGTGACGGCGTACGAGGTCTTGTCGGGCGAGAGCGCGCCCTGGACGACCTTGCCATCGGGGTTGGTCAACGCCACCTGGGTGAGCGTTCCGTCGGCGACCGAGACCGAGATGGGCGCGACGGGACTGACGTCGACGGCACCTGCGACCGGGTTCTCGGTGACCTGGGCGACGGGAGCTGCCTCGGTGGTCGGGGCCGCGGCACCCGAGCTGCCATCGCCCGATCCGACGGTGCAGCCTGCCACGAGTGCCACCAAGGCCACGAGCACGGCGATCAACCACACCGTGCGCGTCCGTTTTGTCTGTTCTACCTGCTCATGCACGTTGTCCAACGTACCTGCGTCTGCGAACTACCCCGATTTTCGGGGGCAGGATCACAGGTGCAGGAGTGGAGCCTGCGGAATGAACTCAGAGTTTGCGCGTGCGCAGTTCGTGGCCTTTCGAGGTGAGGCAGCGGCCGGTCTCGAGGTTCCAATCCCATCCGTGCAGATTGCAGGTGAGCTTCTTTCCCTCGACGATGCCGAACTTCGTCAGGTCCGCCTTCAGGTGTGGGCAGCGGCGTTGGATCTCGTAGCCGCCCATCGTGATCGTGGCGGTGTCGTCGTGCGCCTCGGAGAACCAACCGTCCGCGTAGGCGATGCGCTCGTCGGTGAGGCACTTGAAGAACGTGTAGAGAAATTCGTTGTAGCCGCCGACGCGTCGGGCCCGGAAGCGGGTGGACAGGAAGATCGAGTTGACCCAGTCCGGCTCCTGGTCACGTATGGCGGTACGTACCAGCTCCGGTGGGATGGTGAAGCTGTAGCGGAACTTCTCGTCCGAAATCGGTTCGCGCACAATCCGTTTCGGAAAGTCGAGTACGACGGTTTCGTCACCCATCGTGATTCCGACGGGGTAGCCGATGCCGTCGCAGATCAGATCGGTCTGCGCCATGATCGGCTCGAACAGGCCTCGCATCGGTTCGAGCAGGGGCTCGCCCTCGGCCGGAGCCCAGGCTGCCTTCTCGGCAGCGATGACCGACGCCTGACGCTGGGCGTAGGCCTCGATGTAGTCGGCCTTGCCGGTGGTGAAGATGGCCTCGGCTTCGGCGGTCGGGATCGGATGCTCGTGCGAGAGCAATTCGGAACCGTCGAAGGTTGCGGCAGTGCCCGGCATCATCAGCAGGCCCTTGTCGTGCCCGTGCAGTCGCATCTGCTCGAGGAACACCATCTGGTCCGGGAACACGTTGGCCGGGTCGCCGTAGACGTCGTTGAGCGAGCGCAGCTCGTCGTCGAGGAAGCACGGCGGGCCCGCGGACGGAATCACCCACGTCGAGCCGACCTGTTCGATGTACTGGCGCGCCCGATCCATCTGACGCTGACGCTTCTGGATGCCGAAGTTCTTCTTCGCGCGCGAGACCATGTCGTAGACCATCGGGTACCAGATCGCGCCCGAATACTGCAGCATGTGCACGTCAACGGGACCGAAGTTCTCGGTCATCACGTCCAGGTCCACCGGCCTCGCGTCGTTCATGTTGAACGCGACGGTCTTGCCGTCCGAGACGACCAGACCCGAGTCGCCGATGGGACCGTCGGCGGGCGCACGCAGCGCGATGATCATGATGTCGAGATCGCCCTTGGGCCCGGAGATCGTGTGCTTGACCGAGTCCGTCGTCTCGTAGAACTTGTGGAACCCGAGCTTCTCGAGCTCGTGCTTGAGATCGAGCACCGGATAGTCCGGCAGCAGAACCGTGGCGTCCTTGTTGACGTGCTCGGCCAGATTCTTCGGGTCGAAGTGGTCCTTGTGCAGGTGCGAGACGTAGAGGTAGTCGCAATCACCCAGAGCGTCCCAGTCCAGGCCCGAGTTGTCGGGAAACGGGAACCACGACGCGTAGAACGAC
Organism: Rhodococcus sp. 05-2254-2; assembly: GCF_002259095.1. Lineage (NCBI taxonomy): Bacteria > Bacillati > Actinomycetota > Actinomycetes > Mycobacteriales > Nocardiaceae > Rhodococcus > Rhodococcus sp. 05-2254-2. The sequence continues at coordinate 377,707 of NZ_NOZJ01000001.1, read as the reverse complement.
GGGTTCACCCACGGATCGCACAGGATGCTTCCGGCGTCGGTCCGAATATGGAATCCCGCATGTCCCACGCTGGTGACCTGCACTGATTTACCTCCTACGAGCTTTCACTTGCAAAGCTCCATCGTATGCGCCGTTTCGACCGGTCCTAACCCAGCGCGCAGTTGACGAGGTCACACTCGGGCGTGAGCGTGACGCCGAACTTCTCCTGCACCCCGTCTCGCACGTGCGCGGCCAGCGCCATGATGTCCGACGCGGTGGCCCCACCCCTGTTGGTGACGGCCAGCACGTGCTTGGACGACAACGCCGCAGTGCCGCGCCCGAATTCGGTGCCGTAACCGCGAGGAAAGCCCGCGTTCTGGATCAGCCAGGCAGCCGGGATCTTGGTTCCCGCGGGGTCGGGGAAGCTGGGCGCGTGCGCGGCGGCCTCGGGCACCTCGGGCAGTACCGGGTTGAGGAAGAACGATCCGACGCTCCACGTGTCGTGATCGCTGGCGTCGAGCACCATGCCCCGCTCACCGCGCAGAGCCAGCACGGCCGCGCGTACGTCCGGCACCGGTACGACGTCGCCGATCTGCACGTCGAGACGCTCCGACAACGCCGCGTACCGCACCGGAAGCGACTCGGTCGTCTTCTTGAGCGCGAAGCTCACGTCCAGAATCACGTACCGCGAGGACCGCTTGAACACCGACGATCGATGCGTTCCGAAACCGCACTGCTCCGGCGTCCACACCGAAGTCTCCTGGGTCTGTCGGTCGTAGACGGTGAGGGCGTGCAGCAACTCCGACGTCGACGCGCCGTACGCGCCCACGTTCTGGATGGGCGTCGCGCCGGTGGTTCCTGGAATGCCCGACAGCGCCTCCATGCCGGACAGCCCCGCATCGATCGTCGCCTGCACGACGGCATCCCACTCGACGCCGGCGTCGACCGTCACGATCTCGCCGTCGATCTCCAGCCGCGAACCGGTCACCCGAATCACCCGGCCGTCGAACCCCTCGTCGCCGACGACCAGATTGGATCCACCGCCGACGACCAGCACATCGGTCTCCGCGCGATCCGCGTCGCGCACGAGGGAGACCAGCTCGTCGCCGGTCGTCGCGACGCAGAATTCACGGGCCGGGCCGCCCACCCGAATGGTGGTGAGCTCCGAAATTGCAGTAGGCACGGACTCTCACGCTACCGGTCGCGCACAAGCGTCGGACCCACCCGGTAACCTGCGGGGATGCCTCGCCCCATTGAGCACAGCTCGACTGTGCCCGCCTCCGCCGACAAGGTCCACGCTGCACTGACGTCCGAGCAGTACTGGAAGGACCGCATCGAGCAGATCGGCGGCCCCAGTGCCAGCGTGAAGAGCATCACCGTCGGCGACGGCACCATCGACGTCGTTATGACCCAGGCCGTCCCCGAAGAGGAGTTGCCGGCCGCGGTGACTGCGTTCAAGAAGGGCGACCTCATCATCGAACGCACCGAGAGCTGGGGACCGTTCGACGGTACCCACGCCGCCGGCACCTTCGGAGCGACCGTCGAAGGCGCACCGGCCCGCATCACCGGCACCACCACGCTCGACGCCACCGGCGAGACGACGACCATCGCGCTGGCCGGCACCACCGAGGTCAAGGTCCCGATCTTCGGCGGCAAGATCGAAGCGATGATCAGCGAGCAGGTGCTCTCGCTCATCGACAACGAGCAGGACTTCACCGGTAACTGGATCGCCGCGCAGGGCAACGGCTAGCCTGGCGCACTATGGCTCGCCGAATGAACTACTCCGCCCGGTTCACCCACTCGACGCAGCAGGTCTATGCAGCGCTCTCCAGTCGCGATCACTGGGATGCGCGCATCGAGGAGATGCGTAAGTACTCGGAGAACGAGCTGAAGAGCTTCGAGGTGTCCGACGCCGGAATCGACATCGTGATGCACCACGTCATCCCGCGCACCGAATTGCCCGACATCGCGCAGACGGTGATGAAGAAAGACATGGTCATCACCCGCAACGTGCACTTCGACGCCTACGAGGAAGTCACCGCGGGCCACTACGACGCGTCGATTCCGGCCGGACCCGGCTCGCTGAAGGGCACCACCTCGCTCTTCCCCACCAACGGCGGTTCGACGCTGCGCACCTCCTCCGAGGCCAAGGTCTTCCTGCCGTTCATCGGCGGCAAACTCGAGCAGCTCATGCTCGTCAACCTCATCGACCTGTGGCGCGGTGAAGGCGAAGTAACCGCCGACTGGCTCGAAAAGAACGCCTAGCCCTGAGCAAACCGAACAGGGGTCGTTCCGCAGGCTCCACTCCTGCCCCCGAAGGCGTCATCACCCGCGGCACCACCGGCATCAATCGGTTGCGTCGTAGCGACCGGTGGCTGATGCACAACCCCGATGTTCGACGCGTTCTGCTCGAATCACCGAACCCGTTGGTCGTCGACCTCGGGTACGGGGCGATGCCGAACACGACCCTCGAGCTGGCCGCACGGCTGCGCACCGTTCGGCCCGATCTCCGAGTCACCGGTCTGGAGATCGACCCCGCACGCGTCGTTCCGGGGAGTGACGGCGTGGAATTCGCCCGCGGCGGTTTCGAGCTGGCGGGATTGCGCCCCAACCTGGTGCGGGCGTTCAACGTACTGCGGCAGTATCCCGAGGACGCGGTACCTGCTGCCTGGCAACGCATTCTGTCGGGCCTGGCGCCGGGCGGCCTGCTGATCGACGGCACCTGCGACGAGCTCGGTCGGCGCTGCGCCTGGGTGTTGCTCGACGCCGATGGGCCGCGCTCGCTGACCCTGGCATGGGATCCGTTCGACGTCGAGATGCCGTCGGACATCGCGGAGCGGCTACCGAAGGTGTTGATTCATCGCAACATCGAGGGTGAGCTCGTGCACGATCTGCTTCGACGAGCCGACAGGGCGTGGTCGGTGTCGGCACCGCTGGCACCGTTCGGGCCTCGAATTCGATGGCGCGCCGCCATGAAAGTGCTTGCCGAACAAGGTCTTCCGATCACACTCCCCCGCCGACGAATGCGAGACAACGTGCTCACGGTCCCGTGGTCGTCGGTCGCACCTGCACCGTGAATCGGGTGCAGTTGACCGCGGTGAGCGCGGTCAACTGCACCCGATTTCGCGGCTACGTGCAGGCCGACAGTGCCAGTTCGACGCGTTCGGCCACTCGATCGGTGCTGTTTCCGGCCTCGGTGTACAGCGTGTGCGGGTCGACGCGACCGATCGCGACGGCGTCGCACACCACCTCGTCGAGGGTGATCTGCGAGATGCCACCTGCGGCGAGGTCGAGCACCGTGCGCACCGGGGTGGTGAGGTTGAACGTGCCAGCCGATTCGACGTCCCGCGGCTCGAGCCGCAGACGGTGAACTGCCAGCCTGGTGTCGGTCAGTCGTAGGTCGCCGAATGCGCAGACGTGCACGAATTGCGGGTGGAGGTGCCCGAATCCGTGTAGCTCGGCCGCACTCTGGTGCGAGATCACGGCCTCGCCGCCGAACCAGGCGCACCACATGGCGAACACTTCGAGTTCACTGTGCGGCCACTGGCCGAGTCGGAACAGGTTGCGCTCGACGCGAGTCCACGTGTTCGTGGCCAGATTGACGCGCACCATCGCAGAATCGAAGCCGAGCTCACCGGCCTGCTCGGCGGTGAAATAGCCGTCCTGACGAGTGGCCAACGAGTGCAGTTCGTGCACGCTCGGTCCTGTCGTACCCATGACGCAAGAGTACGTCACAATGTGTTACAGGTCACAAACTTTGGTACCGGCTACACAGGTTCGGCGAGTTTCACAGAGCTTGCTCAGAATCATCGGGAAGACTGCCAGGAATGTCATCCACAGCCAGGCGCAGCACAGCACCGCTGATCGCAGTCTCCGTCGTTGTCGTCCTCCTCGTCGCCGTCATCGGTGGCGAGTTGTTCGTGCGTCAGCAGATCAAATCCTGCCTCGCCGGTCAGCTCGAATCCGAGCTCGGCAGCCAGGTCGAGGTCGGTCTCGGCTTGAAGCCGGTCCTGCTCTCACTGGTCGACAAGAAGGTCTCCTCGGTGACCGTCGACAGCAACGACGCACGCTTCGGACCCGCCGAGGGCATGGTCGTCCAGGCCGAGGCACGTGACCTGAATCTGACGCAGACCGCCGACTCCGGCGGCACCATCGGCAGTTCGAGTGCCGACATCTCGTGGTCCACCGACGGCATCACCCGCACCCTGCAGAGCCAGGGCATCGGCGCGATCGTCTCCGGCGTCACCTCGGACGCATCGGCGGGCACCCTCGACTTCGCCGTCGGCGCTCTGGCGAATCTGACCGTCAAGCCGGAGGTCGTGGAGGGCAGGGTCGACGTCCAGACCGTCGACGCGTCGATCCTGGGCCTCGGCATTCCCACCGATCTGGTCGACTCGGTCGTCGGCGTGCTGACCGACAGCCTGCAGGCCTACCCGTTGGACATGGCTCCGACGTCGCTGACCGTCACCGACTCCGGCATCGAGCTCACCCTCGAAGGCGGGCAGTACACGATTCCGGTGACCCAGCAGGATCAGAGCCAGCCGACTCCCGAGGGTTGCTCGCTCGTCGCGTAACCCACGTGCGCGGAAACTCGTAGCCTGCTACGAGGCAGGAGTGGAGCCTGCGGAACAACCCGAAGGCGCAGCGTGCACATGCGACGCAGTCGCTCTAGTCCAGACCGTCCAGTACCGCGCGTGTTCCCGACAGTCCCAATCGTGTTGCGCCCGCCTCGATCATGGCCAGGGCGGCGTCCGTGGTGCGGATGCCGCCGCTGGCCTTGACACCCAGTCGCCCGCCGACGGTCTCTGCCATCAATCGCACGGCCTCGACGCTCGCGCCGCCGGCCGGGTGGAATCCGGTGGACGTCTTGACGAAGTCGGCACCGGCCTTCTCGGCCGCGCGGCACACCTCGACGATCGCCTCGTCGGACAGTGCTGCCGATTCGATGATCACCTTCAGGACGGCGCTTCCGGCGATCCCTTCACGGACGGTGACGATGTCGGCCAGCACCACGTTGTAGTCCCCCGCGATGGCCGCGCCGACGTCGATCACCATGTCGACCTCGTCGGCACCTTGCTGCACCGCGAGCCTGGCCTCGGATCCCTTGATCAACGAATGGTGCTTGCCCGACGGGAAACCCGCGACGACGGCGGTGAGCATTCCCTCGGCGCGAATCGGCAGCATCGAGGGCGATACGCACACCGCGAGCACTCCGAGTTCGCGACCTTCCTCGATGAGGGCGGCCACGTCGGCCTGCGTGGCTTCGGGCTTGAGCAGCGTGTGGTCGACCATTCCGGCGAGGGCGGCGCGGGTGAGTGTCATGCGGTCCAGCTTTTCACAGCTCTGCCATTCGTAACCCTGTCGGTCTACGATTTTCGGTCATGACCGCAGCCTCGCTCGCCGCCACCTTCAACGCCACCAGCAGGGAGTTCGACGGCCTGACGCCGCAGGTGTGGGGCCCGGCCGGGCAGTCGCTCGCCTTCGCGCTCGAATTGGCCACCGGGGACGCGGTTCTCGACGTCTGTTCCGGCACCGGGGCGTCGGCGATTCCCGCGGCGGCGGCTGTGGGCCCCGACGGTCTCGTGCATGCCATCGATCTGGCCGACGACCTGTTGGAGGTGGGCCGGGTGAAAGCCACCGCCCGTGCGCTGCGCAACATCGACTTCGTCCTCGCCGACGCCACCGAGTGGGAGCCGCCGTCGACGGTTCCCGATGCCGGCTACGACGCGTTGGCCTGTTCGTACGGCATCTTCTTTCTGCCCGATCCCGAGGGGGATTTCGCTCGTCTGGTGTCTCTGGTTCGTCCGGGCGGTCGCGTCGGGGTGACGGTGTGGCGCAAGGGTGCGATCGAGGCGTTCGCGGGCACGTACTTCGAGGTGATCGGCGCGCATTCACCGCCGAGCGAGCACGACGGGCCACTCGCGCAGGACGGTTACGACAAGCACCCGATCCGGCGGATGGAGACGGTAGACCTTCTGTCCGCATGGCTCACCGCGGCAGGCACCACCGATGTCGAGGTCGTGGAGCTGTCCAATCACGTTCCCGCGACGGAGTCGTTCGTGTGGGATCTCGTGCTGGGCAGCGCGATGCAGGGCGCACTGACACCGTTCGACGAGGCGACCCGGACGCAGATCCGTGTCGAGTTCTCCGCGCTGCTGACCGAGCGTGGAATCGATTCGATCGATCTCGGGACACTGGTGGCAACCGGGGTGCGGACGCCCTGAGACAATCGGCGTCATGAGTTCTTCAGTATCCGAGGATCGCCGTTACGTTCTGTCGCTCGGTTGCCCCGACAAGACGGGCATCGTCGCCCGTATCTCGACCTTCCTCGCCGAGGTCGGTGGATGGATCGTCGAGGCCGCCTATCACGCCGATCCCGACACCGGGTGGTTCTTCACCCGGCAGGCCGTACGCGCGTCGTCCGTGGACATGAGCATCGAGGAGCTGCGCACACGTTTCGCCGCGGTGGCCGCCGAACTCGGCCCGGAAACCGAATGGACACTTCATGATTCGGGTGAGCCCAAGCGCGTGGTCCTGCTCGTCAGCAAGGAAGCGCACTGCTTGCACGACCTCCTCGGCCGCGCCGCGGGCGGCGAACTGCCCGCTCAGATCTCCGCGGTGATCGGCAACCACAAGTCACTCGAGCCGATCGCCGCCGCACACGGCACACCGTTCCATCACGTCGAGTTCGCGAAGGATCCGGCCGAGCGCGGTCCCGCCTTCGAAGAGGTGCGGTCGCTGGTCGATTCCTACGACCCGCACGCGGTGGTGCTGGCACGGTTCATGCAGGTTCTCCCCGAGTCGCTGTGCGCGCACTGGGCAGGCCGGGCCATCAACATCCATCACAGCTTCCTGCCGTCGTTCGTCGGCGCTCGTCCGTACCACCAGGCATTCGCGCGGGGCGTGAAACTGATCGGTGCGACGTGCCACTACGTGACGGCCGAGCTCGACGCGGGTCCGATCATCGAGCAGGACGTCATCCGCGTCGATCATTCCGACGAGGTAGTCGACATGGTGCGTCAGGGCCGCGACATCGAGAAGCTGGTGCTCTCCCGCGGTCTGCGGTGGCACCTGGAGGATCGTGTCCTGGTGCACGGCCGCAAGACCGTGGTGTTCAGCTGAAATCTAGAGATTCCGGAGCCGAACCACTTCGGTGTTGAATTCGTCGATTGCCTCGACGGAGCTCATGTGTCCGATGCCGGGAATCACGATCAGTCTGCTCAGGTGATCGTGATCGTCCAGGGCGCGGGCGAGTTTGCGGGCGTGCACCGGTGGGGTCAAGCGATCGGCAGATCCGACGAGCACGCTGGTGGGGACGGACATGTTCGCCAGGGCCTCGCGGATGTCGAGGTCGGTGAGCGCTGCACCCCAGATACCGCGGGTGCGCGGGGCGCATTCGAGGACGATCTTCTCGCAGAACGCCACCTCGGCGGGTGTCGCTCCTGGTGCCATCGAGATGTACTTGATGGCTTGGCGCACCACCGGTGACGGCCGCAGCGGAAGTGCCGAGCTGAGCACGGCTTTGCCCACCGGGGTGGGGACCCGTGGAAAGCGTTGCGGCAGCGGGATGACGGTGGTTTCGCGAATCAGGGAGTCGGTCGCGGTGCTGGCGAGGAGCACAGCGCTGACGAGTCGGTCGACCTGTTCGGGATAGTTGCCGGCCCAGGCCATGATGGACATGCCGCCCATGCTGTGTCCCACCATGACGGCCTTGTTGTCCTCGGCCACCGTGGCGGAAAGGATCGCGGAGAGGTCGTCGGCCAGCACGTCGGGGCTCAACGGTCGCGTCCCGACGTCGCTTCGACCGTGACCGCGCTGGTCGTAGGTGACGACGCGGTAGCGGCCGGCAAGGGCATTGATCTGTGGGTACCAGTAATCGGCCGAGCAGGTCCACCCGTGGCTGAAGACGATCGGTTCGGCATCGGCGTCCCCGTAGCTACGGACGTGCAGGTGCGCACCGTCGTCGGTGACCACCTCGGTGATGTGCGGCTCGAACGTGGGACGCTCGAGCAACTCGTCGGGCTGCACGTCGGTCGTCTTGGTGAACGAGTGCAGGCGACGCCGCCGAACGACGAAAGCTCCGACGGAGGCCGCCGCGGCCGCGCTGCCTATTCCGAGCAGCGCGCGTTCGATTACCTTGCGTGAAACCACTGACATTCCCCTCTACCTGTGTCCCCCCGAGCGGGTGCGGTAGAGGGTACGCCCACACAGAAGTGGGCGTCGATGCGACTTACCTACCAGCGGGGTCCGCGCTGGATGCTGTCGACCTTGGGACGGACGTCGACGAGATACACGCACACGGCGACGACGCCGATGATGCCCAGGAAGCCGATCACCCCCGAGACGAGAATGAGCAGTAGACCGATGAACAGAATGGCCAGCCATTTGGTCTTCGTCAGCTTGTCCACTGCCGGGAAGGCGTCGGGGCGCTGGCGCAGTGCGTGGAAGATCGCGAATCCTGCGCCCACCACTCCGAGGATCTGGAGAAAGGTCAGGATGTAGTAGCTGAAGCTGCCGGCGATGCTCACGTGCGCCAGTGTACGAGAAACGACCCCTGCGCCGCGCGGCGCAGGGGTCGTTTTCTTTACGAATGCTTTAGCGAGTGGTCTTCTTCGCCGGAGCCTTCTTGGCCGGAGCCGGTGCGGTCTTCTTGGCAGCCGGTGCCGGAGCCGTCTTCTTGGCCGGAGCCGGGGTCTTCTTGATCGGCGAGTTCGCGCTGCTGCGGGTCTTGGCCTCGACCTTGCCTGCCACGCCGCTCACCTTGTCCGAAGCCTCGACGGCCTTGTCCTTGGCCTCGTCGCCTGCTTCGTCGATGTTCTCGGCGAGCTCGTCGGCGGCCTCGGAGATCTCCTCGGCGCCTTCACGAACCTTGTCCGACGCGAGGCCGGCCAGGGCAGCGGCGCGCTCGCCGACCGCGCGGGTCTGCGAGGCAACGGTTCCGAGGGCCTGCTCGGTGAGGTCGACGAAGTCGTTGGCTGCGGTGTTGGCGCGCTCGAGGCTCTCTTCGACGGCCGGGGTGCGGCGGATGCGCTCGACGGTCTCTTCGCCGCGCTCGGCGAGCGAGGTGTAGAGGTCGGAGGCCACCTTGAGGTATGCCTCGGCAACCTTGCGGAGCTCTTCGGGGGTGAAGCGCTCGCGCAGTTCGGCGATCTCGTCGGGAAGCTCTGCAGGCAGGTTCGCCAGCCGCTCGCGCAGGCTCTCGACGCCTTCGGTGACGTCCTCGGAGAGGTCGGCGATGCGGGCGTTGACCTCGCTGGTGCGGCTCTCGGCGCGTGAACGCACCTGAGCGACGACGTCCGCTACTGCCTGGACGACGGCGTCGCCTGCACCGACGGCTGCGAAGATGGGGGTCTTGACGTTCTCGAAGTTCTTGGAATCAGACATCGGGTGTCTCCTGTTCGTCGGGTTCGGGCTCCTGCGTCGACTCGTTCTCACGACAGAACGAGTCGTAGATCTCGATCAGCACTTGCTTCTGCCGTTCGGTGATGTGCTCATCGCCGAGCAGAGCTTCGCGCACCGGACCGTGGGGACGCGCTTCCAAGATCCCGGCCCGGACGTACAGCACCTCCGAGGAGACGCGCAGACCCTTGGCTATCTGCGCTAGCACTTCTGCGGACGGGTTGCGCAGTCCGCGTTCGATCTGGCTCAGGTAGGGGTTGCTCACTCCGGCTCGGCTGGCGAGTTGCCGCATCGATACCTGCGCGGCTTCCCGTTGCGACCGGATGTAGCTTCCGATGTCCTGAGCTGCAGTCGTCACGACTGCGGCGACAAGGTCCCCCGCCTCGGCGACGACCTGCGTCGCCTCGGTCGCCTTGGCGACCAGATCCCCCTCGTCATCGGCCATCTCGGCCTCCTGTTTTCGGTGTCCTACTGGACGGTACCGAAGGGTGCTAACTATTGCAAGCACTCTGCTAGCACTAGTGTCCGAAGATCAGATCCGAGACCGTGTAGATGGCCAGTCCGGCGATGGATCCGACGACGGTTCCGTTGATTCGAATGAACTGCAGATCGCGTCCGACCTGCAGTTCGATCTTCTTGCTCGCTTCCTCGGCGTCCCACCGAGCGACGGTGTCACCGATGATCGTGGTGATCTCGTCGGCATAGTTCGCGGCGATGTAGCTCGCTCCGCCGAGCAGCCAACCGTCGACCTTGCCGCGCAGCTCCTCGTCGTCGCGGAGCCGCACGCCGAGGTTGACGGTGTTCTCCTTGATCTTGGTGCGCAGCGTGCTCGTCGGATCGTCGACCGACTCGGTGATCAGCCGCTTGGCCACCTTCCAGGTCGCTGCCGCGAGCCCGGTGATCTCCTCGCGGCCCATGATCTGCGCCTTGAGCTTCTCCGCCTTCTCGATGGTCGTCGGGTCGTGTTGCAGATCGTTGGCGTAGTCGACCAAGAATTTGTTGGCGGCCAGACGCACGTCGTGCTCGGGGTTGGACCTGATCTTCCAGGTGAACTCGACGAGTTCCTTGTAGACCTTCTCTCCCAGCAGCGTGTCGACGAACTTCGGCGACCAGTTCGGGGAATCTCGCGCCACGACGCGATCGATCATCTCCTGGCTGCCGAGCGCCCATTGGTGGGCGCGTTCGGCGAGCATGTCGATCAACGGCAGCTGACGGTTCTCGCGGAGCAACTCGTCGAGGATCCGGCCGATGGGCGGGCCCCACTGCGGATCGGCGAGACGCCGCACGATGGTGCTGTCGATGACGGCGGTGATGTCCTCGTCGTTGAGCACGTCGACGACGCCGTGCAACACGGTCGCCGCCTCGGCCGCGACGCGTTCGGCGTTGTCGGGCTGAGCGAGCCAGGTACCCAGCCGCAACGGAACCTGCGCCGACGCGACCTTCTCGGACACCACCTCGGGAGCGAGGAAATTGCTACCGACGAACGAGCTCAGGCTCGCGCCCAGCTGGTCCTTCTTCTTCTTGATCAGAGCCGTGTGCGGGATCGGAATACCGAGCGGGTGCTTGAAAAGTGCCGTCACCGCGAACCAGTCCGCGAGTGCGCCGACCATGCCCGCTTCCGACGCAGCGCGAACGTAGCCGACCCAGGCACCTGCACCCGTCGACTCCTGCCACCGGCAGAAGAGGTAGACGATCGACGCGAAGACGAGAAAGCCCGTCGCGACTGTTTTCATCTTGCGGAGGTCGCGACGCTTGGTCTCGTCGTCGAAGTTCATGAGCTGCACAACCGACATTGTGCCCAGAATCTCGGCAGACCAACCGGACGCAGCCTGCAATGGTGTCGGACAAGGCGCATAGGGTGGGGTTGTGGCGAGAAATACGACGGAGGCAAAGCTGGACGAGTCCGAGCCGAGCGAGGACAAGCCGAAGGTCGAGAAGCCGGACGGCCGAAAACGTCGGTGGCGTGAGCACAAGATCGCCCGCCGCGAAGAGCTCGTCGACGGCACGTTGGCCGCGATCCGGTTGCGCGGCCGCGAGATCGGGATGGACGAGATCGCGTCGGAGATCGGTATCTCCAAGACGGTGCTCTACCGCTATTTCACCGACAAGAACGATCTGACGAGCGCCACCATGTCTCGGTACGTCGAGACCACGCTTGCTCCGCGCATCTACTCGGCGATCGCCCACGAACTCGACGAGTACGAGCTCACCCGCATCGTCGTGACCGCCTATGTCGAGACGGTGGCCACCGATCCCGAGGTCTACCTCTACGTCATGGCGAACAACGCCGGCAACAACCGCGATGTCGTCGCCGAGTCCGAGCGGATGATCGCCGAGTTGCTCTCCACGGTGCTCGGTGAACGCCTACGGCAACGCGAAATGGATTCCGGTGGTTCGGTGCCGTGGGCCTTCGCCATCGTCGGCGCGGTCCAGTTGGCCACGCACTGGTGGATCTCCAACAAGTCGATGTCCGCAGACGATCTGATCGATTACCTCTGCATGATGATGTGGGGCGGAATCCACGGGGTAGCGATGGCCGACGGCTCCCCCGCAAAATTCAAGTCACAGCCGCATCCGTTGGTCGACGAGGAGCCGAACACGCCTTAGCGCTCGTCGTACCCGTCGTCGTCCACGGGCACTTCTGCTCGTTGATCCAGCACGTCGCGGGCGTCGGCCTCGATGGGCAGATCATCTGCGTTCGGCTCGTCCGGCTCGTCCGCGATCGGGAGATTCTGTTCGACGCGATCCTGGGTCGGGGTTTCGATGGGTGAGTCGCTCATGTCTCCATTCGTACCATCGCTCGTCAGTTTGAGATCAGGCCCGGTCGGACATCCGAGAGGGTATGACCACCGAAACATTGACCGGACGCCGCATCGCGATTCTCGCCACCGACGGCGTCGAGCAAGTCGAGCTGGTGCAGCCCCGCGAAGCAGTCGAAAATGCCGGGGCCTCAGTCACATTGGTCTCGCTCGACCACGGCGACATCCAAGCCATGGAGGGTGACGTCAATGCTGCAGACACCTTCACCGTCGACAGCGTCGTCGCCGACGTCTCGGCCGACGACTTCGACGCGCTGATCCTGCCCGGCGGAACCACCAACCCCGATCAACTTCGCGTCGACGCGGATGCCGTGGAGTTCGTCCGCTCGTTCGTACAAGCCCGCAAGCCCGTCGGCGTCATTTGCCACGGGGCCTGGACACTCGTCGAAGCCGACGTTCTGAAGGGCCGGACATTGACGTCCTACCCGAGCATCCGAACCGACATTCGCAACGCCGGTGGCACGGTCGTCGACGAGGAAGTGGTCGTCGACGGCAATCTGATCTCGAGCCGAAACCCGGACGACCTGCCTGCCTTCTGCGCGAAGATCGTGGAGCATTTCAGCGCTTGATAGGTTAGCGTGCCCTATGCGCATCTCTCGTTCTTTGGCCCTGCCTGCGGCAGTCCTGGCCCTCGCTCTCACCCTGACCGCATGCAGCTCCGACGCCGGCGACGGCGACAGCGCCGATTCCTCCGAGGTCGGCGGTGTCGTCGTCACCGACATGTTCGGTGACGTCGAAGTCCCTGCGAACCCGCAGCGAGTGGTCGCACTCGGTTGGTCCGATGCCGAAACTGCGCTCGCCCTCGGTGTACAACCCGTCGGAGCCAGTGACTGGCTCGGCGTCGGCGGCAACGGCCTCGGTCCATGGGTCGACGAGTCCTACGACACCGACCCCACGATCGTCGGCACCTTCGACGTGAACATGGAATCGGTGGCGGCTTTGGAACCGGACCTGATTCTGTGGACGCGCAGCACCAACGACAAGGCCGTCTACGACGACCTGTCCGACATCGCACCGACCGTCGCGGCACCTCCGGGAACCGACGTCGCCTACGGCACCACCTGGGACGGGCAGACCGAGATCGTCGCGCAGGCACTGGGCAAGGTCGACGAGGGCAAGCAGCTCGTCGACGACACCAGGGCATTGTTCGACAACACCATCGCGGCCAACCCCGAATTCGCCGACAAGACCGTTGCCGTCGGCACTCTCTACAGCGGACAGGTCGGTGCCTACGTCCGCGGCGACACCCGCGTCGACTTCCTCGAATCACTCGGCCTGACCAACACTCCGGCCGTCCAGGACCGCGCCGAACCCGGAGCGTTCAGCATCGAACTGTCCGAGGAGAACATCTCCGCACTCGACGCCGACCTCACCGTCATGTTCCCCATCGGCACCGGACCCGAGGTGATCACCGACAACCCGTCGATCCAGGGCCTGCCGTCGGCACGGGACGGACGCCTCGTGGTCCTCGGTGACACCGACCTGTCCAACGCATTCTCGGCCGCCTCGGTCGCAGGCACCCGATACGCACTGGAAAACGCGGTGCCACTGTTCGCGGCACCACTGAAGGGCTAGATCACACCCTCCCCGGGGGGCTTGTTACACCCTCCCTGGTGGGCTTGTCACACTCTCCCGGGCGGGCTTGTCACACTCTTCCCGGGGGAAATCCACCCGCGGCGATCGGGCCCCAGGTGTCGATCACGATGCGTATCAACGACTTTCCCTGCTTCACCATCGCCGCGCGGTACTCGTCCCAGTCCGAGTGCTCGCCGGCGATGCTGCGGAAGTACTCAACCAGCGGCTCGACGGCGTCGGGAAGATCGATGATTTCGGCGGTGCCGTCGACCTGGACGTAGTCGCCGTTCCAGTCATCACTGTGCACCAGCACCGTGACGGCGGAATTGCGGCGGATGTTGTGCACCTTCGCGCGCTCGGGGTACGTGGCGATGACGATGCGGCCTTCCGAGTCCACTCCGGCCGAGACCGGGGAGACCTGCAGACCGTCGTCGCGCTTACGGGTGATCAGGGTGTGGTGGTGCCGCGGAGATACGAATTCGAGCAGTTGCTCACGCGACACGGTTTCTGCTTTTGCAATGGTAGGGGCCATGAATCCCATGGTAGAGAAGTAGTCTTCTCGGCTATGGCCGACAAGTCGAAACTGTGGACTCTTTCTCCCGTCGATGTGCTGCGGGCCAGTTCCTCTCCCCGTGTGGAGGACATCGACTTCACGGCAACTCCGGGTTTCGACGGCGCGAAGGCGCACGGCAACGACGTGCTCGAACAGCGCGGTGCAGTGCTGGCAGCGCTGCAGGAGAAGCTCTATGCCCACGGTCGCGCGGGCGGAACCAAGTCGGTTCTGCTGGTGCTGCAGGGCATGGACACCGCGGGCAAGGGCGGCATGGTCAAGCACGTCATCGGGATGGTCGATCCGCAGGGCGTCGACCTCGCCTCGTTCGGGGTTCCGACTCAGGAAGAGAAGCAGCACCACTACCTGTGGCGCATCCGCAAAGCACTTCCGCGGGCCGGCCGGATCGGGGTGTTCGACCGGTCCCATTACGAGGACGTTCTCGTCGTCGCGGTTCACGATCTGGTGCCGCGGCAGGTGTGGGAGAAGCGGTTCGACGAGATCAACGCCTTCGAGAAGGAATTGGTCGACGAGGACACCGTCGTGGTCAAGGTGGCCTTGTTCGTCTCGGCCGACGAGCAGAAGAAGCGACTGCAGGAGCGACTCGACCGACCAGAGAAGCACTGGAAGTACAACCCGGGCGACGTCACCGAGCGTGGTTTTCTACCGCAGTACCGGGCGGCGTATCAGCGGGTTCTCGATCGCACGGACTTCGATCATGCGCCCTGGTACGTCGTCCCCGCCGACCGCAAGTGGTACAGCCGCTTGGCCGTCACGGAAATTCTGATCGACACGTTGGAGAAGCTCGACCTCGATTGGCCCGCTGCGGATTTCGACGTCGAGCACGAGAAGAAGCGACTGGCCGAGAGCTGAACCCACTTCGAAGACGTGAATGGTCCATCGACCCCCGTCTGGGCAGGTCGATGGACCATTCACTCGTCCAAGGTGACAGTTACAGCGTGGCTGCGTCGATCACGAAGCGGTAGCGCACGTCGGACTTGATGACGCGGTCGTAGGCCTCGTTGATCTTCTCGGCCGGGATGACCTCGATCTCGGCACCGATGTGGTGCTCGGCGCAGAAGTCCAGCATTTCCTGGGTCTCGGCGATGCCGCCGACCATGGATCCTGCGAACGAACGACGGTTGGCCAGCAGGTTGAAGGCGGGCACCTCGAGCGGCTTCTCGGGAACGCCGAGCTCGACGAGGGTGCCGTTGCGGGCGAGCAGTCCGAGGTACTTGCCCATGGGCAGGTTCGCCGAGACGGTGTTGAGGATCAGGTCGAACTTGCCCTGCAGATCCTTCAGCGCCGTGGTGTCCTTGGTTGCGTAGTACTCGTCGGCACCGTAGGCCTTGCCGTCGGCCTCTTTGGCGTCGGTCTGGCTCAGGACGGTGACGTGGGCACCCATGGCGTGGGCGATCTTGACGCCGATGTGTCCAAGGCCGCCCATACCGATGATGGCGACCTTCTTGTCGGGGCCGGCTCCCCAGTGCTTGAGCGGCGAGTACAGCGTGATGCCTGCACACAGCAGAGGCGCGGCGACATCGAGCTCGACGCCTTCCGGGATGCCGAGGACGAACTTCTCCGTCACGACGATCTGGGTGGAGTAGCCGCCGTGGGTGAACTCGCCCTCGTAGGTCTCCGAGTTGTAGGTCTGTACGACGCCCTTGGTGCAGTACTGCTCGTCGCCGTCCTTGCACGCCTCGCACTCGCCACAGGAGTCGACGAAGCAGCCGACGCCGACGCGGTCGCCCACCTTGCGGGTGGTCACCTCGGAGCCGACCTCGGCCACGATGCCTGCGATCTCGTGCCCGGGAACGACGGGGTACGTGGTGCCGCCCCACTCGTTACGGGCGGTGTGGATGTCGGAGTGGCAGATGCCCGCGAACTTGACGTCGATGAGGATGTCGTTCGGTCCGACGGCGCGCCGCTCGATCGTCGCCTTCTCGAGCGGGGCGTCCGGAGCGGTGGCCTGGTAAGCGGTAGCTGAAGTCATATCTATATTGCTACCTACGCATCAGTGCGAGCGCAAGGCAGCTACCGCCTCGACC
The DNA here is from genome assembly GCF_002259095.1 of Rhodococcus sp. 05-2254-2. Classification (NCBI taxonomy): domain Bacteria; kingdom Bacillati; phylum Actinomycetota; class Actinomycetes; order Mycobacteriales; family Nocardiaceae; genus Rhodococcus; species Rhodococcus sp. 05-2254-2. Next base: position 361,337 of record NZ_NOZJ01000001.1, on the reverse strand, counting down.
AGGCTATTCCTGCTCTAAACGAGTCGTTCGCAACAGTAACGTCAGCTGTTCTTGGCGATATTGGCCCCGAGCCACAGTACGTATGCGCCCAGACCGACCAGTCCGATCTTACGCGTCCCGGGGTATGCGATAGCCGCGCCGACGGCCAATTCGGTGGCTCCGTTGCGACTGATCCAGGTTCGAGTGTCCTTGGGGAACGGGAGCTTGGTGATTCCCTCGAACGCCTCCGGCACCACGAAGTGGGCGGCACCGGTCGCGGCCAACCCGATCCCGAATGCCTTGGGAACCACACCGTTCGACTTCGTGGACTTGCTCACTGACACGCTCCTGTGATCGAAGTGACTGCGTTCGCAGACCGACAATAGCGCTCCGATGACCGTCGCGGGGCAACCCGCCCGCTGCGGGGTCTACTTTGCGATCCGGCCGTTCTCGTAGCGGTAGAACCCGGCTCCGGCCTTCTTGCCCACGTGCCCCGATTCGACCATGTGCAGCAGCAGCGGGGGTGCCAGGAAGAGAGGTTCTCCGAACTCCGAATACATGGCGTCGGCAATGGCTTTGACCGTGTCGAGCCCCACGAGATCGGCGAGTGCGAGCGGCCCCATCGGGTGCGCCAGACCGAGCACCGTCGCCTTGTCCACGTCTTCCTTGGTGGCGAATCCGGATTCGACCATGCGAATCGCAGAGAGCAGATACGGCACGAGCAACGCGTTGACGACGAAGCCCGAGCGATCGGCCGAGCGCACGACCTGTTTACCGAGAACGTCGCCTGCGAAGCGCTCGGCGCGGTCGGCCACTGCCGGTGCGGTCAGGTCGGTGGTGACGAGTTCGACGAGTGGCAGTACCGGGACCGGGTTGAAGAAGTGCAGACCGACGACGCGGCCGGGTGCCGTCGTCGCGGCTCCCAGGCTGACGATGGGAATGGAGGAGGTGTTCGAGGCGATGACGGCGTCGGGGTCGGTCACCACCGAGTCGAGCTCGGCGAAGATGTCGGCTTTGATCTTCTCGTCTTCGAGTACTGCTTCGACAACGAGTTGGCGATCGCCGAAGTCGGCGAGGTCGGAGGTGAATCGCAGCCTGGCCGCGGCGTGTTCTCGCTCGCGTTCGGTGATCTTGCCGCTGCTCACTCCGCGGTCGAGGGACCTCAGGATGCGGGTGCGTCCGGCACTGGTCAGTTCGCGGGTCTGTTCGTGGACCAACACGTCGACATGGGCGCGGGCACACACCTCGGCTATTCCTGCCCCCATCTGCCCCGCTCCGACGATCCCCACCCTCTCGACCGCCACAGTGACACTCCTTCAACAAACGTTGCGCTACAACATCTCTCGTGAGATGGGGGTAACTCTTGCCGGGTACACCCAAGACCTTCGTTGTACAGAACAGGCGGCCCGCAACGGAAGTTGCGGACCGCCTGACTAGTGCGCTGAAGGTGAGGAGAGGCGGTACCTCTAGTGGAACTGGCCTTCTTCGGTGGAGCCCTTCAGTGCTGCCGTCGAGGTGTTGGGGTCGACGGTGGTGGCGATGCGGTCGAAGTAGCCGGCACCGACCTCACGCTGGTGCTTGATGGCGGTGAAGCCGCGCTCTTCGGCAGCCTTGAACTCGCGCTCCTGCAGGTCGACGAACGCGGTCATGCCTTCGCGGGCGTAGCCGTGTGCCAGGTCGAACATGCCGTAGTTGAGCGAGTGGAAGCCGGCGAGGGTGATGAACTGGAACTTGAAGCCCATGGCTCCGAGTTCCTTCTGGAACTTGGCGATGGTCGCGTCGTCCAGGTGCGCCTTCCAGTTGAACGAAGGCGAGCAGTTGTAGGCGAGCAGCTGATCCGGGAATTCGCTGCGAACCGACTCGGAGAACTTCTTGGCGACCTCGAGGTCCGGCACGCCGGTCTCCATCCAGATGAGGTCTGCGTACGGGGCGTAGGCCTTCGCACGGGCGATGCAGGGCTCGATGCCGTTCTTGACGCCGAAGAAGCCTTCTGCGGTGCGGGTTCCGTCGAGGAACTCACGGTCACGCTCGTCGACGTCGGAGGTGATCAGCGTGGCTGCCTCGGCGTCGGTGCGGGCGATGATGACCGACGGGACGTCGGCGACGTCGGACGCGAGGCGTGCCGAGGTCAGGGTACGGATGTGCTGCTGGGTGGGGATCAGAACCTTGCCGCCGAGGTGGCCGCACTTCTTCTCCGATGCGAGCTGGTCCTCCCAGTGCACGCCTGCGGCGCCGGCCACGATCATGGCCTTCTGCAGCTCGTAGGCGTTCAGTGCGCCACCGAAGCCGGCTTCGGCGTCGGCGACGATCGGGGCGACCCAGTTCTTGACGGACGTGTCGCCTTCGATCTTGGCGATCTCGTCGGCACGCAGGAGTGCATTGTTGATGCGACGGACGACCGAGGGGACCGAGTTGGCCGGGTAGAGGCTCTGGTCCGGGTAGGTGTGGCCCGAGAGGTTTGCGTCGCCTGCGACCTGCCAGCCGGAGAGGTAGATCGCCTGGAGGCCGGCGCGAATCTGCTGCACGGCCTGGTTGCCGGTGAGGGCACCGAGCGAGTTGATGTAGTCCTCGTTGTTGACAAGGTCCCACAGGATCTCGCTGCCGCGGCGAGCGAGGGTCGCTTCTTCGACGACGGTGCCCTGGAGGTCGGAGACCTGCTGTGCGGTGAAGTTACGGGTGACGCCCTTCCAGCGGGGGTTGGTGTCCCAATCCTGCTGGATCTCGGCGATGGTCTTCGGGGTGCCGGTGGTCGACATCTTCAGCTCCAGTCTCTTCTGCTTCTCGGCCTGCCTCGAGACGAATCTTCACATCGTTGCCAGGCCCTTCTGGTGTACTCCAAAACAATGGCACAACCGAAAACATGCGTCTACCAGTTGTTAGTGCCAATCTTGGCTAGCTTTCCCGAGCACCTTGCTAATGTTGCGAATTTTTGGTCGGCGCAAACCTCTCGGATCGGACGGCATGGTTACTCGCCAGTAGCGATGAAACCCCAGTTGATGAACGCAATGAACAAAAACTCATACAGGACGCTTGTACGGTTTGGCGCAGCCGTCTGAATCGAGTCAGAAACCAACGCTGCTGTGACCGACATCACAGTACTCCGATCTCAAAATGTGGACATGCATGGGGTGCTCCACTCGACGCCTTTGCCTCGGGAATGACGCCGCCGACGCCCCCGAGTGGAGCGCAACGTGCACTCATCCACAGCCACGCAGCTATCCACAGGGCATTCCATTCCCCCAGGTCGAGCTTCGGGGGACATCTGCGCCATCCCCGACGCTGCAAACATGACACCCGACGCAGGCTCCACTCCCGCACCCCAGGGTCATTCCGCAGGCTCCACTCCCGGCCCCGCCACCTTTCAGCAGCTCCCGGCCTCCGGACTCCACCTCAGCACCGTCTCGCGACGCTTCACCCGTGTTCTGCCGACGGTCCACATGCGCGGGGAACCGTCGACGATGGATCGATGTCGGGCCGTTTCGCTGTGGCGACCGGACGCCGTGCTCAGTCACCGGTCGGCCGCATACCTACGGGGCTGGACGACCGAACCGACCACTCTCGACGCCACGGTCCCTCGCTCCGCGAGGTTGCGGCCACCGCCCTGGCTTCGGCTGCACCGTCGGACACTCGATTCCAGGCTCGTCGACGAGGTCGAGACCCTGCCGTGCACCACGCCCGCACAGACGATTCTCGATTGCCTGGCGGTACTCCCCCGCGCCGAGGCCGAGTTGCTGATCGACGAACGCCTGAAGTTCGGACTCGACCCCGCGTCGTTGCTCCGCCTGCTCGAACGATTCCCGGGTCGACGCGGCAACGCAGAGTTGGCTCGCCAAGTTCGGCTGGCAGTGACCAGGTTCGCCTCGGAACCGGAGCGGGCGTTGGGACGCGCGCTGCACCGGATCGGGCTGTACCTGGAGATGAATGCGGCAGTCGGTCCGTACATCTGCGACCTCGTCGACCGTCGCAGCCGAACGATCATCGAAGTGGACGGACGCGAATTCCACAGTGCAGCTGGAATATTCAGCAAGGATCGGCGCAGGCAGAACGCGCTGGTGCTCGATCGCTGGCTGGTGCTGCGGTACTCGGCATTCGACGTACTGGCCGCACCGGACGTCATCGCCGGCGAGATCGCGTCGGTGATCCGACGACGCCGGGAATCGAGGCGATGACTGCACAAAATGCTCCACTCCCGGAGCCGTGCACGACATTCATCGCGTCCGCCCCCCGGGAGTGGAGCACCAGTTGCAAAGAAGGCTCAGATCCGGACGCCGCTGCGCTCGTCACTGGACGCAACCACTCGCGACGTGGTCGGTGTCCGACGCGACGAGAGCACCCCGAGCGCACCCATCGCGGCGATCACGAGTCCGCCGACGATGGCGAACAGGTCAGCAGCCAGCAATCCGGACGGGAACACCATCAGCGCGGGCGAGACCGCGAGCAGCAGGCCGAGGCCGACGTGGGTCCAGTGGCTTTGCCTCGACGACGATCCGATGGCCCACAGCGCGGTCGATGCAGCGAGAATGCCGAGCACCAGGATGGCTCCGGTGACTTCCTGGTCGCCCTGGACGGGAAGCCAGACGGTCGATGCGACGAGTACGGCTCCGGTGACGAATACGACGACGTCCCTGAAAATTTCCGATGTGCGTTGACGGTTGGACATGACCGCTCCTCGTGGTGCGTGGTGAATAGCTCGTATACCGGTATACGCCTTTACTTCGGCTAATGTTCCCGATGAACGCCGAATTGTGACTCAGCAGCCGATTGCCAATGCTGTTAAGGCAATTCTTCGCAGGCGTAGCCTGGCGATATGTCCAAAACCTTCGTCGGCGTGCGGCTTCGGCAGCTCCGCAGCGAACGCAGCATGAGTCAGGTGTCGCTGGCGCAGAAGCTGGGAATCTCGGCCAGCTATCTCAACCAGATCGAGCACGACGTGCGTCCACTGACGGTGCCGGTGCTGCTGCGGATCTCCGAGGTGTTCGGCGTCGACACGTCGTTCTTCTCCTCCGAGGACGACACCAGACTGGTTGCCGAACTCCGTGAGGTCGCGCTCGATCAGGACATGGGGATCGACGCCGACGCGCACGAGATCGCGCAGATGGTCAGCTCACACCCGCAGCTGGCGCGGGCGATGGTCAACATGCACCGCCGATACCGCAATACGACGGCTCAGCTGTTGGCCGCTACCGAGGAGCGTTTCTCGGACGGCAGTGGCAGCGGTTCCATCAGCAAGCCGCACGAGGAAGTGCGCGACTACTTCTATCAGCGGCAGAACTATCTGCACGAACTGGACACTGCGGCAGAGGCTCTGACCTCGAGGATCCGGTTCCATCGCGCTGATATCGGTGGCGAGATCGCCAAGCGGCTGCGGACGGTCCACGACGTGCAGATCGTCAATCGGATCGACCTCGGCGAGAACGTGCTGCACCGATTCGATCCCCAGACGCGAGTACTGGAGATTTCACCGCATCTCTCCGGCGGGCAGAAGGTGTTCAAGTACGCCGCCGAACTCGCGTATCTCGAATGCGGGGACCTGCTGCAGAAGATGGCCGACGAAGGCAATTTCACCAGTGAGTCGTCGAAGAAGTTGGCGGTGCTGGGCTTCGCGAACTACTTCGCGGCCGCGACGGTGTTGCCGTATCACCAGTTCCATGACGTGGCCGAGGATTTCCGGTACGACATCGAGCGGCTCTCGGCCTTCTTCTCGGTCAGCTACGAGACCATCTGCCATCGCCTGTCCACCTTGCAGAGACCCGAGTTGCGGGGTGTGCCGTTCTCGTTCGTGCGCGTCGACCGCGCCGGGAACATGTCGAAGCGTCAGTCCGCCACAGGTTTTCACTTCTCGTCCAGCGGCGGCACATGCCCGCTGTGGAATGTGTACGAGACGTTCGCGTATCCGGGCAAGATCATGACGCAGATCGCCGAGATGCCCGACGGCCGCAGTTACCTGTGGATCGCGCGGACCGTGGAGCGACGCGCCGCACGATACGGTCAGCCCGGCAAGACCTTCGCCATCGGCCTCGGTTGCGAACTGCGCCACGCCGGACGGCTGGTGTACGCGGACGGTCTGGACGTACAGGGTTCGGCAGCGGCGACGCCGATCGGAGCGGGCTGTCGGGTGTGCGAGCGATCGAACTGCCCGCAACGCGCATTCCCGCCATTGGGTAAGGACCTCGACATCGACGAGCACCGAAGTTCCGTGTCCCCCTACCTCGTTCGCTGAGAAGAAGGAAGACTGCAATGACACGAATCGGCGTCGTACTCAGACCCGAACTTGCGCCGGAGGATCTCGTCGAGGCGGCACGTGCAGCCGACCGGGCAGGCATCGACGAAGTGTGGATATGGGAAGACTGCTTCTACTCCGGCGGACTGACTACCGCTGCACTGGTTCTCGCGAACACCGAACGCCTGAACGTCGGCATCGGGGTGCTACCCACTCCGATGCGGAACGTGGCGGCCACCGCCATGGAGATCGCCACCGTCGCCCGGGTCCACCCAGGACGGCTGCGCGTCGGGCTCGGACACGGTGTGCAGTCGTGGATGGGTCAGATCGGGGCGCGTGTGCAATCGCCGCTGACGTTGCTGAGCGAGCAGATGACCGCGCTCACCGCACTCTTGGCGGGCGAGAGCGTCACCGTGCAGGGCAGGTACGTCTCACTCGACAACGTGCAGCTGAATTGGCCTCCGCTGCAACCACCGCTGCTGCTCGTCGGTGCGACGGGGCCGAAGACTCTCGCCCTGAGCGGCCGCACCGCTGTGGGAACGATCCTCACCAGCGAAACGTCACCGGATCAGGTGCGAACGGCCATCGAGCACATCGACGGTGGGCCCGACCACGACGTGGTGGTCTACGTTGCCGCAAGCTCCGATGCCGCGGCCAGCAACCTGCAACGCTGGATCGATGCCGGTGCCACCACCCTCGTACTGGAACCCTCTGCAGCCGAACCGGATCCGACCATACTGTTCGCCCACGCGGCATCGTTGACACAGCAGTTCGGTGCGCCGGAGCCGCACTCGCGGTGAGCACACCTAGTGCTCTCGCAAGTACCTCCCCGCGTCCGCGAACGCCCGTGCTCGACGCGTCAGCGTGGGTGGCGCAGGCGGCTCACCTCGCCACAGGCGGTAGAGGGTGCTCATGCTCAGGATGAGTCGTTCGGGTGAGTCCCAGTGCGCATACTGCCCGAATTCGCTTGATTTCAGCAGGTTCTGGGCGGCTTCGGTGGGCGCGAGTCCAGCGTCGAAGCAGCTGCGCCCGGCCTCGGACACCCAGGTCCAGTAGTTGCGGAGGGCGCGAATTTCGGCGGTGCCGCACAGGGGTCCGTGGCCCGGGACGTAGACGGCGGCATCGAGCTCGAGGAGGTGGTCGAGGGCGTCGATCCAGTTCTGCAGTGGACCGTGCCAGAGCACCGGGGTGGCGTCGATGAACAACAGGTCGCCGGCGAACACCACTCCGACGTCGGGTACGTGTGCGATGAGGTCGCCTTCGGTGTGCGCCGGGCCCAGGTAGCGCAGGTGCACGGACCGTCCTGCCACATCGATGGTCTCGGTGGTCTCGAAGGTGTGGTCCGGCAGCCGCGGCAGAGCGCCGGGGAAGGTGGCGTCACCGCGGACCCGGTTCATGTAGGAGCCCATTGCACCGACCGGTCCCGGCAACCAGCCGATCTTCGCACCGAGAGAGGCGAACGCCTGCACACCTTTCGGAGGTGTTTCCTCCCTCATGGCGTGCAGTGAAGCGGCACTGGTGGTGATGCGAGCCGTGGGGGGGACGGTGTCGTTTCCCCACCAGTGATCACCGTCGGAGTGGGTGTTGAGCACTTCGGTGATCGGCGCGTCGGCCACCAGCTCGGCGGTGTCGGCAACGACGCGTCCTGCCCAGTTCACATCCCACACCGTGTCGATCAGCATCGACGCAGAACCCGGCCCCACGATCAATCCGGTATTCGTCTGGCCCCAGCTTCCGGGCGGCCGCATGAATGCCCAGGTGTCGTCGGCGATCTGTCGGTACCCCACCTCTGTGTCTGCCACCGCAACAGGCTAGCCGGTGAGCAGCTCGCTCGCGTGCGAGATAGACCGACATCTCGTCCTGATTCGAAGGGAAGTATTGGACATCTTGTCGGGTGGCGAAGTCTCGTCCGTAGGTGCAGGCTTTGCAGAACCGAAACAGTCGACGCTAGGGGTTCAGTGATGACGGTGCCTGTCCTGCAGAACTACATCGACGGGGCATTCGTGACGCCCTCGGGCACCGAGATGCTCGATGTGGTGAATCCGGTGGACGAGTCGGTTGTCGCCCACTCCCCCGTGTCCGACGCCGCCGATGTGGAGGCCGCGATGTCGGCCGCTGCCAGCGCGTTCGAGACCTGGGGCAAGACGACGCCGGGCGAACGGCAGAAGGTGCTGCTGAAGCTGGCCGACGCCATCGAAGCGCACAGCGACGAGATCGTCGAGGCGCAGAGCCGCAACACCGGCCAGCCCAAGGCCACCATCGCCGCCGAGGAAGTCACCGTCGGTGCCGATCAGATTCGATTCTTCGCAGGCGCGGCCCGGATGCTCGAGGGCAAGTCGGCGGGCGAGTACATGGACGGCTTCACCTCCTATGTTCGACGCGAACCGATCGGTGTCGTCGGCCAGGTGACGCCGTGGAACTACCCGTTCATGATGGCGATCTGGAAGATCGGTCCAGCGCTGGCCGCCGGAAACACCATCGTGCTCAAGCCAAGTGACACCACCCCCGAGAGCACGTTGGTACTGGCGAAGCTGTCCAAGGGCATTGTTCCGGACGGGGTGTTCAACGTCGTTCTCGGCAACGGCAGCACCGGAGCCGCGATCGTCGAACACAAGACTCCAGGACTGGTCTCGATCACCGGATCTGTCCGCGCCGGCATCGCGGTGGCCGTGGCCGCCGCCAAGCAGCTCAAGCGGGCCCACCTCGAATTGGGCGGTAAGGCACCGGCAATCGTGTTCGACGATGTCGACATCAGCAAGGCCGCGGACGGAATTGCCGAGGCCGCGTTCTTCAACGCCGGCCAGGATTGCACCGCCGTCACCCGCGTACTGGTGCACGAGTCGGTACACGACGCCCTCGTCGATGCCCTTGTCGCCAAGGCGAAGACGCTGAAGGTGGGCCTGCCCGACGACCCCGATACCTTCCTCGGCCCACTGAACAACGTCAACCACTTCGGTCAGGTGAGCGCAAAGGTCGACGGCATCGGCGCTCATGCCACCGTCGTCACCGGCGGCAAGCGCATCGGCGACAAGGGCTTCTTCTTCGAGCCCACCATCATCACCGGCGTGCAACAGTCCGATCCCATCGTGCAGGAGGAGACCTTCGGCCCAGTGCTCACGGTGCAGAGGTTCACCGACGAGGCGGAGGCCATCGCGCTCGCCAACGACGTCGATTTCGGGCTCGCATCGAGCGTCTGGACCTCCGATCACGGACGCACACTGCGCATCTCGGCGGCCCTGGACTTCGGTGCCGTCTGGGTCAACTGCCACATTCCGCTGGTGGCGGAGATGCCGCACGGTGGATTCAAGTACTCCGGCTACGGCAAGGACCTCTCGGCGTACGGCGTCGAGGACTACACCCGCATCAAGCACGTCATGAGCTCGACGGAGACCCTTCGATGACCTTTCATCCCCTCGATCCCCTGTCCAGCGACGAATTCACCACCGTGGCCGAGGTTCTCGGCCGCGATCACGGCGTCGGCGACGGTTGGCGTTACGCCTCGATCGAGATGATCGAACCCGCGAAGTCCGAGATCGCCGCGTTCGACGCAGACGGAACAGTGCCTGCGCGTCGAGCTGTCTCGGTGGTGTTGAACCGCACCGAGAACACGACCTTCAAGGCCGTCGTGTCGTTGGACGATCGCACCACCGAATCGTGGACGCACATCCCGGATGTGCAGCCCAACTTCACCGTCGACGAGTGGGAGGAGGCCGACGCGGCCCTCCGCGCCCACCCCGATGTGATTGCCGCCCTTGCCGATCGCGGCATCACCGATCTGGATCTGGTGTTCATGGACACCTGGACCTACGGCGAGGCGGTGACGCCCGAGAAGTACAAGGGTCGACGCCTCGGCTGGTCCGACACGTGGGTCAAGGCTGCCGAGGGTGCCAATCCCTACGCCGGACCGGTGGGCGGATTCCACTGCGTGATCGACGTGAACACGATGGAACTGCTCGAGATCGAGGACACCTATCTCGTCGAGCGTCCGGAGATCATGGGCGAGTACGTCCCTCGCCATATCCCGGAGCGAATCAGGAACGCGAGCACACGCCCGCCCTTGAAGCCCCTCGAGATCACTCAGTCCGACGGGCCGTCGTTCGAGCTCGACGGCAACAAGTTGACGTGGCAGAACTGGTCGCTGCGAGTCGGCTTCAACTATCGCGAGGGCATGACGCTGCACGCCGTCAGCTACAACGACAACGGGAACGTGCGGTCCGTCGCCAATCGAATGTCGTTCGCGGAGATGGTCGTTCCCTATCGCGACCACACCGAGGATCACTACCGCCGCACCGCATTCGACATCGGCGAGTGGGGTCTCGGCTTCATGACCACCTCGCTCGAGCTGGGCTGCGACTGCCTCGGCGAGATCCGCTATCTCGACGCTGTACTGCACAACAGCAAGGGTGAACCGTACACGATCACCAACGCGATCTGCATCCACGAGGAAGACAACGCCGTGCTGTGGAAGCACGTCGATCACGACGCCGGAGCCGAGGTGCGGCGGATGCGTCGGCTCACGGTCAGCTTCCATGCCACCGTGGCGAATTACGAGTACCTCGTCTACTGGCGGTTCTATCAGGACGGCAACATCGAGTGCGAGGTTCGCGCGACGGGCATCATGGTGGTCACCCACTTCGACGAGGGCGGCACGCACCCGTCGGGAACGCTGGTCGACAACCGGACCTACGCGCCCTACCACCAGCACTTCCTGGTGGCCCGACTCGATCTGGACATCGACGGCACCGAGAACACCGTCTATGCCAGTGAGACGCAACGCGTTCCGATGGGTCCGGACAATCCTTACGGTCTCGCACTGACTCAGGTCAACACTCCCCTGACCACCGAGTCCGAGGGCAAGCAGGATTACGACTGGAACACCCAGAAGGCGTGGAAGGTCGTCAACGACAACGTCACCAACGGCCTCGGCACCCGGCCCGCCTACAAGTTGGTTCCGGGAGCGGCGATCCCGTCGATGTTCGATCCCGCGTCGCCGATCTTCCAACGTGCCCAGGTGATCGGTCACACCGTCTGGGTCACACCCAATTCACCCGACGAGCGTTGGCCCAGCGGCGAGTTCGTCAACCAGAGCGGCGTAGACCACGGGCTCCCGGAGTGGACCGAGAAGGATCGCAGCATCGAGAACACCGATGTCGTCGTCTGGTACACCTTCGGCATCCACCACATCACTCGGCCGGAGGACTGGCCGGTGATGCCCGCGGACACGGTCTCGTTCTGGCTCAAGCCGTTCGGGTTCTTCGATCGCAACCCCTCGCTCGACGTCGCACCGTCGGAACCGAAGTCGTGCCACACCGATCCCGGTAGCACCTGCCATTAGCTCGCCCAACCTCAGGGAAGGTCCTTCCATGCGTCTGATCGTGGGGTACCAGGCAACACCGAGTGGCGCTGACGGAATCGCCCTGGGGGCAACGCTTGCGCGTTCGCTGCAGGCGTCGCTGGACATCTGTCTGGTGCTGCCGCAGGAGCGTCCGGTGCCGTCCAAAGCGCCGGTCGAGGCCGGATACGACGACATCCTGATCGATCGGGCCACCGGCTGGCTCGACGAGGCACTCACCCTCGTACCCGAGGACGTGCAGGCACGCGCGCACCTGTTGTTCGACGAGTCCTTCGCTCAGGGCCTGCTCGACGCCGTCCGAGAGTTCGACGCGTACATGATCGTGGTCGGTGCGGCCGGTGACGGTCTGCTCGGACGCCATTCGATCGGCACCGTCACCAGCGATCTGCTGCACGTGGCGCATGTGCCGCTCGCGCTGGCTCCGCGGGGGTATCGACATTCTCCGCCGCAACGCATTCGAGAGATCACCTGCGCCATCGGAAATCGTCCGGGGGCAGCGGAGCTCATCGAGGCAGCCACCGACCTGTCCGTCACCGCAGAGTTGCCGTTGCGCCTGCTCTCCCTCGTTTCCGCGGACGAGCAATCGGCGCAGGGACAGGGCGGTCTCGCCAAGGCCGAGGAGGTGCTGCGCACCGTGCAAGCGGAATTGCCCGCGGGATCGGACGTGCAGTTGAAGGTGGCGGAGGGCTCCGGCATCGAGAAGGCCGCTTCTTCGCTCGACTGGCACGACGGCGACGTATTGATGGTGGGGTCGTCTCGACTCGCCCAGCCTCACCGTCTCTTCCTGGGATCGGTTGCCGCCAAGATGCTCCGGGTCGTTCCCGTTCCTATGATCGTTGTTCCGAGAGAGGCCGGCGATGAATGAGCACAAGGTAGTGGACGTCGAGTCCAAGGGCCTGTCCGCCGGCCAGCTCGGGTTGCTCGCAAGTGTGGTCCTGGGCATCTCGACCATTGCACCCGCGTACGCGCTCACCGCCTCGCTCGGGCCGACGGTCACCGAGGTCGGGGTCCATCTGCCCGCGATCTTCATCGTCGGCTTCATTCCGATGTTGTTGGTGGCGTTGGGTTATCGAGAGCTCAACGCGGCCGAGCCCGACAGCGGCACGTCGTTCACGTGGGCGTCGAAGGCCTTCGGCCCGTACGTCGGCTGGATGGGCGGATGGGGCCTGATCGCGGCCACCATCATCGTGCTCTCGAACCTGGCGGGAGTGGCCGTCGACTTCTTCTATCTCTTTCTCGCCCAGGTCACCAGCAACGACTCACTGGCCGACCTGACCGGCAACAAGCTCGTCAACATCGTCACGTGCCTGGTGTTCATGGCATTGGCAGCGTGGCTCTGCTATCGCGGCATGCAGGAGACCAAGCGTGTCCAGTACACGATGCTCGGCTTCCAGCTTTTGGTCATGGCGTGGTTCATCGTGGCCGCGTTCGTCAAGGTCGGTGCAGGCGACGGGGCCGAGGACATCTCGTTCAGCCTGGACTGGTTCGACCCGTTCGGAATCCCGAGCTTCTCCGCGTTCACTGCCGGCCTGTCACTGTCGATCTTCATGTACTGGGGTTGGGACGTCTGCCTGACCGTCAACGAGGAAACCTCCGGCAGCGCAAAGATTCCCGGACGCGCTGCGCTGGTCACGGTGTTCTTCATCATCGTTCTGTACTTGCTCACCGCAGTGGCAACCCTGCTCTTCGCCGGCACAGGTGACACCGGAAACGGACTGCAGAATCCCGACACCACCGACAACGTGTTCGCCGCCCTCGCGGGGCCGGTGATGGGTCCGTTCGCGATCCTGCTGTCCCTGGCCGTGTTGAGCAGCTCCGCCAGCTCGCTGCAGGCCACGTTCATCTCGCCGGCCCGCACGTTGCTGGCGATGGGCCACTACCAGGCCCTACCGAAGCGATTCGCCTCCATCACACCGAGATTCAGCACCCCGGGCTTCGCGACGCTGGTGGCAGGCGGAGCGTCCGCAGGCTTCTACGCCGTGATGCGGGTGGTGAGCGACAACGTTCTCACCGACACCATCGCCGCGCTCGGACTGATGATCTGCTTCTACTACGGCATCACCGCATTCGCCTGTGTCTGGTACTTCCGCGAAGAGCTGTTCACCAGCACCCGCAACGTGTTCTTCAAGTTCTTGGCTCCGCTGCTCGGTGGCGTCGGCATGGCAGTGGTGTTCGTGCAGACCTCGGTCGACGCTTGGGACCCCGAATTCGGCAGTGGCTCATCACTGTTCGGCATCGGCATGGTGTTCCTCATCGGCGTCGGCATCATCGTGCTCGGCATGGTCGTCATGGCAGTGGTTGCACTGCGCAAGCCGGAATTCTTCAAGGGCAACATTCTCCGCCGTGATACTCCGTCGCTGATCGTCGAAGACTGACCGCCCCTCGGCCCTCGTCAGGGTCGAGGGTGCTCGATGCCGCGCTCCTGCAGCCCTTGCACGATCAGCTCGGTGACGCGCACCCAGGCGGGCCGATCGGCCCACTGCGCCTCGAGCAGCGAGTTGGCCGCCGGATCGTCGAGACCGCGCTCGAACGACCACTCGAGGGCGTCACTGTCCCAGGCGTTCACCATCCACTCGACCGTGTCGTCCGCGAGCTGCTGGATCTGTGGGTCCTCGGGTTCGAGCTCGGCTGCTCGAAAGGAGCGCACCATGAGTGCCAGATAGCCCGGGTCCCTGAGCATGGTGCCGCCTACCGATTCCAGCCAGGGATCGAGCCTGGGCCGGTAGACGGCATACGTCAGCACCCAGGCATCGCGATGGTGATCGACAACGTCGGGGTCGATACCCGCTTTGCGCAGGTGCGTGATCAGGCCGACGATCACATCTGGAAGGACAAGCGCGTCGCCGGCACGCAACAGCCGGAGTCTGTCGCGATCCTTCTCCAGACGTTCGATCCTGTTGCTCAGGTCGGCGTCGATCTCGGCCAAGGCGAGGTCGAGTGATTCCTGCGAGGCGTCGAGTAGCTCGTGAACGCGCGCCAGTGGCACACCGGCGGAGGCAAGAGCAACGACGCGTGACAGCCTCAGGACGGCCTCCCCGTCGTAGAGGCGGTAGCCCGATGTATTGCGCTGCGGCTCGTCCAACAGACCCTGCTGGTGATAGAACCGGACGGTTCGGGTTGTCACTCCCACATAGGAAGCCAGCTCACCGATGCGCAGCATGGCAACCATTCTGGCCGATCAATCGTCCACCCGGGCAGACTGCGGCAGCGGTTCGGTCAGCTCACGTGCACCCGGACTCAGAACCGCATAGGCGGCGACAGCGGTCCATCCGACGCCCATGACGACAGCCCCGAGACCGAGATCTCCGCCGACGAGCACCACCGACATCAGCCCCAACCCCATCGGACCCGCCACGAGCCCGCCCATGTTCAGCCAGCCGAGGACGCGCCCCCGAACGTGTGCGGGGACACGCTCGGCGACGTAGACGTTCCAGATCGGACCGAACAGCCCGGATCCGAGACCCATGACCAGCATCCCCGCTGCGACGATCCAGAACCCTTGCAACTGTGCGAACAGCCAGATACCTGCCGTCATCGCGGCCATTCCCGTCACGAAGGTGGCCCGTCGAGATCGGGCGGCCAACGCAGCGAACAGTGCCGACCCCGCCAGCGCACCGATCGCGAACGCCGACATCGCCAGGCCCAGCTGCCCGGGTTCGCCGATCTCGTTGAAGTGACCGGGCAGGAGCAGGCTGATCATCGGCGGGGTGACCAGGCTCGCCAGGAATGCGAAAATCAGCATTGCTCGCAGCGCGGGCGTGGCACGGATCAGGTCCAGGGCACTGCCAGAACCCGTGGAGTCCGTCGCGAACGCCTGCCCCATGACCGGAACAATCGCAGTCAGCAATGCAGCGGCCGCCGACGAGGCTGCGGTGACGGCAACGACCTCGATCGGATCCAGCACGCTCAACAGCAGGCCCGCCAGAGCCGGTCCGGCCAGGAACGCCAGTGAAAACCCGGTCTGAAAGAACCCGGCCACCGTGGTGACCGACGTTCCCGAGATCGACGCGACGTCGGCGAGCATCGCTTGACGAGCCGTCATCCCCGGAACATCGAAGACCGCGCCTGCAACTCCCAGCACCACGAACCACGGCACCGACAACCCCACCGTCGCACTCACCACGATCAAGCCGAGTACCGCAGTTGCGCTGCCGAGATCGGAGACGACGGCCACGTTGCGTGCTCCGAATCGGTCGATCAGGCGACCACCGGCGAATGTTGCCGGCACCGCAGCGATGCCCGCTGCCGCAGCGATCAGACCTGCCGACGTGAGACTTCCGGTCGTGGCCAGCACCAACCAGGGTAGGACGATCGTGATCGCCGAGTTGCCGAAAAGGGACAACGAAGCGCCACCGATGTACAGAGGAACGGCAAGACGGATTCGACTCATGCTTCGATGATCGGCATTGACGTTGCGTCAAGGTCAAGATGAACCTGCAGGTGTTGCCGAAGACCTAACCGTCGAGCATGTCCGCAGGCGTGGGATCGAATCCGGCCAGCAGCGCTCGGAGTCCGTATTCGAAGGCATCCTCGGATCGCTCTCGCAGATCTCCCGCGGTGTCCAGGGCAGCTCTCAGTTCCGGTTCCACGTCGCGACTGCTGAGCCACGGTGCCTCGGGAGCTGCCAGATCCAACGCCGAACCCAACACGTAACTGTCGAGCACGGTGATGATGCGGAGCACGTCGCCCGGCACGAAGCCGGCGTCAGTCAGCACCCGCGCCAGCGTGTTGTACATCCCGAACGCAGCGCTGCTGTTCACGGCCTGAGCCGTCAGCAGTGGAATCAGCCGCGGGTAGCGTCCGTAGCTGTTTCGGTAGCCGCGTGCGATCCAGGCGAGCGCCTCACGCCACGGCACACCGACCTCCGGCATCGCCACCTCGGACATCGCCCGGCCCCGCAGCAACTCGATGATCTCGTCACGTCCGGCCACGTGGTTGTAGAGCGAGGACGGACTGACCTTCAGCCTCTTGGCCAGCTGAGGCATGGTGAATCCACCCGACTCTTCGACGAGAGTCAGGGCCGCCGTCGTGATGCGATCGAGGTCGAGCAGGGGTGCCGACGGTCGTCCCACAGCATTTCTCCCGTATCTGTTGCGTTCGAGGCAGACATCCACGATACTTAACGAATCACATTCGTTTTAACAGGAGATCAGCATGCTGACACTCACCAATCTCTCGGCTCCCGAGGCTCTGACCCGCACCACCCCAACCGATCGCGCGCCGCTCCGCGTCGGACTGGTGCAGCATCGCTGGAACCCCGATGCCGCAGGCTTGAAGGCCGAACTGCTCGACGCCATCGCCGCTGCCGCGGACCTCGGAGCGAAGGTCGTCTTCCTGCCCGAGATCACCCTGTTGCGCTACCCCGCCGACACCCGCGCCGGAGCCAACCCGGGCAGTGAAGCCGAGGATCTGCTGACCGGGCCCACGTTCACTCTCGCTGCCGAGGCCGCAGCCGCGAACGGCATCGTCGTCCATGCCTCGCTGTACGAGAAGTCCGAAGCCGCAGACGGATTGGGGTTCAACAGCGCCATCATGGTCTCGCCGACGGGAGAACTGTTGGCGAGAACCCGCAAGCTGCACATCCCCATCTCGGCCGGCTATTACGAGGACACCTACTTCCGGGCCGGTCCGGCCGAGGACCCGTATCCCGTGTACTCCCCCGCGGAACTCGGCGGAGCGAGAGTGGGCCTACCCACGTGCTGGGACGAGTGGTTCCCCGAGGTCGCGCGCAGTTACGCGCTCGGCGGCGCAGAGATTCTCGCGTATCCGACGGCCATCGGGTCCGAGCCGTCGTTCCCGGCCTTCGACACCCAACCGCTGTGGCAACACGTCATCGTCGGCCACGGCATCTCGAACGGCCTGTTCATGGTGGTACCCAACCGCTGCGGAAACGAAGGCGCGATCACCTTCTACGGCTCGTCGTTCATCTCCGATCCGTTCGGTCGCGTCCTGATTCAGGCACCCCGAGACGAATCGGCTGTCCTCGTCGCGGATCTCGACCTCGATCAGCGTCGAGAATGGTTGGAGCTCTTTCCGTTCCTACTGACACGCAGACCCGACACGTACGGCCGCCTCACCGAGCCGGTGAACATCGACGCCCCCTACGGTGACGGACATCCCGCGACTCCGGTGATCAAATGACAACCAATGCAACGACATTCACGATGCCATCCGAAACCGCTCCGCAGGACAAGGTGTGGATGGCGTTCCCGTGCGAGGGCTACTCCCTCGGAGACGACCCGGCGGCCAAGCACGAGGCCCGCTCCACATGGGCGGCCGTAGCACACGCTGTTGCCGCGTTCGAGCCGGTGACCGTCGTCGTCGATCCGGCCGAACGCGCCGTCGCATCGACATACCTCTCGCGCGATATCGACATCGTCGAAGCACGGTTGAACGACGCCTGGATGCGCGACATCGGTCCGACATTCGTTCATGCACAGGACGGTTCGGTCGCCGCCGTCGACTGGGTCTTCAACGGCTGGGGTGCGCAGGACTGGGCGCAGTGGGACAAGGACAGTCGTATCGGCGAGTTCGTCGCGAATCAGGCTGCTGTGCAGCGAATCACGTCGCCAATCGTCAACGAGGGCGGCGGCATCGCGGTCGACGGCACAGGCACCGTGCTGGTGACCGAGACCGTACAGCTCGATCCGGGGCGCAACCCCGGGCTGTCGAAAGCCGACATCGAAGCGGAACTGGCACGAACCATCGGTGCGCAGCATGTCATCTGGCTGCCGCGCGGACTGACGCGCGATTCCATGCGTTTCGGTACCCGAGGACACGTCGACATCGTCGCGGCCATTCCGTCACCGGGAACAGTGCTGGTGCATCGGCAACACGACCGGGCTCACCCCGACTACGAGGTCAGTTCACTGATCGTCGATACCTTGCGGGCCACCCACGACGGCTCGGGTGCGGACTGGAACATCGTCGAGGTGCCGGCTCCGCGGACACTGCGTGATGCCGACGGTTTCGTCGACTACAGCTACATCAATCATCTGGTCGTCAACGGCGGCGTGATCGCCTGCAGTTACGACGACCCGTCCGACGCCGAAGCGGCCGCGATCCTGCGCGACGCGTACCCGGGCCGGGATGTGGTGACCGTGGACGCGAGGCCACTGTTCGAGCGAGGCGGCGGGATCCACTGCATCACCCAGCATCAGCCTGCGGCGAGGAATCTCCAGTGAGAAGTGGGGTCCTACGAGCTGCGACGAACCTCGAGCTCCTCGCCGACGGTGACGGTGAGCGATTCGGTCACGCAGTCCAGCCGTCCGTCGAGACGCAGTGAGACGTTGTATTCGCCCGGCTTGAGGTTGAACGTGGTGATGGTGATGCTGGTGGCGTTCTCGTCCACGATCACGCGCTGACTCAACGACAGCATCCCGTTGTGCAGAACCTCGCACATCTGCCCCGGCAGGACGTTGTCGACATGGACCGTGATGGCTTTCGGTCCGCCGAGAACCTCGATGGTGGGCTGCGGCGTGCTCGACCCGACGAGTCTGAGGTAACTCTTGTCTCTGCGCACGGCCTCGACTTCCCTGTTAGCGTGCTCCACCAGAAGGTGGACGTCCGACGTGGTCTCGTTGGTGCTTCGTGGCGCGATGGAAGACGGATTGGTTTCACACGTCGTCATCGGCCTCGACCCCGAGCCTCTCTTTACATCGGGGGCGCAATCGTCCGCGTTACGAACCCGCCTCCGACCAGCCCACCCGCAGCCGCGAACATCCAGGGAATCTCGATGTCATCGGTCAGAACATACCTCTCGCTCCTCCGATCTGCGAGCGGACTGTTCGAAACGATATCTTTACGTATCCTTGCACCATGTAATACTCGGCGCGAGTGATCAAGGACACGAGAGTCAGTCCGTTTCCTCGAAGCCCTGTAGTTCGGCCTTCTCGGCGGCGAGCTCGGCGTCTCGCCGGCGACGCTGATGCGCCTTGACTCCAATGACCGCCGCGGCGAAGCCGAGCGGCGCACCGACGGCCACCCCGATCCACAGCGACCCGAGATTGCCGTCACCGTAGCGAGCGAGCAGACGAATTGCGGCTCCGCCTCCACAGAGGACGAAGAGCGCCGAGGCAACGGCTATGCGGGCACGCCGAAGCTCCTGCACGGTGTACATGTCGATCCCCCGCGCGCGTGCGTATCCGATAACCACGTAGGCCACGACAATCAGCGCGACGTAGATGCCCAACGCCACCCACGCTCCGGTCACGCCTGCCGCGAAGGGCAGGATCGCGCCTGCGATCAGCCCGATCCACAGCAGTGACTGGAATCCGACGGCCGAGGCCTCGTTCCAGATGTCGCGTTGGAGTTCGTCGGCGTAGAACTCGTCGTCGAGGTCCCCGACGAATCGGGCTGCTCTGACGAATGCGCTCATGATTCTGCCTCTCCTTCGTTTCCGAACAGTGTTTCCACCGTCGTATCGAGTGCACGGGCCAATCGCAGTGCCAGGTAGACGCTCGGCGCATAGTCGCCGCCCTCGACGGAGACGATGCTCTGTCGGCTCACCCCGCAGATTTTGCCGAGTTCGGCCTGGGTGATCCGTGCCTGTTTGCGATGTGCGCGAACGTTGTTCGTTCCGGACATGCCAGAAAGTCAACTCTGCTTGTCATAAAATGTCAAGAGGAGTTGTCATCCTGCGGCATTTACGTCCGCGTAACGCGGGAAACAGACTCGTGACCGCAGAACATACCGACGCAATAACTTCCCTTTACTGTTCGCAATCGCGAATACAACCCCGTATACAAAACCTCCGAAAGGGCCGTAGATGCCTGCTGTCTCGAAGCGCATGTCCTTCAAGCGCGTCATGGTCGTTCCCGCAGCGCTGGCTGCATTGAGCCTCGTTGCCACCGCCTGCGGAAGCAAGGCGAGCGATACCGCCTCTGCCGACGGCGGCGGCGGTTCTGCCACCTCGTGTGTCGACACCTCCGGTGACACCATCAAGGTCGGCTCGCTCAACTCCCTGTCCGGCACCATGGCGATCAGCGAAGTGACGGTGCGTGATTCGATCGCACTGGCCGTCGAGCAGATCAACGCAGCGGGCGGAGTCAACGGCAAGCAGATCGAGGTCGTCGCCGAGGACGGTGCGTCCGAGCCGACGGTGTTCGCCGAGAAGGCCGAGAAGCTCATCAGCAGCGACTGTGTCGCAGCGGTTTTCGGTGGATGGACCTCGTCGTCGCGCAAGGCGATGCTGCCCGTGTTCGAGGACAACGACGCTCTCCTCTACTACCCCGTGCAGTACGAGGGACTCGAGGCGTCGGACAACATCTTCTACACCGGTGCCACCACCAACCAGCAGATCATTCCGGCACTGGACTACCTCAAGGAACAGGGTGTGAAGTCGCTGTACCTCGTCGGTAGCGACTACGTCTTCCCGCAGACCGCCAACCGTGAGATCAAGGCCTACGCGGCCGCGAACGACATCGAGATCAAGGGCGAGGATTACACCCCGCTCGGCTCGACGGACTTCTCCACCATCGTGAACAAGGTTCGCTCGGCCGACGCGGACGCGGTGTTCAACACCCTCAACGGCGACTCGAACGTCGCGTTCTTCCGCGAGTACACCAACGCCGGCCTCAAAGCTGCTGACATGCCGGTCATCTCGGTCTCCATCGCCGAGGAAGAGGTCGCCGGCATCGGTGCGGCCAACATCGAGGGCCAGCTGACCGCCTGGAACTACTACCAGACCGTCGACAGCCCCGAGAACACCAAGTTCGTCGCCGACTACAAGGCGAAGTACGGTGCCGACAAGCCCACCTCGGACCCGATGGAAGCCGCGTACACCTCGGTCTACCTGTGGAAGAACACCGTCGAGAAGGCCGATTCCTTTGCCGTGGCAGACGTTCAGGCCGCGGCCGACGGAGTCAGCTTCGCCGCTCCCGAGGGCGAGGTCGTCATCGACGGCGACAACCACCACATCTCCAAGACCGCCCGCATCGGTGAGATCCGTGCCGACGGACTGATCTACACGGTGTGGGAGTCGCCCGAGGCGATCGCACCCGACCCGTTCCTGGAGACCTACGACTGGGCCGCCGACCTCAACTGACCACCACCCATGTGAGTGGAACTTCGTAGCCTGCTACGAAGTTCCACTCACATGCTCCGAAGGAGCTCCCCTATGGACGTCGTGATCGGACAGTTGTTCACCGGCCTGTCGATCGGATCCATTCTCTTGCTCGCCGCCCTCGGGCTCTCACTGACGTTCGGTCAGATGGGCGTCATCAACATGGCGCACGGCGAGTTCATCATGGCCGGTTCGTACACGGCCTACGTGGTGCAGCAGATCGTCTCCACCGGCGGCGCATCACTGTTCATCTCTCTGATCGTCGGCTTCCTCGTCGGCGGCGCCATGGGAGTGTTGTTGGAGGTCACGCTGATTCAGCGTATGTACCACCGACCACTCGATACCCTGCTCGTCACGTTCGGCGTCGGGCTCATCCTGCAGCAGCTCGCTCGCGACATCTTCGGGGCACCGGCGGTCAACGTCGTGTCCCCGGGTTGGCTGACCGGCGGCGTCGACATCCTCGGTGCCGTGGTGCCCAAGACCAGAATCTTCATCCTCGTCCTCGCGGTCGTCGCCGTTGTTGCGCTGTCGATCGCGCTGAAGAAGACCGCGATGGGTCGACGCATCCGCGCGGTGGTGCAGAACCGCGATCTCGCAGAGACCTCGGGCATCTCGAGCCGCAGGACCGACATCTCGACGTTCTTCCTCGGCTCCGGACTCGCCGGCGTCGCCGGTGTCGCACTCACCCTGATCGGTTCCACCAGTTCCACTGTGGGACAGAGCTATCTGATCGACGCCTTCCTGGTGGTCGTCGTCGGTGGTCTCGGCCAGATCAAGGGCGCGGTCATCGCGGCCTTCGCTCTGGGAATTCTCAACTCGTTCATCGAGTACAGCACCACGGCGTCGATCGCCAAGGTCATCGTGTTCGTGCTCATCGTGATCTTCCTGCAGGCCCGACCGCAGGGCTTGTTCGCCGTCAAGACAAGGAGCCTGGTATGAGCGAGTTCATCGCCAAGCGCGGCGCTCTACTGGGATTCGCGCTCGCCGCGATTCTGTTGTTCGCAGTCGCTCCGGCCGTCCTCAGCGACTTCCGGCTGAACCTGCTGGGCAAGTTCATCTGCTACGCCATCGTGGCCGTCGGAATCGGATTGGCCTGGGGCCGAGGCGGAATGCTCACCCTCGGTCAGGGTGTCTTCTTCGGTATCGGTGCCTACATCATGGCCATGCATCTGAAGATCTCCGACGCCGATCTCCGCGGCGACGACGTACCGGACTTCATGTCGATCGCCGGAATTCGTGAACTGCCCTCGTACTGGGTGCCGTTCACCTCGCCGATCACCACGATCCTGGGCATTCTGTTCGTGCCGGCCCTGGTGGCGCTGGTACTCGGTCTCGGCGTGTTCAAGCGTCGGGTCAAGGGCGCGTACTTCGCGATCCTCAGCCAGGCACTGGCCGCCGCGTTCGCGATTCTGCTCATCGGGCAGCAGACCACCGGTGGATCCAACGGCCTCAACAGGTTCCGCACCTTTTTCGGGTTCAACCTCAACGACCCGGCCAACAAGCAGATGCTGTTCTTCATCGCTGCAGGCGTACTCCTCGTCGTCGTCGCGATCACCCGCCAGCTCATGTACTCGCGCTACGGCGAACTGTTGGTGGCGGTACGCGATCAGGAGGAGCGGGTGCGGTTCCTCGGGTACGACCCCGCCAACGTCAAGATCGTGGCCTACGTGGCGGCGGCGTTCTTCGCGGGTCTCGCAGGCGCACTGTTCGTTCCGATCGTCGGCATCATCTCCCCCAACGACGTCGGCATCGTCCCGTCCATCGCGTTCCTCATCGGTGTCGCGATCGGCGGTCGTACCACCCTGCTCGGTCCGGTCCTCGGCGCGCTCGGCGTCGCGTGGGCTCAGACCACGCTGTCCGAGCAGTTCCCGTCGGGCTGGACGTACGCGCAGGGACTGTTGTTCGTGGTGGTCGTCGGGTTCTTCCCCGCCGGTATCGCAGGACTGTTCGCGCTGCGAAAACGAAAGAAGGAAGCCGAAGCGGTACCCGAACCGAGCGAAGAGCCAGAGAAGGAACTGACGCGATGATCCACGTCGAAGGTCCACAACCCACGTTCGGCGGCAACGCCGGCATGTCGAGTCAGTACCTCGAAGTCCGAGACCTGACAGTCAGTTTCGACGGTTTCAAGGCCAACACCAACGTCGATCTGACGCTGATGCAGGGCGATCTGCGTTTCCTCATCGGGCCCAACGGCGCAGGCAAGACCACGCTGATCGACGCCATCACCGGCCTCGTCCCGGCGACCGGCTCGGTCACCAAATCCGGCGTGGAACTGCTCGGCAAGAAGGTGCATCAGATCGCCCGCCTGGGCATCGGCCGAACCTTCCAGACCGCCAGCATCTTCGAGAATCTGACGGTATTGCAGAACCTGGACATCGCCGCCGGGTCCGGTCGGTCGGTGCTGACAATGTTGCGTCGTCGAGGATCGGTGCTGCCGCAGATCGAGGAGGCACTCGAGACCATCGGCCTGACGGCCGAGCGCGACAAGCCGGCAGGAATTCTCGCGCACGGTCAGAAGCAGTGGCTCGAGATCGGAATGCTGTTGGTGCAGAACGCCGACGTGCTGCTGCTCGACGAGCCGGTCGCCGGCATGAGTCACGAGGAACGCGAGGAAACGGGCCAGCTGCTGCAGCGCATCGGCGGTGAGCGGACGGTCGTGGTGGTCGAGCACGACATGGACTTCATGCGCATGTTCGCCACTTCGGTGACGGTGTTGGCAGCCGGACGGGTCCTGGCCGAGGGCACAGTGGCCGAGGTACAGGCCGATCCGAAGGTCCAAGAGGTGTACCTCGGCACCGCGGCTGCGGGCGAGGAACTCGATCACATCGCAGAAGAGGGAGCCGGTCATGCTTGAACTGGTCGATGTACGTACCGGTTACGGCCGCAGCGAAGTCATTCACGGTGCGTCGCTGACGGTTCCGGCCGACGGTGTCGCCGCAGTGATGGGACACAACGGTGCCGGCAAGACCACCCTGCTGCGGGCAGCGGTCGGCTTGCTGAAGGTCAATTCCGGCAAAGTTCTGTTCGACGGCGAGGACGTGAGCGCGTTGCGCCCCAGCGCCCGCGTCGCTCGCGGGCTCGCCTATGTGCCGCAGGGTCAGCAGTCGTTCGGCCAGCTGACGACGGCCGAGAACCTGCAGGTGGTCGCCGACGGCCGCAAGCGCGGCAAGGCGCTGATCGACGAGGCACTCGATCTGTTTCCGGCATTGAAGGAATTGCTCGGTCGCAGAGCGGGATTGCTCTCGGGTGGACAGCGCCAGCAGCTGGCGATCGCGAGGGCCCTGATCACCGAACCGCGAATGTTGATCCTGGACGAGCCCACCGAGGGCATCCAACCGTCGGTGGTCGCCGAGATCGAACGCACCGTCATCGAACTCACTCGACGCGGCGGTCTCGGAGTGTTGTTGGTGGAGCAGCACATCGGTTTCGCTCTGGAGTCGGCGCAGAACTACTACATCCTCGAGGCCGGCCGCATCACGTCCACCGGCGTGGGCGGAGCCGAGTCCGAGGCAGACGTCCGCGCAGCCATGGCGATCTGACCGGACGCATCGTGCCGCGCAGGGACCTTCGCGAGAAGGTCTATTCGTCACTGCGCCGGGATCTGATCTCCGGTGCCATCAGTTCCACCGAACGGCTCGGCGAGGAGCGTCTCGCCGAGCTGTACGGTGTCTCGCGCACTCCGGTGCGTGAAGCCTTGGCCAGATTGCAGGCCGACGGTCTCGTCACTCGCGATGACGCCGGGCTGCACGCCTATCGTCCACGACTGAGCGACCTGCCCGATCTGTACGAGCTACGGGCCACTCTCGAGGCTCGCGGCATCACGCGCTCGACATCCCAGTCCGTCGACCGGGCGTCGCTGTCGAACCTGTTGGACACCTGGATCGGTTTGCGGGACGACCCTCCCGGCACCACCGACGATCTGGTGTCCCTGGACGAGAACTTTCACGTCACCTTGCTGGCCGCGTCGGGTAATCCGGCTCTGACCGAGGCGCTGTGCACCGTGAACGCCAAGGTGCGTCCGGTTCGGATACTCGGCGGACTCGACGCCGCAGCCGTCGTCTCGGCGATCGATCAACACATCGACATCGTCGAACGCGTGCTCGCCGGGACCCTGGACTCGGCACTGGAACTGCTACTCGCCCATATCGATTCATCACGCGATCGAGTGGTCGCGCGGGCGCAGCAGGCGGCGGCGCTGGCCGGCGCGGTCCGTATCTGATGCGTCAGGCGCGACCCGCCAGGAGTGGAGCCTGCGGAACGACCCAACTAGTCCGAGAGAATCCGATCGATGTCGTCGAGCACGGTCTGCCCACCCATGGGCCCGACCCCGGTGATCCAGTACGACATGTCCACCGCGTGCGGGTTCGGCAGGATCGCTGCGTTGGCGGTGATCGACGCCGGAATCGCCGCGGGGTCCGACGGGTCGGCGGCGGTGACGACGATCAGATCCGCTGCCGCCTGAGCCGCCAGCTCGGGCGAGAGGTCGACCGAGATCTCGTCCGCCCATTCCGGCCGCGGCGGAGTGGTGAAGCCTGCACATTCGAGGGTGCTCCCGGCGAACGACGACGGCCCGTACAGGGTCAGCTCACCGTTGCGCGGCCTGATGAGTTGTGCCGTCTGCCCGGCAGTGTCGAATTCCTCGGCGATCTCGGCACACCGGTCGTCGTAGTCGGTGAGCAGTTCCTCGGCGTCGTTCTCCTTGCCGAGAGTGCGCCCGACGAACCTGACGTTCTCGCGCCACGGATCGGACTGGGATGCCATGAACACCGTCGGTGCAATGGCGGAGAGTTGGTCGTAGTACTCGGCGTGTCGAGTCTCCGTGCCCAGGATCAGATCTGGTTGTAGGGCCGCGATGTCCTCGATGGTCGGTTCGGCAACCGTACCGACGGTCGCGATGTTCGCCGCTTCGGTACCGAGGTACGACGGCACGCCGCTCGTCTCGCTGAGCACGGCGGTGCCGACGGGCATTACGCCGAGGGCGACGGTGGTGTCGAGCTCGACCGGCTCCAGGGTGACGATGCGCAGCGGGGTCTCGGGCACGTCGACCGTTCCCCGGACGGTCTCGATCGATCTCGTGGCGCTGCCTGCGCTGTCGGGGGCGGCGTCGGTGGACGAGCACGCCGTCGCAGTCACTCCGAGGGCGGCGATGGTGAGCGCGAGGGCCGTGATGCGGGCATGGGACTTCGTCAAGGGTCCTCCGAGGAAAGTTTGTGCTGGATGACAAGAAGGGTAGCCTAGCCTTCTTCGTCCCGGTGACGTCCGGCCGGGCAGTCGGTACGGTGTGGCTGTGACCACACCACGCATTCCGTCCGGTACCGCCAGAACCCTCGGGCCCATCAACTGGGTCATCTGCAAGGTGATCGCCAAGGGTGCGGGGGTGCCCAATCCGCACTTGTTCACCACCCTCGGGCGCACCGGTGGGCTGTATCGGGCATGGCTGTTCTACAGCGGCCACCTGATGCCCGGCGGGAAGATCTCACGCAAGGAAACCGAAATGGTGATCCTGCGCGTGGCGCACCTGCGCGATTCCGCGTACGAGATGGACCATCACATCCGGCTGGGCAAGCGGGCGGGCATCGACCGGGATCTGCTCGAGCTGATCAAGACCGGACCGGACGCACCGGGACTGTCGACGCGGTATCGGACCATCCTCTCTGCGGTCGACGAACTCATCGCCACCAAAATCCTCTCCGACGCGACCTGGAACCAACTCGCCACCCAGTTCGACGAGCGACGACTCATCGAATTCGTCCTGCTGGTCACTCAATACGATGGCCTGGCAACCACTCTCGGCGCTCTGCGAGTGGAGCGGGACTACGGCGACCGGCCTCCGCGACCATGATCGACTCTGCCGAGACCGCATTGCACCGCGCACTCGAGATGATCGAGCCCGAGGTGCTGCGGGGGCTGGCGCGCACCGACGGCGGGTACGTCGAACTCTTACCGAACGTGCCCGCACCGAATCCGTCGCCGGCCAGCATCGCGATGAACAACCGCGTGGTGGCGGCGATCTACGAGAAGGTGTGGCGCCCGTTCGGTGTATCGATGATGGGCGTCGCCGGCATGTCCATGTCGGCCGAACGTGCGAAAGCCGTTGCCGACCTTCGATTGAACGGCCCGCAACGGGTACTCGATGTCGCGTGCGGCCCGGGCAACTTCACCAGGTTCCTCTCGGAGGCTCTCACCGGTGATGGGCTCGCCGTCGGATTCGACATCTCCGAGGCGATGATCGCCCGCGCGGTGCGAGACAACCGCGGCCCCCGCGCGGCGTACGTGCGGGGAGATGCCGCCCGACTGCCCTATGCCGACGGCGCGTTCGACGCCGTGTGCTGCTACGCCGCTCTGTATCTCGTTCCGCAGCCGATGACGGTGCTGGACGAGCTGATTCGCGTCGTGCGCCCGGGTGGACGCATCGCAATCATGACCAGCTGCGAGCCTCATCCGGCACCGCTGGGTACCGTCGTCGGCTTCGGAACGGGCCTGGCGGGTGTGAGGATGTTCCCGAAGAACCTGTTCGTCGACGTGTTCGAGGCATCGGGACTGACCGAGATCGAGCAGGAAGTGCGCGGCCTCGCGCAGTTCGTCAGCGCTACCAATGCCCGCGCAACGGAGCGGATCTAGGTCTTGGGACCGTAGTCGCTGACGATCCACTGACCGTCCTGGTCGGTGACCGTCACCAGCAGGAGATTGGGAACGTTGCCGGGGTCGGGCTGCTGTACGTTCTGTGTCGTCTGCTGGGCGAACACCGCCACCTTGTACTCTCCACCGGATTCGGAATCGATTGCCGCCGAAAGAACCTCACCGGTCGCCACCACCTGGGACTCGTTCATGATCGCGGTGAGTGCTTCCCGGACACCGTCGTACCTGTCCTGCAGTGACTGCGACGCGCCCTGGTCGACTCCTTCGAAGAAGGCGTCGAGGTTGCGGTAGTCGTACGTCAACGACCGTGCGGTGTACTCGGTGGCCGTGTTCAGCGCCATCTGCCGGTCCTGCTCAAGTGCACGTTCGGCTGCCAGATCGCCTGCCGCAGAATGCCACAGCACGCCGAACACCACTGCCAGCACTACCCCCGGTACCGCCGCACCCACGACGGACCACCGGATACGGCGTCGCCGCTCGGGGTTCTCGGGCGCAGTCGCAGTCTTGTCCTCGGGCACTGCTGCCTTCTTTTCGGATGCATCTACTTCGACCATGAGGGGGTCACTCCAATCAGTTCGGAATCTGGACGGACAGCTTGGCCGGTCCGCCCGGAGGGAAGACGGCCTGCAACATGTCGACGATGGAACCGGCGTCCACCCGCATCGGCTTGATGGGCGCGGTGTACGGCTTGAGAAGCGTTGCGATGAGGGCAAGGTCGGGTGAGAGGGGCGTCAGATACTGATCTATCTTCGGGCCGATCTTGCCGAGTGGATCGTCCCAGACGTCCGCGCCGACGTACGAGTAGTCGTTGAAGCCCTCGAGCAGATTGGCCACACCCGAACCCGTCGCACCGACCCACGGCGCGGCGTCGGTCATGACCGGGCCGTAACCGTAGGCGTTGCGTCCGCCCTGTTGAGCGTTGTCGTAGAGCCTTCGAATCTCTCCGCTCTTGTCGCGCAGCGTCGCCGACAGATATCGGAAGGCCTCCACCAGGCGATCGACATCGCCTTCGCGACCGTCGACCGCTGCCGACGCGGTCTCGGTCAGCCCCTTCACTGCATTCGTATCGAGCTGTGCGGCAAGGGAATCACCGAGACTCAGCGCCTCGCTGACGGTGATCGACGCGCGGACCTGCTCGTTGCCGATCTCGTCCCCGTCCGTCAGGTCGGGGCCCCCGGTTCCTCGCGGGCGCAGATCCAGGTACTGCTCCCCGGCAGCGGACAGATTCGCGACGACCACCTCCGAGTCCGCGGGAATTCGATGATCGGCGTCGAGGGCGAGAGTGACGTCGAGCCCGCCCGGCACCACCGCGATGCGCTCGACCCGACCGACGTGGATTCCGCGCGAGGTCACCTGCGAGGTGTCCATCAAACCGCCCGACGTATCCATGTGCACCACAACGCGGTTGGCACTCCGCGTGGGGTTCATGTCCAGGACGCCGACCGTCAGGTAGACGACACCGACAACCGTCATGGCCATCAATGCGAGGAGTGAAACGACTGTGCCCGGCCTCATCGCACGATTCCTATCCCGCGCAGGATCCCGATCATGTCGTCCGCCAGTGCACCGGCTCCGCCATCGGTCGAGACCGAGCGCACTGCGATGTTCGGTGTCGACTCGAAGTAGGGAATCAACCGCTCGCGCAACAGGGTGTTCGCCTTCTCCATGTTCATCGGTACCGAGGAGTCGGAATTGGCGATCGCGATCAGTGCCGGTGAGATCGTCTCGACCGCGCCCGCGAGTTCCGGGTACGGACCGGCGAGGACGTCACCGATGTTCTGCGACATGTACCCCAGCGTGAAGATCATGTGGACGACGCTGAACAGCACCTCGGCCAGTCCGTCCGATCGTCTCGGACCGAGTTCGAGGACGCGTTCGACGCCGTCTCGCTGTGTCACGACGGTGTTCGACACCTTCTCCGCCGCTCCGAGGATTCGATCGATCTCGGGGGTGTTGTCGCCGATGTCGGTCAGTGCGATCCGCGCCGCGTTGTTGACCTTGTCGATCTCCGCCGGATCGGGAGGAATCGCGGCGTTGACGTTGTTCACCGCCTCCTGCAGCTGAACGTAGTGACCACCGGTCACCAGATTCGACACTCCTCGCAGCACGTCCTCGACGTTGTCGGCCGGAACCGTACGTTCGACCGGAATGACATCGCCGTCTCGAAGGTACGGCCCGGCGTCGCCCCCTCCGGCGCGAGTCGAATCCTCCGGCGGCTGCAGCGAGATGTAGATCTCGCCCAGAATCGACGACTGCCGAAGCTCGGCGACGGTGTCGGACGGCAGCTGCACATCGGTGGACAGGTCCACCGTTGCCACGGCGGTCGACCCCACCAACTCGACGGTGTCGAGGACGCCAGCGTCGACGCCTTCGACGATCACCTTCGCTTTTTCCGGAAGATTGAGCACGCTCGCGAATTCGATTCGCAGGGAGTACTTGTCGCCTGCCACGTAGCTGCCGGGAATCGGCAGGTCGGCCGGGTCGACGCTGCACCCCGACAGCAGGGCGACACAGCACAACCCGGTGATCGCGCGCCTCATCGCCATCCCGCCGAACCGAGTATCAGCTGCACCAGACCGACATCGATGACATCGCCTCGTTGCTGGTCCGCCGAGCACGTCGGTCTGTACTTGTTGAGCAGAGCGCAGACCTCGTTGGGAGAATTGGTGTCGATCTCGAACTGCGGCGGGTGGTAGATCACCCGACCGCTCCTGGAATCGTTGTCGTACATCGTCATCAAGTTCTCGCCTACGGTCGGCACCTGCGCCAGGATGTCCTTGATATCGCCCACCCGTCCGAGCAGTACGTCGACCACCGGCACCGCTTGGTCGAGAAATGCGTAGACCTTCTCGTCGTACTTCGCGACGTTGCGCGCCAGCGGCGGAATGAACTCGGTGGTCAAAGCGACCGTGGTGCCGAAGGACTGGGTGAACTCCGACAGCGTGATCATCCCCCGCTTCAGATTGTCGAGCAGCTTCGCCACCTCGGGCCAGCTCACCACGAACGTGTCGATCAGGCCGTCGAGGTTGTCGATCAGACGCCGCACGGTGGTGTCCTTGTCGGCAGGATCGCCGACCAGCTGCGCCAGTTGCCGAAGGCTGTCGTTGAGCTGGGTACCGGAGCCGCGGAGCGAATCGTCGGCCGAACGCAAGGTGTCGCCGAGGATCTCGTCGTGGTTGCCCTCGGCGTCGGCCGGACCGAGCAGATCGGACGCCAGGCCCGACACGGCGTCGAGTGTGTCGCTGATTCCCAGTGGAGTTCTGGTGCGATCCAACGGAATACAACTCGACCGGTCGAACTCGGGACCGTCGATGTAGGGCTGCGTGAATTCCACGTGCCGGTCGGTGACGATCGAATTCGACAGGGTCACGGCCCCCACCTCGGCGGGCAGCCTGAGGCTGTCGTCGATATCCATGGTGACCACCACCGCGGTGTCGGTGTTCTCGATGCGTGTCACCGTTCCGACGACCACACCGAGCATCATGACCGAATTACCCTCGTACAACCCGACCGTGTCGGTGAACTCGGCACACAGCGAGGAGTTGCCCGCACCGGGGTCGATGACCGATGTGGCGGACGCAACCGAACCGACGAGCGTGACGACGACTGCTGCCGCCACGGCGATGCGTACCGATCTGCGTCTCATCAGCACACCCTCCCCGGCAACGGAATACACACGCCGACACCGACGACCGTGTCCTGCGACTGGTCGATCACGGGCCCCTGCCCGCCGCCGATCAGAGCGGCGAGACCGTCCGAGCTTTCCTTCATGGTCGTGATCGCCCCGTCCACGTCACCCAACTGTGCAAAGAGCTTCTGCGTGATCTCCTCGAGTTGGACGATCGACGGCTCGAGCCCCTTCTCGAATGCGACCACGGGACGGTGGAAGAGCTCGAACATTCTCCCGAGCAGGTCGAAAGCACTGACGACCTCGACGCGCTTGTCGCCGAATCCTTTGGTCAGGGTGCCGAGCTCGCGTACGAGTTCGGTGAGCATGACCCGATCGGCGGCCAATGCCCCGACGTACTCGTCGGATACCACGAGCCCGCGCTCGAGTTGATCGGATCGCGTCGCGAGCGTGTCGGTGAGCGAAGACAGGTTGTCCACGATCGCGCGAGTGGACTGCGGCTGTTCGCTGACGGCCTTGTCCAACTCGGCCACGGTCTCCCGCAGCGTCGAACCGTCGATGTCGCGAACCAGCGGTGTTGCCGACTCGATCGCGTCGGACAGTTCGTAGGGCAGCTCGACCCGCTCCGGCGGAATCGGTGCCGAGCCGAGCTCGTCGTCACCGTGCGAGGTGAGCATCACGTAGTGACCGCCGATCGGTGTCAACAACTTCACCGTGACGGTAGACGCATCGCCGACGAAAACATCGGAGCGAACGCTGAATTCGACGTCGACATGCGCACCCGCCAGCTCGACCGAGCGCACCGACCCGACCGCGATACCGGCGATCCTCACTTCGTCGCCCGGCTTCACCCCGGCTGCCGAGCCGAACTCCGCGGTGTAGGTCCGCTCGCCGAACGGAATCGTGTACAACGCCGCCGCGATCAGGAGAAGGACCAGAGAGGCCGCGACACCGACCGCGCCCCAGAAGAAGTGCGCTTTGTTCTCCGATTGCTCGTCACGAACGCCCTTGCGTAGTACGCGGCTCATCGGCACACCACCAAATTCTGTCCGCCGAGCACGATCTGCCCGATCCCAGGGATGTCCTGCTGTCCGCGACTGCAGGAGTACGTCTGTGCGCCCGGCTCCGGAATGCTCGCATTGAGTCCGGTCAGCAATCCCGGCGCGAGTGCCAACATCTCGGTCACCTGTTCGGTCTGCGGAAGCATTCGACGCAGTGCCCCGTCGACCGGCGCGTAGCTGTTGTCGTACGCCCGCTCGAGGCCCTCCATCAGGCCCACGAACGGTCGCAGCCCGTAATTGGCCTGATCCAGCGACGCGAGCACGCCGTCCATCTGGGTGCTGAGCTTGGAGACCAGACCGTGCAGTTGTTCGAGAAGGTCTGCGACCGAGGCGGATTGGCCACCGATCGAGTCCGAGATCTGGCCGAGGTTCTCGATCAAGAGCCCGATGATCGATTCACGCTGTACTGCGAATTGGGTGATGCGATCCACGTCGCGCAGGACCGGACCGAGTCCGGACCCGTCACCCTGCACCATCCGGAGAATGTTCTCGGTGAACTGATTGAGCTGTGCGGTGTCGAGAGTGTCGAAGATCGGCTCGAAGCCGTTGAACAGCTTCGAGATGTCGAAGGACGGAATCGTTCGATCCCTGGAGATGGTCGCCCCGACCGCCAACGGGGCTCCGGTCGCCGAATCCTTCTGCACGAGTTCGACGTACCGCTGCCCCAGAAGATTCTGGTACCGAACCGCAGCCTGGGTGTTGGCGAAAATCGGCCGTCGGTCCTCGATCTCGAACTCGACCCGCGCGAGGGCACCGTCGAGTTCGACCGACGACACCTTGCCGATCTGCACCCCGGACATGCGCACGTCGTCGCCCACGTACAAGCCCGACACGTCGTCGAACTCCGCGCCGTAGGACGACAGCGGTCCGCCGACCGGGGTGCGAAGAGCAGCGACGATGATCACCGCACACACCGCGGTCACCGTGAAGAAGACGAGCAGTTTGACCGCGGGGCCAGCTACCTTCTTCATCCGTTCGCCTCCTCGTGTGCGGCAACGGCTCCGGCCAGATTGGGCATGGTTTCGACTATCAGGTCGAGTTGCAGCTGAGGCTTCCCGTCGACGACGGGAAATGCGTCGGAGATACCGTCGAGCACCTGCGGCACTCGGTCGTAGCTGGGCGCCAATGTGCCGATCGACGCGGTGATGGGCACCAGCAGGTCCAGCACCGTGGACAGCAGCTTCGACAGGTTCGGATTGTTCGCCTTCAGCAAGTCGCCCACCGGAATCATCAACTGATCGCTCAGACCGTTGTTGGCGGCGATGGTTCGCGCTCGGTCGGCGGGTGCCTCGACGTACACGCTCTTGTCCACCACTCCCACCACCAGATCGAGCAAGGGCGGAACCAGGTTGCCGATTCCTTCGCCCAGTTCGGCACCGCGATGCAGCTTCCAGGCCAGCGGGTCGATCTGGTTGTTCGCCATCATCTGAGCAGTGTCGAAGTACGGCTTCAGGTTTCGACTCACCTCGACGGAGGTGTTCGCGATGAGGTCCAGGAGGTGGTCCACCTGTTCGGTGTCGAGAACCTCGGTGAGGTCGGCGACTCGCCGGAACACTCCGGTCACCGTTGCGCCTCGCAGGTCTTTCGACACTTCGAGAGTCGAGTTGTCGGCCAGGGGTGCCCCCGTGCCGTCGGAGACCAATTCGATTGCAGTGGAACCGAATACGTTCGACGACGAGAATTGAGCCTGCATGGTGTCGGTGAGCTCGCCCGCCTGGCTCGGATCGATCTCCAGTTGCAGCCGCTGCCGTCCGAAGCCGACGGTCTCGATGTTGTCGACCGTGCCGATGGACAGACCACGGAACTTCACCTCCGACCCGGGCGTCAGACCGTCCCCCACCGATGCTGCATCGAGCGTCAGCTCGAAGGGCGAATCGAAGGCCCCGCGTGCGTAGGCGGTGAGGCCGCCTGCGAACACTGCCAAGGCAACGGCCACCGCCAGCCCTCGCAGGCGTAGCGTGGCCGGCCCGGCCGATCGCCCCGTCAGATCGTCGAAAACTGCCATCTCTACCCCGAAATCCTTATGCCCGAGTCGAATCCCCACAGGACCAGCGTCATGATCATGTCCAGTACTACGACGGCAACGAGGCTGGCCCTGATGGCGCGGCCCGAGGCGCGCCCGACTCCCTCCGGGCCGCCCGAGGCGTAGTACCCCTGATAGCCGTGGATCAGGATGATCGTCACGACGAACACCGCGGCCTTCAGGAGCGAGAACAGCACGTCGACCGGCTGCAGGAAGGCACTGAAGTAGTGGTCGTAGGTGCCCGAGGACTGTCCGCCGACAACGCGAACCACCACCGCACACGACAGGTAGCTCAGAATGAGGGTCAGCAGGTAGAGCGGCACGATCGTGACGATTCCCGCGATCACCCTGGTGGTGACGACGAAGGGCATCGACTGAATCCCCTGAGCTTCGAGGGCGTCGATCTCTTCCGAGATACGCATCGCCCCGATCTCGGCGGTCATCCTGCATCCCGCCTGCGTCGCGAATCCGATGGCCGCGATCATCGGGGCCAGTTCCCGAGTGCTGGCGTACGCCGAGATGAAACCGGTCAACGGCTCCATCCCCACCATGCCGAGGGAATTGAACCCTTCGATTCCGACGGATGCCCCCACCGCGACACCCAGCACGACCAGGACCGACACGGTTCCGCCACCGACGATCAATTTGCCACTGCCCCAGGTGATGTCGCTGAGGATGAGCAGCATCTGACGCCGATAGGAGCGGACGGTATGGGGTATCGCGGCGAGAACCTTGACGCAGAACGTCAGTTGATGGCCCAGCATTTCGAGTACGTCGAACGGCCTGCGCCCGAGGTATCTCGCACCACGGGTGAGGTGAGCGGTGCCGTGCACGGTGTACCGCGAAGGAGTTGCCATCTCAGCCCAACTTCTGCGGCATGAACATCGCAACCAACTGCGTGATCACGACGTTGACGGTGAATGCGGACACCACACCGAGCACGACGGACGCGTTGACCGCGTTGGCTACCCCGCGCGGTCCGTGTGCGGCGGACAACCCTCGCTGGCAGGCCACGATGATGACGATGACCCCGAATATCTCGGTCTTCACCAGCGCGACGACCAGATCTGTCACCGAGGCGAAGGACGCGAACGAGCTGATGTAGCTACCGGGCGTCCCACTCTGAAAACCGACGTTGATCGCATAGCCCGCGGCCAGTCCCATGAAGATGATGAGGATGCACAGGAACGGTGCCACCAGGAGGATGGCGGCCAGCCGTGGTGTGACCAGCCGGCGAACCGGGTCTATTCCCATGGTCGACATCGCGTCGATCTCGTCCCGGATGGTGCGCGCACCCAGATCGGCTGCCACTGCCGCGCCTGCTGCACCGCCCAACAGCAGTGCCGCGACGATCGGTGCGCCCTGGCGGATGACCCCGAGGCCACCCGCGGCTCCGGCGATGGACGTCGCACCGATCTGATCGGTGAGGCTGCCGACCTGAACGGACACGATGACGCCGAACGGAATGGACACCAGTATTGCCGGCACCACCGTGACGGTGACGACGAACCAGGCCTGATCGATGGTGTCGCGCCACGGATGTCGCAGTGTGAGTATGTCGCGGACGAGGTGGACGAAGGCCAGTACACCCAGCTCCAGAGTTCGCCCGAACGTCCGGAATCCACTGGCAACTCCGTCGCTGACGCGTGCGAGCGTCGATGTCGGCGACGACAATTCCCCACCCCCCCCCCGGCTTTCTGTTCAGTGCGACTCCCCCGCGCAGGAACGGAAATTACCAGCCGACCGTCGACCAAGTGACGTTTTCTTCACTTACCGAGCTATGACAAATCACAGACTTCGCCGGGCCGCGTGAAGGTTCCGAAAAGCGACCGGGCCGAGGGGCACCGACGACAACGGCGGCGACCACCGAAGTGGTCGCCGCCGTTGGTTCTCGAGGTGGAGATCAGAAGTTGATCATGTGCCCCGCGAGGCCGTGGATCGCTTCCTGCAGTGCTTCCGACAGCGTCGGGTGCGTGTGGACGTTGCGGGCCAGCTCGTTGACCGTGAGGTCCCACTTCTGGGCCAGGGTCAGCTCGGGTAGCAGCTCGGAGACGTCCGGTCCGATGAGGTGTCCGCCGAGCAATTCGCCGTGCTCGGTGTCGGCGATGAGCTTGACGAAGCCGGTGGCGTCGCCCAGTCCGTGTGCCTTGCCGTTGGCGGCGAACGGGAAGTTCGCGACCTTGATGTCGGAACCGCGGGCCTGCGCCTCTTCGCGGGCCTGGTCCTCGGTGAGGCCGAAGCTCGCGACCTGCGGCTGACAGAACGTCGCACGCGGCATCATGCGGTAGTCGTCGATCGGCAATGTCTCTGCGCCGCCGATGGTCTCGGCGGCGACGACAGCCTGCGCCTCGGCCACGTGGGCCAGCTGGAGCTTGGCCGTGACGTCGCCGATGGCGTAGATGTGCGGCACGTTGGTCTGCATGGTGTTCGTGATGCCGATGGCACCGCGATCGGTGAGCTCCACGCCGGTCTTCTCGAGGCCGAATCCTTCGACGCGGGGCGCGAATCCGACGGACTGCATCACCTTGTCGACGGTGAAGGTCTCGCTCTCACCGGACTTGTTGTGCTTGATCGCGACGGTGACCTTGGAGCCGTCGTCGTCGATGCTCTGCACGCCCGCGCCGGTGATGACCTTGACGCCGAGCTTCTTGTACTGCTTCTCGATTTCCTTCGAGACGTCCTTGTCCTCGTTGGGCAGCGCACGATCGAGGAACTCGACGATGGTGACGTCGACGCCGTAGTTCTTGAGCACGTACCCGAACTCCATGCCGATCGCACCGGCACCGACGATGAGGATCGAACCCGGCAGATCCTTGGTCATGATCTGCTCTTCGTACGTGACGACGTTCTTGCTCAGCTCGGTTCCCGGGAGCAGCTTGGTGGTGCTGCCGGTCGCGATGATCGCGTTGTCGAACGTGATCGTCTCGGTGCCACCCTTGGTCAGCTCGACCTCGATGGTGTTGGCATCGGTGAACGTGCCCTTGCCGTCGTACTCGGGGATCTTGTTCTTCTTCATCAGGAAGTGAATGCCCTTGACGCGGCCGTCGGCGACCTTGCGGCTGCGATCGAACGCTGCGCCGAAGTCGAAGGACGCTTCACCCGAAATACCGAACAGCTTCGCCTCTTTGGTGAAGAGGTGCGCCAGCTCGGCGTTACGGAGAAGTGCCTTCGAGGGGATGCAGCCCACGTTCAGGCACACACCGCCCCAGTACTTCTTCTCGATGATGGCAGTGCTGAGTCCGAGTTGTGCCGCGCGGATAGCAGCGACGTACCCACCGGGACCGGCTCCGAGGACAACGACGTCATAGTGTGAGGTCACGAGTCCCCAGCGTAGTCGTGACCTCCGACGCTGTCTCGACCTGGTCTTCGTTACCAGCCGGTAGCCACGCGAGCGCCGACCGACCCGACGGCGCATCTGCTGCTAGAACTGTGGAATGGCAATCTCGGACGACCCGTACCTCTGGCTCGAAGACGTCACCGGCGAGGAGGCCCTCGATTGGGTTCGCACCCGCAACGGGGTGACCGTCGAGGAACTGGCCGGAGACGAGTTCGATGCCACCGAGTCCCGCATCCGCGAGGTACTCGACACCGACGCCCGCATTCCGTACGCCCGTCGTCGTGGGCAGTACCTGTACAACTTCTGGCGCGACGCCGAACACGTCCGCGGCCTGTGGCGTCGAACGACGATGGACGAGTACCGAACCGAGAATCCGGTGTGGGACGTGCTGCTCGATCTCGATGCGCTGGCCGGCAGCGAGGACGAGAACTGGGTGTGGGGTGGCGCGCAGGTGCTGCGTCCCGATCAACGACTGGCACTGGTGACGCTCTCCCGCGGCGGGGCCGACGCGACGGTGGTCCGTGAGTTCGATCTCGACTCCCGCACCTTTCGCGCCCCGGAGGACGGCGGATTCGCCCTACCGGAGGCCAAGACCGACATCGGTTGGATCGACGCCGACACCGTCTTCGTAGGAACGGATTTCGGGCCCGGTTCGCTGACCGAATCGGGCTATCCGCGTATCACCAAGCGGTGGCATCGCGGCACCCCGCTCGCCGACGCCGAGACCGTGTACGAGGGTGCAGCACAGGACATCTCGATCTCCGCCTGGCACGACCGGACCCCCGGCTTCGAGCGCGACTTCGTCCAGCGTGCCACCGACTTCTACAACTCCGAGACCTACGTGTTGGACGGTTCTGCCCTGACCCGGATCGCGACGCCGACCGACGCGTCGACCTCGGTACACGAGAAC
Source organism: Rhodococcus sp. 05-2254-2 (assembly GCF_002259095.1). NCBI lineage: Bacteria > Bacillati > Actinomycetota > Actinomycetes > Mycobacteriales > Nocardiaceae > Rhodococcus > Rhodococcus sp. 05-2254-2. The sequence goes on along the minus strand of NZ_NOZJ01000001.1, from coordinate 322,124 downwards.
TGGTTGCTGATCCGCACGATGACGCCGTGGACGGTCGGCGACCGAACCTATCCGGCCGGCGCGTTGCTCGCTGCGGATTTCGACGAGTTCGTCTCCGGCACAATCGCTCTCACGGTCCTCTTCGCCCCGGACGCGCACACGTCACTGCACCAGTACGCGTGGACCGAGAATCACCTGCTGCTGGTGACGCTGCAGGACGTACGGACGAAATTGCACGTGTTGACCCCCGGCGCGAACGAGTGGGACGTCAGCACGATCGACGGGCTGTCGGACCTGACGTCCACCGAGATCGTCGGCACCGACGCCGAGGAGAACGGTGACGAGTACTTCCTCTCCTCATCCGGCTACCTGACACCGGCGACACTGCTGGTGGGCACGGTGGGCGGCGAGCTCGAAGTCCTCAAACAGGCTCCGGCGTTCTTCGACGCCGACGGCCTGACGGTGGAGCAGTTCTTCGCCCGGTCCGACGACGGTACCGACATCCCGTACTTCGTCGTCCGACGCGCGGATTCCGGACCCGGACCGACGTTGCTCTACGGTTACGGCGGCTTCGAGATCTCGATGACACCCGGCTACAGCGGTGCAACCGGACGCGCGTGGCTCGAACGTGGTGGCACCTACGTCGTCGCCAACATCCGCGGCGGCGGCGAGTACGGGCCGTCGTGGCACACCCAGGTACTGCGTGCCGGACGCCATCTGGTGCACGAGGACTTCGCCGCTGTCGCACGCGACCTCGTCACCCGAGGCATCACCACCACCGAACAGTTGGCCGCTCAGGGCGGCAGCAACGGCGGCCTGCTGATGGGCATCATGGTGACGAAGTACCCGGAACTGTGCGGCGCGTTGGTATGTCAGGTCCCACTGCTGGACATGAAGCGGTACCACCTCCTGCTCGCGGGCGCGTCCTGGGTGGCCGAGTACGGCAACCCCGACGACCCGGACGAGTGGGAGTTCATCTCGCAGTACTCCCCGTACCAGAACGTCGTCGCCGCATCCGAGCGTCGGTATCCGCCGATTCTGATCGCTACGTCCACCCGCGACGATCGCGTCCATCCGGGACACGCACGCAAGATGGCGGCTCGGTTGGCCGAACTCGGTCAGGACGTGAGCTACTACGAGAACATCGAAGGTGGGCACGGCGGGGCGTCGGACAATGCGCAGTTGGCGTTCAAGACGGCGTTGACCTACGAATTTCTGTGGCGGCACCTCGCTCGCAGCTGATTCTCAGCCGGCGAGCGCGTCCTCGAACATCGGCCAGGAATCGTGCAGGTCGTCCTGCCAGTAGCCCCACGAGTGGGTGCCGCGCTCACGCAACTCGAAGTGGGCCGGGATGTCGAGCTGTTCGAGGGCCGTCTTCAGCCTCCGTGTGCAGTCTCCGGTCGCCACCTCGATGGCACCGCCCACGACCATCTGGTTGAGCAACACGAAGCCGGGCCCATTGGGATTGGTGCCGTCGAGGGTGTCCGATGCCCCGGCCAGTCCGCTACCGTTGGAGATGTACAGCGCTGTGCCACGCAGCTTTTCGGCGTTGACCACCGCATCGTTGCGTACCCAGTCCTGGTGGTCGTCCAGCCCCCACATGTTCGTCACGTTCGCGCCGAGCGCCATGGACACGACGGTCTTGACGTATGCCCGCCCCAACGGGTCGGTGGTCGACGCGCATCCACTGTAGGAACCGACGGCTCGATACAGCCCCTGGTGGTGCGCGGCGAGGTTCAGGACCGAGGTCGCAGCCATCGAGATACCTGCAATCGCGTTGCGGCCGTTGGTATCCAACAGATCGTCGACGAGCGGCGGCAGTTCGGCCGTGAGGAACGTTTCCCACTGGTTGCGTCCGAGCCTCGGATCGTCCTGCTGCCAGTCCGTGTAGTAGGAGTAGGCCCCGCCGACGGGAGTCACCACGTTGACGTTCTTGTCGGCGAAGAACGCCACGACGTCGGTCTGGGTGTACCAGTCCATTCCGTCGAGTCCGCCGCCCGCGCCGTTGAGCAGGTACAGAGTGGGGCTCGGAGTCGTCCGATCGGGAGATCGCAGGATCTTGAGTGGGATCGTTCGGTTCATCGCGGCGGAGTGGACGAACGCGGTCATCGCGGTGTCGTCGGCCACCTCGGTGCGCACCACGTACGACTCCGTCGGACCGGCCACCGAGTCGGCCGGGGCCGCGGAGGCGAGTGGGTGCGCTACTGCTGCGACGCATGCCACCACACACAGGACGACGACTCTGCACAGCGCACGCGATCGGCGACACCGCTCCCCACCACCGATTCGACCTACCGAATCCCCCTGGCCGTTCATAGTCGTGCTCACTATCGTCGTCGAACAATTGCTGGTTCAAAAACTTCTTACACCAAAACGAACCGAAAGTAGGTAGAAATGACGAATAGCGTGTGAAACGACCAAAAGTTAGTTCGTGCGAATTACCTGTGCATCCACTCCGCAACGAGGTCGGCGACCGCCGTGGGGTTACGGATCCAACCGTTGTGCCCGAGCGGCTCGTCGACGTGTACCGAGGTGACATCGGCACGGGCGAGCTTGCGTACGAGGTTGTCCATCGAGCCGCGAGGCGCGAGGTCGTCGCCCTCGATGGTCACCGCCAGCACCGGCAGCGTCAGACGGCCCATCCGTTCCTCGTAGTCCATGTCGGCCCCAGCAGGCTCGATCGAGCCACTGCGCGCGAACCGGGACCAATCGTCGATCAGAACCCGCGACTGCCGACCGAATCCGCCGATGCCGATGCGATCCCCCGGCCAGAACCCGGCGATGTTGCTGGTGATCGCCATCGCCGCCGCGCCCACGTACAGCGGTACACCGCGGGTCGTACCGAAACCGCGGTGGTACGGCGAGCCCGACGCCACCAGGATCAATCCGCCGAGCCTGCCCCTGATGCGCGCGGCGTACATCGAGCCGAGCTGCCCACCCATGCTGTGCCCGAGCAAGTACGGCGTCGCCGCCGGGAACTGCTCGCGAACCACCTCGAAGATCGCCGGTAAGTCGACCGACACCAGCTCCTGATACCCGTACCGACTCGCCGAACTCGGCTTGGGCACACTGTCTCCCTGGCCGCGCAGGTCACCGATCGCGGCGTGGAAACCGCGCGCGACGAGCGCCTCGGCGAACAGTCGGTAGTAACCACCGGGAATGCCGAGGCCGGGAAGAACGACGATGACGGGTGCGTCGTCGCGGCCTTCACCGGGGAACAGTGAGACCGGCACCGTCGAACCGTCGGGCATCTGAATCGGAACCGTCTGCATCGGGCAACCCTATGCCGAGCACTCACCGGCCAGCCCCGACGCCCCTGAGGACCGAACCGCTACCGAATCATCGAGGCTCGCAGGACTTCTCGACCGATCGAGTGACTTCGAACCACGAAAGCCGGGCTCGACGTCGCGTCGAGCCCGGCTCATGGTCGTGGGTCAGATGGACGGACCGGGGATCTCGATGGTGCCCGAGCCGCTACCTTCCGAGCTACCCAGCGCGAGCAGCTGAAGCAAGATCGCGAGCAATTCCATGAATTCTCCTTGAAGAGAGTGGGATTCGATGCCGAACCGGCATCACGAACACCGCGCCGATGTCGCGGGTGGACCTTGCTGGAGGCTCCGACCGGGTGCTCACGAATCCGAGGCCGACGGTACGGAACCGAGGTACGTCAGTCCGAAGAGGAACTGATACCGGAGAACAGCTGGAGGAGGATCGCGAAAAGGTCACCGAGCTCAGCGGACATGGAACTACTCCTTCATCGAGGGGGGTATGCAGATTTGCAGTGACTTGTGTCACGCGATGAACTCTGCAAGAAGATTTCTACCTCAGAAGGTCACGCTCTGTACACGGAAATGACAGTAAAAGTCGAAAATCTTGGTGCGATATCACAAAACGGTGACGGTGCCGAGACGTCGCGGCCGCCCCCGACTGCGACCGCGACGCGCTACGGACGATTAAGCGGCGCTACCCGACGTCAGCACGCCGACGATCTGATCGACGATCGCGTCGACGATGCCGTCGTAGACGCCCGAAGCGATGTCGGAAATGAACTGTGCTGCTGAACCCATGAGAACTCCTGATGCTCGCGTGTACGTACAGCCGTAGGTGATACGACCTCCCTCGTTCTTACCGCACGCTAAGGTTTGGCGCAGCACCCGGTATCAACTCGAGACCCCGGAAAGATGGTGCCGCAACGGTTCACCGGAAATCTCACCGGTTATGCAGTGAAAACTATTCGCCGATCACTTCTTTCGCGCGGCCCACAAGCAACGGGTCTGTTTCCCCGACTATCTCGGGATCCTTGTTGGCATAGTCGAACTTGTTGAGCACAAAACGCATCGCGTTGATGCGAGCCCGCTTCTTGTCGTTGCTCTTGACGACCGTCCACGGTGCGACATCGGTGTCGGTGGCGCGAAAATTCTCTTCCTTCGCCGCGGTGTACGCATCCCACTTGTCCAGCGAGGCGAGGTCCATGGGCGAGAGCTTCCACTGCCGCACCGGGTCGACCTGCCGAATGGCGAAGCGGGTGCGCTGCTCGTGCTGCGACACCGAGAACCAGAACTTGGTCAGACTGATGCCGTCGTCCACGAGCATCTGCTCGAACAGCGGTGCCTGGCGAACGAAGTGGGCGTGCTGCTCGTCGGTGCAGAAACCCATGACCCGCTCGACGCCCGCACGGTTGTACCAGGACCTGTCGAACAGGACGATCTCCCCGGCCGCGGGCAGGTGTGCGATGTAACGCTGGAAGTACCACTCGGTCGACTCGCGCGCCGACGGCTTCTCCAGCGCAACCACACGCGCACCGCGCGGGTTGAGGTGTTCCATGAATCGCTTGATCGTGCCGCCCTTGCCGGCGGCGTCTCGGCCCTCGAAGACGATGACGTGCCGTCGACCGGTCTCCTTGGTCCACATCTGCAGCTTCAGGAGTTCGATCTGCAGCAGACGCTTCTCGAGCTCGTACTCGGCGCGCGTCATGCGCTCGTCGTACGGGTAGTTCTCGCGCCAGGTGTCGACGACGTGGCCGTCGGGGACGGTCAGCAGTATCGGATCGTCGTCATCGGAGTCGTCGACGGCGAAGCCCGAGGTGTCGGCAAGATCTACCGCCTTGGTGATGTCGAGCAAGTCGCTCAGGTTCGTGCGTGGAGCCTCACCGTTGCGCAGATCATTGTCGGTCATGTGCCGAAAGTTAATGCTCATCGGTGACCATTCCATGGCGGTTCGGTGAACACCACACGCCTGCGGCAGCGTTGCGCGTACCCGGCCCGCAAGGGGGACGAGCCGGGTACGCGCGATACGCCTTACGACCGATCGGGTGCGACCGTAACCCTCACCGAAGCGTCCGGTCCAGGTCTCGGCGCGTAAAAGTCGGAGATCCTGTTCGAGCACCGTTTGCCGGACCGTCCGTTTATCGGGGTCGATATGGGTGAAACCCCCGATGTGCCGAAAGCCGTTGATGACGCAGACTTTTCACCATGACATTCGAGAGCGGTTCCCCCAGAGAATTCACCCGGTCCAGTTCGCAGAAGATGATCGGAGGCGTCTGCGGCGGCGTTGCCGAATATTTCGGCTGGGACGTCAACATCGTCCGCCTCGCCACCGTTGCCGGCACGGTCCTGACCGGCGGCACCGTCGTGCTGATCTACCTCGCGGGGTTGATGTTGATGCCACTCCGGCCGTGACGGCCCACCTGCACGACAGAAGGCCCCGCTCCTCGACGGACGAGGAGCAGGGCCTTCTGCGATGTGGGACTAGCTGGAGCCGAAGCTACCGGTGCTGTCTCCGAGGAGTCCCTCGAGCAAGCCGTCGAGCAGTCCGCCGGTGATGAGGTCGCCGAGGCCGCCTTCCTCGCCGCCACCGAGGATGGGCAGGAGATCGGTGATGAGGTCCAAGAACATGGGTGAAGGCCTTTCGAGAAACGTCGAGGGGGGTCTGACGGGTGATGTAAGAGCGTCAGAAACATATCGTCGGCAACTCGGTACAGTCCATCGTTTCGGACAAAAAGGACCCACCGACTGTTTCGGACCCCGAAACGCGACGCAGACTCAGCCCTCGGTATTCCCGGTGATCAACCAGCCACAGGGTGCGGCGAGCGCGTCCGCCTCGGCGGGTCCCATCGAACCGGGCTCGTAACTCTTCACCTCGGGCGGGTTGCTCAGCAAGGGAGCCGCGACATCCCACACGTGCGCCAGACCGTCCGGCCTGGTGAACAACGATCTGTCTCCGCTGAGCACATCGAGGATCAGGCGCGCGTATGGGCTGAGCGGCTCCGCGTCGGGCATCGACTTCAGCGGTAACGCCAGATGTCCCACCGACAGATCGAAATCCGGGCCCGGTTCCTTGACCGTCATGGCGATGTCGATGCTGCCGTCTCCGGACAGATCGAAGGACAGCACCGCCCCGTCCTCGGGCAGCTCGGTGAGCGGACTGTCGGCGGGCTTGCGGAACACCAACGACACCCGCTGCGCTCCGACACCCAGCATCTTTCCGGTGCGCAGCAGGAACGGCACTCCACGCCAGCGGTCGGTGTCGACCCACAGCTTGGCCGCCACGAACGTGTCGACCTCGGAGTTGTCGTCGACTCCCTCGACGTCGCGGTAACCGTCGTACTGACCGAGTACCACCTCGTCGGTGTCCAACGCCCGGAACTTCCCGATCACCGTCTCCCGAGCCGATTGCAGATCCTCGGCCTTCAGTGACGCCGGCGGTTCCATCGCCACCTCGGCCGCGACCTGGAACAGGTGCGTGACGAGCATGTCCAGCACGGCACCGGTCTCGTCGTAGAACTCGGCGCGGTCGTCGATGTCGAGGGTCTCGGGGACGTCGATCTGCACCTGCGCAATGTGCTCGGAGTTCCAGATGCCGCTGATCATGCCGTTCGCGAACCGCAGCACGTGCAGATTCTGGGTCGCTTCCTTGCCCAGGAAGTGGTCGATTCGGTAGACCTGCTCTTCCTCGACGACCTCGTGGACGGCTTTGTCGAGTTCCTCGAAATTGCTCTGAGAAGTGCCGAAGGGCTTCTCGTAGACCACCCTGGAACCCTCGGCGAGATCGTGTGCACCCAGGGCCTTCGTGTAATCGACGAAGGTGCTCGGAGGCAGAGCGATGTAGTGCACCAGCTGGGCGTCGTCGCCGATGTCCTTCTTCACCTCGGCGACGACCTCGGGCAACGTACCGGGATCGTCGACGGTGAAGCCGTTGCCCGCGAAGCGGATTCGCTCGGAGAATTCGGACCAATCGCCGTCGTCCACGTTCTCGGCGAACTCGTCGAGGACGCTGCGGACGTGATCGCGGAACTCGTCGTCGGAGGTGTCCCTGCGGCCGTTGCCGATCAGGACCCATTTCTCGGGCAGCAGGCCCTCGATATGGAGCTGGTAGAACGACGGCAGGACCATTCGCTTCGCGAGGTCTCCGGTCGCGCCGAACAGGACGAATACAGTGGGTTGCGAGGACGCCATGACCTCCACTATGCACCGACCCGGGCCGAGCATGGCTACAGTCGGTGTGATGACCAGATCACGGTTTCACGGTGAGATCTACGGGGTAGGTACGACGTCCGGCGTGCGGATCGTCGTCGGGCATTGGACGCGGTCGCCGCTCGGGGAATTCACCGACGTCATGGTCCAGTTCGCGGACGGACAGCGTCTGCTGATCGCCCCCAACGAGGACGTACGCGAATTCGTCACCGCCACATACACATTCGACTCCACCGAGCTGGTCCCGGTGACCTTCGCAGCGGAGCCGAATGGATGGCGATCGGTGCAGGCCGGTGACCTGTCGATCAGGATCCGCGTCGCCGGGCCGACCGTGCTCGGTCGCGCATTGAGCATCGTGCCCGACGCGGTCTCGACGGCACCGTGGTTCTGCGCGATCAGCGACCCCATCGCCCGAGTCGTACTGCGCGGAGTGCGCACCCGCGGCAGCGCAGGCGGGGGCCGACGCGAGTACTACGGTGCCAAGCACCAACATCGCGTCACCGACGTCTCTGCATCGTGGCAGGGCGAGGACCTCGGATCGCTCACCCCCGTCACACCCCCGGTGACATTCGGATTCGGCAGCACCCCGGCGGCACCGTCGGTCACCTCCATCACCACGACGATCGACAGTTAGAAAGCCACCCGAGGGACGAAGGTCCCTCGACGTCGGGACGTAAAGGGCTGCTGCGACAGCAGCGCAGCGGCCAGGGTGGTGACGTGACCCTCACTGCACCACCCCGCCCCTCGTCCGACACCCACCCCGCTCTGTCTCCCGCTGCCGAGGCCGTCGTCCGAGTCACTGCCGGTGTGGTCGCGGAACACTCCGAAACGATCAGCGCCCGCTTCTACGAGTCGATGCTCGGCGAACGCCCCGAGCTGTGGCGGCTGTTCAACCGCGCGAATCAGGAAACCGGAGAGCAGAGTCGGGCACTGGCCGCGTCGGTGGTCGGCTACGCCGTGCAACTGATCGACCCGGACGCACCGTCGTTCGAGCCGGTGTTGCGCCGCATCGCCGGCAAGCACATCACCCTCGGCATCACCCCGGAGCAGTACACCCTCGTCGGCCGTCACCTGCTCGGTGCCGTAGCCGACATCCTCGGCGCCGCCGTCACTCCCGCCGTCGCTGCCGCGTGGGACGAGGTCTACTGGTTGTTCGCCACTCAGCTCGTCGCCACCGAAGCGCGCCTCTACGCAGCGGCAGACATCGACCCCCACAATCCGCTGCGCCCGTATCGCGTGATGCGGCGCACGCAGGAAAGCCCCGGCACGGTCTCGCTCGTCCTCGAACCCGCGGACGGCGCTCCCCTTCCCGCACTCGCGGCCGGCCAGTACGTCACGGTGTTCGTCGACCTCGCCGACGGCACCCGGCAGCCGCGTCAGTACAGCGTCTCGTCCATCGCCTCCGACACCCGCCTGCAGATCACGGTGGCACAGGTACGGAACGGTCCGCCCGGGCAGGTCTCGACCCACCTCCAAGAGGCCGTCGACGTCGGCGACATTCTCGAAGTGAGCAGTCCTGCAGGCGATTTCGGAGTACCTACCGGCGAAGGACCGCTGCTGATCGCCACGGCCGGTGCCGGAATCACCACGGTGCTGCCGCTCGTCGAGCATCTCGCTCGAACTCAGCCCGGCCGACCACTGATACTGGCCCACGCCGACCGCAGCCGCGCCGACCATGCATTGCGACAGGCGATCGCCACCGCGGCCGAAGCACTCGACGACGTCGTCGATCAAGCCTGGTACGAGACCGTCGACGCGGACGATTCGACGTCGTTCACCGGATTGATGGATTTCGACCGGATCGCCTTCACCGCGGACACCCACGTGCTCAGCTGCGGACCGTTGCCGTTCCTGCGCGCCGTCCGGCTCGCGGCCCTTCAGCGCGGCGTACCGCCGGACCGCATCTCCTACGAGGTGTTCGGGCCGGACCTGTGGTCTCCCGTCACCGTGACCGAATGAAGAAGGTTTCGCTCGACGCACTCGTCGGCACGCAGATCGCGACGGCCACCGCCGCCTCGTCGCGTCGGGCGGCGGTGGCGGTGTACGGGGGCCACGACCACGCTCTCCGACAAACACTGATCGCGCTCGCTGCCGGTGCCGAACTGTCCGAGCACAGCAACCCAGGAGAGGCCACCGTGCATGTCCTGTCCGGTCGGGTCGAATTGGTCAGCGGCAGCAATGTGTGGTGCGGAATGTCCGGAGATTTCTTGATCGTCCCCGAAGCACCGCACTCCTTGCGAGCCATGACAGACGCGGCCGTGCTGCTGACGACGGTGGTCGCGTCGGCCTAGACCACCGAAGCGCCGGATGCTCTCAGCTCGTCGAGGGCCGCCGCGGAGGTCTCGGGAGCAACCCCGGCGACGAGGTCGGTGAGGACGCGGACGTCGAATTTCTCGGCGACGGCATCCTTGGCCGAGGCCAGCACACAGTAGTCGGTCGCAAGCCCGACGACGTCGATGTCGGTGACCTCGTTGGCAGCGAGTATCTCGGCCAGGGGTGTCCCGTCCTCGGTGACGCCCTCGAACGCCGAGTACGACGGCTTGCCCTGCCCCTTGTAGACGTGCTCGTCCACCGAACCGGTCGCGTAATCGGGGTGGTACTCGGCACCGACCGTGCCTGCCACGCAATGCACCGGCCACGTGGTGACGAAATCCGGTGCGGCATCGGTGGCGAAATGCCCGCCGTTGTCGCCCTCTGCGTCGTGCCAATCCCGCGAGGACACCACGAGGTCGTAGTCGTCGCCCTGGCGCGCCAGGTACGCGCTGATCCTGCGCGCGACCTCCGCCCCGCCGGCCACCGCCAGCGCGCCACCCTCGGTGAAATCGTTCTGCACATCCACAACCAACAGCGCACGAGTCATGGATCCCAGTATCCTCGACGAGTGCGCGTGTCGTCTCTGCTGACCTACCCAGTCAAGGGATGCGCAGGTGCATTGTTGGATTCTGCCCACGTGAGCGCTACCGGCCTCGAGCACGATCGCGCATTCATGATCGTCGACGCCGACGGCGCATTTCGCAGCCAACGGAGCGACCCCGGCCTCGCGGTCGTTCGATGCTCGGTGACGGACGGGTCGCTGACGCTCGACCACGCAGCGATGGGTTCGGTGACCGTGGCCATCGACCGCGATTCCGAGTCGCGTGACATCACCATGTTCCGCACGCCGATGCGGGGCGTCGATCAGGGCGACGAGGTCGCGGGCTGGCTGACCGAAGTGATCGGAGAACCGTCGAGGCTCGTCGCCGCGCCGCGCGACCTCGGCCGGATCACCGACGGAATATCGCCCGGCTCAGCACAATTCGCCGACAGCGCGGCAGTCCACATTCTCTCGACCGCCACGCTCGCCGGGCTCAATTCCCGACTCGACGCCGCATTGCCGATGAATCGATTTCGTCCCAATATCGTCGTCGACGGCTGGGACGAACCGCATCGGGAAGACGAGGTGCGGGAAGTGACCATCGGATCCACGCGTCTCGCGTACACCAAGCTGGCGATCCGGTGCGCCGTCACCACTGTCGAGCAGACAACCGGTGAGCGCAGCGGGCCCGAGCCGCTGCGCACCCTGGGTGACTACCGCCGCAGCCGACAGAAGGGTGTCGCTTTCGGGTCGAAATTCTCCGTGCTGCAGAACGGCACGGTGACCGTCGGCGACGAACTACACGTCGAGAGTTGGGGCGAGTCGGAGCTGTAGCTCGAACGGCACTGCCGCCGTTGTCCACTGTTCGCCTCCGCGCACGGTTTCCCGCCTACGAGAAGGAATTGTGGACAGCCACGTCACTCGCTCCGGTGGCAACGAGCGCCGCCAACTGAATCCGTGCCTGCCCCGCCCGCAGTTCCCGGGAGAACACCGCACCCGCATCGACCAGATCGTGTCCACCCCCGCCGCCGCCGTACGTCGGCGAGGTCTCACCGAACGGCACCCGCGTCGTGACGACCACGTGCACCCCAGCCGCCACTGCTTCTTTCACCGCATGCACCACGGCGGCGTTGGTGTTGCCCGAGCCGAGAGCCTGAAGCACGATGCCCGACGCCCCCGCCTGGCGGCACGCATCGATCTGCAGGCCGTCGGCACCGGGATACAACGCAACGATGTCCACGCGGACCCCGGCAATGGGCTTCCACGGCAACGGTTTCGGTCGCGACAATGCGGCTGAGCGGAACGCGTCGAGCTCGGTGGTGTGTTTCTTGATCGCACCCCGTGCGGGCAGCAAGCGCCCACCGAAGGCGATCAGCACACCGCGCTCGGACTGCGCTGCTGCCACTGCCGCGGCAATGTTGCCGGGGCCGTCCGGATCGGCATGATCGGCAGTGCGCTGCGCGCCGGTGAACACCACCGGACGCTCGTCGTCGTGGAACAGATCGACGTACAACGCCGACTCCTCCATGGTGTCCGTCCCGTGCAGCACCACCACTCCGACGCATCCGTCCTCGGCGAGCGCGTCCGCCACCGCCGTACGAATGGTGTCGAGATCCGCGAAGTCCAAGGCCGAGCTGTCCTTCGACATCACCTCGCGCACCGCGACGCCGTCGACATCCACCCCGACACCGGCGACCGGACGAGAAACCCCGTGCTCGTCGCGACTACTGGCAATGGTGCCGCCGGTGGTCAACAGGGCGACAAACTTATTCACTGCGCGCCGCCACCTCTCGAATTCGTTTGCGGCACAGGAACCAACCACCGACGAGCATCGGCGCGATGAGCAGGATCGACGCCACCGTCCAGGTACCGACCGGTTTGTCGAAGGCCATCAGCATGAGTACACACGCCAAGAAGCCTAGCGTTGCGTATCCGGTGTACGGGGCACCGAACAATCGGAACGCAGGTCGAGTGACCGCGCCGGTCTTGGACAGCGACCAGAACTTCAGCTGACACGCCACGATGACGGCCCAGGCGCTGATGATGCCGAGAGCGGCGAGGTTGAGCACGATCTCGAATGCCTGCGCCGGGACCACTGCGTTGAGCACGACGCCGAGCAGCGTCACCACCGACGTCAGTGCGATTCCGCCGTACGGCACACCCGATTTGTTCATCCGCGCAGCGAATGCGGGAGCCGAACCGGCGATCGCCATCGAATGCAGGATGCGTCCGGTGGAGTAGAGGCCGGCGTTGAGCGAGGACAGTGCCGCAGTGAGGACCACGAGGTTCATGATCGCGTCGGCACCCTCGACGTCGATGGCTCCGAAGAACGTCACGAACGGACTCTCACCGGCCTGATAACTGGTGTACGGCAACAACAACGAGAGCAGCAGCACCGAGCCGACGTAGAACACGACGATACGGATGATGACGGTGTTGATCGCCTTGGGAATGACCTTCTCGGGGTTCTGCGTCTCGCCGGCAGCGGTACCGACCAGCTCGATCGAGGCGTACGCGAACACCACGCCCTGGATCACCACGATCGCAGGCAGCAGCCCGTTGGGGATCAGTCCGCCGTTGTCGGTCAGCACACTCAACCCCGGCTCCTGCCCGTCGATGGGCGTTCCGAAGATGACGAAGTAGGTACCGATCAACAGGAACGTCACCAGTGCAACGACTTTGATGAGCGCGAACCAGAACTCGAGCTCACCGAACACCTTCACCGACACCAGGTTCAGCCCGAGAACGAGCAGCAGGCCCCCGAGTGCGAACACCCACTGGTCGATGTCGCCGAGCGGTGCCCAGTACTTCTTGAAGAAGTTCATGTACAACGCCACGGCCGTCACGTCGACGACCGCCGTCATCGCCCAGTTCATCCAGTACAGCCAGCCGGCCGCGAAAGCGACCTTCTCCCCGAAGAATTCGCGGGAGTACGAGACGAACGAGCCCGAGGTCGGCCGGTGCATCACCAGTTCGCCCAGTGCGCGCAGGATCAGGAAGGCGAAGAATCCGCACAGCGCATACACCAGTACCAGCGCCGGACCTGCGTCGCGGAGGCGGCCACCGGCTCCCATGAACAGCCCGGTTCCGATGGCACCGCCGATGGCGATCATCTGAATCTGACGTGGGGCCAGCTCTTTTCGATAACCGGGGTCTTCCTCGGTGAAGGCCTTGCGGGTATCGACACTCCTGTTCTCGGTGCTCATCGCGTCACCTCGTCGACGTCTCGGGAGCATCTGCATGCTCGACCGGCGCCACTCGAAGGTTGGCGAGGTGCTCGGGACTCAGGAGCCGATCGAGCTCGTCCCGGGCCAGCAGCCCCTTCTCGAGTACGAGGTCGACCACATTGCGCCCGCTGACCAACGCTTCCTGGGCAATCGCAGTCGATTCCACGTATCCGAGATACGGGCTCAGCGCGGTGATCAGGCCGATGGAGTTCTCGACGCGCTCACGCAGCAGATCGACGTTGGCGGTGATGCCGTCCACACAGCGATGCGCGACGGTGCGGCACGCGGCACTCAGATGCGCCATACCGTCGGACAGGGACTTGACGATGATCGGCTCGAATGCGTTGAGCTGCAACTGTCCTGCCTCGGCCGCCATCGTGATCGTGACGTCGTGGCCGATCACCTCGTAGGCGACCTGATTGAGCACCTCGGGGATGACGGGGTTGACCTTGCCGGGCATGATCGACGAACCCGCCTGCATCGGAGGCAGATTGATCTCGTTGAAGCCCGCCCGCGGACCGGAGGACAGCAACCGCAGATCGTTGCAGATCTTCGACAGTTTCACCGCAACCCGCTTGAGCACACCGGACAGGTGGACGAACTGACCGACGTCCTGCGTTGCCTCGATCAGGTCCGTTGCCGTCACCAGCGGCAGACCGGTGATGGTCCGCAGATGTGCGACAGCCGATTCGGTGTATCCGGCGGGGGCGTTGAGTCCGGTGCCGATGGCGGTGGCTCCGAGGTTGATCTCGTGCACCAGCAGTGCAGCTTCCTCGAGCCGCGAGCAGTCCTCGTCGATCATGATCGCGTAGGTGCCGAACTCCTGACCGAGAGTCATCGGCACCGCGTCCTGCAGCTGCGTGCGGCCCATCTTGACGACGGTGGCGAACTCGCTTGCTTTGCGGCCGAACGAGTCCCGCAACACCTTCATCGAGGCGATGAGCTCGTGCACCGCGAAGATGGTCGCGATGTTCACCGACGTCGGATACACGTCGTTGGTGGACTGCGACGCGTTCACGTGCTCGTTGGGGTGCAACATGCTGTAGTCGCCGTGGGCGTGCCCGAGGATCTCCAGCGCACGGTTGGCGATGACCTCGTTGGCGTTCATGTTGGTCGAGGTGCCCGCACCACCCTGGATGACGTCGACGACGAACTCCTCGTGCCACTGGCCGTCGAGAATTTCCTGGCACGCCGTGCGGATTGCTTCCCCGCGGGTGGCGTCGAGAATTCCGAGATCCTGATTGGCCGACGCAGCCGCCCACTTCACCGCTGCGAGTCCGCGAACGAGGTGCGCGTTGGTGGAGATCGGACGCCCGGTGATGGGGAAGTTCTCGAGAGCGCGCAGGGTGTGGATCCCCCAGTACGCAGTCTTCGGGATGTCGCGTTCGCCGAGAAGATCCTTCTCGATGCGGGTATCGGCCACGGTTGCGCTCCTTGATGGGGTGTCCAGCTGTCCGGCTGTCTGACAGGTAGAGTGTGGCGCAGAACACCTCATCGGTCAACCCCAGGCTAGGATTGCGTCATGAACCTGTCGGACAGCTGGGCAGTCAGTGCGCCCACGAATGCCCGAATGAGCGCAGCCGAGGCGGTGTTCGCCGACCTCCGCTCGGCGATCGCGTCGGGTGATCTACCCGTAGGGCAGAAGTTGCCTTCCGAGGCCGCGCTCGCCACCCGGCACAGCGTCAGCCGCTCGGTCATCCGTGAGGCGCTGCGTTCCTGCCATGCCCTCGGCCTGACCGAAACCAAAACGGGCCTGGGCACTTTCGTCGTTCGCGACCGCGTCGGAAACGACCTCGACATCGGCAACTACGCGGCCCGCGAGCTCATGGAGGCCCGCCCTCACGTGGAGATTCCCGCTGCAGGCTGGGCCGCGGAGCGTCGTACCGACGAGGAGTTGACGGTGCTCGCCGGTCTGGCCGACGAGATGCGCTCCGAGGACGACCACGAGGCCTGGGTACTGCTGGACGCGCAGTTCCACACGGCGATCGCGCGAGCGAGCAAGAACCGCGTATTCGAGGCGATCATCGTCGATATTCGGGATGCGTTGACCCGGCAGTCCGAGACCCTCAACCTCGTCGCACATCGGCAGCAGCAATCCAACGTCGAACACGACGCGATCGTCGACGGCATCAGATCCGGCGAATACGACGCGGCAGCCCGCGCCATGACCGTGCATCTCGATGCGGTCCGGGGTGCAGTGGAGTCGCTCGCCGATCGGCCGGATCAGTAGTACGACTAGGCCGGGAGTGGAGCCTGCGGAACTACCCCTACTAGGCCGGGAGTGGAGCCTGCGGAACGACCCCTACTAGGCCGGGAGTGGAGCCTGCGGAACGACCCCTACTAGGCTGCTGCCGTGACGAAGGTATTGAACTCTCTCCCGGTCGGTGAACGAATCGGCATTGCATTCTCCGGCGGTCTCGACACCTCGGTGGCCGTGGCATGGATGCGCGAGCACGGCGCAGTGCCGTACGCCTACACCGCCGACATCGGTCAGTACGACGAACCGGATCTGTCCGATGTGCCCGAGCGCGGCCTGGCCTACGGGGCCGAGCAAGCGCGGCTCATCGACTGCCGCGAGCCTCTCGTCGAGGAGGGCCTGGCTGCACTGACCTGCGGGGCATTCCATATCCGCTCGTCGCTGCAGACGTACTTCAACACCACCCCGCTCGGCCGCGCGGTCACCGGCACGATGCTGGTCCGCGCCATGCAGGAAGACGGCGTCTCGATCTGGGGCGACGGATCGACGTACAAGGGCAACGACATCGAGCGGTTCTACCGCTACGGCCTGCTCGCCAATCCGCAGCTGCGTATCTACAAGCCCTGGCTCGACGAGGCATTCGTCGCCGAGCTCGGCGGCCGGCACGAGATGTCGCAGTGGCTCAGCCAGCGCACGCTCCCCTACCGCGACTCCGCCGAGAAGGCGTACTCCACCGACGCCAACATCTGGGGTGCCACCCACGAGGCCAAGAGTCTCGAATACCTCGACACCTCGCTCGAGATCGTCAACCCCATCATGGGCGTTAAGTTCTGGGACCCCGAGGTGGAGATCGCCGCCGAAGAGGTCACCGTCGAGTTCGAGCGCGGCCGCCCGGTCCGCATCAACGGCAAGACCTTCGACAGCGCTGTCGACCTCGTCATGGAGGCCAACTCCATCGGCGGTCGCCATGGTCTCGGCATGAGCGACCAGATCGAGAACCGCATCATCGAAGCCAAGAGTCGCGGCATCTACGAGGCCCCCGGCATGGCGCTGCTGCACATCACCTACGAACGCCTCGTCAACGCCGTCCACAACGAGGACACCGTCGCCTCTTACCACAACGAGGGCCGTCGACTCGGACGCCTGCTGTACGAGGGACGCTGGTTCGATCCGCAGGCGCTGATGCTCCGTGAGGGCCTGCAGCGGTGGGTCGGCAACGTCGTCAGCGGCAGCGTGACACTGCGACTGCGCCGCGGCCAGGACTTCACCATCGTCGACACCCAGGGCAGCAACTTCAGCTACCACCCCGAGAAGCTGTCGATGGAGCGCAGCCAGGGCCAGGCGTTCTTCCCCGGCGACCGCATCGGTCAGCTCACCATGCGCAACCTCGACATCGCCGATTCACGCAGCAAACTCGAGCAATACGCCGCGCAGAATCAACTCACCGCCTGGGGCGACCTGATCGGCGAACTGCCCGCAGGCGGAGCCGACGCCATCGCAGCAAGCGGCCCCGACAGCTCCGTCGACTCCTCGGCACTCGACCACGCCGCCATCGAGTCCGGCACCGACTAGAACTGCTTGCCGAACTCGCAGTTATGCACGGATTTCCGCCGATTTCCGTACATAACTGCGAGTTCGGCGCAGTCAGTCTTCTGCAGGCTCGACCAAGCCCTGATGCTCGTCCCGCTCAGCCCACTCGAGTAACTCGTCGATCGCGAACACCGCGTCGTCGATGCCCGCGTGCAGGTCACCCAGCTCGGCGAATCTGGCAGGCACCGTGAACATCGTGAACTCGCGCGGATCCACGCTCGCGACCTCGTCCCAGGAGATCGGCGTCGAGACCGTCGCCTGTTGATTCCCCCGCACCGAATACGCGCTGGCGATCGTGTGATCGCGGGCATTCTGGTTGTAGTCCACGAACAGTTTCGACGGGTCGCGGTCCTTGCGCCACCACGTCGTCGTCACGTCCTCGGGGGCGCGACGCTCGACCTCACGCGCGAAAGCCAGTGCTGCCCTTCGTAGATCCTTGAATCCGTAGGCCGGGTCGATGCGCACGTAGATGTGCAGCCCGTGCCCGCCGGAGGTCTTGGGCCAGCCGACGGCACCGAGGTCTTCCAACACCTCCTGAACGACCCCGGCGACGCGTCGCACTCGGTCGAAGGGGCAGTCGGGCATCGGGTCGAGGTCGATGCGCCACTCGTCGGGCATCTCGACATCGGCGCGGCGGCTGTTCCACGGATGAAATTCGACGGTGGACATCTGCACTGCCCAGGCCACGTGAGCCAGTTCGGTCACGCACAGCTCGTCGGCAGTGCGGTTGTAGCGGGGAAACGTCACCTGCACCGTCTCCAGCCACGGCGGCGCTCCGTTGGGCACACGCTTCTGGTGCACCTTGTCTCCGGCGAGACCCTTGGGGAAGCGGTGCATCATGCAGGGCCGCTCCCTCAGTGCCCGCACGATGCCGTCGCCGACGCTCAGGTAGTAGTTCACCAGATCCAGCTTGGTGGCACCGCTCTCGGGGAAGTACACCCGATCGGGGTTGGAGATTCGTACGATGCGGTCGCCGACCGGCAACTCGATCGACGGTGAGCTACTGGCCATGAGATCGAGCGTAGGCGATCACGAACGCAGCGTGATGCCGTATCGGTCTCGCTTGCGGTAGATGGTCGCGCGGCTCATGCCGAGTTCCTCGGCCGCGTCGTTCATCGTGATGCCGGGTTGCGACAGCACGCGAATCATCTCGTCCCGCTCGAATGTCTCGATGCGGGTGAGTCGATGGGTGGTGTGCGACAGCACCTCCGGCGGCAGGTGTTCGATGCCGATGACGTCTGCGCGGATCGCGGCCCGATGCATGACCGTCGCCAGTTCCGC
Organism: Rhodococcus sp. 05-2254-2; assembly: GCF_002259095.1. Classification (NCBI taxonomy): domain Bacteria; kingdom Bacillati; phylum Actinomycetota; class Actinomycetes; order Mycobacteriales; family Nocardiaceae; genus Rhodococcus; species Rhodococcus sp. 05-2254-2. The sequence continues at coordinate 303,524 of NZ_NOZJ01000001.1, read as the reverse complement.
GACGTTTCCCGGCCAGGCGTACTCCCGCAGCGCCCGCTCGGCGGCGGTGGTCAGCGTGACGACCCGGCCGCGTACCCGGCCCGCGAGGTGCAGGGCGAGCGGCGCGATGTCGTCGGGCCGATGTCGCAGGGAAGGCAATTCGACGACTGTGCGCAGCAATCCGGCGAGTGCGTGCGGTACGTCGTCGTAGTTCGATGCCGTGACGGTCACCGGCACGCCTGCCCCTGCACGACGCAGCAGTTCCGCCAACGTGTCCGCCGCACGGGCGGGCAGCCTGTCGACGTCGCGGATGACCACGGCGGTATCGGGTTTCGGCAATTCGGGGGTCCACAGGTCGAGCCAGGCCTCGACGTCACGGGCAGCGGGCGCACCGGCGCTGAGGATGCGGCCGCGGGGCCGAGATGTCCGCAGCGCTCGGGCCAGGACGGTAGCTCGTCCTGATCCCGCCTCGCCGACCATCAGCACCGAACCGTGATCGGCCAGCGCCGATGTCGCCGAGCCCAGTGCACTGCGCCAGGCCGGCGAGAGGTCGTCGACGACGCCGGATCCTGCTCCGCTGTGCGCGGTCTCGACTCGGAAGACCTCACCGCGCGGTGCGGGCCTGGGCTGCTGACCCTGCGACCGTGCGAGCATCATCGCCGAGGTGTTTCCGGCCGCCGATTGAGCAAGGGCCAGAAGCAGATCCGACGACGACTGCGACCACGTCGTGAGATTCACACACCCCTCCACCCGGCCGGTCAGTGGATCGAGAACGGGAGCGGCCGCACACGTGTACCCGGCCAACGAGAGCGAGTAGTGTTCGTCCGCCTTCACCACCGCAGGTACCCGATCCGCCAGCGCGAGTGCGAGTCCGTTGGTGCCGGTCTGATCCTCGGCGTAGGAGAACCCGGGTGCCAGGTGCACGCGATCGAGCGCGGCCAGCAACTCGCGGTCCGCGCTGACGCGATCCAGTACGAGACCGTCGGCGTCGGTCAGCATCATCGATACCGGCTCGTTCGCCAGCGTGTCGCGCAGACCGTCGAGCACCTCCCGGCCGCAGCGATAGAACAGGGATTCGCCGTCGTACGTTCCGGAGAAGACGGGAGCAACCTCGTCGAGCGAGACCCCGTACCGCTGGCTGCGATGCCACGACGCCAGAAGGCGGTGGGAGACGGCAGCGAGGGGCTCGGAGTGGAGTCGGGCTCGCACGAGACCCTCCGGTTCAGCCATGTGACCCACGTTACATTCGCATGTCGCAATCTCACCCCGCCGATCGTCTCGAATTGAGACGTCGCGGGGCCCTCGAGGCGGCCCCACAGCCCTACCGTCGTGCACAGATCAACGTGACCCACGTCACGCACTGCAATTCGGGAGGCCCACCGCATGTACACGAAAAACGGCGAGAACTACTTCATCGTCGACGCCCACATCGCCCTGTGGGATGCGCGGGAGCAGAACCAGCGCAACATCCACGGCAAGCAGTTCATCGACTGCTTCTACGACTACCACCGCAATCTTTCGCCCGAGAGCGAGCTGTGGACGTACGACGAGTACCTCTACCAGGGCGGCGAGCGGCTGATGCACGACCTGTTCGAGATCGGATACGTCGATCACGCCATCTTCCAGCCCGCTCACCTCGGGGAGTTCTACAAGACCGGCTTCGGCCAGACCGAGGAGGCCTCTGCACTCGCGGCAGCTCACCCGGACAAGCTGACCTACAACCACCACTTCGACCCGCGTAACGGCGAGCGTGGTCTCGACCAACTGCGGGCCGACGCAGAACGCTTCGGGCTGAAAGGCGTCAAGCTCTACACCGCCGAATGGCACGGCGACTCCCGCGGCTACAAGCTCGACGACGACTGGACGCGGCGTTACCTCGAGGTGTGCCGCGAGGTCGGCATCAAGAACATTCACGTGCACAAGGGGCCGACCATTCGTCCGCTCGACCGCGACGCGTTCGACGTCGCGGACGTCGACCACGTGGCCACTGATTTCACGGACCTGAACTTCGTCGTCGAGCACTGCGGACTGCCGCGCCTCGAAGACTTCTGCTGGATCGCCACCCAGGAACCGAACGTGTATGCCGGACTTGCCGTGGCCATTCCGTTCATGCACACGCGTCCGAAGTACTTCGGGCAGATCATGGGCGAGCTGCTGTACTGGCTGGGCGAGGACCGCATCTTCTTCTCCTCCGACTACGCGCTGTGGACGCCCAAGTGGTTGGTCGAAGGATTCGTCGACTTCCAGATCCACGAGTCCCTCGACGAATACGCGCCCATCACCATCGAGCAGAAGAAAAAGGTGCTCGGGCTCAACGCCGCCAAGCTCTACGACATCCCGGTCCCGGCCGAACTGCAGTTGCCCGACGCCGACGAGACCGAGACCGGACCGCGTCAACCCGAACGCGCCGACCTCGCGGGGGTGTGACGTGTCGGTAGTTGCAACCCTGTCGAGGCACGACGAGGCGTTCGCCGCACTCGGACTCGTCCTCGATCCCGAATTGGACGAGCCCATCACCGATCTCGGATTCGTCCGATCCCTCGAGGTCGACGACGGCGTCGTGCATGTTCATCTCCGGCTGCCGACGTCGTTCTGTTCGCCGAACTTCGCGTATCTGATGGCGGGAGACTCCAAGGACGTGCTGACGGCATTGCCGTGGACCGAGCGAGTGCTGGTCGAACTCGACGATCACCACGACTCGGACAAGATCAACGCCGGCCTTGCCGCCGACGCCGGCTACCGCGGCACTTTCGGACACGAAGCCGAGGAGAACCTCGACGAGCTACGAGCGACGTTCCGCCGCAAAGCGTACGTAGCTGCGATGGAACGCTCGCTCAAAGCATGGTTGCGGGCGAATCCCCATGCGACCGAGAACGATCTGTCGACGGTCGTGCTCGGGGATCTTGCGGACGACCGAACGTCGAACGCATTGCTCCGCCGCCGTGAGGCACTCGGACTTCGCACGGATCCGGCCGCCTCGGCTCTGGTCGATCACGCCGGTCGCCCGCACACCGGGGACCTGACGATGGTGATGCGGCGAGCCCGCGCCACCCGCGTGTCGATCGACGGCAACGCGCACTTCTGCCGCGGACTGCTGCAGACCCGATACCCCGGCGCCGAGGAACAGCAAGTCCCACGCGCAGAGGGCGCATTCATTCCCCTGACCACTGTCGCTGTCCCACAACGCACTACACAGGAGCATTCACGATGAGCACGATGCGCGCCGTCCAGGTTGTCGGCTACCACCGGAAGCTGGAGATGACCGAGGTCCCGATTCCCGAAGTGCAAGGCCCCCTCGACGTGATCGTGAAGATCGGCGGAGCAGGCGTGTGCCGCACCGATCTGCACATTCTCGAAGGCCAGTGGGCCGAAAAGTCCGGTGTCACATTGCCGTACACGATCGGCCACGAGAACGCTGGCTGGGTGCATGCGGTGGGATCGGCCGTCACCAACGTCACCGAGGGCGACAAGGTGATTCTGCATCCGCTGGTCACGTGTGGACTGTGCCGCGCCTGCCGATCCGGCGACGACGTTCACTGCGAGACAAGCGATTTCCCGGGAATCGACACCAACGGTGGGTACGCGGATTACCTGCGGACCAATGCCAGGACAGTGGTGAAGATCGACGACTCGCTCGAGCCGTCCGCGGTGGCCGCACTCGCCGACGCCGGCCTGACCGCCTATCACGCGGCGGCGAAAGCGGCCCGACGGCTCACACCCCGCGACAAGTGTGTCGTCATCGGCGCGGGCGGTCTGGGCCACATCGGCATTCAGGTTCTCGAGGCACTCTCCCCCGCCGAACTCATCGTCATCGACCGCAACGCCGACGCGGTCAAGCTTGCGCTGACCCTCGGTGCCGATCACGCGGTGGTCGCCGACGGCAGTCAGGTGGACCAGATCATGGAGCTCACCGGCGGGTTCGGTGCCGAGGTGGTGCTCGACTTCGTCGGCGAAGGTGGTTCCACCGCAGAAGGATTGGCGATGACCAGACGGGCCGGCGACTACCACGTCGTCGGATACGGCGAGAACATCGACGTCCCGACGATCGACCTGATCTCCGAGGAGAAGAACATCGTCGGCAACCTCGTCGGGTCGTACAACGACCTGTGCGATCTGATGTCGCTCGCCGCGCGAGGCGCGGTGAACCTGCATACGCAGACCTATGCGTTGGACGACTTCCAGAGCGCCATCGACGACCTCGACAACGGACGTGTTCGCGGACGCGCGATTCTCGTACCGTGAAAACGGGTAGTAGCAAGAACCATCACTTCGACCACGAGGAGCACCGTTGATCTTCATCACCGCCAAGTTCAAGATCAAGCCCGAGCACGCCGACAACTGGCCCGAGATCTCACGCGACTTCACCGAAGCGTGCCAGGCCGAGGAAGGGTGCCTCTGGTACTTCTGGTCGCGCACTCTCGACGACCCCACCGAGTACGTCCTGGTGGAGGCCTTCAAGGACCCCGATGCCGGTGCGACGCACGTGAATTCGGATCACTTCAAGCAGGCACAGAAGGATCTCCCGCCGTACCTGCAGGAGACGCCGAAGATCATCAGCCAGGAAGTGGACGGCACCGACTGGAACGAACTGGGCGAGCTCGCGGTCGACTAGTTCGAGCCGCGATCCCGGACCACCTGGCCCAGCGTCACGATGGCGTCGGCGAACTGCCCAGGTAGTTCCTGAGGCGGGTTGTGGCCACAATCGACCTGACGAACGTCGATCAGATCGTCGAAGTGTGCCGCGTGGTCCGGGCGGCCGTACAGCGAGGCGACGGTGTCCTCGGTCGGATCGATCACGACCGTGGGCACCGTGATCCTCGGTTGCTCGGTCAGCAACTCCTGGGTCGCTGCGTAGGCCGCGTCCCCCACCTCGATGCCGTAGCGGTGCCGGTAGGAATGCACGGAGACGTTCACGAAGTCGGGGTTGTCGAACGACGGTGCGGTGGCCGCGAATTCTGAGTCCCCGAACCGCCAGGTGGGCGACCAGTCCGTCCACAGTGTCTGTGCGATCTCTGCGCGGTACTCCGCGAGCCCGGCCCGACCCCGCTCGGAGTGCAGGTAGTACTGGTACCAGAACCGCTTCTCCAGGTGGGGGGCCACCGGCGTCGACACCGCCGCGGCGATGTCCTGGATCAGATAGCCGGAGACGCTCACCAAGCCCGACACCAGCTCCGGCCACATCGCGGCAACGACGCAGGCCGCTCGCCCACCCCAGTCGTAACCGGCAACGATGGGCTTGTCGAGTTCGAGCGCAAGGATCAGCTCGCGAAGATCGTGGCCGATCGCAGCCTGTTCACCGGAGCGCATCGTGGCCGCGTCGACGAACCGGGTCGGACCGAAACCGCGCAGGTACGGCACCACCACGTCGTAACCGGAATCGGCGAGCAGCCTCGCGACGTCATCGTAACCGCGCGGGTCGTACGGAAACCCGTGCAGCAGCACCACCGAACGACCGGACGGATCACCGAATCGGTCGAAGGCGACGTCCAGCACCCCTGCGCGAATCATCATGGGTCCATGTTCGCATTGTCGGGCAGAGGGTCAGCTGCTCAGCACATCCTGCATGCCGGGAGCGAGGACATCGGACAGATCCGTCCATGGAACGGTGATCGTGATGAGGCCGATGCCGTAGGCCCCGACCTGGTAGTCACCGAAGTGAATGTTCATACCTTCCGGTGACGCCGTCCAGTTTCCGAAGTTGGCCACCGTCGGTTCGATCCCCGAGCGCTCGAAGCTCTCGCCGGCCCGGGTGGTCGGAAGAATCCTCGCTGCCTGATCGGAGAGCCGAGCCAGACCTGCGTCGAGATCGGTGAACGCATCGTCGAGGGAGATCGGTTGCGCGGTGTCGGTGCCGATCGTCACGGTCGCAATCAGAGAGTTGCCATGCGCTCCGGGCGGGACGGCGATCCACCCGGTGATCTGCTCGGCACTGATCACGCGGCTCCCCACGTGGGTCGTCCCCGTCGAGTAGCCGTCGCTGAGAGCGAAGTCGTTCCCGTAGTCACCATCGATCTGATCCTGGAGCGCCGCGCGCATCGACTCGTTGAACTCCGCCGTCACGGCGGAGTCCCCACCACTGAGCTGCGGAATGGCCACGTCGTACGTCGCATTCCCCGTGGAACCGGCGACGCGGGTGCTGCCCAGAACGTACGGCTCGGCGGCGTCCGGCTCCTCGGTGGGCTCGGGCGCTGCTGTCGCGGTCGGCTCGACGCTCACCGTCGTCGCCGCGGTAGCGGGAGGTGCGGGCTCCGGCGTTGCAGTTCCCGAGGTGGAGCAACCCGCGAGGACCACGGTCACGGCCAACGCGACGGTCATCGAGCGAATACAAGCCATTACCCACACTAAACACAACGCGGCCGCTCACTCAACCACCGCACATCCGGCGACTCCGCTGCTAGCGTCGAACGTCCAGGTTTCCTGCCGTCCACGAATTGGAGGAGAGTTCGATGAGAACGAGGAACATCATCACCAATCTGCGGGTACCGAACGTGGACGCGGCCAAGTCGTTCTACACCGAGTTTCTCGGACTGCGTTCGGAGGAGTTCGACATGGGCTGGGTTGCGCGGCTGACGTCGCCCGATCGCCCGGTCAGCGTTCAGTTGGTGACGGGCGACCAGAGCGCACCGGAAGACTCGGTGATGTCGGTGCTCACCGACGATGTCGACGGCGCATACGCCGAAGCCCAGAAGTTGGGTTTCGAGATCGTGTATCCGTTGACCACCGAGCCGTGGGGCGTGCGCCGGTTCTTCGTTCGCGCTCCCGACGGCAACGTCATAAACATCGCGTATCACCGGGACTGACTGCATCGAATCGGGTGCAGCCGACCGCGCTGAGCGCGGCTGGTTGCACCCGATTCGAAGCTCCGCCGCACGAAAAAGCCCGGCACCTCGAAAGGTGCCGGGCTTCTTCAGTGCAACAAGGGACTCAGAAGTCCATGCCGCCCATGCCACCGGTCGGATCGCCGGCGGGCGCTCCGGCCTTCTCGGGCTTGTCGGCGACGACGGCCTCGGTGGTGAGGAACAGAGCCGCGATGGACGCTGCGTTCTGCAGTGCCGAGCGGGTGACCTTGACCGGGTCGTTGATGCCTGCAGCGAGCAGGTCCTCGTACTCGTTGGTCGCGGCGTTGAGGCCGTGGCCTGCGGGCAGGTTGGAGACCTTGTCCGCAACGACGCCGGGCTCGAGGCCTGCGTTGAATGCGATCTGCTTGAGCGGGGCGGACAGTGCGACGCGAACGATGTTCACGCCGGTTGCCTCGTCACCGTCGAGCTTGAGGTTGTCGAGTGCGGGCGCTGCCTGGAGCAGTGCCACGCCGCCACCGGCGACGATGCCTTCTTCGACGGCTGCCTTGGCGTTGCGCACGGCATCTTCGATGCGGTGCTTGCGCTCCTTGAGCTCGACCTCGGTTGCCGCTCCGGCCTTGATGACTGCAACGCCACCGGCCAGCTTGGCCAGGCGCTCCTGCAGCTTCTCGCGGTCGTAGTCGGAATCGGAGTTCTCGATCTCGGCGCGGATCTGGTTGACGCGACCGGCGATGGCGTCGGAATCTCCCGAGCCCTCGACGATGGTGGTCTCGTCCTTGGTGATGACGACCTTGCGTGCCTGACCGAGCAGCTCGAGTCCGGCGGTCTCCAGGGAGAGGCCGACCTCTTCGCTGATGACCTCGCCACCGGTGAGGATGGCGATGTCGGCGAGCTGCGCCTTGCGACGGTCACCGAATCCGGGTGCCTTGACGGCAACGGACTTGAAGGTGCCACGGATCTTGTTCACCACGAGGGTGGAGAGAGCTTCGCCCTCGACGTCCTCGGCGATGATGACGAGCGGCTTGCCGGACTGGATGACCTTCTCCAGCAGCGGCAGCAGGTCCTTGACGGTGCTGATCTTGGAGCTGACGAGCAGGATGTACGCGTCTTCGAGGACGGCTTCCTGGCGCTCTGCATCGGTGGCGAAGTACGCCGAGATGTAGCCCTTGTCGAAGCGCATGCCCTCGGTGAGCTCGAGCTGCAGGCCGAAGGTGTTGGACTCCTCGACCGTGATGACGCCTTCCTTGCCGACCTTGTCCATTGCCTCGGCGATGAGCTCGCCGATGGACGGGTCGCCTGCGGAGATGCCAGCGGTAGCAGCGATCTGCTCCTTGGTGTCGATCTCCTTGGCGGACGCGAGCAGGGCTTCGGTGACGGCTGCAACAGCCTTCTCGATTCCGCGCTTGAGGCCGAGCGGGTTCGCGCCGGCTGCGACGTTGCGCAGGCCTTCACGGACGAGTGCCTGAGCGAGAACGGTAGCGGTGGTGGTGCCGTCGCCTGCGACGTCGTCGGTCTTCTTGGCGACCTCCTTGACGAGCTCGGCGCCGATCTTCTCGTAGGGATCTTCGAGCTCGATCTCCTTGGCGATGGAAACACCATCGTTGGTGATCGTGGGAGCTCCCCACTTCTTCTCGAGTACGACGTTGCGACCCTTGGGGCCCAACGTCACCTTTACTGCGTCGGCGAGGGCATTGAGGCCTCGCTCGAGGCCACGGCGTGCCTCTTCGTCGAACGCGATGATCTTGGCCATTGCGAAGTGATCCTCCGGATTGGGGGTGACACATTGCTGGCCGAGCTCGGTGCCCGCGACGGACGACCAGGGGTGTCGTTGATTCCCCGGCCTCACCGTGTCCCGACCTGGCACTCACGTGTCGAGAGTGCCAACTGCATTTCTAGCACTCGACCATGGCGAGTGCAAGGTCGACCATTCATGCAAGCCGAGGGGCGAACCACCGCCACCCCCATGCCCGACGCCACCGCGCGGCGACAGCCGCGAGCGGATGCTCACCTTCGCGAGGGTCCTTCACGCACTGTTCACATCCGTACGCGTTGTTAACATCCGAATACTGTGCTTCGAACCATCGGCGCTAATACCGTTGAGCGACAACAGCTTCGACGCCAAAAAATTCGGACAAAACCCTACAAAAACGACAAGAAGGATCGAAACATGTCCGATACGGTCGACACCTCGTACGACAACTCGGCGATGGACCACGAGGAGGAGGGCTACCACAAGGGCCTGAAACCTCGGCAGTTGCAGATGATCGCCATCGGCGGGGCAATCGGCACCGGCCTGTTCCTCGGCGCGGGTGGACGCCTCGCCAGCGCCGGACCCGGCCTGTTCCTTGCCTACGCGCTCTGCGGAATTTTCGTATTCTTCATCCTGCGGGCCCTCGGCGAACTGGTGCTGCACCGTCCGTCGTCGGGCAGCTTCGTCTCGTACGCGCGCGAGTTCTTCGGCGAGAAGGCAGCTTTCGTCGCGGGCTGGATGTACTTCCTGAACTGGGCGATGACGGCCATCGTGGACGTCACCGCCATTGCGACGTACATGCACTACTGGGGCAGTTTCGAGGTGATTCCGCAGTGGGTCATCGCGTTGATCGCGCTGGTCATCGTCATGAGCCTGAATCTCGTGTCGGTCAAGTGGTTCGGTGAGATGGAATTCTGGGCCGCCATCATCAAAGTCATCGCGTTGGTGACGTTCCTGATCGTGGGCGTGGTGTTCCTCGCGGGCCGAATCCCCGTCGGCACCCAGATGCCGGGCATCAGTCTCATCACCGACAACGGCGGCTTGTTCCCATCCGGCGCATGGCCGCTGGTCATCGTCATCTCGGGTGTCGTGTTCGCCTATGCAGCAGTCGAATTGGTGGGTACCGCAGCGGGTGAGACCGAGAACCCGGAGAAGATCATGCCGCGGGCGATCAACTCGGTCATCGCCCGTATCGCACTGTTCTATGTCGGCTCGCTGGTGCTGCTGGCCCTGCTGATGCCGTACACCGCGTACCAGTCCGGGACGTCGCCGTTCGTGACGTTCTTCTCGAGCATCGGCCTCGGCGGCGCGGGCACCATCATGAACATCGTCGTGCTCACCGCGGCACTGTCGAGCCTCAACGCCGGCCTGTACTCCACGGGCCGCATCCTGCGGTCGATGGCGATGAACGGCAGTGCGCCGGAGTTCACCAAGAAGATGACCAAGGGCGGCGTTCCGTTCGGCGGCATTCTGCTCACCTGCTTCATCACGCTGTTCGGTGTCGCGCTCAACGCCATCGCCCCCGGCGAGGCCTTCGAGATCGTGCTGAACATGTCGGCACTGGGCATCATCGCCAGCTGGGCCACCATCGTGCTGTGCCAGATCCAGCTGTTCCGATGGTCCCAGAAGGGCATCGTGGAGCGGCCCAAGTTTCGGCTGTTCGGAGCGCCGTACACCAGCTATGCGACCCTGGTGTTCCTCTTCGGAGTGCTGGTGCTGATGGCCTTCGACGCCCCGATCGGCAGCTGGACCATCGCCACTCTTGTGGTCATCGTCCCCGCACTGATCGGTGGTTGGTTCCTGGTGCGCACCAAGGTGCTCGCGGTGGCAGAGGAACGCCTCGGCTACACCGGCCAGTACCCGGTGGTGGCCAACCGCCCGACCGAACCGGAGGAGTAGCCGATTCGCGTGACGGGGCCCGAGGACCGGTGCCCCGTCACGCGGCCGCGGCGGCGTTGTTGATCAGCTGCACCACCGCACGCGGATCCTCCACCGTCAGAATCAGCCGCTGATACTCCTGCTGCTCGAGCTCTATGACGATCGTGTCGGCACTGCCGGTGACGTTGTAGAACGTCTTGACGCCGTCGCGGTGAAACGTGCCCGCGGTCTTTCCCGGCAGACCGAGCCCCGGTGCTCGAATTCCTTTGGGCTCCTTGCTTGCTCCCGGATCGTGGGTAGCTCCGCGTACGCTGCTCAGCGGGATCTCGAGCTTCCGAGTGAACGACCACACCTTGTCCAGCCCCTGCGGCTCCACCACCAGGGTGCCGTCGACGACGGTCACGGAATTCATCTGAGTTCTCCTTCGATTGCAATGGTCGAGTCGATACCGGCGCGCACCAGTAACCGTTCGCCGAGGGCGCGCGCGACGTCCTCGGTGGCACCGGAAGCAAGGCTGCTCGCGCAGATTTCGCGAACATGGTCGTCGAACGGCGCAAGTTCCAACAACGCCACCAGTAGCAGATCCACGTCCCATCGGGTACTGGTCAACGCAGCGAGAAACAATCCTCGCTTGCTGCCGAACGCCTGGTAGAGGCTGCCGCGATGCAGTCCCGTGACGCGCAGCAGATCGTCCAGGGACGTTCCTTCGTAGCCGTTGGATCGAAACTGCTCGGCGGCCGACGCGACGACGGTCGCCTCGTCGAAGCTTCTGGTACGTCCCATTCATCGAGCATGACAGATTGATGACCGATCGGTCAAGAACGATCGGTCAAGAAAACTTGAGCCACCGCGACCTCGTGAACGGCGAGCGTCGCGGCGGCGGTTCCGGAACTCCAGCTTCCACTGCAGCCGCGACGGCGTCGCTGAGCTCTACGCAGGTTCGGAAACGGTCCGATGGATCCTTCGCCAACGCCCTCGCGACCACCGCGTCGAGCCCCCGCGGCAACGACCGTCGACGACGGGTCACCGACGGCGGCTCGGCCGTGAGATGCGCGGCGGTGATGGCCAACGGCGTGGCCAGTGGATACGGAGTGCGGCCGGTCGCCAGTTCGACGAGCGTCGCCCCCAGGCCGTAGACGTCGGTCTGCGCGCTCAGCACTCCCCCGCGCAGCAGTTCCGGTGCCGCGTACGGGATGGATGCCATCACCGTCCCGCCTGCCACCAGCGGCGTGGAATCATCGAGCAGGCGCGCAATTCCCCAGTCCGACAACAACACCTGCTCGTATCCGTCGAATCGCACGGTGGAGATGAGAATGTTGGCGGGCTTGACGTCCCGATGCACGACGCCCTGCGAGTGGGCGTAGTCGAGTCCCTTGGCCACCTCGGCGACGATGCGCGCCACCCGAGAGACGTCGAGGGCGATCTGTCCGCGGGCGACTAGCCGCGCAGCACTGTAGCCGTCCACGTAGTGCATGGACATCCACAGCTGGTGCTCGAACTCACCGTGCTCGTGCACCGACACGATGTTCGGGTGCACCAACTGTGCCGCGACGGCCGCTTCCATCCGAAACTTGTTGCGCAACCTCGGAGATCGCGACGCATCCCGGTCCAGAATCTTGAGGGCCTCGTACCGATCGTGGCCCCGGCCGAGAACCAGATACACCTCGCTCATACCGCCGACCCCGAGGCGGCGCTGGACCCGGAATCCGGCGAACTCCGAACCCGGCTGCAATCGACTGGTCACCGAATCACCTGCTGCACAACATTTTTCACGCCGCGAAATACGAGGGGTGACACAATCGGACACGTCCGCAGCATCGGCAGAACTGTAGTCCGTTCGACTGTTCGAGGCGACTCGACAGAGTGCGCACCCACGCCCGTTTCCCAGTTCGGCCGCCCTCGCACGTTTCGCCACCTGGGCCGATGTCGTTTATGGTGATTACCGGTACTTGACCGAAACAAGAGAAAAAGAACGGCAAGCCGATAGTGGTCAGCCGATTACGGTGACTCGAGTTGTAAGGAAGTCAAGTTAAGTGAAAGCAATAAAAGAAGCCTGGGGTGGCCTGCTCAAGCCGGTTTTCATCCCCGCATCGATCATCATCTTCGTGATGATCGCCTTCTCCGTGGTCTATGCGAGCACGGCGGCGGATTCGTTCGAGACGCTCAACGAAGCCATCACCGCAGGCGTCGGCTGGTGGTACATCCTGGCCGCGACCGGCTTCGTGCTGTTCGCCCTGTACTGCGGCCTGAGCCGAGTGGGCAACATCCGCCTCGGCCGCGACGACGAGAAGCCCGAGTTCGGCGTCCTGTCCTGGTTCGCCATGCTGTTCAGCGCCGGCATGGGCATCGGCCTGGTGTTCTACGGCGTCGCCGAGCCGCTCTCGCACTACGTGACGCCACCCGAGGCGGGCGGCGTTCCCGGTAGCACCGACCCCGCTGCTCGCCAGGCGATGGAGCTCACCCTCTTCCACTGGGGCCTGCACGCCTGGGCCATCTACGTCGTCGTCGGACTCGGCATGGCGTACATGACCTACCGCAAGGGTCGCCCGCTGACCGTCCGCTGGCTGCTCGAGCCGCTGCTCGGTCGCAAGCGCATCGAAGGTCCGATCGGCCACGCCATCGACACCGTCGCGATCGTGGGCACCCTGTTCGGTGTCGCAACGTCGCTCGGCTTCGGCGTTCAGCAGATCTCGGCCGGCCTCGACTACCTCGGTTGGGTCGAGACCACCAACCTGTTCGTGATCGTGCTCATCGCCGTGATCACCGGCATCGCCACCTTCTCGGTGGTCAGTGGAGTTTCCAAGGGACTCAAGTGGCTCTCGAACATCAACATGGGGCTGGCGGCTGCGCTCGCCCTGTTCGTGCTGCTCCTGGGACCGACACTGTTCCTAATGCAGTCCTGGGTGCAGAACCTCGGCGGCTACGTCCAGGCTCTGCCCGAGCTCGCCCTGCGTACCTCGCCGTTCTCCGACGACGGCTGGGCCGGCGGCTGGACCATCTTCTACTGGGGCTGGTGGATGAGCTGGGCACCGTTCGTCGGCATGTTCATCGCGCGTATCTCCCGTGGCCGCACCATCCGTGAATTCGTGTTCGGCGTGCTGCTGGCACCGACCATCGTCGGATCGCTGTGGTTCACCATCTTCGGTGACACCGGCATCCTGCGGCAGCGCAACGAGGGAGACCTGCTCGACGCCGAAGGGGCAGTGAACACCAACACGAGCCTGTTCCAGGTGCTCGACGGCCTCCCGATCGCCGCGATCACCAGTGTCATCGCCATCGCGGTCATCGTGTTCTTCTTCGTGACGTCCTCGGACTCGGGCTCGCTGGTGATCGACATCCTCTCGACGGGTGGCCAACTGGAAACCCCGAAGATCACCCGCGTCTACTGGGCCGTGCTGCAGGGCATCGCCGCAGCGGTACTGCTGCTCGTCGGCGGGACCAGCTCTCTGACAGCGTTGCAGACGATGTCGATTGCGACGGCCGTGCCGTTCTCCGTGGTGTTGGCGCTGGCGTGTGTGTCGATGCTCAAGGCGTTCCGCTACGACGTCGCCACCACCCCGCGATACGTGCGGGTGACCACCACCTCGGAGGTCACCGGGGACGACGCGGACACCCCCGCCCGGCCGACGCCACGCAAGAAGGCGACGTCGGGTATCTCGAGCACGTTCTCCGGCCTGACGCCGTCGCAGGAGGGGCTGACCTCGGCTGCTTCCGGCGGAACCGTCGTACTCGCAGTGCACGAGGTCTCCACCGAGCAGCTCGAAGTCCATCCCGAGACGGGAGCCGTCGAGTACTCGAGCGACAACGCTCCGGTCGACCCCCTGGGTGGAGAGGTCTTCGACACTCAGGAGTTCGCCGAATCGGCCGAGGGGCAGAACCAGAACAACCCCAGCTGAGCCGTTTTCACCACTCTCTGACCCTCGCGAACTTTCGCGGGGGTCAGAGGTTTTTCGAAGCCCAGTCGGTGAGAGCCTCCAGCGACGGCAGCAGTGCCTCTCCCGACGGCGTCAGGCTGTATTCCACCGAGATGGGCGGACCCTCCGTGACGGCCCGTGCCACCAGCCCTGCTCTGCCGAGCTCACCGAGGCGCTCGGACAGCACCGAGTCACTGATCCCGCCGACGGCGCGGCGCAGGTCCGAGAATCCCATCGGCCCGTTCATCAGAGTCGCCAGCAGCAGGCCGTTCCATCTCTTGCCGAGAAAGCCGAATGCTTTGGTCAGCGCTCCATCACAGGCACGAGGGTCGTGAGGCTGCTCGTTCGAGACCATGCCTCCACCCTACCGAGGTGCTAGAGTCCGCCTTGCTACTTCGCAATTACTAGTGACCTCAGAAATGAAAGCAGGGCACATGTTCATCGCCACCCTCGTCGTCTCGGTTCTGCTCGCTGTCGCACTCACGTTCTCCGCGATCGGAAAACTGACGAAGAATCCCTCCGTCGTCCCGATGCTCGAGCAGGTCGGGGTTCCCGCCGACAAGATCCCGTGGCTCGCCTACCTCGAGATCCTTGGTGCCGTCGGCCTCCTGGTCGGCTTGGTCGTCTGGCCGATCGGCGTCGCTGCCGCCGTCGGCGTCATCCTCTACTTCGTCGGAGCCGTCGTCGCGCACCTGCGCGCCGGGGACAAAGACTTCGCACCCGCCGCCGGACTGGCCGTGTTCTCCGTCGTCGCGCTGGTTCTACGGGTGCTCAGCGCCTGACCAGTCGTAATCCATCTGGCCCGCGGTGGCGAGAGCATGATCGGCTCCCGACCACCGCGCGACCAGATGCAGCGCCAGATCCAGACCGGCACTGATACCAGCCGACGTCGCCAGGTCGCCGTGATCGATGTACCGAACACCCTCGTGAACGACGAGCGCGGGCCACCGTTCGCGCAGAAGTTCCAAGTCCTCCCAGTGCGTGGTGACCGGACGACCGTCGAGCAGTCCCGCAGCCGCGAGCACGAACGCACCGGTGCACACCGACGCGACCAACTCGGCGGTGGGCCGAAGACCCTGCAGCCACTGCAGAACGCTGCCGTTCGCCTCGACTGCGTCCACGACGCCACCGGGAACCAGGACGAGGTCGTAGGGCCGTGGGTCGTCGATCGTGGTGTCGACGCCGATCCTCATTCCGCCCCGAGCAACAGCTGCCCTGTCGTCGATCCCGACGAGCGTCACCTCGAACGGCGCTGCGCTGCCTGCACGTTCGGCCACCCGGTTGGCCACCGAGAACACCTCGAACGGTCCGCACGCGTCGAGTACCTCGACATCGTCGAACAACAGAATGGCAATGCTTCTGGTCATTTTCTTCCTCAACTGCTCGTGGTGGAGACGATGACGGGCACCATGACCGCGGCCATCACTGCGGCATTGACGTCCGAGACGGCCTTGCGCACAGCCGCGCCGGCCCACTCCCCCTCGGCGATCTCCTTCGCGCGCCGCTTCAGCAGCTTCTTGTCCGCATCCTCGATCACCTTGTGTGTCAGATCCACCGCCGAGATCAACGAGATCAACGCAGCCGTGTGCGGCGACGGCGTCGTCCCGTCCACCAGTGCGCTGCGTAGCGCGTCTCGCAGCACCTTCTCACGCGAGGTGTCCTGGGCAGGCCACGTCGTCGTCGGGAACAGCCCCAACACCTTGTCCTTCTTCTCCGTGACGAAACCCTGTGCGACGAGTCGCGCAGCCAGTTCCTTCGCCAGATTCTTCTGCGACTTCTCGATCACCTTCTGCGGCTTCATCGGCCGCGACGCCGACGCGACCAGATCGAACACTCGACGCAAAAACTCATCTTCCGGCCTCGAGCCTGCGACGACCACGTGATCCTTCTTGATCTGCTCGTCCAGGCCGGTGATGCGCAGCGACCCGGTCATGGCGAGCTCGACGACCAGCGCACCTGCCAGTACCCGTGGCAACTTCGTGCTGTCGGCCAGCGGCTTGCCCGAGTCGTCGTCGAGCAACAGCAACAGCAGGTCCTCCGCGATCAAGGTCATGACGCGAGGCTACTCAGAATGTACGGGTAGTTGTATGCCAGCAGTTGTTCGAGAATCGCTATGTCCACATCGACGAGCTTGTTCACGTACAGGCAACCCGCTCCTCGCTTGTGCTTTCCCAGCCGTTCGAGCAAGCTCTCCGACTCCGGGGCGTACGTGGCGCCGTACACCGACAGATTCGCCTTGCGCGGTGAGAACCCGACGACGAAGTACTCTCCCCGGCGGCCACTGCCCGTCGTGTATCGATAGCTTCCGAAACCCACCATCGTCGGACCCCACATCACCGCCGGTTGCCCGGTGACGCGGCCCATGATCTCGGCGAGCGCGAACCCGTCCGCACGGCGAACCGGGTGCTCCACAGCCGCCAGGAAATCCTCGGCCGATACGTCGGTGGGTCGCGTCAGGTTCTCGTTCAATTGATCAGGGCCTGCCAGTTCGACGGCACCCGCTCGCGCGGACCGGGAACCGTCTGATCGAGTGGACGATGCTGCGGCGGAGCCAGTTCCGGCCCGTCGTACATCTGCTCGTCCTCGTAGTTGTAGAACCATTCCTCGCCGGGCTCGTAGCTGCGCACGAACTGGTGCCGGGTGGACTCTGCATGTTTGCTGGCATGCTGCGACGGCGAGGAATCGCAACATCCGATGTGCCCGCACTGCGCGCACCGCCGCAGATGTACCCACCACCCCTGCGTCTGCGTGCACTCCACACAACCCGGTCCCGACGGCGGAATCTTCGGGTCGATGCCTTCGATGGTCATGGTTCCTCCTCGATTGCAGGGTCGACGGGCAACCGCACGACGAATCGTGTGTCACCGGGTTCGGACACCAACCGCAGCTCACCCTGATGCTTGTTCACCACGATGCGCCACGAGATGTCCAGGCCGAGCCCCGTGCCCTCGCCGACCGGCTTGGTGGTGAAGAAAGGCTCGAAAATGCGCGACCGAATCTCCTGCGGCACACCGGGTCCGGTGTCGCAGATCTCGATCTGGACCTGATCCTCGTCCAACGACGTCCGCACCGTCAGCACCCCCTTCTCCTCGGGGGTAGCCGCCATCGCCTGCACGGCATTGTCGATCAGATTGGTCCACACCTGGTTGAGTTCGGCGGCGTAGGCCGGGATCGGCGGCACCGCGGGGTCGTAGTCCTTGACCACCGTGATGTCGTCACCGATCTTGCGGCCCAACATGATCAGGGTGCTGTCCAGTAGTTCGCGCACATCCACCGTTCGATACGGCGCACGATCCATCTGCGAATACTGCTTCGCGGCACCGACGAGCGTGGAGATGCGGGTGGTCGAATCCGAGATCTCGTTCATCAACAACTCGGTTTCGACGGTGTAGTTGAGCCACCGAATTGCGCCCTCGAGCAACGCTGGATCGTCGACCGTCGCGGAAACCCGATCGAGCCACGGCACGTCGAGACCGGCCGAGACGAATGTCGGAGCCAGATCCCAACCGTCACCGATACCCTTGTCCTCGAACCACTCTCCCAGTTCGTCCTCACGGTCCGACGCCTCCATCGCGGTCAGCTTCGGGGCCTTGGCGACCAGCTCCACGGCCTCGTTCTGCAGTCCGACCAGATGCGCCAAGCTGCCGCGATCGAGAGTGCCACCGGCGATCATCGCCAACTTCTGCCGCATGTGCGCCACCCGATTTCGCAACGCCGACGTCGCCCGCACCGCAGCCGCCGCGGGATTGTTCAGCTCGTGCGTCAACCCGGCCGACAGAGAACCCAACGCCAACAAGCGTTCTCGCTGTTCCACTATCTGCTTGGTGTTCTGATTGCCGAAGAACAATCCCTCGAGCAGATGTAACGCCATCGGGAACCACTCCCGCACGATGGACGCGAAGCACTCGGCGTCGAGCACGAAGAACCGGGAGCGCTCGGTCACCCGCATCGAACCCTGGTACGTCTGCGGCACCCGATCGCCCAGGTACGCCTGCCACGCACCCGCGTACACCCCGCGTTGCGAGGTGCGATTGACCACCAGGTCCTCGCCACCGGAAAGCTTCGAGAGGACGACGGCCCCCTCCATCAGAACGTAGAAGCACGTCGCGGGATCACCTTCCGCATACACCGGCCCCGGCTCGATCGTTTCGATGCGCCCGTCTCGGCACAGCTCCACCAGCTGCGCGTCGGTGAGCTGCTCGAACAGGAACAGCGTCCGTAACTCCTCCGGGTCACATGCGGGCGTGTTCTGCGTCTGTTCGGTCATGGGTTCGCCAGATATCTGTGCACCAACATCACGGCCATCGCTCCCTCTCCCACCGCCGACGCGACGCGTTTGGCCGAGTCGGATCGCACGTCACCGGCAGCGAACACACCGGGCACACTCGTTTCGAGGTGGTGTGGGAGACGGGCGGGCGTCCACCCGGCAGGCCCGCGCCCGTCGACGACGAGATCCGGCCCGGTGACCACGAATCCATGCTCGTCCCGCACGAGGACCCCGTCGAGCCACTCGGTGCGCGGTGCCGCGCCGATGAACAGGAACAGGTACTGCGCGTCGACCGTCGTCGTCTCCTCGGTCGCTCGGTTGTGCAGCGTGATCGACTCGAGGTGTCCGTCTCCCGATACGCCGACGACCTCGGTGCACGGCCGCACGCTGATCTTCGGGTTCTCCTCGATCTGCTTGATCAGGTAGTACGACATCGACGCTTCGAGCGAGGTGGCCCGGATCAGAATGGTGACCGACTTGGCCCCGCGCGAGAGATACACCGCCGCCTGACCGGCCGAGTTCGCCCCTCCCACGATGTAGACGTCCTGCTCGGCGCAGCGCGCGGCCTCCGTCATCGCCGATCCGTAGAACACGCCGCGTCCGGTGAAGTCGTCGATTCCGGGTGCGTCCAACCGCCTGTAGGCGACACCGGTGGACAGGATGATCGTCTGCGCGCTGATGCTGCGGCCGTCCGCGAATCGCACTGTTCGCGCAGCACCGTTTGCTTCGAGGCCGACGACGTCCTGGGTGGTGACCACCTCGGCACCGAACTTCAGTGCCTGACGACGAGCCCGCTCGGCGAGCTGGGCTCCCGAGACCCCGTCGGGAAAACCCAGGTAGTTCTCGATCCGTGAACTCTGTCCGGCCTGACCGCCCGTCGCGGTCCGCTCGATCAGGGTGGTCCGCAGGCCTTCGGACGCGCCGTACAGCGCGGCTCCGAGTCCGGCCGGACCGCCACCGATGACGACCAGATCGTAGAACTCCTCCGACGGCGCAACGGTCAGACCGAGCCGATCACCGAGTTCGGCATCGGACGGCTCGATCAACGCGGCACCCTCGGTGGTGATGACCACCGGCAGCCGTCCGTCGTCCACGCCCGCCGCGGCCAACAGCCGCGCCCCCTCGGACTCGTCGGACATGTACCAGCGATACGGCAGCTGATTGCGAGCGAGGAACTCGCGGATCTCCGACGAGCGCGCCGACCAGCGGTGGCCGACGATCTTGGTGTCCTCGACGGCTCGGTGGTCGTACGCACACCAGGCCTCGAGCTGGGCGTCGAGCACGGGGTAGAGCTTTTCCTCGGGCGGATCCCACGGCTTGAGCAGGTAGTAGTCGAGATCGACGACGTTGATCGCGTCGATCGCGGCGTCGGTGTCCGCGTATGCGGTGAGAAGAATGCGACGGGCCGTCGGAAAGATGTCCATGGCCTGCTCGAGAAATTCCATGCCGCTCATCTGCGGCATGCGGTAGTCGGCCAACAGAATGGCGACGGGGGTACCGCGCAACGCGAGTTCTTTCAACGCGTCGAGAGCGCCTGCACCGGACTCCGCCCGCACGATGCGGTACTGCTCCCCGTAGCGCCGACGTAGGTCGCGGGCGACCGACCTCGACACTCCTGGGTCGTCGTCGACGCTGAGAATGACCGGTTTCATGACCCTCCAGAACTGGTGCTCATCAACGACATGAGCATGCCACCGCGTCACCCCGAATGGGAGGCAAGCGGGCCTGGAAACAGCGGGGTCAGATTCGGCCGCGTCGAATCAGGTCGAGTTCCTGTGGGGTGAGGAGCCGTTCGAGCTTCTCGGCGGGCCACGTACGCGGGCTGCCGCTCATCCTGGCGGTTTTCAACAGGGGGAGATCACTGCTGGTACGACGCATTATCGACTGTAATTTCACGGTGGATCACTCCGAACAATTTCTTCGTTGGTCCCGACACTCCGCTTGCTACATCGATCAGTGTCCGCCCGGTGTTAACGCCTCGGTGGGATCTTGTTCGGCGTTTCGCAGGTCGAGACAGTTTCCTGCGCCTACGGTCGGGGTAAACGGCTGCCCAAATCAACTGATCGGGGAACGTTCGTGAACACGTCGGGAAATTCTGTGGCCAGTTCCGTGCAGAACAACGGAGCATTCGAAAAAGCGGCGCGCGCCGGTCACTTCGTCAGCGGAGTGCTGCACATTCTGATCGGATACATCGCCGTTCGGTTGGCGTTCGGCCAGGCCGGCAACGCAGACCAGTCCGGTGCACTCGCCGAGCTGGCCGAGAAGCCCGGCGGAAAGATCGCGCTCTGGGTGGCGGTGGTGGCGTTCGTGGCGCTGGCGCTGTGGCGCATCGCCGAAGCGATCGTCGGCAAGAAATCCGACGCCGACGCCGGTAGTGCCATGGATCGTCTCAAAGCAGGCGCGCTGGCCGTCGTCTACATCGCGTTCGCCTTCTCGACCTACGGCTTCGCCACCGGCTCGGGCAAGTCCAGCGGACAACAGAACGCGGGCTGGTCGGCCCGACTGATGGAATCCGGCGGCGGCAAGCTCGTGCTCATCGCCGTCGCGCTGGTCGTCATCGGAGTGGGCGGATACCACGTCTACAAGGGCGTCTCGAAGAACTTCCTCGACGATCTCGAAGGACACCAGAGCGGGGCCGTCGTCAAACTCGGCATCGCCGGATACGCAGCCAAGGGCGCTGCCCTCGTCGGAGCCGGACTCCTCGTCGTGGTGGCAGTTCTGCAGTCCGATCCGTCCAAGGCCACCGGCATCGACGGTGCTCTCAAGACTCTCGGCTCGCAGCCGTACGGTCAGGTCCTGTTGATCCTCGCCGGCGTGGGCATCGCGCTCTACGGGCTCTACGCCTTCGTATTGGCTCGCTTCGCTCGCATGTGAGCGAAACTTCGTAGCCTGCTACGAGTTTCCGTTCACCTGTGGAAGGTTGCTCGATCACCGTGGATCGAACAACTCGTCGACGCTGACCTCGAACAGCCGGGCCAGGCGGAACGCGAGAGAGAGCCGCGGGTCGAAGTGGCCCTTCTCGATCGAGATGATCGTCTGCCTGCTGACGCCGACCGCGTCGGCGCACTGCTGTTGTGACAAACCGGCAGCAGTGCGCAGCCGGTGCACGTGATTCGAAGTCACCGCTGCGTACGCGAGACGACCAGGTACCGCACGGCCACGTCGGCCATGGCCAACACCAGAAACGCGACTACCGGAACCAACTCCGTGTCGAGTATCGCCGAGGCAGCCGACGCGAGGCCGAGTGCGATCATCAGGTCGAAGAAGGCACCGGACGACGCGTGCTGCAACCACTGGAACTCGACGGAATCCTCCGGATTCTCCGGCATCTTCGGTGATCGTTGCGGAACCAATGTCCACATCGCGCCGACGAGGGCAGGGGCCACCGCCGCGGCGAACACCAGACCTACCTGCCACCCGCCTTCTTCTCGCACCGATGCGGCGACGATCCCGACACCGGCGGCGAGGGCAGTTCCGAGAACTGTTGCGGACACTCGTGACAGTCCGACCCTCATGACAACCTCCCGTGCGTGTACGAGTTCTTTGACATATCTCACCCCCATTCGATTCCGATGTCAAACTTCTCTTACATTCCCCGTCGCCCCGTTTCGCTATGAGCTCGGACACACATATGCTGTGACCGATTTGTCGTAACGTTCAGTCACACATACCTGGAGGCCCACGTTGAGCAAGACTCTCGAAGCCACGATCGACATCGCCGCGAGCCCCGAGACCGTCTGGTCGATCGTGTCCGATCTGCAGCGCATGGGCGAGTGGAGCCCGCAGTGCAAGAAGATGAAGGTCTTCGGCGGACCGGTCGGCAAGGGCACCAAGACGCTCAACGTCAACCGCAAGGGGATGCTCGTCTGGCCGACCACCGCCAAGGTCGTCACCTTCGAACCCAACCGCGAACTCGCGTTCCGCGTCGTGGAGAACAAGACGATCTGGTCCTACACGCTCACTCCCACCGCGACCGGAACAACCGTCGTCGAGAAGCGGGAGGCACCGACGGGCACCACGGCAGTGTCGTCACTGCTGGTCAAGCGCATCCTCGGGGGCATCGACGAGTTCGACGTCGAACTCGTCGAGGGCATGAACAAGACCCTGCGTCGAATCAAGGCCGAGAGCGAGAAGTCCAGCCAGAAATAACTTTTCTCAGGAATGTTTCAGGTTTGTTTCCCGCGGGCATCCGTCGTTTCGACAAGCAACAAACACGAACGGAAAGTGGGGGCACCCTATGTTGGGACTCGGATTTGTAGGCTGGATCATCATCGGCGGACTCGCCGGCTGGATCGGTAGCAAGATCATGAAGACGGATGCTCAGATGGGCATCATCCTGAACATCGTCGTCGGCATCGTCGGCGGCCTCCTGGGCGGCTTCCTGCTCAGCACGTTCCTCGACGTCGAGGGCGGCGGAATCATCTTCAGCTTCATCACCTGCCTGCTCGGCGCGTGCATCCTGCTGTTCCTGGTCAAGCTCGTGACGGGCCGCAGCCGCGTCTGATCTCACTCGCACCTCTCGACTGCCGGGGCCCTCACGTACGCTGTGATGGCTCCGGCAGTCGCGTGTTGACGCACGATTCGCTCGCAGCACCACGACCTACCGACACCTGTCCGACAAAAGTTAGAGGAGACCGTGGCACGCCGTCCCGCCCCGATTGGTCAACCGCCCCGCACCGGAGCGGCTCACATCGTCGACTTGGTCCGTGAAACGATTCCACCGCTACACCCCGCAGGGCTGCCGTTCGTCGGCGGTCCGCTGGCCGTCGCCGTTCTCGGTCGACGCTCCAAGTGGGTCCGCAACGCCGGCCTCGTTGCCGCCGGAGCCTGCGCCACCTTCTTCCGCCACCCGTCGCGAGTGCCGCCGAATCGCCCCGGCGTCGTCGTCGCTCCCGCCGACGGCCTGGTCACACTCGTCGACACTGCCGTTCCTCCGGCCGAGCTCGCTCTCGGCTCCGAGCCGGTCCCGCGCGTCAGCATCTTCCTCTCCGTCCTCGACGTCCACGTACAGCGTGTTCCCGTCGCCGGAAAAGTCGTGGAAGTGGTGCACCGTCGCGGTCAGTTCAAATCCGCCGACCTCGCCGAGGCCAGCGAGGTCAACGAGCGCAACAGCATGCACATCAGAACCGCTTCCGGTCAGGATGTCGCCGTCGTGCAGATCGCCGGCCTGATTGCGCGACGCATCATCAACAACGCCAAGGTCGGCGACACCTTGTCGATCGGCGACACCTACGGACTGATCCGATTCGGATCCCGCGTGGACACCTACTTCCCGGCGGGCACCACCCTGCTGGTCGAACGCGGCCAGCGGGCCGTCGGTGCCGAAACAGTGCTCGCCGAGCTCTCGCAGTAGAAACCGACATGATCACCAGACGCGCCAAGCCACCTGCTGCCATTCGTCTGCTGCCGTCCGTCGTCACGATTCTCGCGCTGTGCTCCGGCCTGTCCGCGGTCAAGTTCGCCCTCGACGGCCAGCTCGGTACCGCGCTCGCCATGATCGGTGCCGCTGCGATCCTCGATGCGTTGGACGGTCGCATCGCCCGATTGCTCGACGCCACCAGCAAGATCGGTGCCGAACTGGATTCGCTGTCCGACGCCATCTCGTTCGGTGTCGCCCCGGCGCTGGTGCTGTACGTGACACTGCTCGAGGGCAGCAGCGGCGGCTGGATCGTGGCGCTGGTCTACGCGGTGAGCATCGTGCTCCGCCTCGCGCGCTTCAACACTCTGCTCGACGAGGACGACACTCCCGCTTACGCGCGCGAGTACTTCACCGGTGTTCCCGCACCGGCCGGAGCGCTCATCGCCATGGCACCGATCGCGGGTTTCGAGCAGTTCGGCGACGGCTGGTGGGCCTCGTTCTACGTCGTCGCCGGATGGGCGATCCTCACCGCCGGTCTCATCGTCAGCCGCATCCCCACGCTCGCGCTCAAGACGGTCTCGGTGCCGCCGCGACTGGCCGCGATCCTGCTGGTGCTCGTCGCACTGCTCGCAGCCGCGCTCATCACCTTCCCGCTGATCCTGCTGATGGGCCTGGTGCTGGCCTACCTGGTGCACATCCCGTTCGCGGTGCGCTCGCAGCGGTGGACCGCCGCGCGCCCGTACACCTGGGACGCCAAGCCGGCCGAGCGCCGCGCCGAGCGTCGCGCCATCCGACGAGCGCCGGGTAACAATCGCCGGTCGCAGGCTCGTCTGGGACTGCGTCGGCCTCGCAGCTGATCCGCGCGCAGCCGACCCGTTAGTGTGGCTGTGGTGACCGAATCTCGCTCGACGACGCCTGAGCTCGTTCTCACTGCCCGCCTCAACACCTCGGCGGCCGATGCCCGACGCGGCGTCGTGCGCCTGCATCCGGAAGTCCTTGCGGCGCTGGGCCTGCGGGAATGGGATGCGGTGTCGCTCATCGGTTCTCGTCGCACAGCCGCCGTCGTCGCCTCGGCTCCCGAGGGATCACCTCAGGGCACCGCGTTGCTGGACGACGTGACGCTCTCCAACACCGGCCTTCGCGAAAATGCTTCTGTCGCAGTCGGACCCGTCACCGTCTACGGGGCCAAGGCCGTCACTGTGACCGGCTCCGCGCTCGCCACCGGTTCCATCTCCGACGCCACCCTGCGACAAGCGTTGCTCGGCAAGGTACTGACGGTGGGCGACACGGTCTCACTCCTCCCCCGTGATCTCGGCCCCGGAACCTCGACGACATCTGCGACGCAGGCGCTGTCGAGGACATTCGGGGTCGCGTGGACCACCGAACTGTTGACGGTCTCGGCCGTCGACCCGTCGAATGAGCCGGTCAGTGTGCAACCCAATTCGGCGGTCGGGTGGGGCTCCGGCACCGTCGCTGCCTCGGCATCCGCACCTGTGTCAGCGCCACAGAAAGCCACGGCGGCCAGAGTGAGCGCAGCCGATCTGGTGGGAGTGAGCGCGCAGGCGGCCAAGCTGACCGAGTGGCTGCGGCTGGCGTTGGACGAGTCGGAGTTGCTGGCAACGCTCGGCGCATCGCCGCATCTGGGGGTGTTGATCACCGGACCGGGTGGGGTCGGCAAGGCGACGTTGGCGCGCGCGGTCGTCGGTGAACGCGCATGCGTCGTGCTGGACGGACCGTCGATCGGCGCGCTCGAGGCGTCGGCCCGGGTCGATCGCGTCACCGCGGCAGTGGACGAACTCGCCGGTTCCGGGGTTCTGCTCATCACCGACGTCGACGCGTTGTTGCCCTCCGAGCCCGAACCGGCGTCCACGTTCGTCCTCGATGTACTGCGCCGGGCCGTCGACACTCCGGGTCTCGCCCTGATCGCGACGACGGCCCATCCGGAGGCGACCGATCCCAGACTGCGCGGTCAGGACCTGTGCGATCGTGAACTCACCCTGACCCTGCCCGACGCGGCAGGCCGCAAGGGATTGCTGGAGCATCTCCTCCGAAAGGTTCCGCAGGGCGACGTCGACCTGGGCGAGATCGCCTCACGGACACCGGGTTTCGTGGTCGCCGATCTGGCCGCCCTGACGCGGGAGGCGGCGCTGCGGGCAGCGGCGCGCGCATCGAACGATTCGGCCGCGGCCTCGTTGACGCAGGACGATCTGGTGGGCGCTCTTCAGGTCATTCGCCCGCTGTCGCGTTCGGGAAGCGAAGAACTGGCGATCGGTAGTCTCACGCTCGACGACGTCGGCGACATGGTGGAGACCAAGCAGGCACTCACCGAGGCGGTACTGTGGCCGCTGCGTCACCCGGATTCGTTCGCGCGATTGGGAATCGAGCCGCCGCGGGGAGTTCTTCTGTACGGTCCACCCGGCTGCGGCAAGACGTTCCTAGTGCGTGCGCTGGCGAGCTCCGGGCAACTCAGCGTGCACTCGGTCAAGGGCGCAGAGCTGATGGACAAATGGGTCGGCTCCTCGGAAAAGGCTGTCCGAGAACTCTTTCAACGCGCCCGAGATTCCGCTCCCTCGCTGATCTTCCTGGACGAAGTGGATGCTCTCGTGCCCCGACGCGGCCAGAGCTCGGATTCCGGCGTCGGCGATCGAGTCGTCGCGGCGCTGCTGACCGAACTCGACGGCGTCGAACCGTTGCGCGACGTCGTCGTACTCGGGGCAACCAACCGACCCGACCTGATCGATCCCGCACTGCTCCGGCCCGGCCGGCTCGAGCGGCTCGTGTTCGTGCCGCCGCCGGATTCCGATGCCCGCGTTGACATCCTGAGGGCGTCGGGCAAATCCATCCCGCTCGCCGAGGACGTCGATCTCGAGTCGTTGGCGCGCGACCTCGACGGCTACTCCGCGGCCGACTGCGCGGCGTTGCTGCGTGAGGCCGCGCTGACGGCGATGCGTCGGTCGATGGATGCGGCCGACGTCACCGCCGCCGATGTCGCCGCCGCTCGGGCGACGGTCAGACCGTCACTCGATCCCGAGCAGGTGGCGCATCTGCGGGCCTACGGGTCGTGAGCGGAAACTCGTAGCAGGCTACGAGTTTCCGCTCACCTGCGGCGAAGCCGCTCTCACTTCCAGCGGCCGAGGATTTCCTCTGCCCGCTTGGCCAGCTCCATCTGGAAGATCGGGCCGAAGCTGATGCGACCCACGCCCAGGGAGGCGAAGTGCGACAGGTCGCCTTCGGCCGGGTTGGCGATGGCGTTGATCGGCAGCGGGAGTTCCTCGGCGAGACGCTTGTAGTCCGCGTCGTTGTGGAAGCCGACGGGGTAGAGCGAGTCGGCACCGGCTGCGGCGCACAGCTTCAACCGGGCGATGGCTCGGTCGACGCGGTCACTCTCGTCGCCGATTGCCTTGACGAACAGGTCGGTGCGGGCGTTGATGACCACGTGGACGTCGGTGGCGTCGGATGCTGCGCGCAGTGCTCCGACGAAGTCTGCGTGTTCCTGCGCTTCGCGGAGGCGTCCGCCTTCGCTGTGCACGGTGTCCTCGATGTTGAGGCCGACGGCTCCGGCAGAGATCAGTCCGTCGATGAGTCGCTTGGGGTCCTCGCCGTAGCCGGATTCGATGTCGACCGACAGCGGAACGTCGACGGCTGCGGAGATCTGCGAGATGCGGGTGAGCAGTTCGTCGAAGGTGATGCCCTCGTTGTCGGGCTTGCCGATGGAGTCCGAGACGGGGTGGCTTCCGACGGTCAGCGCGGTGAACCCGGCGGAGACGGCGAGGTTGGCAGACCAGGCGTCCCACACCGTCGGCAATACGACCGGGTTGCCCGGCTTGTGCAGCTCGAGCAGGGTGGTGGCTTTCTGGGACAGGTTCGTCATGAGACTCCTTCGCGGTGACCGAGAGAGAACGTACGTTCTCTCTACGACCAACATACGCGCTTCAGTCGATCAAATCGAGCGCTTTCATCCGGTCGAACACCATCAGCGACCCCGGAGCAACGTCCGGCATGGCGGCGTACTCGTCGCGAGTGAAGTACCTGATCTCTGCGATCTCGCTGGTCGGCGTCGGCTCGGACGCCAGATCGGCGAGGAAACACGTGATCTCGAGCGGGGTTCCTGCCGGGTGCCCCCAGGCCTCACACTCGAACACCCCGAGGAGCCGGGCGTCCGTCACCGCTGCATCGAGCTCTTCCCTGATCTCGCGATGCAGTGCTTGCTCGGGTGTCTCGCCCGGGTCGATCTTTCCGCCCGCCATGTAGAACGCGGACTTTCCGGCCGATCGTGTCTGAATCATTCGACGATCGCGGACGTACGCCAGCCCGGCGGTCCGAATGAGCCTCGAATCGGTCACCGACGCGCTCTCCTCACTCCCGGACCCGCAGCGTTCTGTACCGCCTGGCACGCCGCCTACCTCGCAAAGTAAAGTGGACAACGACAACTCGCGGCTGCCGCTCGGCAACCGGTTCATTATTTCTCAAAGCTTCACATCGAACTTCACACGGACTTCGCACACCCTACTCATCGCCGCCCTACGACCACCGCTCGGTTTCACCGCCGATGCGACCGAGACGACGGAGTGATTTTTGCTCGCCATTCTTCTTGCGCATGCCGCCGCCGCGCTGCTCGCGCCACTGTTCGTCCGCTGGTGGGGTCGCAATGCCTTTTTCCCACTCGCGCTCGTACCCCTGCTCAGCCTGATCTGGGTGTTCGGCAACTGGGGAACCGAACAGAAACTGAACATCGAATGGGTCCCTGGCCTGTCGATGAACATCGACATGCGGTTCGACTCTCTCGCGGCCATCATGTCGCTGCTGGTTCTCGGCATCGGCGCACTGATTCTGCTCTACTGCGCGCGTTACTTCGAGGACGACGAGCCTCGGCTCGGGCTGTTCGCCGCCGAAATGGTCGCGTTCTCCGGTGCGATGTTCGGCCTCATCACCAGCGACAACATGCTGGTGCTCTACATCTTCTGGGAAATCACGACGGTCCTGTCGTTCCTGCTCGTCGGCCACTACGCCGAGCGTGCGTCGAGCAGACGAGCGGCCACCCAGGCACTGCTCGTCACCACCGCGGGTGGCCTGGCGATGCTGGTCGGCATCATCATCCTCGGCCAGGTGTCCGGCACCTACAACCTCTCCGAGCTGGTCGCGAACGCGCCGGGCGGCTGGTTGCCCGGTGTCGCGATCGTGCTGGTCCTCATCGGCGCACTGAGCAAGTCGGCCATCGTGCCACTGCACTTCTGGCTCCCCGGAGCCATGGCCGCCCCGACACCGGTCAGCGGCTACCTTCACGCCGCTGCCATGGTCAAAGCGGGCATCTACCTGGTGGCGCGCCTGGCCCCGGGGTTCGCCGATTCCGGCCCGTGGCGCGCCACGGTGATCAGCCTCGGACTGCTGTCGATGATCCTGGCCGGGTGGCGCGCTCTGCGCGCATTCGACCTCAAGCTGATCCTCGCGTTCGGCACCGTCAGCCAGCTCGGCTTCCTCATGGTGTTGGTCGGCATCGGCTCGGAGAAGGCGATGCTCGCCGGCCTGACGATGGTGATCGCCCACGCGATGTTCAAAGCGGCGCTGTTCATGGTCGTCGGCATCATCGATCACACCACCGGCACCCGCGACATCCGCAAACTTGCTCACCTGGGCAAGAAGGCTCCCTGGCTCGCCGCGATAGCCGCGCTGGCCGCGGCCAGCATGGCCGGACTTCCGCCGATGCTCGGGTTCGTCGGCAAGGAGACGGCGTTATCGGCCGTGATCAGCACGCCGACGCTCGATCCCACGGTCGCGGCCGTCGTCGTCGCAGGCTTGGTGATCGGCTCGATACTCACGGTCACCTACAGCATTCGGTTCGTCTGGGGCGCGTTCGCGCGCAAGCAGCTCAAGCGAGCGAGTCCGTCGGTCAAGGCGATGCACGCGCCGGCCGCACTGTTCCTCGCCGCACCCGCCTTCCTTGCGGTGCTCGGTCTGGTCGCCGGGTTCGCATCCTCGGTCGTCGACCACATCGTCAGTCCCTACGCTCGCACCCTCCCGTCGTACGGCCAGGAGCCCTACCACCTGGCCCTCTGGCACGGTTTCAATCTTCCGCTCGCGCTGACCGTCGTCGTCGTCACCGGTGGTGTCGGGTTGTTCATCGCGCATCGGGTGGTCAACCGGCTCAAGTTCGAGCATCCTCCGCTCGGCAACGCAGACCGCATCTACGACAACGTGCTCAAGTCCATGGACACCCTGTCGATCCGCCTCACCGGCACCACGCAGCGCGGTTCGCTCCCTCTCACTCAGGGCACGATCCTGCTGACGCTGGTGCTGCTGCCGATGATCGTGCTGATCCTCGGCGCAGAACCGGACTTGGACTACACCCTGTGGAACAACCCGTTGCAGCTGATCATCGGGGCCATCATGATCGCGGGTGGCCTCGGAGCCACGGTGATGCGCAACCGCTTGGCCAGCGTCATTCTCGTCGGTCTCACCGGCTACGGCTGCGGAGTCATCTTCGCCATCCACGGTGCCCCGGACCTGGCGCTGACCCAATTCCTCGTCGAGACCTTGACCCTCGTGATGTTCGTGCTCGTCCTGCGCAAGCTCCCGGCCGAGGTCGACGACCGGGGTTCGGCCGGATCGCGCGGGCCTCGCGCGGTGCTCGCCGTCGCCGTCGGGGCGACCGTGAGCATCCTGGGTGCGTTCGCGATGAACGCCCGAAACACAGACCCGGTGTCGCTGCTCCTGCCGGACGCCGCATACAACCTGGGCGACGGCCAGAACGTCATCAACGTGATCCTCGTGGACATCCGCGCCTGGGACACTCTCGGCGAGATCTGCGTCCTGCTCGTCGCGGCTACTGGCGTGGCGAGCCTGGTCTTCCGCAACCGCCGGTTCGGTAGCGCTCCGCGGGTGTCCGACGCCCCCTCGTCGTCCTCCGATGCGAACTACGCGGCGGAGACGACGTGGCTGCTCGGCGGCGATCTGATCGATCCGCGACATCGCTCGTTGATTCTCGAGGTCACGACGCGATTGATCTTCCCGACGATCATGGTGCTCTCTATCTACTTCTTCTTCTCCGGTCACAACGCTCCCGGAGGCGGTTTCGCCGGTGGCCTCACCGCCGGCCTGGCGCTGGTGCTGAGGTACTTGGCCGGTGGCCGCTACGAGCTCGGTGAGACAGTTCCGATCGACGCCGGAAAGATCCTCGGACTCGGCTTGATCTTCGCGGCCGGAACCGCGGTGGCGTCGATGTTCCTCGGAGCCCCGGCGTTGTCCTCGGCGACGTTGGAGGTGACGTTGCCGATCCTCGGCGACATCAAGTTGGTCACCGCATTGTTCTTCGACCTCGGTGTGTATCTCATCGTGGTCGGGTTGGTACTCGACGTGCTCCGTAGTCTCGGCGCGCGTCTCGACGCACAGGTGGAAATGCAGAGCCAAGGCCGAGTGAGCGCCCCATGACCGCTGATCTCGGAATGCTCGTCATTGTCGGTGTCCTCATCGCGGCGGGTGTGTATCTGCTGCTCGAGCGCAGTATCACCAAGATGCTGCTGGGCCTGCTACTCGTCGGCAACGGCGTCAACCTGCTCATGCTCACGATCGCCGGCCCTGCGGGAGCCCCGCCAATCGTGGGTCGGGACAACGCGGTGAACCAGGAGATGGCGGACCCGCTGGCCCAGGCGGTGATCCTGACGGCAATCGTCATCACGATGGGAATCGCGGCGTTCGTGCTGGCTCTGGCCTACCGGTCGTTCACCCTCAATACCAAGGACGACGTCGAGAACGACCCCGAGGACACCAAGGTGTCCCGGCGCCGCTCGATGGCCGAGGCCCCCGACCGCGACCGCTCGGACGACCCGGTGACGGGCGAGCCGAGCTTCGGCGGCGACGCATTCGACTCGAAGGGCAACCCCATTCCGCTCGAGGAGATCAGAAACCTCGAGGATCTCGAGTGCTACGAGGATCTGCACGACGGTGATTTCGACAACGACGACGACAATCCGCAGCTGCGCGGGCTGGACGGACTCGACACCGCCGAGAAGGACAACAGCCGCCCAGATGAGAAGGGAGACCACGCATGACGATCTCCCCCGCAGTGATCGACGTTCTGACTCCGCTGCCGGTACTGATTCCGATGCTCGCCGCCGCGTCGACCCTGGTGCTGGGGCGACGGCCTCGCGCTCAGCGATTCATCACCATCGTCGCGCTCACCGCGGTGGTCGCGATCTCGTCGGTGATGCTCTATCTCGCCGATCGCGACGGCACCAGCGCACTGCAGGTCGGCGGTTGGGATTCCCCGCTCGGCATCTCCCTCGTGGTGGACCGTCTGTCGGCGATGATGCTCGTCGTCTCGTCCATCGTGCTGCTGGCCGTCATGGTCTACTCGATCGGCCAGGGCATCCGCGACGGTAGCGAGAATCAGCCCGTCTCGATCTTCCTGCCGACCTACCTCGCGTTGACCGCAGGTGTCTGCAACGCGTTCCTTGCAGGCGACCTGTTCAACCTGTTCGTCGGCTTCGAGGTGCTGCTCGCGGCCTCGTTCGTGTTGCTGACACTCGGCGCGAGTGCCGACCGCGTGCGTGCGGGCGTGTCTTACGTGATGGTGTCGATGGTGTCCTCGCTGATCTTCCTGATCGGCATCGCGCTGGTCTACGCAGCCACCGGGACGCTGAACCTGGCCCACATCGCGGTACGCATGGACGACATCACCCCAGGAACCAGAACCGCGATCTTCGCGGTTCTACTGGTCGCGTTCGGCATCAAGGCCGCGGTGTTCCCGCTCTCGACGTGGCTGCCCGACTCGTATCCCACCGCCCCGGCACCGGTCACCGCCGTGTTCGCCGGCCTGCTGACGAAAGTCGGTGTGTACGCGATCATCCGCGCGCACACCCTGCTGTTCCCCGACGGCTCACTCGACAACGTACTGATGGTCTGCGGCCTGCTGACGATGCTCGTCGGCATCCTCGGCTCCATCGCACAGAGCGACATCAAGCGACTGTTGTCGTTCACCCTCGTCAGCCATATCGGCTACATGATCTTCGGCGTCGCTCTGTCGACACAATCGGGATTGTCCGGCTCGATCTATTACGTCGCCCACCACATTCTGGTGCAGACGACGCTGTTCCTCGTCGTTGGTCTCATCGAGCGTCAGGCCGGTTCGTCGTCGCTTCGACGCCTCGGCGGTCTGGCTGCGGCCAGCCCGGTGCTGGCGATCGTGTTCCTGGTGCCGGCCCTCAATCTCGGTGGCATTCCGCCGTTCTCGGGTTTCATCGGAAAGGTCGCACTGCTGCAGGCCGGTAGCGAGCAGGGCAGCGTGTTGGCCTGGTTGCTCGTCGCGGGTGGAACCGTCACCAGCCTGTTGACGCTGTACGTCGTCGCCCGAGTCTGGACCAAGGCGTTCTGGCGAGCTCGCGCCGACGCTCCCGAGGGCGACCTGGCGGACAACAGCCCGTCCGCTCTTCTCGACGACTCGTCCGACATCCAGTTCGGTGACCGCGAGGACGTGGGCCGGATGCCCGCCTTCATGTTGCTTCCGACCATCGGGCTCGTCGCCGTCGGCCTGGCCATGACGGTGTTCGCCGGCCCCATCATCGACATCAGCGATCGCGCCGCGGCAGATCTTCGCGATCGGTCGGTGTACATCGATGCGGTGCGCGGTGCGGAATGGGTCGGCGATCAGGCCTACGAGCAGTCGCGCACGAACGAGGAGGGCACCCGATGAAGATGAACCGCTCCGTTCTGCTGCGCCTGTGGACGCTCGCGTGGCTGACGGCAATCTGGGTTCTGTTGTGGGGCAACGTCTCTGCGGCGAACGTCCTGGGCGGCATCGCGGTGGGACTGCTCATCATGGTGCTGCTGCCGTTGCCTCGCGTTCCGGTCGAGGGCCGCATCCACGTGTTCTCACTCGTCAAGCTGGCCGTCGTATTTCTCTACTACGCAGGGGAATCCAGCGTCAATGTGGCCTGGTTGGCGATCCGCCCGAAAGCACCGCCGGTCACCGGAGTGCTGCGCTGCCGCATCGCGATCAAATCCGATCTGGTGCTCACCCTGTTCGTCGACGCGATGAACCTCGTGCCCGGCACCATGGTGCTCGAGATCGACCGAACCCGACGCCTGCTCTACGTGCACGTGCTGGACATGGGCACGCAGAAGGCCGTCGACGGCTTCTACGCCTACGTACGAAACCTGGAGAAACTCTTCATCGCGGCGTTCGAGCGAGACTCCGACTGGAAGCCGAGCCCGCTGCATTTCCAGGAGTACGAGCAGTACCACGGAGTGCTCGGCGACGATCCGGCATCGACGGACCGCGACGCCCCGAGGGACGACAAGAAGACCGACGACAAGAGGAAGGGGGACTGGTCGTGACCGTCGTCCTGGCGATAGCCGGAGCCCTTCTGATCGGTGCCGCGATTCTCACCGCCTACCGACTGCTCGACGGACCGAGCACGCTCGACCGTCTCGTCGCGATGGACACGATCCTGGCCGTCTCGATGTGCGGTCTCGGTGTGTGGGCCGTCTACAGCCGCGACACCACCCTCGTACCGGCCATCGTCGCGCTGTCCTTGGTCAGCTTCGTCGGGTCGGTCAGCATCGCGCGATTCAGAGTGAGGGACGAATGAGTGACACAGTGAGGGACGAATGAGCACCGTAGCCCAGGTCATTGCCTCCGCCTTCATCCTGTTCGGAGCACTGCTCGCCTTCACCGCGGCCGTCGGCATCGTGCGCTTCCCCGATACCCTCTCGCGGATGCACGCGGCCACCAAGCCGCAGGTGGTCGGTCTGATCATGGTGCTGATCGGGGCCATCATCAGCCTTCGCGGCAACGTCGACATCTGGATGCTCGTGCTGGTGGGCATCTTCACGCTGGTCACCGCTCCGGTGATCGCGCATACCGTGGGCCGCGTCGCCTATCGAGAACAGCGGGGCCGCGACGGACTGCTGATCGTCAACGAGATGGAACCGAACGACCCCGACGAGTAGCGCGAGCCGCGCCGGATCAGGCGCGGAGGTCGGTGACCAACGATTCCACGACGGCTCGCAGGTCACCGTTGGATTTCGCGGCCACCGCCCGCTGACGCTGGTAGGACGCCCCGAGCCGCGGAATGTCGGCCACCGCGGCCAACTCGTCGACGCAGTTCAACCGGACGGCCGTCGGCGTCAGCTTCTCGAGCAGGTCGTTCAGGTCGTCGGTGACCAGACGTTCGTTGCTGTCGGAGTCGAGGATGATCTCGGCATCGAGGCCGTACCGGGCAGCCCGCCACTTGTTCTCCTGCACGTGCCACGGCGGTATCGACGGCAGGGTCTCCCCCGCTTCGAGACGTTCGTCGAGATGGACGATGAGGCAGTGCGTCAACGCGACGAGAGCCGCGAGCTCCCGCTTGGTCGACGCCCCGTCGCACACCCGAACCTCGATGGTTCCCCACTTGGGGGCGGGCCGGATGTCCCAGTGCATGCCGCCGAGTTGCTCGATGACGCCGGTCTTGAGCTGATCACGAACGAATCCCTCGAACTGCGGCCAGTTCTCGAACTGGAACGGCAGCCCGGCCGTCGGCAGCTGCTGGAACATCAACGCACGATTGCTGGCGTAGCCGGTGTCGTTGCCCGCCCAGATCGGTGAGGACGCCGACAGTGCCAGCAGGTGCGGGTACTGCAGCAGCAGTGAGTTGAGAATGGGAAAGACCTTGTCGGGAGACGACACTCCCACGTGCACGTGCACACCCCAGATCAGCATCTGCCGACCCCACCACTGCGTCCGAGCGATCAACTCGTCGTAACTCGGGGAACTGGTGAGCTGCTGGGTGGACCACTCCGCGAACGGATGGGTCCCCGCCGAGAACAGATCGATCCCCAGCGGATCCGCCGCGCGCTCGACGAGCGATAGAGACTCACCGAGGTCTGCCATCGCCTCCCCGACGTTCTCGCACACTCCGGTGACGAGTTCGACGGTGTTGCGGAGCAGTTCCTTCGTCACCCGCGGGGTGTCCCCGGCCAGGTCGCGGACACCGTCCATGACCGCCTCGGCGGAGTTGACCAGGTCTCGCGTGTTCTTGTCGACCAGCGCGATCTCCCACTCGACGCCGAGCGTCGGGCGCGGTGAACTCGCGAAGTCGATCCGGGGAGCGCTCAAACTACTGCAGTACCGCGCACGCCGCCCGCGAGCCGGCATCGCCGGTCATCAGAGTCGTCATGTCCGGCACGGCGGCACCGTCGGGCAGGGTGTACCGCGGCGGGATGTTGGCGAAGTTGTCGGCACCGTCGTGCACGATCACCGAGGTTCCGGCACCGTCGGCACGCAGATCGTCGAGTGTGATCGCGTCGGTGGTGGTGACGAGCATTCCGGTGCCGTCCTCGCCGACCTGGATGGACGTCAGGTCACCGCTGGCCGGGTGCTCGGTGCGGCCGTCGACCTGCAGGTGACCGCCCGCGGACAGGAATGCGCCGGGCTCCCCGCCTGTCGGTGCCACGGAGTTCGGCTCGCAAGCGGCGACGGTGTGAACGTGGAAGCCGTGGAAGCCCGGGGTCATGCCCTCGACCTCGGCGGTGACGGTGAGCTTGTCGCCCTCGGACATGAACGACACCGTGCCGACCTCGGCACCGGAGGCGTCGCGCAGTGCGGCCTCGATGATGTCGCCGGAGCTCGACTCGGCCGGGCTGTCGCCGGCGACGGCTTCTGCCGACGGATCGGCCTCTCCGGTCCACACCGGCGGGACGGTGCCGGGGACGTCGGACGGGACCTCGCCGTTGCTACAGGCGGAGAGCCCGAGAGCTGCGATCGCGAGGACCGGGGCCACGTAACGCAACGATCGGGTCGCGGCAGTGCGTCGCTTGAACATGTCCATCGGAAATCGCTCCTCTTTCAGGCAGTTTCGCCGGGCTCGGAAATGATAACGTGCCGACCGATTCGGCCGAATCGGGCACGGAAGTCGACGCTGTGGAACTGGCCGCTGCAGGACTACTGGGTCACGATGACGACGACGCCTGCAGTGGATTCGAGCGAGGTCGGCTTGGGTTCGGCCGGGACGCCGAGCTGCGTGGCGATGGTCTGCGCGGCCTGTTCCTCACCTGCCGTCGTGCCGTAGTACACCGCGGTCTGCGCGAACTGGTCTTCACTGAAGTTGCCCGTCTCGGCGACGTTCCAACCCTCGGCGGTCAACGTGCTGGCGGTACCGGCGGCCAGGCCGGAGACATTGGAGTTGTTGAGTACCCGCACTTCGACGTCGGCTGCGGTCCCCGTCGTGGTGGGAGCTGCGGTGCCCGTCGACGCGTCGGCGGCCGGGGCCTGTGCTGCAGGAGCCTGGGCGGTCGGTGCGACCGCGGCCGGTGCGCTCGTCGTCTCGGCGGCGGGTTCGGCGGCCGCATCGTCGGAATCGGAACCCGTCAGAGACAACGCCCCGATCGCTGCGAACAGGATCGCGAGCGAAATCAACACCATGGCCAGGGCGCGGAGTGGTGGCCCGGTCTGTTCCGGGTTCGGGCTGCTCACCTGATCGACCCTAGCCGACCGTCGACGGCGACTCGGCACACGGAACGCAAGACCTGCTCAGACGTCGAAACCCAGCCGACGTGCCGCACGAGCCTTCTGCCTGCTCGCACGCAATCGGCGCAGGCGCTTGACCAACATCGGATCCGCGGCGAGCGCCTCGGGACGATCGACCAACGCATTCAGGATCTGGTAGTAGCGGGTCGCCGACATGGAGAAGAGTTCCTTGATGGCCTCTTCCTTGGCCCCGGCGTACTTCCACCACTGCCGCTCGAAGGACAGGATGTCGTGCTCTCGTCGACTCAGTCCGTCCGCACCGACCTCGTTCGGATCCTGAGAGCCGTCCGAACTTCCCGGTTGCTGAGACTGGTTCGAGTCACGCGCTGCTGCGCCGTCCATCCCACTCCTCGACTTCTCGACTTCCCAGGGTCGGCAGGATCACCCACCCGGAGAAATCTGCTTCCCCCAGTACTGCCGACACCCGTAGGAGCGCCGACCGAATTACACAGTTGTACTTCGGGGATCATTCAACCATGTCCGACGCCGGGGACACGGCTCCTGCGGGCTGCCCGCGCGTGGCGTGTTCCACCTACTCGACCACATGCGCGACGCACACCACTGGGTCATTCCGCAGGCTCCACTCCTCACCACTGGGTCATTCCGCAGGCTCCACTCCTCACCACTGGGTCATTCCGCAGGCTCCACTCCCGGTATCCTTGTCGACCATGGCAATTCTTCCCATCCGGATCGTCGGCGATCCGGTGCTGCACACCGCAACCGCTCCCGTCACCGAGTCACCCGCCGAGCTCGCCGAGCTGATCGCCGACATGTACGAGACGTTGGCCGCCGCGAACGGCGTCGGACTCGCCGCGAATCAGGTCGGCGTCGGCAAGCGTCTGTTCATCTACGACTGCCCCGATCAAGGCGAGGACGGCAAGGTCTTCCGCCGCCGCGGCGAGGTCGTCAATCCGGTACTCGAGACCTCCGAGATTCCGGAGACGATGCCCGATCCGGACGACGACGACGAGGGCTGCCTGTCCGTCCCCGGCGAGCAGCACCCCACCGGGCGCGCCGAATGGGCCCGGGTGACCGGTACCGATGCCAAGGGTGATCCCGTCGACATCGAGGGTCACGGCTTCTTCGCTCGGATGCTCCAGCACGAGGTGGGTCATCTCGACGGCTTTCTGTACACGGACGTGCTCATCGGTCGACATGCGCGGGCCGCGAAGAAGGCGATCAAACGCGCCGGGTGGGGCGTGCCCGGTCTGAGCTGGACGCCCGGCACGGTGGACGACCCGTTCGGGCACGACGACGAGGACGACGACTGACCGTCCCGGTGGGTACCCGGGTGATGCTTCGCTATCGGTTGCCACCCGGCCACACCCACCCGATGACGGACGTGATCGGCGAACTGGTGGCCATGGACGCAGGCTCGGTCTCGGTGCGCGGCCGGGACGGCGCGCTGGTGCAGGTCGCCGCCGAACGAGTCGTAGCGTTGAAACCTCTGGGGCCCAAGCCGATTCGAACGTCGGAGATCCGCTCGCTCGAGGCCGCTGCCGCCGACGGTTGGCCGGGCGTCGAGCGGGAATGGATCGACGGTTGGCAACTGCGGTTCGGTCACGGGTTCACCGGCCGCGCCAACTCGGCGGCACCGCTCGAGCCCGGAGCCTCGACGACGGCCGAGACTCTCGCGCAGATCGTCGATCGATACGCCGCTCGCGGACTGCAGCCGACGCTCTCGCTCCCCGACCGTCTCGGCAGCGCGCCGGCCGGGTGGCGGACCTACAACGAGAGCGCCGTCATGGCTGCGGAGATCTCGAAACTCGTTCTGCGCGAAGGCGATTTGGCCATCGGCGTCACCGCGCAGCCGACAGCCGAGTGGCTGAATTCTCTGCGCTACCAGGGCAGCGAGGCTCCCGCGGGCGCAGCGGAGGTGGTCACCGCAGTCCGGGGCGGCACCCTCGGTTTCGGCATGATCGGCGCCCACTCGTCGTCGGCGGCCGCCGTCGGTCGCGCGGCCGTCACCACCGCCCCGGACGGTCGATGCTGGGTGGGACTCACCTCTCTCTGGGTCTCCCCCGAGCATCGCCGCAACGGCCTCGGCACACTGATGTGCGGAGAACTGGTGCGCTGGGGACGCAGCCACGGAGCGACACACGCGTACCTGCAGGTGGCCGTCGACAACACCGAAGCCGTTGCCCTGTACCGAGACCTCGGCTTCGAGGACCACCATCGGTATCGCTATGCCCGGCCTGTCGGAGGCGTTCGATAAGGTTCGTTCCCGTGCGCTTGGCTACTTGGAATGTGAACTCCGTCCGCTCTCGTCAGGATCGAATCGTCGATTGGCTGCAGCGATCCGATGTCGATGTGCTGGCGATGCAGGAAACCAAGTGCAAGGACGCACAGTTTCCGTATCAGCGCTTCACCGACATCGGGTACGAGGTCGCCCACGTCGGGCTGAGCCAGTGGAACGGCGTCGCGATCGCATCGCGCATCGGCCTGGACGATGTGCAGGTCGGGTTCGAGGATCAGCCCGGCTTCAGCAAGGATCCCGAGATCGATCCCGCTCAGGAGGCCCGTGCTATCGGTGCCACGTGCGCCGGGGTGCGCGTCTGGAGCCTGTATGTGCCCAACGGCCGGGAACTCGCCGATCCGCACTACACCTACAAGCTCGAGTGGCTTGCTGCACTGAAGGCCGACGCGCAGGCCTGGGTGGCGGCGGATCCGCAGGCGCAGATCGCGCTCGTAGGCGACTGGAACATCGCGCCCACCGACGACGACGTCTGGGATCCCGCGCTCTTCGAGGGCAAGACCCACACCTCCCGAGCCGAGCGTGATGCCTTCAGCGCGTTCGGCGACGCCGGCTTCACCGAGGTGACGCGGCAGTTCACCCCCGAGCCCAGGACGTACACCTACTGGGACTACACGCAGTTGCGGTTCCCCAAGAAGCAGGGCCTACGCATCGACATGGCGTTGACCTCCCCTGCCCTGGCGGCACGAGTAACCGGCGCGTCTATCGACCGCGAGGAACGCAAGGGCAAGGGAGCCAGCGATCACGCTCCGGTGATCGTGGAGATCGGCTGAGCAGAGTCCGCCGACCTGTCCGCCACGGCCCTGGCGGCGAGAATCGCCCCGACGGCGATCAGCACTCCGTGCGCAATTCGCACGGCAGGCGGGGTGTAGAACTGCGGAAGGAAGAGCACGAACCCGGCAGCGAGCACTGCGGCGTAGCGGTTGCGTAGAGCGAATGCCACCAGCCCGACGGCGATCAGCACCAGTCCGAGCCCGAACATGACGGACTGTACGAGCGAGTACCTGATCGGGTCGGCCAGATCGATCAGGCCGGGGTTCGCGTTCTGTACGGCATCGACACCCAGCACATGCAGCGCGAAGGTTTCCGCGCCGTAGTACGGCAGCACCAACCCGACACCGATCCACGTGGTCACGACCGCGAGCTCCGACCGCCCACCGGTGTAGAGCACGGTCAGCCCGAGCGCGATGAAGCCGAGCATGGCGAAGGTGTGCGAGAGCACCCAGCTCGAGGATGCGAAGGCGTCGGCTCCCGCCGTGCCCACCTCGTCCGAGTAGGGACGCAGTGTGGGATACGCGGCGAACATGATGCCGACGAACAGATACAGGGATACACGCATCGGGGAATGCCAACCTTTCGAGAGCGGCGCTCCCTATAGGAAGCAGTATTCACCCAAGGGGCACGCCAGGCAAGAGCAGTGCTCTCTATTCGGCGATCAGATCCAGAAATTCTTCGTGCTGCGCCAGATATCGCCGCACGTAGGTGCAGATCGGAACGATGCGCCACTGCCGATCACGCGCGGTGTTCAGGGACGCTCGTACCAGCACGCCCGCCCATCCGCGGTCGCCGTACTCTTCCTTGACGACGGTGTGCATGAGCGCGACGACCGGGCCGACGCCGCCATCGTCGCCCTCACCGAAGCGATAACCGAGAATGCCGACGAGTTCGTCGTCGACGAAGAGGTCGAACCTATTGTGATCGACGTCGTCCTCGATGCGAACGACGGGCCGGTCGACCGGAGCAGGCCCGGTGACCCGCCGTGGAAGTATGTGACTCATGTCACTTATGAGACCAGTGTTGTCCATGTGACGCGAGGCGAGTGCACCGATCGTCGCCGAGTCGTGCCCTTACTGTGACCAGCCTTGATGTGACCGGGCGATGCGTGCAGGAACCCGAGGTCAGAGAGCGACGAGCATGTCGTTGTATTCAGGATTGGCCGCAGCGAAGCGCTGAACGTAGGTGCAGACCGGCTTGACCTTCCAGCCGTAGGACCGCGCACTGTCGAGTGCGCGGCGCACCAGAATGCCGGCCAGACCCTGGTGACCGAAATCCTCGGTGACGACGGTGTGCATGAAGGACACGACGTGAGTACGCGTCGCACGCGTGCCGTTTCCCTCGACCTCGTAGAAGCCGACGATCCCGACCAGATCACCGTTCAATCGAAGCTCGAATCGGTTCTGGTCTTTGTTGATCGAGACATCAGCGCTAGGAGAACTTGCCAGCATGGGACGCCTCCTTCGCTGTGTGTGGAGTGATGAACGAGTGAAACCGATGTGACGTGCACCACTATTAAACATGCGCACGGTGGCTCTGTCACCTTTTCTACCAACAAACCTTCGGATGCGTAGGTTTGTCCGTCGAACCCGACACGAATGCTGGTACGGATCATAAGTGGCCCTGTTCGACGTTGTGATACAACAACATTCAAGACCTGCCCAAGTTTTCGCCACGGACTCGGCAATCCGATTACGCGGGCGCGACCCCCGTCTCCCCTCGCGCCGGTACTGTCTTCTCTCGTGAAGTTCCTACCGCTCACGCCCAACGGCGAGACTCCAGTCCGCGCGCTGACCATCGCCGGAACCGACTCCGGTGGCGGTGCCGGAATCCAGGCGGACAGCCGAACGATGGCACTGCTCGGCGTGCACGCCTGTGTCGCGGTCGCTGCGGTCACGGTCCAGAACACCGTCGGCGTGACGGGCTTCCACGAGATTCCGCCGGACGTCGTCGCCGCGCAGGTTCGCTCCGTCGTCTCCGACATCGGCGTCGGCGCAGCGAAGACCGGAATGCTGGCCTCCACCGCGATCATCGACGCGGTCACGGCAGTCTGCACCGAAGTCGGTATCGGCCGCGATCAGCCGGTTCCGTTGGTCGTCGATCCGGTGTGCGCGTCGATGCACGGCGATCCTCTGCTGCACGCCGAGGCCCTCGACGCCATCCGCCACACCCTGTTTCCCATCGCCTCGCTGGTGACCCCCAACCTCGACGAGGTGCGGCTCATCACCGGCATCGACGTGGTCGACGACTCCAGCGCGCACCGCGCCGCCGAGGCCCTGCACGGGTTGGGC
This sequence comes from Rhodococcus sp. 05-2254-2, assembly GCF_002259095.1. Classification (NCBI taxonomy): domain Bacteria; kingdom Bacillati; phylum Actinomycetota; class Actinomycetes; order Mycobacteriales; family Nocardiaceae; genus Rhodococcus; species Rhodococcus sp. 05-2254-2. The sequence continues at coordinate 260,757 of NZ_NOZJ01000001.1, read as the reverse complement.
GCGCAGTGGGCCCTGGTCAAGGGCGGTCACCTGCGGACGTCGACCCACAGCACCGACCTGCTGTTCGACGGCGACACCTTCCTCGAATTCACCAGCGAACGCATCGACACCGGCAACGATCACGGCGGCGGCGACACCCTCGCCGCATCGATCGCATCGGCGCTGGCGCACGGATACTCCATGCCCGACGCGGTGGCGTTCGGCAAGGAGTGGGTCACCCGCTGTTTGGCCGCGTCCTACGATCTGGGCGCGGGCCACGGACCGGTGTCACCGCTGTGGCGACTGCACAAGTCGGAGGATGCGTAGGTCGTCGGGTGCGCCCTTGATCTTCGGAGCGAAGAAGCTGCGTCGATAGGGCTTGGAGACCACGCGCAAGGCGTCGAGCACCTCCGGCGGTACCCCCTCCAGGGCCGCCGCGGAGATCATGATGTTGCCGTTGCCGCCGGTCTGCATGACCCGGGCGGCGACGGTGACGTCGACGCCCAGCCAGTCCGATCCCACCTGCCGCGGGCTGCCGGTGTGGATGCCGACGCGCATCGTCGGGGTGTAGCCGTCGACGTCGACGCCCTTCAGGGCCTCGCGGGCCGCGAAGACCGCGTCGACTGCTTTGCCCGCATCTGCGAACACCGCCATGATGCCGTCGCCCAGTCTCTTGACGACGTGGCCACCGCGGAATGCGACCTCGGGTTCGACGGCTTTGGAGACCTTGCGCAGCAGTGTCAGGGTGGCGGTGTCGCCGGCCCGCAGCGACCACGACGAGAACCCGACGAGGTCGGTGAACACGATGGTGACGTCGTGCTCGCCGCGGCCTCGGCCGGCTCGTTCGAGGACCGCCTGCCACACCTGCAATGCTCCGAGGCCCACTTCGCGGGACGCACCGGGTTCGTCGTCGAGGCCGTTCGCAGCCAGAAACCTGTCGGCGACGCGAGCGACGGCCATGGCTCTGCCCGGACCGTCGATCGACAGTGGATCGCCGAACGTGGGGTCACCGGGTAGTGCGCGGCGCACACGCCGAACCGCCCCGACCACCGCGGGCGCTCGATTGGTGGTGCGGACCCACTCCACGACCGAGGAGACGACTGCGTTCACAGCATCGAGCGTAACCCACGGTTACACATACTTACCCTCATCCTTCGGCGCGAGCGGCCTCGCGCGCGGCACCCACCGGAACCCCGTTGGGCCCCTCCACCGACTGCGCGTAGACGCCGATTCCATAGGCCACCGCCGCGCCGTTCTTCGCCAATGCTGCTCGGTCGACGTTCGCCAGGGTGTCCTGATCGGTGTGGTAGTTCTCGTCGAAGGTCTGATCCGCGGTGCCGCCCCACTTCTCGGCCTGCTCGGCGGTCTTGTTCTCGTCCGCTCCGCTGAACACACCACCGGCCGGGATGCCGACCTCGATGAACGGGCCGTAGTCCGAGCGACCGTCGAAATCGGTGCCGTCGACGGCTACGCCCTCGGTCGCCAGTCGCTCGACGAAGGTGCGCTCGATGGCGTCGGATCCGGCCGGTCCGGCGGGCTCACCCACCTGGTCGGAGTCGTCTCCGTCGTAGGCGAGGTAACCGGCATTGTTCGAGCCGATCATGTCGAAGTTCAAGTACAGCGCGATGTTTCGCTTGTCCTCGTCGGACAGGCCCTCGACGTACTCGGTGGAACCGACGAGTCCGTTCTCCTCGGCACCCCAGAACGCGAAGCGCACCGCGTTGGTCACCTCGGGGGCGCTACCCATCTGCAGTGCGGTCTCGAGTACTGCCGCGGTACCGGTTCCGTTGTCGTTGATGCCTGGACCCTCGGGGACGCTGTCCAGATGTGCACCGGTGACCACCACGTTCTCGGTCGAACCGGTGGTGGTCTGCGCAATGATGTTGCGGCTGGTGGTCGTTTCGGTCTCGGTGACGAGGGTCAGCGTCACCTCGGGTGCGGCCAGAACGGCCGCCCCGTCCTCCTGGCTGACGCCGCCGGTCGGAATCCGAGCGGTGTCGGTGTCGCCGAGTGTGCCCGAATCGAGCGGTCCCGGTTCGTTGTTGACGATGATCGCGGCGGCCGCTCCCAGTTCCGCTGCAACAGTTTGCTTCACACCGAACGGGCACACTCCGCGCGGCACGACCGCAACGGCTCCGGCCAGGTCGAGGCCGGTGTAGTCGGTCGCCTCGCAGCCGTCTGCACCGGCGGGAGCGCCGACGACGCGTGCGGTGATCCCCTCGGCGGTGGTGGTCGGCGAGTAACTGAGCGCGAACACCGGGATCTCGGTACCCGCCACCGACAGGGTCTGGGTCTGCGCCTCGAAGGTGTCGAAGTCGAATTCCGGGGTGGTGACCTCGAACCCGGCCGATTCGAGTTGCGAGACAACATAATCGACACTCGCGTCGTACCCGGCGGTGCCGGCCGCGCGGTTTCCGTCGTTCTCGGCGGCGATGGCTTCCAGTTGTTCGAGGTGCCCCACCAACGCCTCCTCGGTGACCGCTTCCGCCAGGCCAGGCCCGTCGGGTGTAGCGAAAACTCTGGCCGGTTCCTCGTCCGAGGTGGACGAGCAACCGGCCAGAATCAAGACAGTGGCAGCGCTACTTGCAAGCAAGGAAATCCGCATAGCGGACACCCTACCGGCGAGCGGCGTCAGGCGTCCCGACGATTGACGACGAACACCGCAGCTCCGAAGATCACCGCGGTGAAGGCGACGAAGTAGATCAGGCCGCCGATCGGACCCCAGTGGAAGTCGACGCCGCCGCCGGATCCGAGGAAGTGATTGGCGTTGAGGAAGGGCAGGAACGGCTGGATCTTCTCGCCGACCGTCGGAATCACCCCGACGAGGTTCTCGATGAGCAGTGGCCACAGCAGCAGGATGGCAATTGCTCCGGCGGACTGCCGCATGAGAGCGCCGACGCCGATGGCCAGAACCACCTGGACGAACGCCAGGATGGCGGTGCCGTACAGGATGCGCCAGGTTCCATCGATGTCGAAGCCCAGCAGCGCACCTGCCTGCTCACCGGCGAGCGCCTTGGCGAGGTAGAGCCCGATGACGGCGAGCACGAACGACAGGATCGCACCGTAGACACCGACCAGCAGGGCCTTGGCCGCCAGCACCGATCCTCGGTTGGTCACGGCCTGGAACGTGGTGCGGATGAGTCCGAAACGGTACTCGCTGGTCACGGTCAACGCGGCCAGGATCATCAGCACCATCGAACCGAACGTTCCGACGCCGAGTCCTACGACGTCGGCTGCCGTCGTGGGCGGAATGCCGTCGGGCGCATCGGTGTCGGTGGCCAACTGTGCAGCCCACCCCAGTATTGCCGCGAACCCGAGACCGAGCACCACGATGATCGCGCTGCACCACCACGGCGACTTGGTCGAGGTGAACTTGATTCTTTCTGCTGCCAAGACGCCCATCAGAGTGCACCGCCCATTGCTTGCTGATTGTTGGGGTTTTCGGCTCCCGCGCCGTGATATTGCACTGTGTCTCCGGTGAGTTTCATGAATGCTTCCTCGAGCGAGCCGCGCTGAGAGGCCAACTCGTGCAATGTGATTCCAGCTCGACCGGCGATGTCGCCGATCGCGTCTGTCGTGGAGTTCAGCACCACCAACGAGGGCTGAAGTTCGTCTGTCTTGTCCGGCTCACGCACGGTGAGACCGGCGGTGGTCAGGGCCTGGCGGAGTCCGTCGAGCTGCGGGCTGCGCACGCGTACCGATGCTTCGGAAGCATGGTCGATGAATTCCTGCACCGTGGAATCGGAGATCAACTTGCCGCGTCCGATGACGATGAGGTGCTCTGCGGTCTGCGCCATCTCCGAGAGCAGGTGGCTCGAGACCAGAACGGTGCGGCCCTCGGCTGCCAAGCGCTGCATGAACTTTCGGATCCAGACGATGCCCTCGGGATCGAGTCCGTTGACCGGCTCGTCGAACAGCAGCACCTTGGGGTCACCGAGCAATGCGCCCGCGAGTCCGAGCCGCTGCGACATACCGAGCGAGAAGCCGCCCGCATTCTTCTTCGCGACCTCGGACAGGCCCACCAGGCGCAGTACCTCGTCGACGCGGGACTTCGGAATGCCGTTGGAGGCCGCCATCCACTCGAGATGCGCACGCGCCGAGCGATTGGGGTGCACCCACTTGGCGTCGAGCAGAGCGCCGACGGTACGCAGTGGCTGCTTCAGGTGGCTGTAGCTCTTGCCCTCGATGGTCGCCGTTCCCGAGGTGGGGCGGTCGAGACCGAGAATCATCCGCATCGTGGTCGATTTGCCTGCGCCGTTGGGGCCGAGGAATCCGGTCACGATGCCGGGCTTGATGGTGAAGGTGAGGTTGTCGACCGCCGTCACCGCGCCGTACTGCTTGGTCAGTCCTGTCACTTCGATCATGGGTCAACCTTCCCCCATCGACAGCGTCCGCACATCGACCCACAGTCGTCAGTTGCATCATCCTTTCGGATGACCCAACCCTGAGACAGTCGGTCACTTCGGCGGCACGCGGTCACTTCGGCGGCACGCGGTCATATGAGCGTCGGCGGCGTCGGCGGCACGCAGCCATATGAGCGTCGGCGGCATCGCGGCACGCGGCCACCTGGGCCAGGCCGCAAAAGCGCGCGCGTTTGCCAGATGCGCGCGGAATCGCCCCCGTACCCGCCGCTATTCCGCACGCGTTTCACGAACGCGCGCGCGTTTGCCGGATTCGCAGCACCCCAGGCAACGCAGGGCCCCAAGCAACGCAGCACCCCAGGCAACGCAGGTGATCACATGGGCGAGCTGGCCTGAGCCCAGAATCGTTTCGGAATTCGGCCCGCATGCCTGGCCTGGTAGCCCGCGGCCACCGCGTTCCGCATCGCCGACGCCATCAGTGCCGGGTCCTTCGCCCTGGTCACCGCGGTCGCGAGCAGCACCGCATCGCAGCCGAGTTCCATTGCGAGGGTGGCGTCGCTGGCGGTGCCGATGCCCGCGTCGAGGATCACGGGCACAGTTGCAGCGTCGACGATCATCTCGATGTTGTGCGGGTTGGCGATACCGAGGCCGGTGCCGATGGGTGAGCCGAGCGGCATGACGGCGACGCAGCCGATGTCCTCCAGTCGCTTCGCCAGGACCGGGTCGTCGGTGGTGTACGGCAGCACCTGGAAGCCGTCGTCCACGAGTTGTTCTGCGGCCTTCACCAATTCGATGGCGTCGGGCAGCAGGGTTCGCTCGTCGGCGATCACTTCGAGTTTCACCCAGTCGGTTTCGAGCGCCTCACGGCCGAGTTGCGCGGTGAGCACCGCTTCGGCCGCGCCGCGGCAGCCAGCGGTGTTCGGCAGCGGCGCGATGTTCAACCGGCGCAGCAGATCCAGCACACCCGTCCCACCCGCAGCGTCGACGCGGCGCATCGCGACGGTGGTCAGTTCGGTTCCCGACGCGACGAGGGCTTCCTCGAGCACTGCGAGATTCGCTGCTCCCCCGGTGCCGGTGATGAGCCTGGAGGTGAAGGTACGGCCCGCGATCGTCAAACCCGCCATGCCCTCAACCACCCTGCACTGCGGTGAGAACGTCGACGGTCCAACCCTTTTCGACGCTGGTGGTGTCCCAGCGGCTCTTGGGCAGCACCGCTCCGTCGACGGCGACGGCGATGCCCTTCTCGGGCAGGCCCAGGAATTCGAGCAGCCGACGCATGGTCATGTCCTCGGTGAGCAGGTGATCCTCGCCGTTGACGGTGATGCCGATCGCGACCTGTGTCATGGTGTCCTCTCGATGTGTGCAAAGCGTTCGGGTGTGGCTGCTTTCGCCTCGGGCAGGGCGTCACCGGAGATCAGCGCGGCGACAGCGTCGGCGGTGATGGGCGCGAGCAGGATGCCGTTGCGGCCGTGTCCGGTGGCAACGACGACGTTCTCGTCGAGCCTGCCGATGATCGGCAGTCCGTCGGGGCTCATCGGCCGTAGGCCGGCAGCGGTTTCGTACAGTTCGTATTCGCCGATGCTCGGCATGAGTCGTTCGGCGTCGGCGATGAGGTCTCGTACCCCGGCGACGGTGACCTGGGTGTCCTCACCGGATTCGTATTGTGTTGCGCCGACGACCAATCCGTCACCGCGTGGCACCAGGTAGATCGGGCGTCCGTGCACGGTTCCGCGGACGATGCGGTGCGGCGGCGGTGCGGAGCTGGGCCTACGACGCAGCCGCAGGATCTCGCCTTTCACCGGCCTCACCGGCAGTGTCGGCCACAGTGCGGAACAGCGAGAACCGGCGGCCAGGACCACCTGATCGGCGTCGGGAAGTGCGTCGACCGAGCTAGCCACGAACTCGACGCCCGCGTCCAGACATCCCTGCTCGAGCGCGGCGATCAGCGCCCGGTTGTCCACCGACAGTTCGGTCGGAGCCAGCAGGCCCAGTCGAATGTTCTGCGCCAGAGCAGGTTCGAGCTCACGCAGCTGCGCCCGTCCCAGAATCGCGAGTTCGTGTCCCTGCTCGCCCACCCATTCGGCGATGGTGCGCAGATCGGCCGCATCGGCGGAGTCGAGGGCAACCGTCACCGATCCTGCTGCGGAGAACACCGAGGGGCCGGGAAGGCGTCGGGCGAATTCCGGCCAGCGCGCCAACGACGCGGCACCGAGATGCAGCAGTTCGTGTTCGCCGGGCCAACCCTCGGACAACGGTGCCAGCATTCCGCCCGCGACCCACGACGCGCCTTTTCCCAGCGCGGGATCGTGCACGACGACCCGATGACCGTCCTCGGCCAGGCGCAGCGCCGTCGACAACCCGATGACGCCTCCGCCGATAACGACGATATACACGCGACTCACGTCCTCACTCCCTGCGCCCGCATGATCGGGTTCAGGTATTGACGGTAAGGGCGGCGAACCCACTCTCAGCCCCACGATCCCCGGGACTCCCGCGATTTCTCGGCCACTCCGTCGTCGGTGGCGGCCACCATGAGAATACAGTTCGCTTTGTGCATCCATCTCAGACCGCCCGCAATCAGACTCCCCGTGAGCGTCTTGCGTCCGCTCGCCTGTACCTGTGTACCGATGCCAGGCGCGACAAGGGCGATCTCGCGCAGTTCGCCGAGGCCGCGCTGTCCGGTGGCGTCGACATCATCCAGCTGCGCGACAAGAACTCTGCGGGCGAGCGCGAGTTCGGCCCCCTCGAGGCCAAGGACGAGCTCGCTGCGCTGGCGATTCTGCTCGCCGCGACCAAACGGCACGGGGCACTGTTGGCGGTCAACGATCGCGCGGATCTGGCGTTGGCCTCGGGTGCAGACGTGCTGCATCTGGGCCAGGGCGATCTACCGGTGCACTACGCACGGCAGATCCTCGGCCCGGACGTGGTGATCGGGCGCTCGACGCAGAACCGCGCCCAGTCCTCGCTCGCCGCGATCGAGGACGGCGTCGACTACTTCGCCGTCGGTCCGGTGTGGCCGACGCCCACCAAGCCCAACCGCTCGGCCGCCGGGCTCGAGGCTCTGCGGGCGACTGCGGACGCGCTACCGGAGCGGCCGTGGTTCGCCATCGGCGGCGTCGACGCGACCAACGTGGATCAGGTCAAGGCAGCCGGTGCCGACCGCATCGTGGTGGTTCGCGCCATCACCGAGGCCAGGGACCCGCAGGCGGCCGCTCGTTCGTTGGTTCAGGCGCTGCAGGCTTAGAGCGCTACAGCCACGCAAGAACCGACGACGGCGTCAGGACCTGGACCGACTCCGGCAGCCGGTCGCGTAGTCCACGGTCGGCGGTGACCATCGCCGTCAGGTCTCCGCCCCGGTGTGCTTGATCAGCGAGGGTGTCGTCGCCGCTGCCGTCGGCGAGAATCGTCCGGGTTCGGGGGTCGTCGACGACCGCGTCCCTGGCCTGGCCCTCGAGCACGGCTTCGATGCGGGTGAGCCAGCCGTACTGACCGCTGGGTAGTTCGACGGTGCGCGGCAGCGTCTCGGCGAGCGAAGTCAGCAGTGCACCGGTCGATCCGGCGCGGTCCTTCCACCACCCGTTCGGTCGCGAGCCGAGCACGTTGGCGGTGTCGAGCAGCACCCGCAGCGGCACGGTGCGCAGCGACGGCCAACTGGACGCGAAACCCGGGTGCAACGGGAGTTCGTCGACGATCGACTCCGGCACCCAGCGCAGTTCGGTGCTCTCGCCGTTGGGCACGGTGGTCAGAGGGTGGTCGGTATCGGCGACGACGGTGGTGTACGACCAGCCGCTCTCGACACTGGCGGTGACGCGCTCACTGCGCACCCTGACCTGTTCGTCGGAGATACCGGCTTCTTCGTGGGCTTCGCGCACCGCCGCGTGCGCGGTGCTCTCGTGGGAATCGCGAGCTCCGCCGGGTAGTGCCCAAGTTCCGCCCTGGTGGCTCCACAACGCTCGGTGCTGCAGCAGCACCATCGGCTCACCGGTGTTCGACGGCTCGTTCGACGGTGCACGCAGCAACAGTCCGGCGGCACCGTGCTTTCCCCAGTGCCGAGAACCGTCCGTACCGATCACCCAACCGTCCCCGTCACCACGCATGCTCTCCAGCGTAGGGGAATCATCCTTCTGTAGTGACTGCGCTGTAGTGGCTGCAGTACGGTCCGCCTGCTTATATGCTCGGGTGCGTGATCGCGGCCGGCATTACCCCCTCCGCTGCCGTCCCACCGACAACGGCTACACACGTCGGTGCCGCTGCAGGCAAGCCGCCGGTTCGATACACGATGCGTTCGACGCCTGCGCGGTTGGTCGCGATGGGAACCGCGCTGGTGTTCTTGGCGTTGACGGTCGGAAATCTCGCGTCCACGGCCGTGACCGATCGGGTCGACACCCTGGGCACCCTGTTGGTGCGGACCGAGCCCTTCGCGAACTCGGCACAGAATCTGTACGGGGCACTGTCGGTGGCGGATGCAGCTGCGGCCACCGCCTTCATCGCCGGCGGTCTCGAGCCGCCCGAGGTGCGCGAGCGCTACTCGCAGGCACTCGGCGAGGCGTCGTCCGAGCTGATCGCGGCCTCGGCCGGGGTCGCCGAGAACGACGCGGCCACCAGCGCGGTGCTGACGCAGATCGCCGCCGGGTTACCGGTGTACAGCGGTCTGGTCGAGACGGCGCGAGCCAACAACCGCAGCGGAAATCCGGTGGGCGCGGCCTATCTCGGCGAGGCGTCGACGATGATGCAGACGACTTTGCTGCCGCTGGCCGAGAAGTTGTACACCGAGCAGGCGTCGCGGGTGTCGGCCGATCAGGAACGATTCACCAGTCCGCCGCTGTTCGCGATCGGCTCGCTGGTGTTCCTGTTGCTGATGACCGGCGTGGCCCAGTGGTACCTGTCGCGGACCACTCGCCGCACGTTGAACGTCGGATTCCTCGCTGCCACAGTCGCTGTCGCCGGCCTGCTCGGCTGGATGCTGGTGGTGGGACTGATTTCCTCGATCGCCACCGATCGCGCGATCGACCGCGGCGTGTCTCCGCTGAAGTCGTATACGACGGGTTTCATTCTGGCGCAACAGGCCAGAGCGGACGAAACTCTCGATCTCGCCCGTCGCGGCGGCGGTCAGGATTACGGACAGTCGTTCGACGCGAACGTCTCTCGGCTCACGGAGATGTTCCAGGGCGACACCGCGGTGATCGATGCACTGAACACGTGGTCGGTCTCGCATTCCAGAATCGATTCCGCCCTGGAGGTCGGCGATTTCAACGGTGCGGTCTCCATTGCCACCGGCACCGGCGAGTCCGATTCCGCGGCCGCGTTCACCGCACTGGACAGCGTTCTGGTCGACGGAATCGAGAATGCGCGAAGCGAACTGCGGTCCAACATCGACCGATCGGTATGGGTGCTGTCCGGGCTGTCGAACGGCGCGTACGTGCTCACCGTCGTCGCGTCGGTTGCCTTCGGCGTCGGCCTGTTCCCGAGACTGCGGGAGTACCTGTGAAACGTCTACTCGCCGTCGGCATCCTGGTCACCGCCCTGTTGGTCGGCTGTGCACCGCCCGAGAACTCTGCGCCGCAGGTCGAGACGACGTTCACCGAACCGCCGCTGCCGGAAGGCGCGTCCGTCGCCGCGCGGCCCACCGAGAGCCCAGCCGACGACGAGTGCGCCCGCCCCACCGCCAGCCTGCGACCACTGGCTACCGGCACCGATGTTCCGCCGCCGCCGCAACCGACCGTCGACGCACTGCGCGCCAAGGGCCGCTTGGTCGTCGGACTGGACACGGGCAGCAACCTTTTCAGCTTCCGCGACCCGATGACCGGGCAACTGGTCGGCTTCGATGTCGACATCGCACGGGAAGTCTCACGAGACCTGTTCGGCGATCCCAACCGGTTGGACTTCCGTATCCTCACCTCCGCGGAGCGGCTCGAAGCTCTGCAGAATTCTTCGGTGGACATGGTGGTCAAGACCATGACCATCACGTGCGCTCGCCGCAAGGACGTCCAGTTCTCCACCGTGTACTTCCAAGCGCAGCACCGTGTTCTGGTGGTGCAGGGGTCGGGCATCCGCGGAGTCGAGGACCTGGCGAACAAGCGGGTGTGCGCCGTGGAGGGCACCACCTCGCTGCGACGCCTCCAGCGCGTCCAGCCCGCCGCGACCGTGGTGACGGTACCGATGTGGTCGGATTGCCTTGTGGTGCTGCAGCAACGGCAGGTCGACGCCGTCAGCACCGACGACGCGATCCTCGCTGGTCTGGCAGCACAGGATCCGTACCTCGAGATCGTCGGCGACAGCCTGAGCCCGGAGCCGTACGGGGTGGGAATCAACAAGAACAGCGAGGATCTGGTGCGGTTCGTCAACGGCACGTTGGCACGCATCCGCTCCGACGGCACGTGGAATCGCATCTACAACCGGTGGCTGACCGTGCTCGGCCCCTCCCCCGGTCCGCCCAGCGCGTCGTACAGCGATTAGGGGCGTAGGAACATGGACGACGACGAACAGCAGGCAACGGCCCCGGCGGAGCGAACACAGGCGGTCTCGCGCACCGACGACAGCGAGCGCACCCGGGCAGTGTCGAGAACGCAAGCAGTCTCGGGAACGGACGGCGTCGAGCGCACTCAGGCCGTCTCGCGGTCACCGGTCGACGATCGAACCCCGCCATCGAATGCGTCGTACTCCGCTTCCACCCGTTCCAAGACGGGTCGGTCGAGGTCCGGTCGATCGCGCAGCACCGGGATTCGGCGGCGACTCGGCGGCGGTCTGGTGGAAGTGCCTCGCGTCGAACCGATCGATCCTGCCACGGCCGTGATGTCGGATCCGACGGTGCCGCAGCACAAGCGGTTCTGTTGGAAGTGCAACGCCAAGGTGGGCCGCAGTGAACCGAACGAGCCCGACGTGGCGATGGGCATCTGTCCGCACTGCGGCGCAACGTTCGACTTCACTCCCTTGTTGGAACCGGGCGACCGCGTGGTCGGCCAGTACGACGTACAGGGCTGCATCGCGCACGGCGGACTCGGCTGGATCTACCTCGCCATCGACCGCAACGTCAGCGACCGCTGGGTGGTGCTCAAGGGACTGCTGCATTTCGGTGACGAAGAGGCCCATGCCGTCGCGGTTGCAGAGCGGCAATTCCTCGCCGAGGTCGCCCATCCCGGCGTGGTGAAGATCTACAACTTCGTCGAGCAACCCCGCAGCGACGGGTCGACCGTCGGCTTCATCGTCATGGAGTACGTCGGCGGCCGGTCACTGCGCGACATCCTCACCTCGTGCGGCGACGGAGCACGCCTACCCGTCGAGCAGGCACTGGCCTATGTTCTCGAAGTGCTTCCGGCACTGGGCTATCTGCATTCGATCGGACTGGTCTACAACGACCTCAAGCCCGAGAACATCATGGTCTCCGACGACCAGATCAAACTCATCGACCTCGGTGCGGTCGCGGGTATCGAGGACTACGGCTACCTGTACGGCACAGTGGGCTACCAGGCACCGGAGATCGTCAAGACGGGACCGACGGTGGCGTCGGACATCTTCACGGTCGGCCGCACGCTGGCGGTGTTGACCCTGGACATGCCGTCGAAGAACGGCAAGTACCTCGACGGCCTCCCCTCGGTCGAGGAATCCGAAGTGCTACAGCAATTTCCGTCCCTGCATCGACTGTTGCTGCGCGCGACACACGAGGATCCCACTCGACGGTTCCGATCCGCGGACGAGTTCGCCGGGCAGGCCACCGGTGTGCTGCGTGAGATTCTGGCCATCAGGACGGGTGTCGAGCGGCCGGGGCTGTCGACGGTGTTCAGCCCGCCGCGTACGACCTTCGGCACCGAGCAGTCGGTGGGACGAACAGACACCTACGTCGACGGCACGGTACGGCACGAACGAATGACGGCCGCGGAAGTGGTTGCTGCGCTTCCGGTTCCGCTGGTGGACCCCAACGACCCGAGCGCGCCGCTACTGGCGGCGGCTGTACACGTCGAACCTCGACAGACCCTGGACTCGCTGCAGCACGCCAAACGCAACGGTATCGAACGCGTCAGCCCCGGAGCCGAATCGAGCCGTTCCGCAGGGTCCTCCAGTCCCGTGGAACTGAGCCTCGAGATCACCCTCGCCGAGGTCAAGGCCCATCTGGATCTGGGGAACGTCGTCGAAGCAACCGACATTCTGGCCAAGGTGCAGTCGACCGACCACACCGCGGATCCATGGCGAGTGCAGTGGTACGCAGGCCTGATCGCGCTATTGCATCACGAATACGATTCTGCGTTCACGAGTTTCGACAACGTACTCGGCGCGATGCCCGGCGAACTCGCACCCAAGCTCGCTCTCGGAGCCACCTCGGAATTGCTCGGCCATGCGGCTGCGGGCAACGGCGAGGAAGCCGAGAAGTGGCGGGCCCGCGCCGAAGGACTGTATCGAGCGGTGTGGCGGACCAATCGCGGCATCGTGAGCTCGGCGTTCGGCTTGGCCCGGCAGTTGCAGCGGCGCGGAGATCAGACCGGGGCAATCGCTGCCCTCGATCAGGTGCCGATCAGCTCACGGCACTACTCGATGGCGCGCATGACCAGCGTGCTGACACTGCTGATGGACCGCTCGCGAGCGGAGCTGTCCGAAGCCGATTTCCGTTCTGCTGCACGGCGAGTGGCGTTGCTGCCCAAAGCCGAGAGCCGGGCGCTGCAGATGCGGACACTCGTACTGGCGATGGCATTGGACTGGATCGTCTCCGGCCACGCCGCCACCGCCGAGCGAGAACCCATTCTCAGTGTCCCGTTCACCGAGGACGGCTTGCGGCGCGGCACCGAGAAAGGTCTGAGGGCACTGGCCCGCAACGCCACCGATCGCGCCCACCGTTTCTCTTTGGTGGACCTGGCGAACGCCATTCGGCCGCGTTCGCTGTTCTAGCTGCGTACCAGGCTGTCCGCTGCCCGAGCGATCGCCAGCTCCTCGTTGGTGGGCACCACCAGCACAGTGACGGTCGACGAGTCGGTGGAGATCACCCGAGCCTGCTTGCTGCGCAGCGCATTACGCTCTGGGTCGATCTCGATGCCGAAGCCCTGGAGATTCGCGAGGGCATCGGCGCGCACTGCTGCGGCGTTCTCGCCGACACCGGCGGTGAACGTGATGGCGTCGAGCCGGCCCAGCCCGATCATGTACGCACCGATGTACTTGCGCAGACGGTGGATGTAGACGTCGTATGCCAAGCGTGCGGAGGCGTCGCCGTCGTCGATCCGTTGCTGCAATTGCCGGAAGTCGTTGACCCCGGACAGTCCGATCAACCCGGAGCGACGGTTGAGCAGGGTATCGATGTCGTCGACGCTCATGCCTGCACTGCGACGCAGATGCAGAATCACCCCGGGGTCGATATCCCCACTGCGGGTACCCATCACCAGACCTTCGAGGGGAGTCAGTCCCATCGAGGTGTCGACCGCCTTGCCGCCGGCGACGGCCGAGGCCGAGGCCCCGTTGCCCAGGTGCAGCACGATCTGATTCAGCTCCGCGAGATCGCGTTCCAGGAACTGCGCCACCTGGTCCGAGACGTAGTGGTGCGAGGTGCCGTGGAAGCCGTAGCGCCTGATGTCGTGCTCGGCGGCGACGTTCGCGTCGATGGCGTAGGTCGCGGCCGCGTCGGGCAGGGAATGAAAGAAGGCGGTGTCGAACACTGCCACGTGCGGCACGTTCGGCAGCTGCTTCCTGGCGACCTCGATACCCAGCACGTTCGGCGGGTTGTGGAGTGGTGCAAGACTACTGAGGTCCGAGATCTGCTGCACGACGGCGTCGTCGATGATCGTCGGCCGGTAGAACACGGTCCCGCCGTGGACGACACGATGCCCGACCGCAGTGACCGCCTCCAGTTCGACGCCTGCGTCGGCGAGCATCTCGAACGCCAGCGCCAGACCGGCACCGTGGTCGTCGATGTGCTGGATTCGCTCGACACTCTCACCCCGATAGTCGAGTTCGACTCGGCCGTCGGATTCACCGATGCGCTCGACGAGCCCAGTGGCCACGGACTCTCCGGAGCCAGGGTCGACGAGTTGGAACTTGACCGAGGACGAACCGGAGTTGACGACGAGGATGCTCACTTGCCCTCCTGATCGGCTGCGGCGGCAATCCCCTGCGCCTGAATCGCAGTGATGGCGACGGTGTTGACGATGTCCTCGACCAGCGCACCGCGCGAGAGGTCGTTGACCGGCTTGCGCAGACCCTGCAGAACGGGGCCGACGGCAACCGCACCGGCGCTGCGCTGGACGGCCTTGTAGGTGTTGTTGCCGGTGTTGAGGTCCGGGAAGATGAACACCGTCGCTCGGCCTGCCACGTCGGAATCGGGCAACTTCGACGCGGCGACGGACGGTTCGATCGCCGCGTCGTACTGGATCGGACCCTCCACGAGCAATTCCGGATTGCGTTCGCGCACAAGCGCTGTGGCCTGCCGCACCTTGTCGACGTCCGCTCCGGAACCGGATTCGCCGGTGGAGTACGACAGCATGGCCACCCGTGGTTCGATCCCGAACTGGGCCGAGGTCTGCGCCGAGGACACGGCGATGTCGGCGAGCTGCTCAGCCGTCGGATCGGGTACGACTGCGCAGTCACCGTAGGCGAGAACACGATCGGACAGGCACATCAGGAAGATCGACGACACCGTCGACACGCCCTCGGTCGTCTTGATGATCTCGAACGACGGCTTGATGGTATGTGCGGTGGTGTGCGCCGCACCGGAAACCATGCCATCGGCAATTCCCTTGTGCACCATCATCGTTCCGAAGTACGAGATGTCGGCCATGATCTCGCGGGCACGGTCGATCGTCATACCCTTGTGCTTGCGCAGCTCGGTGTACTCGGCCGCGAAGTCCTCGGCGTAGTCGCAGTTCTTGGGGTCGAGAACCGTCGCACTGTCGAGATCCACGCCCAGTTCCGATGCGCGTCGTCGAATGGGGCCTTCCTCGCCGAGGATCGTCAGGTCCGCAACCTGACGCTGCAGCAGACGTCCGGCAGCCCGGAGGATGCGATCGTCGCCGCCCTCGGGGAGCACGATGTGCTTGCGATCGGCGCGCGCCCGGTGGATCAGCTGGTACTCGAACATCTGCGGGGTCGTGATGGTGGGAATGGCGATGTCGAGCCGCTCCAGAAGAGTTTTCGCGTCGACCCGCTGTTCCATCAGACCGAGCGCGGTGTCCACCTTGCGCTGCGAACCCACCGCCACGCGGCCGCGCGTCTGCGCTGCAGCAGAAGCGGTGTCGAAGGTGCCGAGCTCGGTGGTCAGGATCGGCAACCGGGGGCCGAGCCCTGCCACCAGACGAGCGATCGCCGGATGGGGCTCGATGCCGCCGTTCATGATGATTCCGGCGAGAGACGGAAAGCCCTCCGCCTCATGGGCATTGACGAGGGCGAGCAATACGTCGGATCGATCTGCAGGCGCGATGACGACGACGCCCTCGGTGAGGCGTTCGAGGATGTGCTCGGCCGTCATGCCACCGACCATGACCCGCAACGCTTCTCGCTGCAGCAACGACGAATCACCGGAGTACAGTTTGCCGTCCACCGCCTCGAGCAGTTCCGCCATCGTCGGCGCGACGAGGAGCGGAATCTCCGGCAGAGACCACGCGGGCACGCCGACCGACGCCAACGCGTCGGTGACCGCATCGAGATCCTCGGGGGCGCAACGGTTCGCCACGATCGCAGCCAGGTGGGCATGATGCTGACGCAGTTCGCCCTGGCACAGAGTGGCCAACTGCGCGATTTCGTCGGGCATGCGACCGGACCCGCGCAGCGCAAGCAACACGGGGGCACCGAGATTGACCGCGATGCGCGCATTGAAGCCGAGTTCACTGGGGCTGCCGACGTCGGTGTAATCACTGCCCACGATCACCACGGCGTCGCACTGGGACGCCACCTCGTGATAGCGATTGACGATCTCACTGAGCGCTGCATCCTGATCGGCGTGCACCTGCTCGTACGTGACACCGAGCGACTGCTCGTACGTCAGATCTGCGGTGGTGTGCTCGACGAGCAACTCGAGGATGTAATCGGGTTCGTCGGTCGATCGAGCAATGGGACGGAACACCCCCACCCGGGCCGCGGAAGCGGCGAGCATCTGCAGCACACCGAGCGCGATGGTCGACTTCCCGGTGTCCCCTTCCGGTGACGCGATGTAGATGCTCGAGGGATACATGTCCGACGCGTCGGTGCCGCTGGGCTCAGCCATGACCGCCAGCCTAGTAGGGGTCGTTCCGCGGGCTCCACTCCTGGCTGGTAGGGCTCGTTCCGCAGGCTCCACTCCTGCCCAGCAGGTGGGGTGTTGACACCGGGCGCGGTCGGGTTGTCCCATGAACCATGGCCGAATCACCGTTCCCGGATGTGCGCTGGGGCAGCGAGACATCGTTCATCCGCAAGCCCGCCGTGAAGTTCGCGTCGACGAAGCCCGGTTCGTGGGTAATCCGGAACCTCGCAGGCGTCGACCGGTGGCTCTTGACCAAATCCGACGGCCGCTTCACCGTCCTCGGGCCGATCGCGGCTCCGGTGGTGTTGCTGACCACCACCGGCCGAAAATCCGGCAAGCCCAGGACGAGTCCGCTGCTGTACTACCGGGAGGGCGACAAGATCTACGTCGTCGGATCCAATTTCGGTCAGCAGCACCACCCGGCGTGGACGTCGAACCTCCTCGCAGACCCGAAGGCCGTGGTGGCCATCGGCGGCAAGAAGATTCCGGTGACGGCCACCCGGATCACCGGCGACGAGAAGGCTCGTATCTACCGGCAGTTCGACGCGATGGTCGAGGTCTACGGCGAATACGAGACCCGGACCGACCGCGACATGCGATTGTTCGCACTCGCGGCCGATCTCTAGTCTCTTCGGGATTCAGCCGAGCTTGCGCAGGCGCGGGGCCAGGTCCTTCTCGAACAGCTCCAGGAACCGCTTCTGATCGTGTCCGGGCGCGTGGAACACCAAGTGATTCAGGCCGGCATCGGTGTACTGCTTGACCTTCTCCACTGCCTCGTCCGGGTCCGATGCGACGATCCAGCGCTTGGCCACCTGCTCGATGGGCAACTCGTCGGCGGCCTTCTCCATCTCGATCGGATCGTCGATCGAGTGCTTCTGCTCGGGCGTCAGTGACAGCGGGGCCCAGAAACGGCAGTTCTCCAGCGCCAGTTCGGGATCGGTGTCGTAACTGATCTTGATCTCGATCATCTTGTCGATCTCGCCGGCGTCGCGCTCGGCCTTGCCCGCGCCCTCTTCGACGGCCGGAAGCAGCTTGTCGGTGTAGAGCTCCATGCCCTTGCCCGACGTGCAGATGAATCCGTCGCCCGCACGTCCTGCGTACCGCGCCACCACGGGTCCGCCGGCCGCGATGTAGACCGGAATACCGCCCTCGGGGACGTCGTAGATCGACGCGCCCTTGGTGGTGTAGTACTCGCCCTCGAAGTCGACGCGGTCGCCGAGCCACAGCTCACGCATCAACCGCACCGACTCACGCAGGCGCGCGAATCGTTCCTTGAACTCCGGCCATTCGCCGGTGAATCCGGTCGCGATCTCGTTGAGCGCCTCTCCGGTGCCCACACCCAGCATGATGCGTCCGGGGTACAGGCAACCCATCGTCGCGAACGCCTGCGCGATGACCGACGGGTTGTAACGGAACGTCGGCGTCAGTACCGAGGTGCCGAGCTGAATCGTGTTCGTCCGCTCCCCGACGGCCGTCATCCAGGCAAGCGAGAACGGTGCGTGACCGCCTTCGTGCCGCCACGGCTGGAAGTGATCGCTGACCGTCGCCGAATCCATACCGTGCTGCTCGGCGAGCACACCGAGCTCGACCAACTCACGCGGTCCGAACTGCTCCGCCGATGCCTTGTACCCCAGCTTGAGACCCTGCGCCACGCCGAACTCCTGTCGTTGGTCGTCCTAGTTCTTCGATTGTGCACCTGTGGTGGTTCACCACGCTCTACTGGATCCCCAGAACCGTGACCACTGCCGCCAGTACCGCTACGAAGCCGATACCTACCGCGAAGATCCACAGATCTCGTGACTCGGGCATCGGTGCACCACTTTCGAGGGCATCGCGAACGCGCATCCACCGTCGCAGACCGATGATCGGTGCCGCCGCAGCAAGACCGATCAGAATCAGGCCCAGCGCCGTCCGAACCCACCCGGTGCTGAAATCGGGAACCAGGTGGACGATCGCGATTCCGCCGGCGAGCAGGCCGAGAGAGGTTCGCAGCCAGGCGAGAAAGGTGCGTTCGCTGGCGAGTGTGAACCGCTCGTCGGGGCGCGTCACGCCCGTGGGGTCATGCGCTCGCGAGTCAGATGGGCAACCTGGTCCGGGTCGTCGGGGGTGAAGACCGGCGAGATGCGGCGGAGAGTGAGCACCACTGCAGTGTCCTTCTTGGGACGCATCACGTCCAGCGGGAGCCACTGATCGATTGTCGACGCACCCCACAGTCACCACGTCCGCTCCCGGAACTCGAGTTCGAGCAGACCCTGTCGGTCGGATTGCACGCTGCGCGAGGGCATGAGCAGTCAGGAGAAGCCATTGGCTTCGCCTGTACCTTTTGGTACAGTGTGTATCGATCAGTACACACTGTACCGCCTGGCACCCGACTGCTTCGATAGGAGCCCACATGTCTCGTCCTCCGCTTCCGCCGTTCACCGAGGCCACGGCCATCCAGAAAGTCCGCGCCGCAGAAGACGCGTGGAACACCTGCGACCCCGAGCGCATCTCTCTCGCGTACAGCGAGGACAGCTGGTGGCGTAACCGCACGACCTTCGTTCGAGGCCGCACCGAGATCGTGGAGTTCCTCACCGACAAATGGGACCGCGAGCTCGATTACCGGCTCATCAAAGAGTTGTGGGCGTACACGGGCGACGTGATCGCCGTTCGCTTCGCCTACGAGTATCGTGACGTCACCGGACAATGGTTCCGCGCCTACGGCAACGAGAACTGGCACTTCGATAAGGACGGACTGATGACGCACCGCCACGCGAGCATCAACGACGTCGCGATCACGGAGTCCGACCGTAAGTTCTTCTGGGATGCATCCGGCCCCCGTCCCGCCGACCACGCCGGCCTGAGTGACCTCGGACTGTAATGGCCCGAACTGTCCTCGAACGCTCGGATGCGGTCCGAGCCCTCGCCGACGTGTTCCGCAAGCGCGGTTTCGAGAGCGGCTCTCTTTCCGTCATCCAGCAGGAGACCGGGCTCGGCAGGGGCAGCCTCTACCACTTCTTTCCCGCAGGAAAGACGGACATGGCCCGTGCGGTCCTCGAGCAGGTAGGCAAGTGGTTCGAGGAACAGATCTTCGTTCCCTTGCGCACCACCGAGAACACCACGAGCGCGATCGAGGCGATGTCACGGGAGGTCACCGACTACTTCATGACCCGCGAAAGCGTGTGCCTGTTCGCGGCGATCACGCTGGGTCAGGAGAAGGCAACATTCGCCGAAGCGGTCCGGAACTACTTCACGGACTGGGTCGACGCTCTCGCCGAGGCACTGCAACGCGGCGGGCTCTCGACCCAGGAGGCGGCGGCCCGTGCCTTGGACGCGGTCGCGACGATTCAGGGCGGACTGATCCTGGCCCGTGCCTACGGCGACCACGCGACCTTCCTGCGGATCATCGACCGCACCGAGCAGCGCCTGCTCGCCCCCGCTCCCTGAGCGGGCTCTTGCGGTCGACCGGTCTGCCGCCCCCGAACACCCGCGCGACCGAACCCCGGCCTCACCTTGTTCGTGGACACACAATGACGGCAAGGCGACGAAGAGATACCGCTGTTCCGACGTCAGGCGTCGAGCGCACGTTCCGGAGTTCTCACCAACGTCAGGTGCGAGGTGCGGCGCAACTCGAATCCGATGGAGAGATAGAGCTCGATGGCGCGCACGTTCGCGTCCGACGCATGCAGGAACGGCTCCTCACCGCGGGCGCGAATACCGCGACCGACCGCGCGAACCAGGTCGGTGGCCAGCCCCTGCCCGCGGAACGCCGGGTCGGTGCAGACGGCACTGATCTCCGTCCACCCCGGTGGATGCATGCGCTCGCCTGCCATCGCGATCAGCGCGCCATCGCGTCGAACACCGAGGTACGTGCCGAGTTCGATGGTGCGGGGCAGGAACGGCCCGGGCTCGGTGCGGCCCACCAGATCGAGCATCTCCGGGACGTCCGCTGCTGTCAGCTCCACCGCCTCGGCGAAGGGCCGCGTTTCGAGGTGCGTGCCGACGAGCTGCACCAGACCGAAGGTCTCCAGGTGCGACCACCCCTCGGGCAGTGCGCGTTCCGGGCCGTTCAGCCCGACGACGGTTCGTGGGCCGAACAGCGCAGCGATGTCGTCCCAGTCCTTGGCCTCGAGGACGTCGGGGTGCACCAGAAACGGAGACACCGCAGGATCGGCGCGCATGATCCGTCCGCGCCGGACCGCGAACCGCGACAGTGAGCCCTCGAGGGAATTACGAACGGGGTCGTCGAGAGGATGAGCAGACACGACAGACAGCGTCGCACGATCCGGCTCACGGCTATGCGTGCCGTCGGGCTCGTCACCAATACTTATACCGGTATCGTTGTTCGGCACACGGCGAAAGGCTCCACATGATCGAAATTCTTCCTCCCACCAAGATCCCCCTCGCGCGCGAATCCGGCGCTCTGGTGGCCGGCATTCTCCGGACCGTCCGCGAACGCGCCACAGTCGGCACCAACCTGCTCGAGATCGATCAGTGGACCAAGGACATCATCGAAGGAGCCGGGGCGACGTCCTGCTACGTCGACTACGCGCCGTCCTTCGGCCGCGGCCCGTTCGGCCACTACATCTGCACTTCCGTCAACGATGCTGTGCTGCACGGCCTTCCACACGACTACGCGCTGGCCGACGGCGATCTGCTGACGCTGGACCTGGCCGTGATCCTCGGCGGCGTCGCGGCGGATTCGGCCATCAGTTTCGTCGTGGGTGAGAACAAGCCCGCCAGGGCTCTCTCGATGATCGACGCCACCGAACGTGCGTTGGCTGCGGGAATCGAAGCAGCTGGACCGGGCAACAAGATCGGCGATATCTCGCACGCCATCGGCACGGTGCTGAGCGCTGCCGGTTACCCGATCAACATGCAGTTCGGCGGCCACGGCATCGGCTCGACGATGCACCAGGATCCCCACGTCTCCAACTCCGGACGGCCCGGCCGCGGCTACCGCCTCCGCCCGGGCTTGATGTTGGCTCTCGAGCCGTGGGTCATGGAGGACACCGCCGAACTCGTCACCGACCCCGACGGCTGGACCCTGCGGAGCACGACGGGGTGCCTCACCGCGCACAGCGAGCACACCGTGATCATCACCGACGACGGTGCAGAGATCATGACGTTGCCGAAATCCTGAGTCGACGGCCACGGGGTCAACCGTTGCGATCACGGTGAGTGGATCCCTGGCGGAACTGCCGATAGCCGACGAGCCTGTGTCTGTGAGCGAGAACTGTCGCTGCTCCCGCTGACCATCCGTCCAGCATCCGCAGCACCCTTGTCACAGGAGCCATCCATCATGAGCACCGAAGCGACCGTCGTCGTCCGTATCTCCGATTCCGGCACGGCGTCCCTGCAGGGACTGACTCGACCACAGCTGCATGCACTCGCCGATGCCCTACGCAGTGCCGCCAAGAGCTACGCCCCGCACGCGAAGATCCTGACGCGCTTCGATGTACGCGTCAGCGAGCTCAACGCTCCACTGGTGATCGATCTGCCTGCCCGCGATGTGATCCTCGGCGGCAGGAGCGTTCGTCTCTCCCACACCGAGTTCGAGATATTCGCCTACCTGGCGCGGCACCCTCGGGTCGTGGTCGGACGATCCGAACTCGGCACCTCCGACGGCGGACGCAGTGTCGACGTCCACCTCTCCCGAGTGCGCACCAAACTCGGTCAGTTCGGTCGACTGATCACCACGGTCCGGGGAACCGGCTATCGCTTCGACCCGGAACCGGGAATCCGCGTCATCACGCAACCGACGGTATTGCGCAGCGCCTGAGAGTTATTGCGACAGAGCAGCAGCTCTGCGGCGACGCTTCCGCCGGACCACCACGAACACCAGCAAGGCAAACAGAACCACGGCAATGAGGGCCCCGAGGGCCGTAGCGCCGCGGAAGCCAGGCGCGCTGGTGTCGAGGGTGCGTTCGCCGGCATGAGCGGCGTTGCTGGTTCCGAGAACGATCGTGAGCGTCAACAGGTTCGGGATGGCCGTGACGACGGCCAGGATGACCGAGCCGATCGCCAATTGCTTGCCCGCCCTGCCCTTCCGAACCGACCAGGCGCTCCAGAAGAACACCAGCGGCGCGAACGTGCAGACGATGCCGAACAGCAGGCCCCACAGAATGCCCTTGGTGAACGTGCGGTCGGCCAGGGTCTCCACCCGCAGACTCCACCAGCGCGGAAGGAACGCTGCCAGGATGAAGTAGGCGATCAACAGCAGGACGATGCCGGCTCCGACGAGAATGCCCCGCCTCTTCCAGTTCGCCGAGCTGGTCGACGGTGCGGGCGTGGTCGGATCGGCAGTCATGCCGACAATCGTAGAGCCTGCACAGCAGTGCCCCAGTCGTGTCGAGACCCGATCGTTAACTGAAAAGGTCCGCGAAGACGAAAACTAGGTCCGGCGGGCCGAGATTTCGACCAGCGGGCTCTGGCCGGATTCGCGTCCCTCGGAAGCACTGCGATACGGCCACAGCGCTCGTGCCAGTAGAACCGACCGACAGTCCGATCCACATCCATGCCAGATCGCGTTGTAGGAACGCAAGTGCTGCACCGACAAGCGTGAGCACGGAGCCGATCCCAATCGAGCTGCACCGTGTTGAGCGCATCGGCCGCCGAACGAGAATCCTCGACCTCGAAGACGGACGAGACTTCCGAGCGAACTGCCGCAGGACCGCCTGAGCGCCGTCGATACCGGCCGGGCCGACAACCCCGCGATGCCTGACGACTCGAGCGGCCGAGACCTCACACCCCTTATGCCGACCGATCACCCTTGATCTGACCCGAGTTCGAGTGATCGGTCGGGAAAAAGGGTGTGAAGTTACCCGAACAGCTAGGGAATCAGGACGAACTTTCCGCGAGGGTGTGCCGTCTGTAGTTCGGCGTGCGCCCTGGCGACGTCATCGAGTGGGAAGGTCTTGGCAACCGTCACCTCGAACACCCCCGCACCCGCCTGCTCCAGCAGCACCGGGGAGGCGAGGCGTCGACGCTCCATGCTCGCCGGCCCACCGACGGTCGAAAACCCGTCTGCCGAGGCCCGCCCGAAGGCTGCCGTCGTCACCAATCTTGCTCGATCCGTAAGCAATTCGAGAGACACGTCGATGGCCTCGTCGGTGCCCACCGTGTCGATGGCTGCGTCGATGCCGTTCGGTGCGGCCGCCCGCACGCGGTCCAGCAATCCGTCGCCGTACTCGATCGGCTCGACCTCGAAGGCACGCAGCGCTTCGTGATTCCGAGCGCGAGCAGTCCCGATGACGGTGGCACCACGCGCCGTCGCGAGCTGAGCCACCACAGATCCGACACCGCCCGCAGCCCCGTGCACGAGCACCGTGTCGCCGCTCTTCACGCCGACGGATTCCAGTGCGTCGTAGGCTGTTCCGGCAACGGCCAGCACCCCGGCGGCGACCTCCCAATCCAGATTCGCCGGCTTCGGGAACACGAAGCGCGCGGGCGCGAGAATCTTCTCGGTGTACGTGCCGTTCACGCCGGAGACGATCACCTCGTCGCCGACGGCTATCGAACCGCCCGGGCCCTCGACAGTGCCGCCGACTGCCACCACGATTCCGGACGCCTCACTGCCCAGGGCGATCGGGAGCTTCGATTCGTCGGTGCCGAACGCACCGCTGTAGCTCTTGAAGTCGAAGGGATTGACTCCGATCGCCTTCAGCTCGACCAGAACCTCGCCCTCGGAGGGTTCGGGTAATTCTCGTTCGACGATCTCGACGACTTCCGGACCACCGTAGGACGCTGCAACTGCTGCTTTTGTCATGCAAAGCACAACGACCGACACGGTCGAGAATGTTCCGGTCAGACCCTCATTGTCCGACGACTCAGACGGCCACGGACAGCTGGTTTCGTTCGTCCCGCTCCAGGACCGAACCTGCGCGGTGAAGAACGGCACTCGGCTCCGTCAGGTTCGCGCGCTCGACCCAATAGTCGATTGTTTCCCGGCCTGCCTCGAACTGCGCGAGCATCTCCAGACACAGCCATGACACGACCGAGAAGTCCGGCTCCACTCCGTCGAGCCCTGTCAGTGCCACTTCTTCTGCCACCGAGAGCAGCGCACGATCGGTCTCGAAACAACTCCGATCGAGCCATGCCGCAGCACGACGAAGAAGTGCCCAATCCAACTGGGGCACAGCCTCGGTCGCCGACTGCCTACACAATTCTGCCGTCGCAGCGAGCACATCCGCAACCGGACTCGACACCGCACCGTCCAATTCGACGAGCAAGCCTCGCTCCGAATCGATCATGTCTGCCATGTAGTGCCAGCGGACGGGAATTGCCGCGCCTTGGGGCCACAATTCCGTCATCCCGAACTGAAGTCGGGCGATCAGTTCCCTCGGTGAACTGCACGAAGCGGCGAAGCGAAAAGCGTCGTTCATGTCGATCATCCCCACTGGGTCAACACTCAGCCAACGGACACCGGCTCGGAATCGAGCTCGGGAGGTGCTGCAATGCAGTGGCGTCTGTCGCCGAACAAGCAACGCTGCTGTGGTCGTTACGTCTGCCTTGCCCGTTATTGAACGCCGTGACCAGCGCACGCGCGACTCGGCGTTACCGGAAATCGACAACGTCACAATTTTCCCGACCTACCGCCGAGCCGAACGCGCGAGTGGAGCCTGCGGAATGGGCGAGTAGGTAAAATACGGAGGTGAGTGAAATCGAGAAGCCTCAGCAGTGGACGTATCTGATGGACATGGACGGCGTGCTCGTCCACGAGGATCATCTGATTCCCGGTGCCGACACGTTCCTCGCCGAGTTGCAGGCCAACGAGATTCCGTTCATCGTGTTGACGAACAATTCGATTCGCACCCCTCGTGACCTGCGCGCACGTCTCGCATTCACCGGTCTGGACATTCCGGAGAAGTCGATCTGGACCTCCGCTCTCGCCACCGCGACGTTCCTTGGCAATCAGCGACCCGGAGGCAGCGCATACGTCGTCGGCGAGTCGGGTCTGACGACGGCCCTGCACGACATCGGCTACACCCTTACCGATTCGAGCCCCGACTACGTGGTACTCGGCGAGACTCGGACCTACTCGTTCGAGGCCATCACCACCGCCATCCGCCTCGTCGAGAAGGGTTCGCGCTTCATCGCCACCAACCCCGACGCCACCGGACCGTCCCGTGAGGGCTCGCTGCCTGCGACCGGTTCGGTTGCCGCGCTGATCACCAAGGCCACCGGTAAAGAGCCGTACTACGTGGGCAAGCCCAACGCGTTGATGATGCGTTCGGCGCTGCGTGCGATCGGTGGCCATTCCGAGAACACGCTGATGATCGGCGACCGGATGGACACCGACGTGCTCTCGGGCCTCGAAGCCGGACTGCAGACCATCCTGGTTCTCACCGGCATCTCGACGGTCCAGTCCGTCGAGCAGTACCCGTACCGACCGACCAAAGTCCTCGATTCCGTCGCAGACCTGGTGGGCCGCACGCAGAACCCCTTCTGATGACTCTCGAATTCGTTCTCTCCCGTCAGGATCACCACGTGGTCGGCCTCGGCGTGCAGCAGAGCTTCCCCGATATCGCCGACGCAGTGGCCGCGGTGCGAGACGGCCGAAACGTCGTCGGCGCAATCCCTTTCGACATGTCCGACGCCACCGCGCTGATCGAGCCAGAGGAGTTCTACCGTCTCGACGGGCCGTGGGCAACGGTCGATGCTCTCCCGCCATTGCCGACCGTGACCGTTGCGCGGCAGATTCCCGATCCGAGCGTTCACGTGCAGCGAGTCCGGGATGTCGTCGAGCAATTGAAAGCCGGTGTGGCCGAGAAGATCGTGCTGGCGCGGGCCATCGAGGTGACCGCGGATTCGCCGATCGACCCTGTCTCGGTGCTGAGCGCGTTGGTCTCCCGGGACCCGATGGGCAACGGATTTCTGGCGGACCTGTCTCCCACTGGCGACTCGGGTGGGCACATCGTCGGCTCGAGTCCCGAGTTGCTGGTTCGCAAGCGCGGCAATATCGTCACCTGCCATCCGTTCGCGGGAACGGCAGCACGGTCGACCGACCCCGACGAGGAAGCGCGCATCTCCACGGCGTTGGCGGCGAGTGCGAAGGATCAGGCAGAACATCGCTTCGTCGTCGACGAGATCAGGGCTGCGTTGACGCCGTTCTGCGAGACGCTCGATGTGCCCGAGTCGCCGCAGCTCAGCAGCACTCCGCAGCTGTGGCACCTGTCGACGCCCATCGTCGGAACGCTGGCCGATCCCGCGACCTCGGCACTCGACCTGGCGCTTGCGCTGCACCCCACCGCCGCCGTCGCCGGGGTGCCCCGAACTGCGGCGATGGACACCATCGAGAGCGTCGAGGGATCCCGCGGCTTCTACGCCGGGGCCGTCGGATGGACCGATGGCAGCGGCGACGGCGAATGGATGGTCACCATTCGCTGCATCGAACTTTCGGCCGACGGGCTGACCGGAACGGCCACCGCCGGTGGCGGCATCGTCGCGGATTCGGATCCCGACGCCGAACTCGACGAAACCACAGCGAAATTCAGAACCGTGCTGAGCGTCTTCGACCGCTGATTCGATCCGGTCCGCACAACATCTACGCCTCGCGCAGAAATCCACGCCCGCCGAACGGGGTGTGGATCTGCACGCGGGGCGTAGATTCGTCCGCTGCGCCGACTACTTCAGGGCCTGGTCCAGATCTCCGATCAGATCCTCGGTGTCCTCGAGGCCGATGGAAATGCGTACGACACCGTCGGTGATCCCCACTGCCGCACGACCTTCCGGACCCATCGCGCGGTGCGTGGTGGTGGCCGGGTGGGTGATGAGCGACTTCGAGTCACCCAGGTTGTTCGAGATGTCGACGATGCGCAACGCGTCGAGCACCTCGAAGGCACGCTTCTTGGCCTCGCCCTCGGGAGCATCGAGCTCGAACGTGACGACGGTACCGCCGCCCGACATCTGCGACTTCGCCAGCTCGTATTGCGGATGTGACTGCAGGAACGGATATTTCACCCAACGCACCGCAGGGTGAGATTCGAGGAACTCGGCGATCTGCAGCGCGGAGTTCACCGAATGCCGCACTCTTACCGGCATCGTCTCCAGTCCCTTGAGCAGCGTCCACGCGTTGAACGGGCTCAGCGCCGGACCGGTGTGCCGCATCAGGGTCTGCACCGGACCGTCGATGTACTCCTTCGATCCGAGGATCGCACCGCCGAGCACCCGACCCTGACCGTCGATGTGCTTGGTGCCGGAATACACCACCACGTCGGCACCGAGTTCGAGGCTGCGCTGCAACAGCGGCGTCGCGAACACGTTGTCCAGCACCACAGTTGCACCGGCGGCATGAGCCATCTCGGAGACGCGTCGAACATCGACCAACGACTGCATCGGGTTGGACGGGGTCTCGAAGAACACCGCCGTCGTCGGCACCGACAGGGCCTGCTCCCACTGCTCGAGGTCCTCGCCGTCGACGAAGACGGTCTCGACGCCCCAGCGCGGCAGGATTTCGTTGCAGACCACGAAGCACGAGCCGAAAAGGCTACGCGCAGCAACCAATCGGTCACCGGCCTTCAACAGCGCACCCAGCGCGGTGAACACCGCCGACATTCCACTCGAGGTACCGAAGCACGCCTCGGCACCCTCGATCAGGCGCAGTCGCTCCTCGAACATCTTGACCGTCGGGTTGCCGTAGCGCGAGTACACGAAATGATCGATGTCTCCGGTGAACGCCTGTTCGGCGGCTCCGGCACTCTCGTACACGAAACCCGAAGAGAGATAGAGAGCCTCGGCGTTCTCGTCGAAGCCCGATCGCATCAGACCACCGCGAACGCCCAGCGTTCCCAGACCCACACCCTCGGGTAACGGCTTGTCGAAACCCCCGCCTTTCGGATTCCCGCTCACGACTGCCTCCAAGGCAACCCGACCGCACGCCACCCCGTGGCTCCGCGGTGGCCGTCGGCGTCGGTGGCACCTTCGAAACCGTCGAGCACGTTGTAGGACGGGCCGATTCCCGCAGCGGTCGCGGCTTCGGCGGCACCGATGGATCGCTGACCGGAGCGGCACAGGAACACCACCGGCCGATCGCCGTCCACGCCTGCGGCTTTCAGGTCGTCGACGAAGTTGGCGTTGCGGGCGCCGTCGGGAAAGCTGACCCACTCGATCAGGTGCGTCGGGCGGTCGATGCCGGAGGTGTCCGGGACACCGACGTACTGCCACTCGGCGCGCGTCCGAACATCCACGAGCACGGCCTCGGGGTTGCTCTGCAACAACTCCCAGGCAGCTTCCGGGGTTATGTCACCTGCGTAGGTCACTTGATCAGCCTTCCGTCACTCGCTTTTTCGACATCACACACGTACCGGTCAGACATTGCACACCAGCCACTTGTCGTCCACACGAACGAAATTCCACACGTCGTCGGTCTGCACTCCGGATTTCTCTTCCTTCAGCGGGACCGTGACCATTCCGCGGTCGCCGTTGACCTGGTACTCGGTCGGCACACCGTCGATGGACGTCTCGCCGTTGCGCTCGACCTCGCCGGCCCGATCGGTTCGGTACTGCGCGTCGTCACCCGGAATCAGGCGCTCGACCTGATCGAAGCAGGTGTTCTGACGCAGCAGCTCCGCGTTACCGGTGTTCTGCGCTTCGAGGAACCCGTCGAGGCTGTCGGTGAGCAACTGGGCCTGCGTCACGTTGTCCTCCGCGGGAGCGAACTTCGAGGCCGCGAAGATGCCGACGAGCAAGACGACGACGATGCCCACGGCGATGATGAACGGCCACGCGTTGGGCGGACGCTGCTCACCGGACTCGGCAGCCGCCTTGGATGCGTTGTTGCGCGCTTCCTCACGACTGTCGACCCACTGCTGCCTACGTTCACTCCACGACGCCATGAAGCCAATCTTCCTCGATCCGACGGGTCCGCGTTCAGCTGGGGCCTCTCAGCGAGAGGGGCCGACGGGGATGTCTCCACGCAACGTGATGCGGTGCATCTTGCGGTGCTCGGTGCCGTAGTCGCGGT
This sequence comes from Rhodococcus sp. 05-2254-2, assembly GCF_002259095.1. NCBI lineage: Bacteria > Bacillati > Actinomycetota > Actinomycetes > Mycobacteriales > Nocardiaceae > Rhodococcus > Rhodococcus sp. 05-2254-2. Next base: position 231,284 of record NZ_NOZJ01000001.1, on the reverse strand, counting down.
TGGCGTAGTGCGAGGTGCTGCGGTTGTCCCACAGCACCAGGTCGCCCAACCGCCAGCGGTGCCGCACGATGTGCTCGGGTTTGGTCAGGTGCGCGTAGAGCAGATCCAGGATCCCGCGACTCTCGGCCTCCGACACACCCACGATGTGAGAGGTGAAACCCGGATTGACGAACAACCCCTTGCGGCCGGTTTCCGGATGGACCCGCACGACGGGATGTTCGACGGGGACCAGCGCGGTGACTTCCTTGCCGTCCCACACGTTGCCTTTTCCGCCGCGCTTCTGCGCGAGGTAGTAGCCGAATTCACGGTTGCCGTCGTGAATTGCCGTGAGCCCGTCGATCATTCGACGCACGGGCGCGGACAGCGATTCGTACGCGAGCTGGCTGTCGGCCCAGTTGGTGTCGCCGCCGTGCGGTGGCAGGACGACGGGCCGCAGGATCGAACCCAACGGCGGACGTTCCATGAACGTGACGTCGGTGTGCCAGACGTCGGCGAATCCGTTGTCCTGACTGTCGAGCGCGTAGACCTCGGGGGCGACGTGGCCGCTGTCGTGCACCGGGTGGCCTGCCGTCAGGTCGCCGAGCCTGCGACCGAATTCGACGTGTGCCGCGTCGTCGAGCGTCTGCCCGCGCAGCACCAGAACCTTGTGCTCGACGAGGGCTCGGCGCACGGCGTGAATCTGCGCATCGGACGCCGCGGCGACGTCGAGGCCGATGACCTCGGCACCGAACGACGGGCCGAGCTTGTCGAAAGTGAGCGTGACGGGCTGTTCCAGAGTGGTCATGTGTCCTCGAATCTGTGCACGGCAGATGGGCTGATTCAGGCAGCGCTGCCGTCGAGAGAGGGGTCCCGTCCTGTTCAGGGAGGGGGAAGGGCGTCGGGTCTTGTCACCGACAACACATGTTGGTGCAGGTACGACAGAAGTCGACGGTGAACCGTCGGACCAGGTATGTCGTCTCCACAGAGCAATTCCTACCGGAAACCGGGAAATCCGGCAAGTTGCCCACTGCCCCAGCTCAGGTTGTCCTTAATTTATGCTGGGGTGTCCGCACTTCCCTCGAAGAAGGTAGCTCGCTGCACATGACTGATCAGACTCGTCCACTCCGCGTCGCCATCGTCGGTGCCGGACCGGCAGGCATCTACGCCGCCGACGCGCTCATGAAGTCCGACCACAATGTCAGCGGACCGGGCGTCAGCATCGACCTCTTCGAGCGCATGCCCGCGCCGTTCGGGCTCATCCGCTACGGCGTCGCCCCCGACCACCCACGCATCAAGGGCATCATCACCGCCCTGCACAAGGTGCTCGACAAGCCTCAGGTACGCCTGCTCGGCAACATCGACTACGGCACCGACATCACGTTGGACGACCTGCGTCGCTTCTACGACGCCGTCATCTTCTCCACCGGAGCCAACGCCGACCGCGCACTCAACATCCCCGGCATCGACCTCGACGGCAGCTACGGCGCCGCCGACTTCGTCTCCTGGTACGACGGCCACCCGGACGTGCCGCGCACCTGGCCCCTCGACGCCGAGAAGGTCGCCGTCCTGGGCGTCGGAAACGTCGCTCTCGACGTCGCACGCGTCCTCGCCAAGACCGGTGACGAACTGCTCCCCACCGAGATCCCCGCCAACGTCTACGAGGGCCTCAAGGCCAACAAGGCCATCGAAGTACACGTCTTCGGCCGTCGTGGACCGGCTCAGGCCAAGTTCACCCCGCTCGAACTCCGCGAGCTCGACCACTCCCCCAACATCGAGGTCATCGTCTCCCCCGAGGACATCGACTACGACGAGGGCTCCGAGCAGGCCCGCCGCAGCTCCAAGCAGATCGACATGGTCGCCAACACCCTGCAGGACTGGGCGATCCGCGACGTCGGCAAGCGCCCGCACAAGCTGTTCCTGCACTTCTTCGAGTCCCCCCACGAGGTTCTCGGAGACAACGGCAAGGTCGTCGGCCTACGCACCGAGCGCACCGAACTCGACGGCACCGGCAACGTCAAGGGCACCGGCAAGTACAACGACTGGGACGTTCAGGCCGTCTACCGCGCCGTCGGCTACCTCAGCCAGAACATCAGCCAGCTCCCCTTCGACGAGCAGGCAGGCACCATCCCCAACGAGGCCGGACGCGTCGTCGAGTCCCCGTCGTCCACCACACCGGTTCCCGCCACGTACGTCACCGGCTGGATCAAGCGCGGACCCGTCGGCCTCATCGGTCACACCAAGGGCGACGCCAACGAAACCGTCGCGAACCTGCTCGAGGATGCGCCGAACTTCGTCGGTGCGACCGAGCCCGATCTGGACGCGGTCACCTCGTTCCTCGAAGGCAAGCAGGTCCCCTTCACCACCTGGGACGGCTGGTACCGCCTCGACGCCCACGAACGCTCACTCGGCGAAGAAGAAGGCCGCGAGCGCGTCAAGGTCGTCGAGCGTGAGGACATGCTGAAGGCATCCGAGCCCGACAAGGCCTAGAGCGGCTGCGCCGCATGTGAGCGGAACTTCGACCCCTGCTACGAAGTTCCACTCACATGCGCGGAGCGCTCTATACCCGCACTGCCAGCAGCTTTCCCTCGGTCTCGATCTTGCGCTGATGCTCGTTGAAATCCGGTGCAGCGCAGACGAACAGCGTGCGACCGTCGGATCCGCCGAGTCCGCAGGCGAAGACCCCGAGATCGAAATCGAGCTGCTGAAGAATCTCTCCGCCCGGTGCCACGTGCAGCACTCGCTGCCCCAGCGCGTCGGCGATCCACATGGTGCCGTCGGTGTCGATGCAGCAACCGTCGGCCGCCACCTTCACCTCGCCCATGGCGGTGGCCATGTCCGTCGACGACGGCAGCTCACCGAATTTCGCCCAATCGCGACGCTCCCCCAGCGACCCGTCCTCGGCGATGTCGAAGGCACTGACCCTGTTGCCGACCGTCTCGTCGACGAGCAGTTCGCCCGACGCCGTGAACGCCATCCCGTTGGGGAAGTACAGATCCGACGCCACCACGTGCGCGGAACCGTCCGGGTCGACGCGAATCAGATCGGCCGTCTCTACGGGCGCGAAGTTCATCAGATCGAACCCGAAGTTACCGATGTACGCACGGCCCTGCGCGTCGACGAGCATGTCGTTGAGGTTCGCCGTCACGTACGTCGACAGATCGGCGTGCACGGTCAGTGAGCCGTCGTGCTCACGCAGCAGCAGCTTGTAGTCGCGCATCGACACGATGAGCAGCCGCCCGTCGGGCAACCATCCCAGGCCCGACGGCTGATTGGGTACTTCGGCTTCGACTCGTACGTCGGAGCCGTCCTCGAGGGCGGACACGACGCGATAGGAGTAGAAGTCCGATACCCAGATCCTCCCCTCGTGCCAGCGTGGACATTCGAAATAGGTGTATCCGTCGAGAACGACAGTGGTCTCCGGTTTCATGTTTCGAATTCAAACACCGCGAACGGTGGCCGCGACGCCGAATGGGTGAGCTGGCATGCTGGGGGCCGTGTTCGACGCCCACCTACACATCATCGACCCGAAGTTTCCGCTCATCGAGAACCACGGTTTCCTGCCCGATCCGTACACCGTCTCGAACTACCTCTACGACGTCGACGGGCTCGGTATCACCGGCGGCGCAGTGGTCACGGGGTCGTTCCAGGGCACCGATCAGAGCTTCCTTCTCGCTGCGTTGGAGACTCTGGGACGCGGCTGGGTCGGCGTCACGCAGATCGATCCGGAATGTTCCGACGAGGACATCGTCGCACTGAACGACGCGGGCGTGCGGGGAATGCGGTTCAATCTCAAACGCGGCGAGACGGATCTGCAGATGCTCACCGTTCAGGCGCGTCGTGTCCACGATCTGGTGGGGTGGCACGCGGAGCTGTACGTCGATGCGTCCCTACTGCTCTCGCTCGAACCCGTCCTCGCGAAACTGCCGGCGGTGAGCATCGATCACCTGGGACTCTCGACACAGGGTCTGCCGTACCTGCTCGATCTCGTCGACCGCGGAGTACGCGTCAAAGCAACGGGATTCGGCCGGGTCGATCTCGATATCGCCGACACCCTGCAGCAGATTCACCGGGTCAATCCCGCGGCGTTGATGTTCGGCACCGATCTACCGGGCACCCGCGCCCCACGCCCGTTCTCGGCGAACGACATCGACATCATTTCTCACGCCGTCGGCGGCGATCTCCCGGCGGTGCTCGACGGCAACGCCCGGGCTTGGTATCGCGTCCCTTAGACGAGTAGCGCTCCGCCGAGCCACACCGCCGAGGCGAGCAGGGCACCGAACAGTTCCACCAGAATGGACAGACCAGCGGCCTTGGTGGCGTGCACGGTGGATCTCCATGCCTCGGAATGGTTTCGATGCCTGGGCACTTCCGCCACGTAGACGCCGGCGATGAAGCCGATGAACAGGCCGAGGACGGGGATGACGAAGAATCCGACGATGCCGAGCAGTCCGCCGATCATCAGCGATCGCGTCGGCACACCCGCCTCCCGCATGCGCCGCCCGGGCCAGGTGTATTTCACGACGCCGCTGATCACCAGCAGCACCGTCGCGATCGCGAAAACTGTCCACGCTGCGGCTCCGCCGGTGACCCACGCCCACACTGCGACGGCCCCGAAGATCAGGATGGTGCCCGGCAGAATCGGGACGACGATACCGACGAGGCCGACCAGAATCACCAGGCCGACTAGGACTTCTCCGAGCGCGCTCATGAGCTCAGTGTGCCCTGTGTCGGGTCAGACGACGGGACGAACCTTGCCCGCTGCCTGGCGTGCCCGGCTCCGTGCGGTGTCGATATCCGACGCCGTCGACACCGCCACTCCCATCCGACGCCGGACGAAGCTCGTCGGCTTGCCGAACAGACGAAGGTCGGTCTCGGGAACCGCCAACGCGTCGGCGACGCCGTCGAAGTGAATGCCCTCCGCATCGACGCCGCCGTAGATGACCGCAGACGCACCGGGCGAGAGCAGCGTCGTGTCGATCGGCAGACCCAGAACTGCCCGGGCATGCAGCTCGAACTCCGAGAACCGTTGCGTCCGCAGCGTTACCAGGCCCGTATCGTGTGGCCGCGGACTGACCTCGGAGAAATACACGTTGTCGCCCTGCACGAACAGTTCGACGCCGAACAACCCGCGCCCACCCAGGGCCGTCGTGATCCGCTCGGCAACATCGCGCGCACCGTTGAGGGCCGCGTCGGACATCGGCTGGGGTTGCCAGGATTCGATGTAGTCGCCGGATTCCTGCAGGTGCCCGATCGGCTCGCAGAACGAGGTTCCGTTCGCTGCTCGGACGGTGAGAAGCGTTATCTCGTAGTCGAAATCGACGAATCCCTCGACGATGACACGACCGAGGTCGACGCGGCCGCCCTTCAGCGCGTACTCCCACGCCGCCTCGACATCGGCCTCGCTGCGAACGACGGACTGCCCCTTGCCAGAAGACGACATGACGGGCTTGATGACCGCGGGAAAACCGATGGTGGACAGCGCTTCTCGCACGTCTTCCAGTGAATCGGCGAACGCATAGGGGGACGTCGGCAGCCCGAGCTCCTCGGCCGCGAGACGTCTGATGCCCTCACGATTCATGGTCAGCTGAGTCGCGCGAGCCGTCGGGATCACCACCGTCCGGCCCCGCGCTTCCACCTCGGCCAGGGCATCGGTGGCGATGGCCTCGATCTCCGGCACCACGAAGTCCGGCTGCTGCGAATCGATCAGCGCCAGTAGTTCTTCGGGGTTGCTCATGTCGATGGTGAACGCGTGATGGGCAACCTGGTGACCAGGGGCGTTGTCGTAGCGATCGACGGCAATCACCTCGACGCCGAGGCGCTGGAACGCGATGATCACCTCTTTGCCCAGCTCACCAGAGCCGAGCAACATCACCCGGGTGGCCCCGGGAGTGAGCGGAGTACCGATGCGGACGGGATCTGGGGCAGTCACAGCCCTATTATCCACACCCCGATCAGTTGGACGACCTAGTACAAGTTAGTCTCCATTCACATTCGCAGCTGACGAGTCGGAACGAGGCAACAACGTGTCGAACACTGGTGGACCGCTGACAGGGCTCCGCGTCGTCGAACTCGCGGGCATCGGGCCCGGCCCGCACGCCGCGCTGCTGCTGGCCGACCTCGGCGCAGACGTCGTACGCGTCCAACGCGCAGGCCAGGTGTCCCCGGACGACCATCAGCTGCGCAGCCGCACCATCGTCGAGGCGAACCTCAAGGATCCCGCCGACATCGAGAAGGTCCTCGGCCTGATCGAGCGCGCAGACGTACTGATCGAAGGGTTCCGCCCCGGCGTCACCGAACGCCTCGGCCTCGGACCCCACGACGCCCTGGCCCGCAACCCGCGTCTGGTCTACGGCCGGATGACCGGCTGGGGTCAGGAAGGCCCCTGGTCGCAGACCGCCGGCCACGACATCAACTACATCTCCGTCACCGGTGTGCTCAACGCGATCGGCCGCGAGGGCGAGCGGCCCGTGCCGCCACTGAACATGGTCGGCGACTTCGGCGGCGGCTCGATGTTTCTCGTCTTCGGCATCATGGCGGCGCTCTACGAGCGCCAGAGCTCCGGGCAGGGCCAGGTGGTCGACGCAGCGATGGTCGACGGCACCGCGGCACTCTCGCACATGATCTGGTCGTGGCGTGGCGTCGGAGCCTGGAGCGACGACCGTGGCACCAACCTGCTCGACACCGGCGCGCCGTTCTACGACACCTACGAGACCTCCGACGGCCAGTACATGGCAGTCGGCTCGCTCGAGCCACAGTTCTACGCTCAGTTGCTCACCGGATTGGGCCTCGCCGATGCGGACCTGCCGCCGCAGATGGACAAGTCGCGATGGCCCGAGCTGCGCGAGAAGTTCACCGCGACGTTCCTGTCCAAGACCCGCGACGAGTGGGCCGCGATCTTCGACGGCACCGACGCCTGTGTGTCACCGGTCCTCACCTTCGCCGAGGCACCGAATCACCCGCACATGAAGGATCGCGACTCGCTCATCGACATCGGCGGCGTCACCCAGCACCGTCCGGCACCGCGGTTCTCCCGCACCGAAAACGGAGTCCCGACGCCACCGCCCTCCACCGCAACCGACATCGGCTCGGTCTGGAGCTGATTGCGCGTCGAACTCGAAGTTGTGGACGGATTTCGGCTGATTTCCGTCCGTAACTTCGAGTTCGCGGTCAGAAGACCAGCGCCGGTTGTTCCGATTCGGCGCTCGGGGCCAGTGCTCGATACGCCGCCGCCGTCGCCATCACCGCGGCCCGAAGCTCTTGCGGCTCACGGGTGTACGGCAGCCTGAGGTAGCGCTCGAAGGCACCCTCGACGCCGAACCTCGGTCCCGCGGCCAGCACTGCGCCGAAGGCGGGAGCGGTGGCAGCGAGCGCACTCGACACCGGTGCAGGCAGCTGCAACCACAGCGACATGCCGCCCTCGGAGCGGCGGTAGCGCCAGTCCGGAAGATGTTCGGCCAGAGCATCTTCGAGCACATCTCGACGCTCACGCAGCTGCGACCGACGGAGCTCGAGCGCCGGTTCCGCGTCCTGCAGCAGGAACGAGGACGCCAACTGATCCATGATCGACGTGCCGAGGTCGTGTGCTGCCCGCGAGCCCGCCAGCTGCGAGACGAGCGACGGATGCGCCCTGATCCATCCGATGCGCAGACCACCCCAGAACGACTTGGATGCCGATCCGATCGTGACGATATCGGACCCCGAGACCCGCCCGAACGACGCGACCGGTGGGGGTGGTGGGGCGTCGAGCCACAGGTCCACCATGGTCTCGTCGACGATGAGCGTCATGCGCGTGTCACGGGTGATGCGGGCGAGCTCCGCTCGGCCCTCGGCACCCAGCACCTGGCCGGTCGGGTTGTGGAAGTCCGGAATGAGATACGCCACCTTGGCGGCAGTTTGCCGTGCGGCACTGCGGATCCCGTCGAGATCCCAGTCGCCGTCGGCCGGACGCACCGGCACCGGCACGGGACGGGCACCGACTCGCCTGATGGCTTCGAGCGCGTTGGGATAGGTCGGATGGTCGATCAGCACTCGATCACCGGGCGAGGTCAACGTGCCCAGCAACAGCCGGACTGCCTGCTGCGCACCGGAAGTCACCATGATCTGATCGGCCGTCGTCGGCAGGCCACGCTCGACGAAGCGTTGCGCGATGGCCTCCCGCAGCACCGCCAGACCGATGGGTTCCATGCCGTGCGTCGGCAGATACGTCGGAAGTGCCTGTAGCGCAGACTCGTACGCCGCGGTCATGGTGCCGTCCGCCGCTGCCATCGCCGCGTGAGACATGTCCACCACCGGACCCGACGGCGTCGTCGACTGGATCAGCAATCCATTGGGGGTGGGCGCTGCGGGCAGGGCGACGGTACTTCGTGATCCCTGCCTGCTGATCAGATAGCCCTCGTCGCGCAGGACCGAATACGAGGACGTGATGGTGGTACGACTGAGATCGAGAGCCGCCGACAGATCACGCTCACTGGGCAGACCGACACCGAGCGGAATGCGACCGTCGTGAATGAGAAGTCGAACGCCGTCGGCCAACGCCCGATACGTCGGACGCGACGCCTTGCGCCTGCCGGATCCGTCCGAGGACGCGTCGCCGCGCCAGCTGCCGAGATCACGGGCCAGTGACGCTGCATTGAGGACTCTTGAAGCCATGCCCACCAGTATTCGCCCACTGGTCTTCGACTTTCAAGTCCATTGAGCTTTTCACTGGACTGCCGACTGAGGTCAGGTGAATACTGGACCGATGCCGAGCAGCACGCTCTTCGACACCGCCATCGGCCGTTGCGGCATCGCCTGGACCGACGACGGAGTGGTCGCGGTCGCCCTCCCCGAACCATCGGACGAGGCGATGTTGGACTACCTGGCCGGCTTCGGTGCAGCGGAACGACCCGTCGACGCTCTCGCGGCCGACGCGATCGAGCGAATTGTCGCCCTGCTCGATGGACGTACTGTCGACATGAGCCCGATTCCGCTGGTGCTGGACGTCTCCGAGTTCGACGCCGCGGTGTACACCGTATGCAGTGGGATTCCCCGGGGCGCGACACTCACATACGGCGACATTGCCCGCCGTCTCGGCCACCCCGGCGCAGCGCAGGCCGTAGGCGGTGCACTGGGACGCAACCCTGTACCGATCATCGTCCCGTGCCATCGAGTGCTCGGTGCCGGTACGGAAGTCGGCGGCTTTTCGGCACCGGGTGGTACGAATACCAAACAAAAGATACTCGGCATCGAGGGTGTACCGGGATTCGACGAGCCGAGATTGTTCTGAATTGCTGCCGGACCAGATGAAACTACTCGACCGAATAAATCGCCCGAAACAGGGAGCAAGAACGGGTTTCAGGCAGAAATGCCGAATGCCGGGATAGGTTCATCGACCGCGGACACCAACACGGCTTCCGGTCCCGGACTGACATCGGATTCCTCGCTCCGACCGCCGATGGTGAATGCACCTACATCCGGCAACCACCCGATAGCTCCGCGCTGAAACAAGTTGTAGCGACCGGATCCGGTAGGCGTCGGACGCTCGTTGCTGATCGGATAGCCAAGTGCGCCATAGGGTCCCCCGTGGCCGAGATACCAGTCGAGGATCGGGCCGTGCACTTCGTGCGCGCCACCTTCGGGGAGAGCGAACACGGTCGCATGGGTGAATTCGAGCATTCCCCCACCCTCGGGGCCGAGCATGAATTCACCGGCCTGAGCGCCGATCCAAGGATGTTCGTATGCGAAGCGATCGAATTGGTAGCTGAAAACTTCCAACCCATTGTAATTTTCAGTCATTACTCGACCTTTCGTCGCCCGACCTGGCGACAATTATCCACGTCGAACAGCGGCGGCGCCTGACGAATAAGACATATATGTGAAATGGGCTAGTTCAGGAGCTCGAGAATATCGGCCGGAACGAGATCCGTCGCCGTCGGATCTATCACCGTTCGAGACCACGAACCGCCGCTGCTGTCGAGACGAACCAACTGATCGGGACCGAGCAGCCACAGCTGGTCTCCCGCCGACCAGTTCACGCCATAGCCGTATGCCTCACTGGACGTGGCGGGAGCGCTGTACTGGACTGCTCCGATGGCGTCGACGATCTGCAACGTCGGAACGCCGTCGATGTCGACGACCTGGGCAGTCGACGCACCCGACGGCGAGGTCACCGGGGCCGACAGAACCGCGGGAGCAGGCGGAGTGGTTGTGGTCGGCGGTGGGACGGTCGTTGTTGTCGTTGTCGGCGGGACGGTTGTCGTTGTTGCCGGAACTTCGACCGGCGGCGGAGCCGGGGACTCCTCGGTGAGCGACGGATCCGTCGTTGTTGGGGCCGGTGCGAGTGTCGACTCCGGAACGATAGACGTCACCGTCGGCGCGGGTTCGGTGGTCTCGGGCTCTACTGCCAAGGGGGCACTGCGAGCAGAGATGCCGGCGGCTACCGCGGAGCCGCACCGAACGCTGGGAAGGAGATTCAACGTAGACGTCGTCGATGCCATGTCCAACGTAAAGCCGGCACTCGGCGCGGACAGCCTGGTGCCGGACACTGTCTGCACTGTGAAGAGCCACGTTCCCGTCCTCGTGCCCAACAAGAGCCCGTTGGAAATGTCGACGGAAGTGCCCGACACGTTCTCGGTCCGATCAGCTTGCCCGTTCTGCGTCACCCTGGTGATCGTCCACCTGTACGTGAAACCTGTACCGGCGGACGCCCACGACATGGTGACGTAATTACCGATCACATTTATCAGGCCGCTGCGATTGTTGCAGTCTACCGATTGTGGCACCGGAAGAGGCAACGCCGTGGTGATGGTGCCGCTGAGGGCCGTCGCCGTATCTTGTCCCGCAGCAAGGGTTGTCGGAGTGTTCGAGGCACCGATACCCACGGCCGAGATGGTCGCCAACGTGAGCACCACCCCGAGGGTCGACGGCCCACGTCCGTGGGCACTGTGCCGCCCACTGCGCGATTCCTGCAGTCGATCGTCGTCGGGCTTCGCAGTGGACTCTGCATCGGACTCCACGCTGGGCCTACGAAAACCGAACGCAGTCATGAGAAGTGCGCCGACGGCGATGCCACCGATGAACACTGCGACCGGGCCGCTGAGCCAGCTGACCGCGTAACCGAGTTTCCCGACGCTGAAGAACACGCGATCGGCCTCTGACACCACGTAACTCTCGGCATCGGGCTCAGCGTTCGCGTCACCCTGAAGGAACAGCTGCGCGCTATCGGTTCCGACGGCCCCGATCTCGACCACGCGGTGGGTGATTCCCGCCCCCGACGCGTTGGTGACCTTGACGATGTCGCCGACTTCGATGTCCGCGACCGGAGTCGTCTTGCTCAGCGCCAGAGCGCCGGTGTCGATGGCGGGGGCCATGGACCCAGAACGGAAGACCAAGGGGGTGATACCGAAGAACACGGCCGCGAGCGCAAACAGCACACAGACGAGCCCGGCAACAGCGCCGACGGTCAAAGCAATTTCGCGAAACAGGCGCGGGCGAGATCGGGTGCGGTCAGCGGAGGCGGCGTGGGTAGCGGACATGATCTACGTCGAAGTCGCGGTGATGGTGTACGTGATGGTGCCGGTGGCAACGGGATTGGGCTGAGCTGTCCCGGCCGGCATGGTCACGCTGATGCACAATTGGTCGGTCTGCCCAGCGATAACGGCCTCTGTCGGCCGCGCAATCAGTGACCGATTGAGACCGGGGAAGACCTTCGATGTTCCGAGTCCCGTCACCGTGCTGATCGGGCTTCCACTACACACGCCGGACACAGGCGGGCCGGAGTGCACCGAAGAGTTGAGAAGATTACCGAGAGTGGCATTGCTGGCCAGAACAGAAATGGTGTAGGAATTGGCGACCGAACCGACGTCGTTGGTCACCAGAAGCCCGGCCGCGACGGTATCCCCCGGCCAGATCGCAGGATTGGCCAGCGTCGTGGTGAACGCCGGCGGGTTGTTGTCGATGGCAGGACTTCCGACCTTGATGTCCAGCCGACCCGTTGTGAACACACCCGACGTCGCGGTCGCCGTATCCGACCATGCGGCAAGGGTTCCCACGGCACCGAGGCCGAGGACAACACCGATCGACATGATGGCTCGGGCGCGCGCGCTGATGAGCGCAAAGCCCATTCGGCGGAGGACCGACCTTTCACCGGCGGTGCCACTGTGACGCGACATCAGGGCTGCGCCCCTTCCGTATCCGTCCGCGCGCCCGAGAATTCCGGGCACTCGGCGTTGTTGCTGTTGTCCCACTGCACGATCAGATCGATTCGTGCGATGGAGGTTCGAGTGTCGCTTCCGGCTGAATCGGCCATCGAGACCTCCGCGTCGACGCGCTTCTTCTCCCCGGCCTCGAGGTCGATCCACGCGCACGATTCGGCCAACTCGCCGCCGCCGATGGAGACGCTCAGGGCTCGAAGGAACGCCGGGTTGTCGCTGTCGAAGGTCAGCCAGAGACGTCCGTCCCGATCGGTGTCGTTGAACACGTGGAACTGCGATTCACGCGAGTCGCCGGGAACCCACCGAATATCGTTGTCGAAGAATGCACTTCGAAGAGTCGACGCCCACTCCCTCCCGTCGTCGCTGTACTTGATCGTTTGCGCTCGGGTGGATCCGGCACCGAGGAACAACACGACTGCGACGCCGGCGAAGACGGCCGTGCAGGCGACAAAAGTACTGTGCCTCAATCCGACTCCTCCTTTCGGCTGCGGTAGCGATCGACACCTGCCCCGACGAACATGAACAGTGCATACCCGGCCAAGCCGATGACGATGACAGTCACTGTGATCTTTCGCTGTTCACCGTTGAGCCAATTGTTGACGTAGCCCATGTACGGCACCGAGTACCAGACTTTTCCGCGAATCTGCCCGATCTGCACCGGGTTCTCGTCGTCGGATCCGTTGTTGTCCCCGCGAGTGACATAGGTGGTGATACCCCGTCCGCTCTGCCGGGTCGCCACGATGCGGTGAGTCACCACTTCGGGCTCGCCCGAACGGATTTGGTAGGTGATCGGCGTGCCTACCTCGAGCTCGGCTGCGTCGGCGGGCTTGACCACCACCAGGCTTCCCGGTGGGTACGTCGGCTTCATCGAGCTGGTGAGAATCGTGTACGGCGTCGAACCGGTGACTTTCGGAATGACGACGGTCACCCCGAGGACGAACAACATCGCCGCCAGAAGCGTGTACGACGCGATCCGGCTCACCCACCACCAGACACCGGTCCGGTTCTCCTCGGATACGTCCGTGACGGTTTCGATCACGTCCGTGTCGTCGTCGGCATTCACGTCTGGTCCGCCCTGAACGAGAACGTCACCGTCGACGACGCGCTCTGCGGTGGAGTGGAACCGACGGCGAGCCGAAAGCACCACACTTCGCGAGCACCTGCGGCCAACAGTCTTGCTGCCGGTGGCACCGGAGCTTGCGCACCACTGGCATTTCCGGTGTACAACTGCGTCGTCGGACCCGTCGGCGTACCTGCGGCCGGGCAATTCTCCTCGGCCGCAACAGTTGTCGCAGTCAAGACAAGGGGGACCGTTCCCGTCGCGGTCGTTCCCTGCAGCCGAAAGTTGAACGGTACGTTGCCGGAGTTCCGAATCGACAGCGGTGCCTGCGAGAAACCGTTCGGTCCGAGGTCTGCCGCGCCGAGTGCAGTGAGAACGTAATCGTTCACTTCTGCTCCGTTCGGGCCGACCTTGATGTCCAAGGTGCCGGAGTTGATGGTCCCGCCTGCAACGATCTGCTCGTCACGCCACAGCGCGCCCGTCGACTGTGCTGATCCGAAGACCACCACCGCGACGGACGCGGCTGCGAGCGCCCAATAACGACCGTGCTTGTTCGTCACTGCTACCGGTCAGGGACGAACCTGGTCGAGCGTGAGGGTGATGTCAGCGAGGCTGACGCTCTCATCTTGCGCGATGAGTCCGCCGGTATCGATATCGAACGGGATCGTGACAGCGACAGTGATGAGAGTTGGCGATGTAGCCCCGAGCGGCAGGCTCACCGGATCGCCGTTCGGCACGTTCGGGCCACCGTTGACTGACACCGTTGCACCGGCCAAAGCCGCTTCAAGCTCGGCATCACCCGTAACGTCGGCGAAGTCGGCGGTGATGCTTGCAAGAAGATTGTTTCCAGCCCAGGTGACGTTGTAGTCGGTCGTGTATTCAAGCACGTCGCCCGGCACGATGAGGAAGCCAGAGGGGTCGGTTCCGATTACCGTCCCGGACGTCGTCTCTGTCCAGTTCGCAGTATTTGCGACCGGATCGAAATAGAGTTCGCCGGAGTTGATCTCGCCTCCGGTCACCGTTTCGGTGTCCTGCCACAGCGCATAGGAGCCCAAACCGCCGAGCAGCAGTACAGCTGCCGCCCCCGCGGCTATGGCGCCTTTGGTTGCCTTGTTCATTCGTTGTCGCTTTCTTCGGTGGCCCTGTTCGTGAGGCCGGAGGGGGAGGTGACCCGGATGTGGGTCGGTCGGCCATCCGAAGAGGCCTCCGCAACTGGTGCGATGCCCATTGTTTCGGAACGACCTCCTAGGCCGTTACCCAAGTGAAGGTAAAAGTCCGAGGGAATGTTCGGCCGCATTTTTCATACTTTTGGTTTACACATGATCTCGCCATGTAAAGCTACTCGAATTACGAAAACTGCCACCTTGCGGCGGATCACCCCAGGTCGCGCGTCCGATTACAGCGGACGAAACGATTTCGTCCTCATTTTTGCTACCCGCTCCGCTGTTTCTGCCCGATGTGCGGAGTCGACAATCGACGGCGCATCCGGGCACGAAAAAGCCCCGAGGCATTACGCCTCGGGGCCTGAATTTCGCAGTGGTTGCCTACCGCAGAATGTCGCGGCGAACGATGGTTTCGTCGCGACCCGGCCCGACTCCGATGCACGACATGTACGCACCCGAGAGCTCTTCGAGACGCAGCACGTAGTTCTGTGCGTTGATCGGCAGTTCCTCGAACGTGCGGGCACCGGAGATGTCTTCCCACCAACCGGGCATCTCTTCGTAGATCGGCTTGGCGTGATGGAAACCGGTCTGCGTCATCGGCATTTCGTCGTGCCGGACGCCGTCGACGTCGTACGCGACACAGATGGGCACCGTGTCCAGGCTGGAGAGCACGTCGAGCTTGGTCAGGAAGTAATCGGTGATGCCGTTGACGCGGGTGGCGTATCGCGCGATGACGGCGTCGAACCAGCCGGTGCGTCGAGCACGCCCGGTGGTGACGCCCACCTCGCCGCCCTGCTTGGCCAAGTACTCACCGTAATTGTCGAACAACTCCGTCGGGAACGGTCCCGAGCCGACACGCGTCGTGTACGCCTTCAGGATGCCGAGGACGGTCCCGATCTTGTTGGGGCCGATGCCGGAACCGACCGATGCGCCGCCCGCAGTCGGGTTCGAGGACGTGACGTAAGGATAGGTGCCGTGGTCGACGTCGAGCAGGGTGCCCTGCGACCCCTCGAGCAAGATGGTCTCGCCGCGCTCGAGTGCGAGGTTCAGCTGCAACCTGGTGTCGGTGATGCGGTGCTTGAAGCCCTCGGCCTGCTCGAGCACCTCGTCGACCACCTGCTGTGAGTCCAGCGCCCGCCGGTTGTAGATCTTCGAGAGCACCTGGTTCTTGAATTCCAGTGCGGCCTCGACCTTTTGGGTCAGGATCTTCTCGTCCAGCACATCGGCTGCGCGGACGCCGACGCGAGCGATCTTGTCCTGATAGCAGGGCCCGATACCGCGGCCGGTGGTTCCGATCTTCTTGGCACCGAGGAAGCGTTCGGTCACCTTGTCGATGGCGACGTGGTACGGCATGATCAGGTGCGCATCGGCACTGAGCAGCAGGTTCGTGGTATCGACGTCACGCTTCTCGAGGCCTTCGAGCTCGGTGAGCAGCACACCCGGGTCCACGACGACGCCGTTGCCGATGACGTTCTTCACGCCGGGCGTGAGAATTCCCGACGGGATCAGGTGCAACGCGAACTTGTCGCCGTTCGGAAGGACGACGGTGTGACCGGCGTTGTTGCCGCCCTGGTAGCGAACGACCCACTGAAGGCGTTCGCCGAACAGGTCGGTGGCTTTGCCTTTGCCCTCGTCGCCCCACTGGGCGCCGATCAGGACTATCGCCGGCATGTGCTCTCCTACGTTGCTTTCGTGCGAGGACGCGCTGCAAATACTGCTCGATCGAACGCAGCCGTCACCATTTGCCGCAGGCGCGACAGTGGCCGGGGGAACAGTCTAGCCGAGGCGGTGAGCTGGCCCGCATGCCGCTACGGTGGAGCCGAAACGAGGGCACTATGGTCGTTCGAGGGTTCGACGAAGATCTAGGAGCGCCGTGACACCGTTCGTTCTGCACTGCGGAAATCCGCCGTTGCCGATCACGCTGACCGACGTCCCACTGCGCACCGCCGATGCAGTACCGACAGACGACGACTGCAGCGCGATCTTCTCCGACATCGAATCCGCACCGGCCCCCCGCATCATCGTCCTGGGCAGCGACGCGTCCCTGGCAGCCGTACTGACCCGATTGATGCGCACCGATCGTCTGCACGTCGAAGTCGCGTTCGTACCGGAGACCGCAACCGACGCCGCCCACATCTACAAGCTCGGAACCGGATCCCGTGCCGCAAAGGTGGCACTGACGGGCAAGGCGTCGAGCACACCCCTCATTCGCGACGACGCAGGCAAGGCCGTTGTCGGTCGGGCGCTCCTCGGCGGTGCCGGCGGCGCGGAACTCGAGGGCGAGGCGTACGTCGACGACACTCGGTTGTTCTCCGGAGTCGTACCCGGCGTCGAGGTGGCACCGACCCCGGAACTGCCGGGGCTGCGCGCGCGAGTGATCAGCCGTCGACGATTTCTGCCTCGCCGCTGGGTGAGCGGACGGGCGATGCAGCTCGGCTCCCCCGCCGCAGACCTGATGCGCGACGGCATCGCCGGCGACAGAACGGTGAAGCGGTCTACGTTCTATCGTCACCACGAAGAGTGGCTACTGGTCCGATGACCGTTCCGCTGCACCGCAGTCCCGTTCTGCCGAGCCCGGTGTTCGTTGCCGTTCTCGCAATCGCGGGAGTGGGCGGCGCACTCGCGTGGACGGCCGAGGACGTCACGTCGTTCACCGCGCGCCTCGGAGTGTTCGTTCTGGTATTGGCCGGCTGGATCGCCTCGGTGTGCCTGCACGAATTCGGTCACGCATTCACCGCATTCCGCGCCGGCGACCGAGAGGTCGAACTCCGCGGCTATCTGACGCTCAACCCGCTGAAGTACACTCACCCGCTGCTCTCGATCGTCCTGCCGGTGGTGTTCATCGCGATCGGCGGAATCGGACTTCCGGGCGGGGCCGTGTACCTGCGGACCGGCCAGTTCTCGGCGTCCACGCAGCGGCGCATCGCCCTCGCCGGCCCCTTCGCCAATGCCGTTGTCGCCGTGGCACTCCTGATCGTCATTCGCAGTTTCGGTACCGACGGCACTCATCAGGCCTTCTGGTACGGGCTCAGCTTCCTGGCGTTCCTGCAGATCATGGCCACGATCCTGAACCTGATTCCGGTACCCGGACTCGACGGCTACGCCGCACTCGAGCCCTCGCTCTCGCCCGCCACCCGTGCATCGCTGAACCAGTTCAAGGGCTACGGAATCCTCGTTCTCGTCGCGTTGCTGTTCGTGCCAGCAGTCAACTCCGTGTTCTTCGGTGCGATCTACACCCTGTTCGGGCTGTCCGGTGTTCCCGAGTTCTTCGCAGGCAACGGCAACTACCTGATGCGATTCTGGCTGTGACGGCTGGTTCATCCAGGAGCAGCGGGCAGAAGTGCACAGTATCGAGCGCGATCGACGGTGTTGCGTCGATGCAGGCAGGTTCTGTGCAGACTTTCCCGAGTGTGTCGGTGGTCGGTCGCATAATTTCCCCATGACGACGTGGAACGACTTCTCGACGGCAGCACCGAGCCTGGCATCGGCGGTGCGCGCCAGATTCACCGCCCACAAGCACCATGTACTCGCGACGCTCCGGGTGGACGGCTCACCGCGCGTCAGCGGAACCGAGGTCGAGTTCGACGACAGCGGCGTACTGCGTCTCGGCTCGATGCTCGGTGCCGTCAAAGCTCGAGATCTGCAGCGCGACGGACGGTTCGCGCTGCACAGCAATCCGGGTCACCATTCGATGGAGGGCGGGGACGCGAAGATCGGCGGGCGTGCCGTCGAAATCACCGATCCTGCTGTGCTGCAACCGATATTCGACGCCGCGCCGGGCGAGCTGGTGCCCTATCACGTGTTCGATCTCGACATCACCGAGGTCGTACTGACCTCGCTGGTGGACGATCACATGCAGATCGACGTGTGGCGTCCCGGCTCCGACGTACACACCGTCACCAGGTGAGCTCTTCCTTGCAGGTTCGGCCGTGCGCGGCGGGTTCGACCTGCACCGTGGCGTGGTCGAGGCCGTAGCCGGACAGCAGCGACTTGGCACGATCGAGCACCATCGACGACGACCCCTCGCACTCGAGGTGCACCGTGGCCACATCCATTCCGGTGGTGAGCGTCCACACGTGCAGGTCGTGCACCCCCGTCACGCCCGGTAGCGCACTCAGGTCGCCGGTCAGCGCGTCGACGTCGACATTTGCCGGGCTCGCCTGGGTGAGGATGCGCAGCGCCGACCCGGCGAGCTTGATCGCACGCGGAATGACCCACAGCGAGATCAGGACGCCGACGACGATGTCCGCCCACGTCCACCCGAACACGACCATCAGCACGCCGGCCACGAGCACGCCGACACTACCGACCGCATCGGCCAGAACCTCCATGTACGCACCGCGGACGGCCAGGGAATCCTTGGCGTCGCCGCGAATGAGCAGCATCACGACAATGTTGGCCGCGAGACCGGCCGTCGCGGTGAGAATCAGTGGTACGCCGGGGATTTCAGGAGCGTCGCCGATGCGTGAAATCGCCTCGTACATGATGAATGCCGCAACACCGAGCAACAGAACCGCATTTGCGATGGCGGTCAACACCTCTGCCCGATGCCAGCCGAATGTTCTTGCCGCTGCGGCACTTCCCTTGCGAGCGAGCATCAACGCAATCAGACCCATCGACATGCCGAGCACATCGGTGAGCATGTGGCCGGCGTCGGCAAGCAGGCCGAGCGACCCGATAGCCAAGGCGACGGTTGCCTCGACGACGAGGAACACCACCAGGATCGCCAGCGCAACGACCATCTTGCGCACCCGAGACCTGGGCGGCCCCGCACCTGCAGGCGAGTGACCGCCCACGCCGTGGCTGTGCCCGTGACCCGCGCCCATGACTCCCCCTGGTGACCGATGTCGACTTCCGGAAGTCACCATATGCGTACATACGCATATATGCAATGGTGTGCTCGGGTCACAACTCCGGCGGGACGTGCGGATGGTCCACCGTCGGCGGAAGTGTCGCCAAGGCAGAAATACGCTTGAGCCCGGCGACCTGCAGCAGGTCGACGATGATCGATCGCAACTGCGCCAACACCACCGTCGCCGACAGACCGGCGTTCGAGATCAACTCCGGCTTGGCACCGGCCGCAACCGACCTCAACACTCGCGCCGCTTCTGCCGCGTCGGGCTTCTGTCCCGGATCGGCGAGGATCATCTGCCGCAACACCTCCACCGCATGCGCCAACTTCTCCACCTCGTCGACGACACGCGGATCGAGAATCTCGTCGTCGCGCACCAACGTCAGCGACCGGCGCGCGAGCACCCGAATATTGCGGACGGCGTTGTCGATGGGATCGGCCGTAGCCGCGAGCGCCGCAAGACGATTGCGGTGATTCCAGTACATCGGAGAAATTCGCGCGATCTCCCGGCCGCCCTTGAGGTCGGTCCGCAGAGCATCGATACCGGACTGCGTCGCACGCGCCTTGCGCAACGCCTCCTCGATCGGCTTGGGATCGTTCGCCACCAAACCGTCGGCCACCTTCTGCAACACACTCGCAGCCGTCGCCAACACGCTCGCCGCATCCTTACGGGCCCGCCACACCGGATGCGTCGGGATCAACGCCACGATCGCGATGCCCACCAGGCCGCCGACCAACGCGTCGACCATGCGGTTGGGGCCACCCATGTTGCCGGGTGGAATGAGTGTCGCGACCAGCACGGCGGACGATCCGGCCTGCATCGCGATGATCGGGCCGCCGTCGAGGAACACCGCAGCCGACATCGCCAACACCACGACAAGAGCGATCTGCCACGGACCGCTGCCGATCAGTGAGATCAGCAGATCTCCGATGCCGATGCCCACCGTCACTCCGACGACGAGCTCGGCCGATCGGCGCACCCGCGCACCGAGCGAGACGCCCAGTGAGACTACAGCGGCGATCGGCGCGAAGAACGGGCTCTCGTGACCGACGATGTCCGTCGCGACGAACCACGCCACACCTGCCGCCAACGCGCACTGAATGATGGGCAGCAGCGACAACTTCAGCCGAGCGCTGCCCGATTTCACTCGGGTTCGGCCGCGCACCCGGCTGGCGCGGGCCCGGTCAGCCCAGGCCGAGCGCTTCTGCTGCCTTGGGGTCACAGTCTTCGAGGAGGTCGAGGCAGCGGGCGTACTCGTCGTGCTCGTTGATGTCGCGGGCCGCTTTGGCGAGGACTGCGACGCATCGGAGGAATCCTCGGTTGGGCTCATGGCTGTACGGGACCGGCCCGAATCCCTTCCATCCGTTACGACGCAACTGGTCCAGACCTCGGTGGTAACCGGTACGAGCATAGGCGTACGCCGTGATGGTGGCACCGGACTCGAGGGCGGCCTCGGCCAGGTAGGCCCACGCGATGGACGCCGTCGGATGCGCCGCCGCGACGGCCTCGGGCGCTTCGTGGTTCAGCAGCGCGGATTCGGCCTCGTCGTCTCCGGGCAACAGTGTGGGTTGGGGTCCGAGCAGATCACCGAAAGAAGTCATGGCGCTCATTGTGCCCTTACGTCACCGAATCGTGTCCGAACACCCCCGGTGGCGCTCGCGGCGAGCGGCACACCCGGTCGATAGGCTGCCAGCTGACGAAATCGAGAACCTCCGAGTTCTCGGATGAATTCGGTGAACGAGGGAGAACGCATGCCGGACGAGAAGAAGAAGGCGCCCTCCGAGGCCGACGCAGCCACCGAGAAGATCGACCTGGGCAAGAAGAAGCAGATCGACGAGCCCGCCGACCCTCCGACCGAGAAGATCGCCACCGCCCCAGCCGAGGAACCGGCAGCAGCGGAATCGAAGCCGGTCGCGAAGCCGACTGCAGCCCCGCGTCGTATCCCGCCGCGAAACTCGTCCGGCGCGCCGGCGAAAGATGTTGCAGCAGAGAAGAAATCGCCAGCCGCCGTGCCGCAGCCGGTCGGGCCGAGGAAGATCGAGCCGCGGCAACCGAGACCGAAGCAGGTCGGTCCCCAGCGCGTCGGACCCCCGCCGACCGAACCCGGCAAACCGAGTCGGAAGAAGTGGTGGGCGGCGCTGGTGGCTGTAGTTGTCGTGGTCGCGGCAGTCGCCGCCGGTGCGTATCTTCTGATCGACCGCACGAGCGTCGACGACTCCCCGGAGGCCCGGATCAGAACGACCGTCGAGTCGTTCACCCGCGCATTGGCCGACGGCGACCTCGCCACGCTGCGCAGTACCTCGTGCGGTGACCTCGCGACGTTCTACCGAGACATCCCGGACGCGGAATTCACCGATGTCCACCGCGTCTCGGCCGAGCAGGGCAACATCCCGACCCTCGACAGCATCGACGCCATCCAGGTCGGCGACGACACCACCGCGATCGCCCAGGTCATCGCGCACACCGAGGCCAATCCGAACGATCGATCGCCGCGCACCTTCGACCTGCGCCTCGAGGGCGATCAGTGGAAGGTGTGCAGCTGACGCTGCATGTGCGCGGCGGAGCCTGCGGGTCGTTCCGCAGGCTCCACTCCTACCTCGTGGCCTGATACGAGTTTCCGCGCACGTGCGGGCTTGCCCGCTCTAGCCGGCACTCACGCTGCGTCCGGCGGACTTGAGGTCGTTGCAGGCCTCGACGACGCGGGCGGTCATGCCGGCCTCTGCCTTCTTGAGGTAGCTGCGCGGGTCGTAGGCCTTCTTGTTGCCGACCTCGCCGTCGACCTTCAGAACGCCGTCGTAGTTGGAGAAGAAGTGTCCGGCGATGGGACGGCTGAACGCGTACTGGGTGTCGGTGTCGACGTTCATCTTCACCACGCCGTACTCGAGAGCCTCTTCGATCTCGCTCTTCGCCGATCCAGATCCGCCGTGGAAGACGAAGTCGAACGGCTTGGAACCCGATGCCAGGCCCAGCTTCTCCGACGCGACCTTCTGGCCGTCCGCCAGCACCGACGGCTTGAGCTTGACGTTGCCCGGCTTGTAGACGCCGTGCACGTTGCCGAACGTCGCCGCCAGCAGGTAGCGCGAGCCCGCGTCGCCTGCGCCGAGGGCCTCGACGGTCTTGAGGAAGTCCTCGTTGGAGGTGTAGAGCTTGTCGTTGATCTCCGCCTCGACGCCGTCTTCCTCGCCGCCGACGACACCGATCTCGACCTCGAGAATGATGTTCGCTGCCGCCGCGCGGGCGAGCAGGTCCTTGGCGATCTCGAGGTTCTCGTCGATCGGGATGGCCGAGCCGTCCCACATGTGCGACTGGAACAGCGGGTTCTTGCCTGCGTCGACGCGCTCCTGCGAGATCGCGATGAGCGGCCGAACGTAGGTGTCCAGCTTGTCCTTGGGGCAGTGGTCGGTGTGCAGAGCGATGGTGACGTCGTACTTGGCGGCGATCACGTGCGCGAACTCGGCGAGCGCCACAGCGCCGACGACCATGTCCTTGATGCCCAGTCCCGAGCCGAACTCGGCTCCACCGGTCGAGAACTGAATGATGCCGTCGCTACCCGCGTCGGCGAAGCCCTTGATGGCGGCGTTGATGGACTCGGAACCCACACAGTTGATTGCCGGAAAGGCGAACTTGTGTTCCTTCGCCCGGCCCAGCATCTCGGCGTAGACCTCGGGAGTTGCGATAGGCACGGCGTCATTCCTCCATTGAAAAGTTCGGTTGTGTCCTGTGCAGTATGGCAACCTCCGGGCCCGGTGTCGTGCGTACCCACATCGCTGAGGTCATTACGCGGGAGATCGAACAGGGCAGCGTGTTCACAGCCGGGCGACACCAACTACTGAGGGACTTCCCGGTTCAGGCCGGTAGTGTGGGCGCGGTGAGTCTTCTAGCTACCTCGGAATCGGTGACGACCAATCTGGCGTTGTTACCTGGATTTCTCGACCCCGTGAACCTGCTCAACTCCTTCGGTCACTGGGTGCTGATCGGGCTGCTGCTGGTTGTGTTCATCGAGTCCGGGCTGCTCTTTCCGCTGCTCCCAGGCGATTCTCTCCTCTTCACGGCCGGGTTGATCGCAGCGTCGAAGTCCACCGAGATCGAGCCGTTCGCGTCCATCTGGACTCTGGTGATCCTGATTCCGATTGCGGCAATCCTCGGTGATCAGGTCGGCTATCTGATCGGCACGAAGGGCGGCGCAGCCCTCTTCAAGAGCAACGATTCGCGCTTCTTCAAGAAGAAGTACATCGACGAATCGCACATATTCTTCGAGAAGCACGGTCCGATCACCATCATCCTGGCGCGCTTCGTGCCGATCGTGCGTACGTTCGCACCGGTCGTCGCGGGTGCGTCGCACATGAAGTACTCACTGTTTCTCACCTACAACGTCGTCGGCGGCGTGCTCTGGGGCGCGGGTGTGACCACCCTCGGTTACCTGCTCGGGCAGATCGCGTTCATCCGCGACCACGTCGACATCATCTTCCTGATCATCGTCGCCGTCTCCGTACTGCCCATCGTCATCGAGGTCGGCAAGCGCATGATCAAGGCCCGCAAGACTCCGCTCGGGGAGGCCACCGACATGATCGAGGCAGACGCCCCGGACACCAAGTCCTGATCGAGATCTTCCGAAAGTGATCGAGTCCATGTCGTCGATTACCACTGCGCTTCCGACCGTCTCCGTTCAGGCCGTCGGCAGTTTCGGTCCGCTGGAGACAGCAGGCCCCCTCGTCGTGTGGATCATCGTCATGACTTTCGTGTTCATCGAATGCGCGGTGATCATCGGATTGTTCCTGCCGGGAGATTCGATGCTGATCACGGCAGGAATCGTGATGGCGACCCACGCGTCGGGCACCGGTCACATCTGGGCGCTGTCGCTCGGTGCGATGGTCGCCGCCATCGCCGGCAATCAGGTGGGGTACTCGATCGGTCACCGCACGGGTTCGACGCTGGTGGCCCGCAAGAACGGTGAATACCTCAACACCAAGAATCTGCACAAGGTCAATCTCCTGCTCGAGAAGCACGGATTCTGGGCGGTGCTGGTCGCGCGATGGATCCCCTGGGTGCGCACCCTGTGTCCGCTCGTCGCCGGTGCCGCGAAGATGGATCACCGCAAGTACACGATCGCCAGCACGCTCGGTGCCATCATCTGGGCTCCGGTGCTGTTGCTGATCGGGTTCTACTTCGGCTCGTTCATCGACGGAATCCCGTGGCTGATGCCCGCCGTCCTCATCGGCATGGTCGTGCTGCTGGTCGTCGGAACCGGACTCGGCATCTGGCAGTACCGCAAGGAAATGGCACGCCCCGAAGAGACCATCGAGGTCGAAGAGGTCGTGGAGTAGCGACTCAGAAACCTGCAGCTGCGACGCGGTATGCGGCTTCCATGAGCATCCATCCGCCCAGTTGGACCGACAGGTCTCGCTCGGGTACGTCGGACGGTCGGACCGTTCCTTCGGTGAAGCTGGCGATGTGCAGACCTTGTCCAGGGAATCGGGCTTCGCGGGTCCAGTCGGCTCCGAACAGCGGGTTGTCTTCCACTTCGAGGCGGTTCTCCCACGCTGCTTCGGCCGAGTTCAGCACGATCGCAGCTGCGAGTTCGCGAGCCCGGTCGTCGGCGTCGGAGTCCCCGGGCAGCTTCACCGCGACCATCGCCAGGTACCGCGCGAGGATCGGGTTGAACAGGCCGCCGTCTCCCCCACCGCCGCCGGTGATGACGAGGTTGCGGGTCAGGTGGTTGTCGACTGCGTCGACCAGAGCGTGGACTCGCTGCGCGTGCCTGGGTTCGCCGAGCCGAACTGCGAGTTCGGTCTCGAGGCCCAACGTGACGCCCTGGCAGTAGCTGTACACGGCGCGTTCCATCTCACCGGGTTTGCCGGCGTCGACGAGTGCGCGAGTGGAATGCATTCCGTCGAGAATCAGCCCCGTGCGCTCGTCCCTGAGGGTGTGGTCCATCCAGTCGGCCATCTCCTGGGCACGCCACAGCCGACCGGTGCGCGCCAACAAGATCGCGGCCGGACCGTTGGCGGGTGCGTTGTAGAAGTCGGACTTCTTGCGCCACGGAATGCCGCCGCCCTCGGCCGGAGCCCAGGCGTCGAACAATTCCATCTCGATCTGCTGGATGCCACCGCGATTGCCGACGAAGTGCTTCCGCTGCGCCCGTTCGAGCGCCAACCCGAGCCACGCCATGTCGTCGTAGTAGTTGTTGGTCCACCCGCTGACGTTGCGGGTTCGGTGCGCTCGGGTGATCTTGTTCAGTCGCCGACGGCGCTTGGGGGTGAGGTCGCGATCTGCGGCGTCGACCGCGCAGTCGAGCAGGTGGGCCTGCCACCAGTAGTGCCAGCGCAGGAACATCCGTTCCTTCCGGACCGGTGGCCAGGCGACGACTCCCAATGTCGTGCCCGGTAGCCCCCAGAGCCGACGCATGTGCCGCGCGACGACGGCCCCCTCCGCGGCGTCCGCACGCTGCGACCACAACTCCTGCATACCTGCAATCCTGCCACTACCGTTGCAGATTCGTTACATCCCGCCCCGGAAACCGCCCCGAAACCGTTCCGGAACCCGCTGTGGTGTCACCACGCAGTATCGATGTCGGCATGCCGCCGAATCCACGAGTGCATGGCAATTCCCGCGGCAACCCCGGCATTGATACTGCGGGTGGAACCGAACTGGGCGATCGATACTGTCATCGACGCCGATGCGCGGGCAGTGTCGGTGACGCCCGGTCCCTCTTGTCCGAAGAGCAGCAGGCAGTCGCGCGGCAACTCCGCCGTCTCGATCGGTACCGACCCCGGGGTGTTGTCGACGGCCACGACGACGAGGCCTTGCTCCGCGGCGAACGCCATCAGCGCTTCCACCGTGTCGTGGTGGTGGATGTGCTGGTAGCGGTCGGTGACCATGGCACCGCGGCGGTTCCACCGACGTCGCCCGACAATGTGCACCGCCTGGGCGGCGAAGGCGTTCGCAGTGCGCACCACCGTCCCGATGTTGGCGTCGTTGGTGAAGTTCTCGATGGCGACGTGCAGCGAATGCCGTCGGGTGTCGATATCGGCGACGATGGCCTCGCGCCGCCAGTAGCGGTAGGCGTCGACGACGTTGCGGCGGTCACCGTCTGCGAGCAGTTCCGGGTCCAACCGTGGGTCGTCGGGTGGTGGTTCGGCGTGGGTGTCGGACCACGGTCCGACGCCGTTGGGGTTCTCGCCCCACTCGGTGGGGCCGGCGTCGTCCGACGGAGGAGTGCTGTCGCTGCTCAATAGATTTCGTTGCTGTCCGGTGCTATGCGGAATCCGTGTCCGGTCGCATCGTCGACGCACGAGATGCCGTTCTCGGCGGACGTGCAGGTGAATCCGTTCTCGGCGATGGTCGCCCCGACCGCGAGCGGTGGATCGATCGTTTCCCCACCCGAGGTGTAGACCACGCCGCCGGAGCACATGAAGGCAGCCGGCCCTTGATTGGTGACTCGAATACCGTTGCCCCAGTTGATCATGCAGTCCTCCGGACGCGGCGGCACCGGAGTGGTGGTGCCCTGACACCCGGCCTCGGTGCGGTTCGACAGCGGCACGATTCCGCACTGGAACAGACCGTCGGGGGAACTGAAGTAGAACGCGCCGCCGATGGCGGCGTACGTCGTCTGCGGTTCTGCGGTGGGCGGCGGCTCGACCGGAGGCGGGGGCGGCGGGAGCGCTTCTTCCGTCGTCGTCACCGGTGCAGGAGTGGTGGTTGCCGTTGTCGTCGTCGGCGCGAGAGTGGTGGTCGACGGCTGCGGCGGAGGCTGGGCAGCGGACTCACTGCTGCAACCGGCGAGAACGAGCGCCGCGGCCCCGATTCCCACCGACAAGGCTCGTAACCGACCCATTCGCCTTGCCCTGCTCGAACGCAACCTACTCGAACCCCACGTACTCAGCATGAAGAAACCCCGACCCACCTTTCGACACCGATTGCTCGAAAGACCGACGATACCGGCGTCAGGGCCGGCATCGTTCGGCGACGAGTTCTAGGTGTGGCTCAGGCGCCGGTTGACCTCGCGGGTGAGCCACGCGGGCGAGAAGCGCGAGCCGAGCGAGAGCGCCTTGGACGGCAAGCCGACCGGGAAATGCACCTTGTGCAACCGGCGCTTGACGGGACGGGTCGCGTCGAAGATCGCGTCGGACACGTCTTTGACGGTGAGCCGGACACCCAACGAACTCGTGGTGCCCGTCGACACGCCCTGGGTCATCGCAGTCTGGACGAACAGCGGCCACATGGCCTTGACGGAGATGTCGTACTTGCTCCACTCGAGATCCAACGCCTCGGTGATGCCGCGTACCGCGAACTTGGTTGCGCCGTACGTCACCAACTCGGGCTGACCGTAGATGGCCGACGCCGAACACAGGTTGACGACCTGCGCGCCTGCCGTGTCCTTGAGGTACGGGAAAGCCGCGAGGGTGCCGTAGACGACCCCGTTGACGTTGATGTCGATCTGACGGCGGTGCACCGAAAGCGGCATGTCCTCGAAAGCGCCCGCGGCGAGGATTCCGGCGTTGTTGATCAGAATGTCGAGTCGACCGTCGCCCTCGGAGACGAACTCCTTCAACCGGGTTTCCCACTGGTCGGAGTTGGTTACATCCAAGATGCCGGTGACCACACGGCCGCTGAGCGAGGCAGCTTCCTTGCCGAGCGATGCCAAGCCGGTCTCGTCGATGTCGTAGGCACCGACGAGGTAGCCACTGGCGGCGAACTTGAGGGCCGTCGCGCGGCCGATACCGGCAGCTGCGCCTGAGATGAAGACAGTTGGTCGAGTCACATCGATCACCGTACATGTAACCCTACTTACCGGTAACCCCCTATCGTCGAATATCCAACGGCCGCTTTCGGCGGCGTAGGAGCACCGAAGTGAACAACGCGAGAATCGTGCGATCCGTCGTCGTCGTGACGATCGGCTACGCCCTTGTGCTGGCGATCTGGATCGGTTGGTTGAGGGACCGCACCCCACCGGGAACGCTTCCGTATCAGTTGGCAGCCCTGGTCGCCGGATTCGGCGCAGTTCTCGGACTGGCCATGCTGATCGCCGGACGCCCCACACGTGAGCAGAAGGAACTGATCGAACACGGCGTGGAGGGGTGGGCGACGGTCGATGCCATCCGCCGGATCGACGACGACACCGCCGAGTTGGATCTCGAATTCACCGTGCCGGGCTCGGGCAGCTACTTCGGCAAGATCGTCTACGACATCCCACGTTCGGACAGCTCACGATTCGAGCCGGGCACCGTCATCGCCGTTCGCGTCGACCCTGCCCACCGCGAGCGGGTACTGCTTCTACCTCGAAGCCAGGGCCTCGACGAGTAGGACCTGCGCCGCCACATAGGTCGAGAGGATGACCGCTTCCGCGGCGCGCCGCCGACGGTCCTCGGTCAGAAAGAGCCGTCTGAACACGATCAGCGCGTCGGAGACGGTGAACAGAAGACCGCCGATGATCAGCCTGCGATCGCCGCCGCGCGAGACCGAACGCGCAGACAGGGTCGACGTGGTCGCGAGCACCGCACCGTAGCCGGCCAGGGTCGACGCCACCGCGGGCTGCCGCCTGGCCAGAAGCGTCGATGCGACTGCCCATCCGGCGTATCGCGGAGCGGCGTCGAGCAGCGTCGGACGCGCACCCCGACGGAGCAGCAGATACGTATAACTGCCCTGCATCACCGCGAACGCACGCGCGCCCCATTCCAGAGCGGAATCGTCGTCGGGGTCGATCAACAGAACATCGCCGACCGTGGCCGCCGCAAGACCCGCCAGGAGCACCCGATCTCGCGCCGGATCGAGCCCGCTCGCCAGCGCCGGGACGATCAGAGGCTTGGCCATACGCTGCACGGGCATCGACCCCGCCGCCGCACCGACCACGGTCACCGCACCCGCCACCAGCGCGGCTGCACGAGCCCGCCGAACCCGACCGACAACCATCGCAGACCTCCACCGACAATCTCGTCACAGCGCAAGTCACATGTGACGCTGACCCCTATCGCTTGATACTCGCAGGTCGCGTCGCCATCGTGGAGAGGTCGGTCGGATCATATCGAGGTAGTGGGGACCATCATGCGCCGCAAACTCACCGGGCAGGACAGTTCGGGACGATCCGCCTTCGCCGGCAATCCCAACCCTTTGCTCCGCGACTGCGACGTTCGTCAGGCGCGCATCAAGCGCTGGGTGACCACACTGCTGATACTCATGGTTCCGGTGTCGCTGTGGATCGGTGCCACCGCCCACTCCGACCAACAGCAGCGACTCGAAGACCAGAAGAATTCGATTCACCAGGTCACCGCGACCACGACGGCCGTTGCGGAATCCGTGCCCGCCGTATCCACCGAGCTCGGCGCATCCGGCGCAGCCGCAACTGCCGTCGACTCACGCTGGGTCTACCGAGGCGTCGAGCACACCGGACGCGTCAGCGTCGACACCGGATCGCCTGCCGGGACCACCACGCAGATCTGGGTCGACAACAGCGGCGATCTGAGTATGCGCCCCCTGACCTCGTCGGATGTCGTCGCCGCATCCATTTTCAACGCCATCGGCAGCTGGGTGCTCGTGGCATCCGTTCTCATCGGCGCCTACCAACTGATGCGCTTCCGCTACGACGGTCGACGGGACGCCGAGTGGGACCGCGAGATCGCCGATCTGCTGCGGCGACACTGATCCGAGCTCGTCCATCTCCCTGGGCTCGAGCGCGCTTTGCGATAGATAGTTAGTGTATGTAACAATAAATCGGTGAGTCACTCAGACGAAGACATCCGAGATCTCCTCTCGCAGCTGGTCACCAGCTCATCGCGCTTCGTCCGATTGGCCGCACGGTTCGGCAGCGACGAATGGCCGAGGGCGTGGATGCGGGCCCTGTCGTTGCTCGAGGAGTACCAGCCCCTGCGCATCAGCACCTTCGCAGAGCTGGACCGCTGTTCCCAACCCTCGGCAACGGCGCTGCTCGCCAAGTTGAGCAACGCCGATCTCGTCACCAGGCGACCCGACCCCGACGATTCGCGTGCCGTTCTCATCGAGATGACCGAGGCCGGCCACCGATGGCTCGCCGAAGGTCGACGCCACCTCGTCGACGGACTTCTGCCGTACCTGTCCGACCGCGACCCAGAACAGATCCAGAAACTGACCGACGGCTTGAGCGAGCTTCGCAGCATCCTCGAGCCCGTCGATCACGAAACGAGAGGAACTCTTTCGTGACCACCAGCACCTCAACCGACAGCCTGCTGAAGCAACCTCGCGCAGTATGGGCAGTTGCATTCGCCAGCGTCATCGCCTTCATGGGTATCGGTCTCGTGGACCCCATCCTCAAGCCCATCGGTGAACAGCTCGACGCCTCGCCGTCGCAGGTGTCACTGCTGTTCACCAGCTACATGCTCGTCACCGGCATCGCGATGCTGATCACCGGAGTGGTGTCGAGTCGCTTCGGCCCCAAGCGCACGCTGCTGGTGGGACTGGCGATCATCGTCGTCTTCGCAGCCTTGGCAGGCACGTCCGGATCGGTCGGCGAGATCATCGGATTCCGCGCAGGCTGGGGGCTGGGCAACGCCCTGTTCATCGCGACGGCGCTGTCGACCATCGTCGGTGCCGCATCGGGAGGTGTCGCTCGCGCGATCATCCTCTACGAGGCAGCACTCGGTATCGGTATCGCGACCGGCCCTCTCGTCGGTGGAGTTCTCGGCGGGTTCAGCTGGCGCGGACCGTTCTTCGGCGTCGCCGCACTGATGGCCGTCGCGTTCATCCTTCTCATCGTCATGCTCCCGGACACCCCGAAGCCCGCCCGCACCACGTCGATCCTCGATCCGTTTCGCGCGCTTCGTCACCGCGGTCTGCTCACTGTCGGCATCACCGCGCTGCTCTACAATTACGGATTCTTCACCCTTCTCGCCTACACCCCCTTCCCGTTGGACATGGGCACCTACTCCATCGGCTTCATCTTCTTCGGCTGGGGCCTGTGCCTGGCCGTGGCGTCGGTGTTCATCGCGCCGAAGCTGCAGCGGGCCTTCGGAACGCTGAACATGATGATGCTCGCGCTGCTGCTGTTCGCCGTCGACCTGGCCGTCATGGCGATGTTCACCGAGAACAAAATCGTCCTCATCGTGGGAACCGTCGTGGCCGGGTTGTTCCTCGGCGTCAACAACACGCTGATCACCGAGACCGTGATGATCTCGGCACCGGTCGAGCGTTCGACGGCATCGGCGGCCTACAGTTTCGTTCGCTTCACCGGCGGGGCCGCGGCTCCCTACCTGGCCGGCAAACTCGGCGAGTCGAACATGCACGTCCCGTTCTGGGTGGGTGCCGCCTGCACTGCTCTGGCCATCGTCGTGTTGGCAACCGGCCGGAAGGTGCTCGCTCACGTCGACGATCACGAACCCGCACCTCACAGCATCGACGAGGCCCGTGCGGTGACGGTCGGCGACTGAAATACGTTCGCCCGACGGGGTTTTCGCGGCGGTCGAGATGTACGCATCTCGACCGCCGTTTCATGTCGCAAATCTCTCTCGTCACATACGTCCCATCAGTAACACTTTCATAACCAATTCTCAGGTAAAGCCCTGAACGGTTCCCGAGACCGGCCGGTTGGTTTACGGTCACGTCAACACGGTTGTTCGTGTGACTCACCAACTACACCCGTTCCGCGTGGGAGGGCGGGTGCGTGCAGCACGATGCTGCCACTGACCGAAGGGCCACAATCTCCATGTCGCAGAAGTCGATCGCCAGGTCCAAGAAGGCGCGCCTCGCCGCTGCCGGGGCCGCCATGGCACTGTCCCTCTCCATCGCCGCACCGGGAATTGCCAGTGCGCAGGAGCAGACACCCGAAAGCTCCTCCGTCGAACAGCCCGCCACCGAAGAAGGCACCGAATCCGGCGCTCCCACCGCGGAAGAGGGCGCAACCGTCGAAGGATCGGCCACCGTCGACGGGCAGATCGAAGCGACTGCTCCGGCCGTCACCCCTGAAGACGCCGCAGCTGCCGCCGCAGCGGCAGTGCCGGCCCCCGAGGTCCCGTCGGCCATCCGCCCACTGCCGCAGGTGACCGGTGGCGTCGTCTTCAACGACGACGGCACCGCGACGGTCAACCTGGACATCATCCCGCAGCTGTCCGACGCCGAGAAGCAGGCGATCGCCGACGCCGAGGCCGAGAGCAAGGCAGCGGTGGAAGCCACCACTGCCGCCCAGGTGCGGCTCGAGACCGCCAAGGCCGCCGAGGCCACCGCGAGCACCGACGCCACCAAGGCAGAGGTTGCCGCCGCCGAGGCCGACGTCAAGGCCAAGACGGCCGCCGCAGAGGCCAAGGCCGCTGTGGTCGCCAGCACGGCCGCCAGTGCTGCGGTCACCGCAGCCAAGAACGACGCTGCCGAGCTGAAGACCACCGCCGACGAGGCCAACGCTGCAGCGGACCAGGCCGCAGCCGACGCGACCGCAGCCGAGGAGCTTGCCGTCCAGCTCGAGGCCGCAGCGGTATCGGGCGATCCCGAGGCCACCGCAGAAGCCGAGGCAGCTCGCGCCGATGCGAACGCCAAGGCCGAACTGGCAGCAAGCGCCAAGGTCGAGGCAGATGCGTCGACCAAGGCCGTCGAGGATTCCGTCGCGGCACTGCAGGAGTCGTTCAAGAGTCTCAACCTCGCCAAGATCGCTGCGGCCACCAGGGCCGCAGCCGCGACCGCAGCGAAGTCGCTGGCACTGCACGTCGAAGCGCAGACGGCCGCTGCCGTGGCCGCGATGGCCGAGCAGAACGCTTTGAACCTCGAAGCTGCAGCCGAGGCCGCAGCAGGTGAGGAAACCGAATCCGAGAAGGCCGCAGCCGACGCCCGGACGGCAGCCGATGCTGCCAAGGCCGACGCCGAAGCCAAGGCCGACGCGGCCACCGCAGCTCAGGCTGCACTCGACGCCGCGCCGTCGGACGCCGATATCGCCGAGTTGGAGGCCGCGGCCGCCGACGCCGCACAGGCGGTGACCGATGCCAACGCAGCCGCCACGGCCGCCGACGCGGATCTGCAGCTCAAGACCGAGGCAGCCGCAGCAGCCAAGACCAAGGCCACCGAGGCCGCGACCGCGCTGAAGACCGCACAGGACGAAGCGACGGCAGCAAAGGCCAACTCCGACGAGAAGGCCAAAGCCGAAGCCGATCTGAAGGCCGCAGCCGCCGAATTGGCTGCCAGCGGACCGAAGTTCGAGTGGACGATCAATCTCGGAAACACCGTCCGCGAGGACGTTCCGGTCACCGAGGTCGACGAGAACACCGTCGTCGTCGACAAGACCGGAGTCTCCCTGGTGGGCGTCAAGAACGAGGACGGTTCGTTCACGGTCGCGGACTACTTCACCACCGACGAGAACGGTGTCGTCAGTGTTGCCGGCGATCTGCCGCCGGTCGATCTCGCTCTCGGCGACTCCTCCGACGAGGCGTCGGGCGCATCGGACAGCTCGTCGAACACCCCGGTGATTCTCGCCGGAGTCGGCGTGGTCGTCGTCGCGGCTGCAGGCGGAGCGTTCTACCTGCGTCGCCGCAGCTCCACCGATGCCACCTCGTAGTACCCGCTGGTTGTGGACGGCGACCCTGACCTTCGTTCTGCTCGTATCAGGTTGTGCGAGTGACGAAGTCGGTGTCGCCGCGCCGGATCGCTCGCCGGTGCAGTCACAGATCTCCGTGGCGGCACCGGCGAGCGATGTCGCTCCCGCTCAGCCGGAACACATCGAACTCAGGTCCTCGGACGGCACGACCTATCTGAGCAGCCCCATCCATCCCGATCCGCTCTACCGCGGCGGCGACAGTGGCCAGGTACTCAACCCGGTCGACGAGCTACCTGCATGGTGGGCCGAGAGCGGCATGCCGGGAACCTCCACCGAACAAACGGTAGTGGTTGCCGGACACAACTATTCGAAGCGTGATGCGCCGTTCAAGGCGCTGCGCGTGGTGATGCCCGGCGACACCGTCGCGTTGCGCACCGCGAGCGGCACTCTGGAATACGCGGTCGAATCGGTCGGACCCCTACCGAAGGGGTCGCTGTTGGCCGACAACGAACTCCGACGCTCGGTGCCCGGACGATTGATCCTGGCGAACTGCGACGTCCAAGGCGGCGAACCCACCGACGACAACTTCGTCGTCGTCGCGCAACTGGTTCGCTGACAAGCCCTTTCGGGACCGGGATTACAGGCCGAGGTCAGCCAAGCCGAGCAGGGATCGATACTCGAGTCCCTCGGCGGCGATGACCTCGTCCGCCCCGGTCGCCCGGTCGACCACCGTGGCCACTCCGACGACCGTCGCGCCTGCGTCTCGCAGAGCCTGCACGGCAGTGAGCGGAGAATTTCCGGTCGTCGTCGTATCCTCCACCACCAGAACACGTTTGCCGACGATGTCCGGACCTTCGATCTGACGCTGCATGCCGTGCGCCTTCGCTGCCTTGCGCACCACGAACGCGTCGATCGGCCGTCCCTGGGCGTGCATGATCGACATCGCCACCGGATCTGCGCCCATCGTCAAGCCGCCGACCGAGACGAAATCCCAATCGGCAACCAGATCACGCATCAGCGAACCGATCAACGCACCTGCCCGGTGATGCAGGGTCGCGCGACGCAGATCCACGTAGTAGTCGGCTTCCTTGCCCGACGACAACGTGACCTTCCCATGCACGACGGCAAGCTCTTTCACCAAATCGGCCAGTTCCTGCCGGTCCGAATTCGCGGCACTCTCGGCCATGTTCGGATTCCTCTCGTCGCACCACGGATCTTCGATAGGTCGGTACGAACTTACCCACCGACTCACGCGACCGCTCCCGGCGGCTCCGATGCTGGATCTCGAGCCGTTCCTGCCACTAGGCAGCGATGTGGGCCGACTGCTGTTCGTCGAGCAATTCCTTGGTCTCCACGAACGGTTCCGGTGCGGTCAACGAGCGAGACCTGGCGACGAGCGAGGACGGGAACGTGCCGACCGCCTGCGACAACCGGTACGCGTTGTCGTTGTACACGCGCACCGCGCCTGCGATACGACGCTCGGTGACGTTCAGTTCTCCGGCCGGACCCTGAAAAGCCCAATTGCCCAACGCATTCTGACGCGCATCGGCGTCGGCGAGCACAGCATGAAACGCGGCGGACAACGCATTCTCGGCAGCGGCCTGCGCCTGCAGACCCAGGCTGCGATCGCGCACGGCCTTGGACCACGACCGTGCACCGCCGAGCTGACGCAACAGATCACCGGACAGCCCGGTGGCCTCCGCGGCCGCGAGGAACGGGCCCAGCTGCTCGTGACGCCGATCCAGTTCGACCTCGACCAGTCGCAGACTCTGCTCCGTCTGCTCGCTGTACCGACCGAGTCGACGCAGCGCGATCAGCACGTAACCGACCACGACAACCGCGACCAGGACCACCACTGCCACGACAACACCCGAGGAAACCGTCACGAGGTACGAATTTAGCCGCGTAAGCGCACCTGCGCCTGTAAACACGCCCGAACTTTCGTCAGGGCTGGTTGCGTCGGCGCTCCGAGTCGAAAGGAATCGGACGCGACGCAGGCGGACGCGGCACCGGACGCGACGGATTCGCCGAACGCGCAGCCTGCGGACCGGCCGCATCGGGCCGCGGCGGACGCGGCCTACGTCCGGGTTCCTGCGGACGCGGCTCGGAAGTACGAGGATCTCGGGTACGGGGCTCCGGGGTACGGGGCTCCTGGGTACGGGGCTCGGCTATCCGAGGAGGCCGAATCCGAGGCTCGGGTGTCTTGGGCGCAGGCGTTCTCGGCTCGGCAACACGTGGCTCCGGGCTTCGCACCGCCTGGATTCGGGGTTCCGCCACCCGAGGCTGGGGATCGTGCGGCACGTCCGCTTGCTGATTATGTGGCTCATGGACCAGTGGCCTACCCGGATCGCTTCGATCGCGGCCGGGATCGCCGGGGCGAGCGCCGTAGACGGCACTTCCGCGAACCGGGGGCAGCACGTGCAACATGCCCGACAGTCGTGCGACCGCGTCGATCGCGGCATCCCAATCGCGACCCGAACTGTTCAGCGGCAGGGACCCCAGCGTCCAGTCCTTCTCGCTCCACAGCAACTGCAGATTCGCCGGAATGGACTCGGTGAACGCGGCCATCCGCTGGTCGCAGACACGGCGAGCGATATCGACGTCGGTGGCGAACACCACGCGCGGCCCGATGGAACCGAGCAGTTCCATGTCCTCATCGCGCGGCGGCGGCGTCGAGCGGGGCCGCAGGTCGATGTCGACATCGGAACCGACCGAACGCTGCACGGCCACGATTGTGCCCGTCTCCTCGACGTCGAAGAGAACGAACTCCTCACCGCGCCGAACACCGGTCACCACTCCCAGAGCCACGTCGAACTCGGGCTTGGACAGAGCAGCGCGAGAGAACCGAGTGACCAGTTCTCGATCGTGCGGTCGATACTCGTACCCCTGCGCCTTGGCCCACATCTGCCGGACACGTCCGGACCGATCTCGCTTGGACCTGTCGATGTAGAGCAGCGCCACTGCACCCATCAGTGCAATTGCCGCAAGGCCGAACCACATTGCCGTCATCGCGAACCACCTTAATCGACATCCACACCTTCATCGCCCACCACCGCCGGGTCCTGTGAACGGTCCCTACGACTGCTCGGGTTGCTTATCCACCCAGACTGGGCGTTTCGATGATGACGTTCGCGCGAATCGTTCCGTCCTCGACGGCCTCGCCCTGCACCACGACGAAAGCACCGACCGTCAGCGACGCCAGATCGCTACCGGACAACGAGATTATCTGGGTCTGGGGTGTGGTCTGCACCGTCACCGGAGCGCCGTCGAGTCCGTCGAGCGTCAGAGTCGAACCGTCGTTGGCGCTGATCGTTCCCACCGACGATCCCAGCTGACCGAGAATCTCGGGAATTCCTCCCGGGATCAGCTCGGGCGTGGTGGCGGTGCCCGATTCGGTGGGCTGCGGCGTGCTCGTGGGTGCACTCGAGGTGGGCGGTCGGATCGACGTCGACGGCGCAGAAGCGGTGGTCGACTCGTCTGATCCCCCGCTCAGGAAGGAAATCCCGAACACCACGACGATGGCGAGTACGACGAGTCCGATCAGCGCCAGAACCCACGGTCGTGGCCCCTTGCTGCCGGAATCGGCGGCGTTCGGATCATCGCCGGGAGGCGGAGCGCCGTACTCCGGCGGCTGCCCGAACTGCTGGGTGTGGCCGAATTGCTGAGTGTTGCCGTACTGCTGTGGCTGGCCGTACTGCGCAGTCTCGTACCCCGGGGCCTGGCCGTATCCCGGACCGTACTGCGGTGCCTGACCGTACTGCTGGGTCTGGCCGTAGGCCTGATTCGCCGCCGCCTGCTGCTCGGGGTCGTACGGCGGAAATGCCTGCGTGGGCTGATACCCCGGCGGATAGGCCTGGGGATCGGGGTTCTGCTGGGCCGGATTCTGCCGAGTCGGATCCTGATAGGCCGGGTTCTGGTACGCCGGGTTCTGGTACGCCTGGGTCGGATATGCCTCGGTGGGGTGAGCGCCGTCGGGATACTGCTGGGCTCCGGGGTACGGCCGACCGTAGTCCTGGGTCGGCTCGGATGGCTCCGCCTGGGGTGCTGCGTCCTGATCGCGCTCCCGAGGTGACCGTGGGTCGTCCGGATTCGTCATTCCACGAGCGTACCTACCCGGCACTTCCCGGTTGACGGCACAAAACAGGCCCACCCGAGCAGTGCTCGGGTGGGCCTGTTGCGGAGCGGGGCCGCCGCTAGCCCAGGATCAGGCGTTCGCCGTCCGGGCTCGAGTTGACCGACACCACGTCGCCGTCGTGGACGTCGCCGGCGAGAAGGAGCTTCGCCAGTTGATCGCCGATGGCCTGCTGGATCAGCCTGCGGAGCGGACGCGCGCCGTACAGCGGGTCGTAGCCACGGGCTGCGAGCCACAACTTGGCCGGTGAGGACACCTCCAACGTCAGGCGACGAGCCGCCAGACGCTTGGCGAGGAAGCCGAGCTGAATGTCGACGATCGACTCGAGCTGGTCCTCGGACAAGGCGTCGAACACCACGACGTCGTCGAGGCGGTTGACGAACTCGGGCTTGAACGAGCGCCGCACCGCGTCCATCACCTGCTCCTTGGTACCGCCGGCACCGAGGTTGGAGGTGAGGATCAGGATCGTGTTGCGGAAGTCGACGGTCCGGCCCTGGCCGTCGGTGAGTCGGCCTTCGTCCAACACTGCGAGCAGGATGTCGAACACGTCGGGGTGCGCCTTCTCGACCTCGTCGAAGAGCACCACCGTGTACGGACGCCTGCGCACGGCTTCGGTCAGCTGGCCGCCGGCCTCGTAGCCGACGTAACCGGGAGGCGCGCCGACCAACCGAGCGACGGCGTGCTTCTCGCTGTACTCGCTCATGTCGATGCGGACCATCGCGCGTTCGTCGTCGAACAGGAACTCCGCCAACGCTTTCGCCAGCTCGGTCTTGCCGACGCCGGTGGGTCCGAGGAACAGGAACGATCCCGTCGGACGGTTGGGATCGGCCACTCCGGCGCGGGAGCGTCGGACGGCGTCGGACACCGCTTGTACTGCGTCCTTCTGTCCGACGACTCGCTTGCCGAGCTCGTCTTCCATGCGGAGCAGCTTCGCGGTCTCGCCTTCGAGCATCCGGCCGGCCGGAATTCCGGTCCAGGCTGCGACGACGTCGGCGACGTCGTCCGGGCCCACTTCCTCCTTGAGCATCACGTCACCCTGGGCTGGCGAGTCCTCGGTCTTGGCTGCGAGCTCCTTCTCGAGGGTCGGGATGCGTCCGTAGCGCAGCTCGGCGGCCTTGCCCAGATCGCCGTCGCGTTCGGCGCGATCGGATTCGCCGCGCAGGTTCTCGAGCTCCTCCTTCAGTGCCCGTACCGAGTCGATGGCGTTCTTCTCGTTCTGCCAGCGGGTGCTGAGCCCGGCCAACTTCTCCTGGAGGTCGGCGAGTTCCTGGCGGAGCTTGTCGAGTCGAGCCTTCGACGCGTCGTCGGTCTCCTTCGCCAGTGCCATCTCCTCGATTTCGAGGCGACGGACCGCACGTTCGACCTCGTCGATCTCGACGGGGCGTGAATCGATCTCCATGCGCAGACGGGACGCGGCCTCGTCGACGAGGTCGATGGCCTTGTCCGGCAGGAACCTGGCGGTGATGTACCGGTCGCTCAGGGTTGCGGCGGCGACCAGGGCGGAGTCCGTGATCCGGACGCCGTGGTGCACCTCGTAGCGTTCCTTGAGTCCACGCAAAATGCCGACGGTGTCCTCGACCGACGGCTCACCGACGTAGACCTGCTGGAAGCGTCGTTCGAGAGCGGCGTCCTTCTCGATGTACTTGCGGTACTCCTCGAGGGTCGTCGCACCGACGAGGCGCAGTTCGCCGCGGGCGAGCATCGGCTTGATCATGTTGCCCGCGTCCATCGCCGATTCGCCGGTCGCGCCGGCTCCGACGATGGTGTGCAGCTCGTCGATGAACGTGATCACCTGACCGGCGGAGTTCTTGATGTCGTCGAGCACGGCCTTGAGCCGTTCCTCGAACTCACCGCGGAACTTCGCGCCCGCGACCATCGAACCGAGATCGAGAGACACGACGGTCTTGCCGCGCAGGCTCTCCGGAACATCGCCTGCGATGACGCGCTGGGCCAGTCCTTCGACGATGGCCGTCTTGCCGACGCCGGGCTCACCGATGAGCACCGGGTTGTTCTTGGTGCGTCGGGAGAGAACCTGTACGACGCGCCGGATCTCGGTATCGCGCCCGATGACGGGATCGAGCTTGCCTTCCCGGGCCAGCGCGGTCAGGTCGGTGCTGTACTTCTCCAGCGCCTGGTAGGTGTTCTCCGGATCGGCGCTGGTGACCCGAGCGCTGCCCCGGACGGCTTGGAAGGCGTCGCGCAGCTCGTTGGGTCCGGCTCCGTGGCCGGTCAGCAGCTTGGCGACGTCGTCGTTGCCGGTCGCCAGGCCGACCATCAGATGCTCGGTCGAGACGTACTCGTCGTCGAGTTCGGTGGCCAGGTGCTGCGCTGCGGTGATCGCGGCGAGGGTTTCACGGCCGAGTTGCGGAGTGGTGGTCGAACCGGTTGCCGAGGGCAGCCGGTCGACGAGGCTCTGCGCTTCTCGACGCACCGTTGCGGGGTCGACGCCGACGGCCTTCAGCAAGGGAGTGGCGATGCCGTCGGTCTGATCGAGCAACGCCACCAACAAATGTGCCGGACGGATATCCGGGTTACCGGCCGCGGATGCGGCCTGCAGAGCAGCGGAGAGTGCTGCCTGCGACTTCGTGGTGGGAGTGAAACTGTCCACCGGTCACCTTCTTTCGACTGGGTTCTGCGAAGACTGTCGCTCGGTACAACCATAGCGAAGTTGAGTCTGTTCCGCTCAACCTTGGATTTCTCCACATTCTGCGACGTGCGCGATATCCTCGACCGGTCTACTTTGGTGACGGTCGACAGCAGTGATTCGGTGGGGTGGAGGTGGATCGATGCTCGACGCGCGCACGATCTCCCTGGTCCGTACCGGATTCAAATCCGTCGTGGCCGCTCAGGACGGTCCGGCGCGGCTGTCCCGGTCCTTCTACGGCCATCTCTTCGCCCAGCACCCCGACTTCCGGGCTCTGTTTCCCGCCTCGATGGATGCCCTGCGTGAACACTTCGTCATGGCACTCGGCTACGTCTTCGAGCATCTCGACGATCCCGACCGCGTCGAACCGTTCCTCGAGCAGCTCGGCCGGGACCACCGCAAGCACGGAATCACCGGCGCGCACTTCCGTGCGGGTAGTTCGGCTCTGATCAGCGCGTTCCGCACCTTCGCAGGCAACGAGGTATGGACCGAAGAGGTCGAGACGGCCTGGAACGACGCACTGACCGTGGTGAGCGATGCGATGGCCGTCGCCGCCGACGACGACGAACTGCCGCCGTTCTGGAGTGCCACCGTCGTCGAGCATCAGCGGGTGCTCGACGATCTCGCGGTGGTCCGGTTGAAGACGGACGGCGAGATCCCGTACTTCCCCGGGCAGTACGTCAGTGTGCAGATTCCGCAGCGGCCCAAACTGTGGCGGTATCTGTCCCCTGCCATTCCCAGCAATCCGTACGGCGAGATCGAGTTCCATGTTCGACGCGTATCCGGGGGCTGGGTGTCACCGGCGATGGTCACCGAGACCGCGGTGGGTGATCGCTGGTCGATCAGTCCGCCGCTGGGCGGGATGCATGTCGATCGCGCGATCGGCGAGGACGTGTTGATGATCGCGGGAGGCACCGGTCTGGCTCCGCTGCGTGCGCAGGTCATGGAGATGGCGCAGCGCAGCAACAATCCGCGGGTGCATCTGTTCGTCAGCGGAACGTATCCGTGCGATCTCTACGATCTGGACACGTTGTGGCAGCTGTCGCTGTCGAATCCGTGGTTGACGATCGTTCCGGTGACCGAGCAGCTCGAGAATCCGTGGTGGTATTCGGGCACGCCTCGCGAGCTGCCGTGGGGAATGCATCACCGTCTGCACGGTGCGGTGGGCAAGGTGGTGACCCAGTTCGGCTCGTGGGCCGATCGGCAGATTCAGATCTGCGGGTCTCCGTCGATGGTGCGAACGACGATCTACGCCCTCCGCAAAGTGGGCACGCCGATGGAGCACATTCAGCACGATCCGTTCTGAATCAGTCTGCGCTGCAGGGCAATCAGCTGGACAGCGATTTCGGCGGCAGATCCTCGACGATTCCGCCGGCCACCAGTCGCGGAGTCCACGTCTCGGTGATGAGCCGGCCGTCTCCGGTGATGATCGCGTCGGGGTCGGGATCGATCAGGATGGGATAGCCGGTGTCCGCGGTGGCGAGAATGTTCTGCACCAGGAGGCCGTTCTCGATGGTGTAGTGCACCGAAACCGGATAGAGGTCGGAGTCGAATGCCCATGGGCGGCCGATGAATATCACTGCATCGCCGAGATCGTCGAGTACCGACACCGAGCCGTCGCGCTCGAGCCGCAGGCTCCACTGGGGCGGCATGGACGTGGCGAACTCGAATCTGTGGGGCGCTCGGGCATCGAGCAGGTGGATCATCAACAGCGCGCCGTCGCGGGGATCTCGTTGCGGAACAATGACTTCGAACGATCCGCATTCGTAGAATCGGGACCCGAACGGCCCCGGGATGCCCGCGCCGAGATCGTCTGCGATGGTGAGTGCGAGCCGAACGAACCCGGAGCCGTCCTCGGCCCGGAGCGTGATTCCCTCGGAGGGGTGGGGCAGGCGCGATTCGTCCCGCGGCGCGTAGGACAGCACGGCGCGCAGCAGCGGCTCGACCACCTCCGCGTCACCGTCTCGTGAATCGAACGTTCGCCGTCGACGATCGGTCATCTCCACCCCCTTCGCCTGGCAAGACAGTCTGCCACCGGGGCTCGAATCACGCGTCCGATTCTGCGGAAAACCATTCGTTCGTTCCCACACTCCGGGCACCCCACTGCCCGGGCTCGCCCCGCTACGTCCACCGACGCATGAAACCGATCAGTACGATTTTCTGACGGATTTCTGCAGGTCAGCCATGGTTCGCGGGATTCGCGGCAGCGGCTACTATGAGCCGGTTCGGTCCGCGGCGGACCGATCTGCCCGGGTGGGCAGCGGCTGTATCAGGAAGGCACACACATCCCCGATGTCCGCTGATTTCGCCGCACGTCTGAACCATCTGTTCGCCACGATCCACCCACCCGGACGCAAGCCACACACCAATGCCGAGGTCGCCGACGCTCTCGCCTCGCGCGGACACCAGATCTCCAAGCCCTACATCTCGCAATTGCGCTCGGGACAGCGCGCCAATCCGTCCGCGGACACCGTCGCGGCGCTGGCCGCGTTCTTCAAGGTCAAGCCCGACTACTTCTTCGACAACATCTATGCGACGAAGGTCGACCACGATCTCGAACTGCTCACCCAACTGAAGGGCTACGGTCTGCGCCGCCTGTCCGCTCGGGCATTCGACCTGTCCGAGGAATCGCAGAATCTGCTCAGCTCGATGGCCGAGAAACTCCGCGTGAGCGAAGGCCTACCCGCGGTGCCGCCGGACAGCACCCGTTAGGACCCGGTGTTCGCCGCTGATTTGGGTCGTTCCGCAGGCTCCACTCCCGCCGCCGCAATCCGCGCCTGCACTTCCGGACGCCGCAGCGGCGGCACCGTCGGCGGTGGCTGACGCCGCTCGGGAAGCGCATCGAGGAGTCGGTGCGTCGTCGCCGTCACCTCGGCGACGGCCAGCTCGAAGGCATCGCGGGTGGCGTCGGACGTCTTCTGTACACCGCTGATCTTGCGGACGTACTGACGCGCGGCCGCTTCGATCTCGGCGTCGGTGGCGTGCGGTTCCAACCCTCGTAAGGTGGTGATGTTTCGGCACATAGCTCGACGATAGCCCCGCATCTCACACCTCGAGAAGACCCGACAACGCCCGTAGACACAACGCGCGTACCTGCTCTCGGTCGAGGGTTCTGCGCTCCACCCAGTCCAGACACACAGCTCGCACGAAGGCGATCCAGCCGCGCAGCGCGGTGCGTACCG
Source organism: Rhodococcus sp. 05-2254-2 (assembly GCF_002259095.1). Lineage (NCBI taxonomy): Bacteria > Bacillati > Actinomycetota > Actinomycetes > Mycobacteriales > Nocardiaceae > Rhodococcus > Rhodococcus sp. 05-2254-2. The sequence goes on along the minus strand of NZ_NOZJ01000001.1, from coordinate 187,598 downwards.
TCTCGTCGTCCTGCAGCGTCGTCGGCAGCGCGGCGAGGATCCGCTGCTGCTGGACGTCGAACTCGCGCGTGAGGATCTCGTTGATCAGAGGATCCCCCAGCAACGTGCCGCGATTGACCGCGCGGACGCCGTGCGCATGTTCGTCGGTGTACGAGATGTACGCGTCGAGGCCTGCGGCGATCTGCTCGAACACCGGCAACGAGGTGTCCGGCGCGGTCAGACCGAGGTTGCGCTCCGATTCGGCGCGGACGATCTCGACGAAGAACTCCCGCTTGGACGGGAAGTAGTGATACATCAATCCGCGTGACACGCCGGCGAGGTCTGCGACCTCCTCGATCCAGACGTCCTCGTACGGCCGCTCGGCGAACAGTGCCGAGCCGATCTCGATCAGCTGCGCACGCCGCAGTGCCGGCGTCATGCGCTTGCGCGGTGTGGTCATGGGCCTCGAACCTTACTTGACACCGGTTCAACAGTGAGTACGGTCACTATTTGACACGGTTCAACAAGGGCCGGTCCCGAGACTATGGAGTGGCGATGTCGACACAGTTCGCGGTACGAGGCGGCTCCCTGCCCCATCCCCCGCACCGACTCCCCGTGCTCGGCGACGTCGTCGGCGTCGATCCCCGCACCCCCGTCCAGGATTCGACCGCGATGGCCCGCACGCTCGGCCCGCTGTTCGAGCGGCACATCCTCGGCCGACGATTCGTCTTCGCCGCCGGTGCCGACGTGGTGGGTGAGCTGTGCGACGAGAAGCGCTTCGAGAAGTTCTTGCCCCCGGGCGTCGAGAATCTACGGGACATCGGAGCCGACGGGCTGTTCACCGCCTACAACCACGAACCGAATTGGCAACGCGCCCATGATCTTCTGCGCCCGGCGTTCACCGCAGGGGCCATGCGCGGGTACCACGAGATCATGGTCGACGTCGCCGACGACCTGATCGAGCATTGGGAGTCCCTCTCTCGCAACGCGTCACCGACCGATGTATCGGCCGACATGACGACGTTGACGCTCGAGACCATCGGCCGGACCGGATTCAGCTACAGCTTCGGCTCGTTCGCGCGTGCCGAGCCGCATCCGTTCGTCTCGGCCATGGTCGGTGCGCTGACGTACAACCAGCGGCGGGCGTTGCTGAAGGTTCCCGCGTTCGCCAAGCCTCTGTTCGCCCGCTCGGATCGCCGGTACGCGGACAACAAGCAGTACCTGGCAGACGTCCTCGCAGATGTCGTCAGGACCAGGCGCCGATCCACCGAAGACTTCAGCGACCTGCTCCAGATCATGATGGACGCCGCGCGTGAGGCCGACAATCCGAATGCACTGAGCGAAGCCAACATCGGCTGCCAGATCCTGACATTCCTGATCGCCGGTCACGAGACCACCTCCGGTGCACTCTCTTTTGCGCTGTACTACCTGGCGACGCACCCCGAGGTGTTCGAGCGCGCCCGCGCCGAGGTCGACGAGGTCTGGGGTACCGGCAAGCCCCAGTTCGGCCAGGTTCCCAAGCTGCGATATGTCCGACGCGTCCTCGACGAATCACTGCGCCTGTGGCCCACTGTCCCGGCGTTCGGCCGCGGGGCACGTGCCGACACCGTCGTCGGCGACGGCTACGCCATGGCGGCCGGCGACTGGGCGATCGTGCTCGCCACAGCGCTGCATCGCGATCCTGTGTGGGGTGACCGCCCGCACGAGTTCGATCCCGACAACTTCTTGCCCGATCGCATCAAGGCCCGGCCCGCTCACGTGTACAAGCCTTTCGGCACCGGTGAACGCGCCTGCATCGGACGGCAATTCGCCATCCACGAGGCCGTTCTGGTGCTCGGAACCATTCTGCAGCGCTTCGACCTGCAGGCCGACCCGTCGTACCGACTGAAGGTCCAGGAGCGACTGACCATGATGCCCACAGGCTTTCGGGTAAAACCCACAGTACGGCAGTAGTCAGTCGGGTAGCAGCGGAACCGAGATCCCCGGATCACGGCCGAGCAACACCCCACGAGTGAGCGACGTCGAGCCGAACTTCTTGTGCACCCCGTCGAGCGCCCGGTCCAGGGCCGAGGCCTCCGGCGGTGTCCGTACCTGCGGCGGGTCGAACTGCAGCTCCAATTGCTCCGCACCGCCCCTGTCGATGCTCGACACGGTGACCCCCACCAACGTGATGCCCTTCTCCGCGATCAGCGGCGCCGCGTCGTGCAGCAATTCGAGTGCGGCGTCGAGAATGTCGCGGGTGTCGGCGGTCGCTCGATCGAGCGTGTGCGACCTCGTCGCCCGGGTGAAATCGGCAAAGCGCAAGCGCAACACGACGGTTCGGCCGGTTCGCTGCGCGGCGCGCATACGGTGCGTGACGCGATCGACGAGCCCGATCAACGATGCCTCCACCTCGGCCGCGTCGTGCCTGCCGCGACCGAGTGCCCGCTGCGCACCGATGGAACTGCGCGACTTACCGGGCTGGACGCGTCGTGGATCCCGGCCCATGGCCAGCGCGTACAGGTGGGCACCCGCACCCTTGCCGAGTACCGAGGCCAACGACCGCTCGCCGTAGGCCGCGATGTCGCCGACCGTTCTGATGTCCAGAACGTGCAGCTTCTCGGCGGTCACTTTTCCTACGCCCCAAAGTCTTTCGATGTTCAGCGGGTGCAGGAATTCGAGTTCGCCGCCGGGCGGTACCAGCAGCAGGCCGTCGGGCTTGGCGAAGGCGCTGGCAACCTTGGCCAGGAACTTGGTGGTGGCGATCCCGACGGTGATGGGCAGCCCCACCTGCTCGGCGACGTCCTGCCGCAGGCGCTGTCCGATCTCGGTGGCACTGCCCGCGATCTTCTGCAGCCCGCCGACGTCGAGGAATGCCTCGTCGATGGAGATGCCCTCCACCAGCGGGGTGGTGTCGTGGAAGACGTCGAACACGTCCTTGCTCGCCTGCGAGTAGGCATCCATACGCGGCGGCACCACGATGGCCTGCGGGCAGACCGCGCGTGCCTGCCCGCCGCTCATCGCCGTGCGCACCCCGAAGGCCTTGGCCTCGTAGCTGGCGGCCAGCACCACTCCCCCGCCGACGATCACCGGCTTGCCGCGCAGCCGCGGATCGTCCCGCTGCTCCACCGAGGCATAGAAGGAGTCCAGGTCGGCGTGCATGATGCTCGCCACGGGTCTACCGGTGGACTCCACCGTTCCATGCTCGCACAGGCCACCGACACCCTCGGCCCGCTCACTCGCAGACGTGGTCCTCCGCGGCCTGCACTATCGGCTCGGCCCAGGGCTCGCCGGTCCCCTTCTCGTAGGTAGCACCGAGCGAATCGGTCACCTCGGCGACGGCCTCCTCTTCGGTGAGCCCCTGCTGAGCGCGGGTCTCGCAGAAACCCGGAATGTAGATGCCCAGTGCGAACACCTCGTTGACGGTGGTGCCGATGCCCTGCCCGTACAGGTCGTCGAACAGTTCGCTCATTCCCGGAGTTTCGAGAAATCCGTCCCTGGCCTCCTGCACGTCACGCGAGATGCCGGTGCCGGTCTCGGTCGACGTCATCTCGTAACTGCAGCCTGCGCTCAGTGCCATCAGGCAGAGTGCAGCGCCCATCGATATCCGACCCGCTCCCCGCTTCACAGAATCACCCCCGCTACCACGTAGGTCAGTGCGGCGACGGCAGCGGCCGCGGGCAGCGTCGTCACCCACGCTGCGAGCATGTTTCCCGCCGTCCCCCAGCGCACGGCCGTCGTACGCTTGGTTGCCCCGACGCCCATGATCGCCGACGAGATGACGTGGGTGGTCGACACCGGCGCTCCCAGTCCGATCGATGCCACGTACAGCACGGACGACGCCGTCGCCTCCGCGGCGAACCCCTGGGGTGGGTCGAGTTCGATGATCTTGCGGCCGAGGGTGCGCATGATCCGCATCCCACCGGTCGCCGTTCCGACCGCCAGCACCGTCGCGGTGAGGAAGTAGCACCACAGAGGAATCGTGTAGTCGGCCTGATTGCCCGATACGACCAACGCCAGCACCACGATGCCCATCGTCTTCGCTGCATCCTGCATGCCGTGTCCGAAAGCCATGGCCGCTGCCGAGCACGTCTGTGCCCGGCGGAATCCGCGGCTGGTGGCACTGGGAGACGATCGTCGGAACATCCACAGAATGGCCACCATCGCGGCGCTTCCGAGCACGAAACCGACTGCAGGAGAAACGATCATCGGGAGGATCACCTTGGTCGCGACGCCTCCCCACAGCACCGTCATTCCGCCGGCCAGTGCAGCTCCCACCATGCCGCCGACCAACGCGTGCGAGGACGAGGACGGCAACCCGTACCACCAGGTGATCAGATTCCAGCCGATGGCACCGACCAGGGCGCACCCGACCACGAGCAACGCGTCGGATCCGACGTCGAGGGCGATGATTCCCTCCCCCACCGTCGACGCGACCTTCGCACCGAAGAAGGAACCGAGCAGATTCCCCACCGCGGCCATGACGAGCGCCGTCCGCAGGGTGAGTGCGCGAGTGGACACCGACGTCGCGATGGCATTGGCCGAATCGTGAAAGCCGTTGGTGAAGGTGAACGCCATCGCGAGGGTGATGACCAGAACCAGTGCTACCACCGCGCACTCACGTCTCTTTCAGCACGATGGATTCGATGACGTGCGCTACCGTCTCGAAAGCGTCTGCGGCATCTTCGAGTTCGTCGCCCACTCCCTTGAGCTTCATCACGGTCAATGCGTCGAATCGACCGTCGAACAGATCCGCCAGAAAAGTCCGATAGGCATGATCGGCCCGGTTCTCGAGCTCGTTGATCTCGATCCAGTAGCGCTCGAGATCCTTCATCGACGCCAGCCTCGGCATTGCATCCGCCGTGACCTTGGCCGACCGGTCGAGGATGTCGATCATGTCGTGCATGTGCGGGGTCAGTTCGTCGATTCGGTACAGCGAGAGCAGATGTGTCGCCGCTTCCATGTGGTCCATCACGTCGTCGAGGCTCGAGCCGAGGACGTAGATGTCGGTGCGATCGAACGGGGTGATGAAGCTCGAGTTCAAGGTGCGGAACAGATCGTGGGTGACGCTGTCGGCTTCGTGCTCGAGATCGACCATGCGCCGCGCCACCGCATCGATTTCCGGTGCGGATTCGAGCAGTTCGGTCAACGTCTTCGCTCCGGTGGCCAACAGCTGAGCCGAGGAGTTGAACAGGTCGTAGAACAGAACGGACTTGGGTTTGAAGCGTGCGAACATCTTTCGTCTCCTGAAGGGTGCGGCTACCGGCGAGCGCCGGCGTAGGGCTCGAGCAGATCCGACGGCACGCGGTGGTCGGCATCGGCGGGCAGGACCAGTTCGGGCGCACCGGCGCGTGATCGAGGTGCCATCTCGAACGCCTCGATCGACTGGCAGTACTTCGAGACTCGGATGACGGACATGTTCATCCGTGCCGTCATGTCGGTCACCCAGTACGGCACTCGTTCGTTGGCCTTGATCTCCAGGATCGCGAGCTTGGGCGGGATGATGAAGCGGTTCTGGGCACCGGAATCGAATCGGAAGTCGCGATCCCGACCGTGCACCTTGTGATCGATCGTCACCCGTAGACCGAGGTCGGCCTCACGACCGATGTACGCCTCGCGCAGATAACCGGTGGTGACCATCGGACGCAGATCCAGATTGGCGATCAACGTGCTGACCTCGTTGACGAACGGGCGTTGACTGGGATCGCATTCTATCTCCTCGCGGCCGTTGAGCCACCGCTGAGAAACGTCGTAGGGCAACGAGATTCGGCGCTTCTGGGTGACCCTGTTGACGCGCTGCTTGATCTCGATCTGCACCGGCGTGTCGTCGGTGCACTCGGACGGCGCCCCGTACAGCCGTACCCGCACCTTGCGCCTGAACTTCAGGCCCTCGATCTTCTCCCAGTAGAACCGCAGATCGGTGGTGTCGTAGTACAGCGAGGTGACCGGGTAGCCACCCTTGGGCGAGAACGGGTCGGTGTCCATCCGTGCCGTCAGTTCTTCACGGACCTGAGCGACGTCGGCCTCGGCAACGAAATACTTGATCTCGTACCGATTGAACGAGTGCAGCTTGCTGGCGGTCTGCTGGTAACCGGTGGGCTCGGTGTTGAGGTCCTCCGGCGACGCACCCTGCTTCTCCAAAGCGGCCTTGGGTCGAAATTTGTCGAACAGATTCATGGATCGAACCTTCCTTCGGTGGGTGTGCATGGTCGGGCGACGCCGCGTTCAGTTCGGCTCCGCGAACACGATCGGGGGTAGTTCGGTGGCTCCGTCGGCCTCGGACGCGAGCAGCAGTTCACCCGCGTCGGTGTAGGCGACGGCCTCCCCCTGTGGTTGATCGGGTCCCTCGACAACACGGGCGGGAGCGCCCGAGAATGCCGCGGGCACATCACCGTCGGCGATTTCGAAGACGAACAGATCCTTCTTGGTTCGCAGTGCCCCCACTGTGGCGTCGGCATCGACGGCTGCACCGGTGATCGGTCTGCTCGACCCGTCCGGCGCAGTCGCAGACACCGTTCCGGAACGGACCAGATCGATGGATGTCGTTGTGGTGTCGATGGTTTCGTCACTGCTGTAGATCGACGCGGCCGCACCGCCCGAGACCTTGGTGATCAGCACCGGTTGCCCGGTGGGCGTCAGAGCGAACGCCTCGACGTCGTGTGCGCCGTCGAGGTAGCGCATCGTGATCGAGGTGCGCCGGTCGGTGGCCACGTCGACGCCGATCAACGTGACGCTCTCCCGGTCGCTGTCGTTGTCACCGGTGTCGGCGAGCCACACGATCCCCGCGCTGTCGACGGCCATGTCCTCGACGTCGACCGTCTCGACTCCGACGTCGACCCACCCGGTCACCTCGCAGGCACGGTCGAGCACCGCCAGCCGATCGTCGCTGCCGCGGTCTCCGATGGCGTAGCCGGTGTCGCCCCTCCACGCCAGGCCCGACAACTCGGACAGGCCCGAGTCGGTGGGGGTGCACCAAATTTCGAACGGTGCTGTTGCGGTCGTGGGTTCGACAGCCGCGAGCTCGGTTGCAGAACACGACGCGAGGACCCCGCACCCCGCGAGAATCATGCCCACGCGTCGTCTCCGAGTGTTCATCCGACCGTCGCCTACCCGCCACGAGATCGAGCGTCGGCGGTCACCGCGCGGGAGCAGCATCGGTTCATGAACGGTCGAACTTCTGTTCCCGAGTTGCTGGTCGCCACCGGCACTGCGCGCACGCTGTCGCAGGCCGCCTCCTTCGTGATGGAGGGAATGGTCCTGATCAACGGCTTGCCGCTGCGCGATCCTCGCCGCGAAGTTTCCCCGGCAGACACCCTGACCCTGCGCTGACCGCCGAGACATCACGACGATCCCGTCACGACAGGATCGTCGGCGAGTGCATCGGTGCGAATCTGCAGCCGTGACTTCAATTCCGCAGCCTCGGCGTCGATCTCCTCCCGAGTGAGCGCCGCCGACGTCGGAATGGATGCGGTGACCTCGTCGACGATGTCGAGCACTCGGCCGCTCGCCCACAGCTCGTCGTAGATGGTGCGGAAGGCAGCGTCGTACTCGTCGGTGAATTCGGTCGAGTCCAGGAACATGTCCTTGAGCGAATTACCCAACATCGGGCCGCCCTCGGGCATCCCCCCGCCTTCCGGAATCTCCATTCCCTCCGGCGGTGTGAACCCCTCGGGCATCTGCGGCATCCCGCCGCCACCTGCCCCGCCGCCACCGGGCATCATCGACACCGCGTCGTTCGCACCGGCGGTGGAATCTGAGTTCAGAGCCAGATTCAGATCCCACGACACGACCGAGAACGTCTTCGAGTCCAGGTCGTAGTACAGGTAGAAGTTCTTTCCCGGGCCGCCCATGTCGTCGCCGTTGCCCAGCAAGTTCTGCAGGGCAAGGTAATTCGCCAGTGAGTCGACATCGACATAGTCGGCCAGATGCGCATCGAACTCGGCCTGATCGGCACCGTCGAGCCACTTCAACAGCGTGATGATCGGTTGCAGGTCCGCGGTGCCGAGAGCGTTGATCTGGGTGTACTGCTCGGCGTACGTCGTCTGATCGTCTCCCTCGTACGTGAAACTGGCTTCGGCACCGACCTTGTACAGCACCCCGTCGCCGTCCTCCAGGGAGTTGGCGTAGTCGTCGTCGGGAGCGACGACGACCAGCCGCGTCGTCTCGGCCGAGTCGTTCACCGAATACGTGGTGTAGGTGAAGTCCTGGGTCGCCTGACCCGAGGCCTCGGTGATCGCAAGAGACACCGACTCGTTCAAAGCGGGCGTATACGGCCGAAGCGACAGCGTCGTGTGACCCTGATAGGCCCGCCCCTCGGAATACTCCGCGAAGTCGATCAGAAACGGAAGATCCTCGGGCGCATCGAAACTGAGCGGCTCCCCGAACATATTCATCCCAGCACCGCCGGGCATGGCCCCACCTTCCAGCATGGCCGCACCCTCCGGCATGGCCCCACCTTCCGGCATGGCTGCACCCTCGGGCATGGCTGCACCGTCTGCAGGTGCTGGTCGACCGGATGTCCCGGCAGTACCTCCGCCGCGCCCGGGCATCGAGCCGTCGTCGCTGCTGAGAGTGGCCAGCGTGGAATTGCCCTTCAACCTGATACCGACGTCGGCGATCAGGGTTCCGTCGATGGTGATGTCTGCGGGTACCGACTCCTTGACCCCTTCGTTCTGGAAGGAGTCCTTCAGTGTCTGGTAGTCGCCGACGTCAACGTCGATCGAAATGGAGTGCGACACAGTGGGATCGAACAGATCGACCGTGCCCTGGACGTTCTCGGTGATCTCGGAGGCGATCACGGTTGCATCACCGGTGATGTACGGGCGGATCCGGGTCGACCCGAACACGGTCGCCATCACCACGACGAACACCAGCAGGGTGGCAGCAATTTTCCAGTGCTGCCGCACCGTCCGCGGTACTCGGTGGACGAGCCTCCTTCGCAGGGTTGTCGGGGCCGAGGGAAAGTTCGTGTTCGGGTCGGTCACGATCAGATGTCCGTCTGGTCGTATCCGGTGAGTACCGAGACCCGTTGCCCTGTGTTGACCTCACTGAGAGCAGCGATCAACTCGCCGGGTTTCTTGCCGGATCTGAGTTGGGCCGTGTAATAGAGCTCGGTCAATGCACCCGATCGCACCGATTCGGTACTGACCAGCTCGAACTCCTTGCAGTACTTGATCAGTACGTCTTCGACGAGATCGGTGTAGTCGGCGTCGGGCGGCACTTGCACCTTGACGACCTGGCGCTGGACATCGAGTTTGAACCAGTTGAACTTGCTCATCACCACCATCACCAGGCAGATCGCAAACGTGGCCGCAATCGCCAGTACGTAGAAGCGAGTCCCCGTGGCCATGCCGATCGCCATCACGAGGAAGATGAACCCGACGTCGCGAGTTTCCTTGATGGCGTTGCGGAATCGGACGACGGACAGCGCGCCGACGAGCGCGAAAGCACGTGCCACGTTCGATCCGACGACCAGCATGATCAAGCTGATGACCATGCCTACCGTGACGAGGGTCTGTACGTAGGACTGGCTGTACGACACGTTCTTGTGGGTGAGTCGGTAGACCCAGCCGATGATCGCCGACAGGACGAACGACAGTGTCAGGGACACCACGATGTCGAACGTCGAGAACGTTCCGCTCAGGTCTTGAATGTTGAAATTCATTGCATTCCGATCGAGTCGAGTCGAATTCCGCACCGGTCACCGGGAGCACGTGACCCGCGCGCCGACATCCGCAACCGATGCTGTTTACCGTTTGTTCGGATGCCGTTAACCCTAGAGACAGCTGCGACGGAAATTCCACCTCAGAAGCTGGCAGTTTCCTGCCAATTCAGCCGTTCATTCGCTGGCAGCGATCGAATTTCGAACGCACACGACCCGGCGTCCCACTCGGACGTCGGTCGGTCGAATTTTTCAATTATGTTGCGGGGCAATCGATTACGTGCGCATTCCGTACAAACGTCGTCAATCGGTCGTCGAGCGAAGTGACGGCAGAATTACTTCGTCGATTATTCGCGTTCGGTATTCCGAATCCAAAGGCTTGGCGTCGGTCAATGGGCCAGTCATGATTGCGCTGAACACCATGTACTGCAGAAAGTCTGCCGATCTCGGCCTGCTCGACAATTCCCCCCGCTGCACCGCGCGCACGACGACCGACTCGAGGAATCTGGCCTCGGGTTCGAGGAACGTTCTCCGCACCGCTGCCGCCAACTGTTCGTCGACCATCACCGCGTGGTGGATCGCCGCGGCGAAACGTTGATCGTGCTCTGCCCCCTCGGACACCCGATTCATCAACTCGAGCAGATCTCCGCGAAGGTCTCCCGTATCGATGCCGACGAACGGGGGCGGGCCGACCGATTCGATGGCCGCGACCACCATCTCGGCCTTGCTCGACCATCTCCGGTAGAGGGTGGCCTTGCTGCACTGCGCTCGCTCGGCAACCAGGTCCATCGACAGCGAGTCGTAACCGACCTCGCCGAGGCACAGTAGTGCGGCGTCGAGAAATTCGCCCTCGCGCTCCACACTCACCCTCGACCGACGTGGGGCGTCGACGCTCATCTGTGCCGCCTTATCGAATCGAAACAGTTTCGTACCGCTTACCGAGCGTAGCGCTGAGGCATACTTCTGTCACTGGACGCGCAGCGCAGGTGACCTACATCACGTCCGTGTGACATTGTTGAAGCCGTCGGATCGGCGTGAACGGCTGGAGAAAATCGTGACGGCCTGGTGGCGGTGGTACGCAGCGCTCGGCGCAGTCGGCTGCGCCGCTTACTTCGTCGTCCCGACCACCGTCTGGGGCCAGTCGGTCTTCGCACTCGTCGGAGCCTCCGCCGTTGCCGCCACCGTCGTCGGCACCAGGATGCACCGGCCCCGCAACCGTTCGGCCTGGCTGGCCATCGCCATGGGCACCGCCCTGTGGGTGATCGGCGACATCGTCTACGAGTGGATCCACATCACCCAGGGCAGTGTCCCCTACCCGTCGCCGGCGGACGCGATCTACCTCGTCGGCTATCCGGTCTACGGTTTCGGCCTGTTCCTTCTCGCTCGCCACAAGTGGCGACCGAGCGAACGCGGCCACGTGGCAAACAGCGCCATCATCATGGTTGCGTTCGGACTGCTCACCTGGGTGTTCGCCGTGCAGCCGTCGCTCGGCGGAGGCGGCATCTCCGGAACCGCAGGCCTGGTCGACGTCGCGTACCCCGCGATGGACATCTTTCTGCTGGGACTGCTGGCCCACTTCGTCGGCTCACGGCAGTGGCGGACCCTGTCCTACCGGCTCCTCACCGTGGCCGTAGCGCTGCTAGTGGTCACCGACACCGTGAACAACTTCGCGATCGTCTCCGATTCCTCGTCCGACAGGTCTGTGTTCGACGTCGGATGGATCATGTCCTACGTCCTCATCGGGGTCGCCGCCCTTCACCCGTCCATGCGGCGCATCACCAACCCGAACATCGAATCCGACGCCCACCTGATGGCGTCGTTCACCACTCCCACGGTCGTCGTGCTGACCGCGGCCACCCTGACTGCGCCGATCGTGATGTTCATCGAGGTCGTTCGCGACGAGCCGATCGCCCAGTGGGGATGGGCGGTGCTGCTCTGTGCTCTCGCTCTGGTGGTCCTGGTGATGCTCCGCATCACCGATCTGCTGCGGTTGTTGCACACTCAGACCGTCCAGCTTCGTGCCGTCGCCGATACCGATCACCTCACCGGACTGGCCAACCTACGCGCCCTCGAGCATCGACTCTGGGGCAATGCGGGTGAGTCGACCTTGCTCACCGTCGACATCGACCGATTCAAGGAGATCAACGACACCTTCGGACGCGGCCTCGGCGACCAGGTCCTCGTGGTGGTCGCCGAGCGACTGCGAGGCGTCGCCGACGACTCGATTCTGTTGGCGCGCTTGGCCGGTGACGAGTTCGCCCTGTGTGGAGCATCGGAGTCGATGGATCCGGCCGCGTTGGCGCACCGGATTCAGCTCCTGTTCGCCACGCCCTTCGAGGTGGGGAACATGACCCTGCTGATCGAAGCGAGCGTCGGAGTCGCGTCGAATTCTCTCGGCGACGGTGAGGACGAAACGACACCCGATCGCCTCGTACAGCGCGCCGACCTCGCCGTCCAGGCCGCGAAAGCCGCCCAGTCTCGCGTCGCGTACTACGACCGGTCGATGGACCGGGACAAGAGCGAGCAGCTCATCATGCTCGGCGAACTCACCACGGCACTGGAGACGGATCAACTGCAACTGCACTATCAGCCGCAGATCGACCTCACGACGATGACCGTCGTCGGCGTGGAAGCACTGCTGCGGTGGCATCATCCGAACGGCACCGTCCTGTCCCCCAGCACATTCCTGCCCACCGCCGAACGCACCGGACTGATCCGGCCGTTGACGAGCTACGTCCTCACCCAGGCCCTCGCCCAACGAAGGAAGTGGATGACCGATGGGCTCGAGCTGAGCATCGCCGTCAACATCTCGACCCGAAACCTGTTCGACGACACCCTCATCGACCAAGTGTGTACAGCGCTGAAGGAATTCGATTGTCCACCGCGCCGATTGACCGTCGAGGTGACCGAGACCTCGGCGATGACCGACCCGATCGGCGCGACCGAGACGCTGTCGATACTGCATGCGATGGGCGTGCAGGTCGCCATCGACGATTACGGAACCGGTTACAGCTCGCTCGCCTACATCGAGCGATTGCCGGTACAGGAGCTGAAAATCGATCGCACGTTCATCGGCGGCATGGCGCACAACCCGGCGCATGCCGCCATCGTGCGATCGACAGTCGAGCTCGCCCGTACGCTGGGATTGTCGGTGACGGCAGAGGGAGTGGAGGACGAGGTGACGATGACGGCGTTGCGCGAACTACGGTGCGGACGAGCGCAGGGTTACCACCTCGGCCGCCCCACCTCGGCAGACCGACTCCCTACCCTCGTCGCCGAACTGAACGCGCATCTGAATACTGCTACAGGAGAACGGATATCATGACCGAAGCAGCCCTGTCGGTGTATGCCGCGATTCGATCTCGCCGCGACGTCCGCGCCGAGTTCGACGGAACCGTCGTCGACGACGAGGTTCTGCGACGAATCCTCGGAGCGGCGCATCAAGCCCCGAGCGTGGGCAACACCCAGCCCTGGGACTTCGTGGTCGTCCGTAAGCCCGATACTCTGAGCGCATTCGCGGCCCACGTGGCCGGCTGCCGACAGGATTTTGCGGACAAGCTCGACGCCGAACGACGAAAGACGTTCGACCCCATCAGAATCGAGGGAATCGAGACCAGCGGAACCGGGGTGGTGGTCACCTACGATCCCGACCGTGGAGGTCGGCACGTCCTCGGTCGCGACACCGTCGACGACACCGGACTGTTCTCCGCCGTCCTCGCCATCGAAAACCTCTGGCTCGCAGCGATAGCCGAGAACGTCGGCGTCGGCTGGGTCTCGTTCTACGACGAGGCGTACCTGACCGAACTGCTCGACATCCCCGCACCGGTCCGCCCGATCGCCTGGCTGTGCGTCGGTCCGGTCCAATCGTTTCAGGAGGTACCCGATTTGGAACGCTTCGGTTGGCGTAGCCGCCGTCCACTGGACGACGCCCTGCACTTCGAGCAGTACCGCCGATGAGGGCGCGCCTGGTCGCGGCGGCCACTGTCTGCCTGCTCGTCGCCGGTTGCTCTGCGGCCGAATCCTCGACCGAACCGACCACTGAGGCAGCCACTCCGGCGGCCGAGCCCGCACAGGCCCCGGATGCGGCCGACCCGATCGGTACCGTCGTTCCTCTTGCGGGTGCTCCCGAAGGTGTCGCGGTGGGATCGTCCGGGATCGCTGCTGCCGGGGTGCGGGAGCCCGACGGCGTGGTGCTGTTCGACGCGGCCACCGGTGCCGTGCGCCAGATGGTCTCGACGACGGGTGCGCCGCGACATCTTTCACTGGCCGGTCCCGACGGCCCGGTGTTGGTTCCGCTCGAGGGCAGTGACGAGCTGCTCGAGATCTCGCTCGCCGACGGCGCGATTCTGTCGACGGCCACCGGTGTCGGTCGTCAGCCACACGATGCGGTGCAGACCTCCGACGGCACCGTCGTGGCCACCAACGAGATGGGTGGCGGAGTGATCTTCCTGCGCGACGGGGCGATCGTGTCGGAGCTACCGCCGGGCCCTGTCCAGCCCGGTGGTGCTGCCGCTCTCGGTCCGTTCGCGGCCGTCGCGGACGTGCAGGGCAACGGTGTGTGGGTCTACGACGGCGCGACGCAGCAGGAGGTGTCGCAGGCTCCGATCGGCGTCAAGCTCACCCACGCGGTGACGGTGAATCAGACGGTGGCCGGGTTCGCCGACACCGACGGTGGTGCGGTCCTGCTCGCGTCGGTCGACGATGCCGGCGGCATTCGTCAGATCGCATCGATCGACGCACCGGGTAACCCGTACGGGCTCGCCGTGGATCTCGAACGTCGGTTGCTGTTCGTGACGCTGACCGCGTCGAACGTACTGCGGGTGGTCGATGTATCCGATCCCGCAGCTCCGCGAATCCTGGGCGATGTTCCGACGGTGACGCAGGCCAACTCGGTGGCGGTCGATCCGCGGAACGGCGACGTGCTGGTGACCGGCAGCGACCCCGGCGCGGCGAGTTCGATTCAGATCATCCCCCGCGCCGAGTTGCCGGTCGGTTAGGGCGTCACCACCCGTAGGAGCCCGGGATTCCCTTGAACGGACCGACGACGTCGTCGGTGATCCAGCCCTCGTAGAACCCGCCTTCCTGTGGTCGGACCGCTTCGCCGTCGATCTCGCATTCGAGGCGGCTGGGCGAGAACGCCAGGTAACCCGCGATCTCGGCGAACCGAGGGGTGGGGTTCTCGTAGCTCCACCCGGCAGCCTCTGCGACAGCGTCTCCGCCGTGGACGTCCCAGTACGTCGCTGCGCCTTTCCACTCGCAGTGCGTCGAGCGCGCCGCCGAGGGGGTCAGCGCGCCCGGAACGACGTCTGCAGGCGAGATGTACCAGGTGGGCGGATGGCTCGTCTCGAGCACGCGGTAAGCGGCAGTGGTGCGGGCGATCACCTGGCCGCCGAGCCGAACGACGAGGGAACGATTCGAGGCTTCGAGCTTGGGCGGACGGGGGTAATCCCAGACGGACTCCTGGCCCGGCTTCGGCTTCTCGGG
Organism: Rhodococcus sp. 05-2254-2; assembly: GCF_002259095.1. Classification (NCBI taxonomy): domain Bacteria; kingdom Bacillati; phylum Actinomycetota; class Actinomycetes; order Mycobacteriales; family Nocardiaceae; genus Rhodococcus; species Rhodococcus sp. 05-2254-2. Next base: position 172,495 of record NZ_NOZJ01000001.1, on the reverse strand, counting down.
AACGACGGATCTCGGCAAGTGTGTACTCATCCTTCGATGGTGCCACCGGGCGTCACGGGGCGTCGACGGGATAGAGATCGTCCACCCGTTCCTCGTCGAGAATCCAGCGATCGACCTCGTCGAGTGGCTCGACCGTGCGCACCGAGGTGACCGGGGATTCCGGCGGGCGGTGTTCGGTGCGGACCGGCTCGGTTCGGATCGGGTCTGTGCGGACCGGCTCGGTGCGCGCCATCTGCGCAGGGGTCGGTATCTCGGGGGTGGGGAATTCGGGCGCTGGTGTCACGGGTTCGGCTTTCGGGACCGCGATTGCCACCTCTTCGGGGGCGGGTTCTTCGTCTGTGAACTTCGGCAGTTCCGCCGGTATTCGGACGAGGATGCCGAGTCCGTGGGTTGCGGCCAACAAGCTGACCGGCGCGACGGTCGCGATCGCTGCCGACAAGGCCGGATGCAGTGTGCCGGCGTCGGAGATGAAGGCGTGCATGGCATTTGCGCCGATACTCACCAGAGCTGCCGTGATCAACACACCCCAGAAGAAGCGTCGACCACTGCGTTGATCCTCGAATTGGGCCAGCGCGATGACGGAGATCGTGGCCTGCAGGATGGTGCCGTCGACGATCACTGGCCACAGCCAGGACAGCGAGCGTGGGACACCTGCCATCGTGGCCAGATCCCACAGTGCAGCGAAACTGAGCACGAAGGACGCAATTCCGATGACGGTGGTGATGACGACCGCACTGACGAGCGTCGCACGCAGGACCTTGTTCATGGATCGTCATGAAACACGAACCCACCGACAAGTTCGGTGAAGGCTGCGACGGTCAGAGCTCGAAGGCGGCGCGAACGATGCGTCGCCGCCGCGAATGTCGATCAGGCCGGGCTTCACAGCAGTGTCGACAGCGAGTGCGCCGGAGGTAAGTCCGAGGAGACCTGCGGATTCTGATCGCCTCGTTGCGGCCCAGTGTTGTCCGCCCAGCAGTCTTCGCGAACGCGCGCGCGTTTGCCAGGGGCGCGCGGAATCGCTATGCGCGCGTTGACAATTGCGAACGCGCCTGGCGAATGCGCGCGCATTTGCCACAATCCCCCACTGCCACCGCACCGAACCCGCTGAGGGATCAAGCGGTACGAACGGCTCCGCGGTAGAAGTCGGCGCGATCGTGTGCGGACATTCCGCCCCATACGCCGTAGGGCTCGTTCGCCTCGAGGGCGTGCTGGCGGCATTGTTGGAGTACCGGGCAGCGGCCGCAGACCTGCTTGGCGGATTTCTCACGCGAGGTGCGAGCGCGGCCTCGTTCGCCTTCGGGGTGGAAGAACACGGACGAGTCCAATCCGCGACACAGACCGTCGAGTTGCCAGTCCCAGACGTCTGCGTTGGGAACGGGAAGTTGGACCGGCCTGGCGGGTGCGCCTCGCACCATGAGCTGTCTCCTCACTGAAAAAGTGAACAAGCTCACTATCTCGCATTCGTCATACTTTTACAAGTCCTTTCGGTCATTCGTAGTACTTAAAAGCAAGCGCGCTTGCTTGAAAATTGCACGTTCAGGGCGGCCGTCAGAAGATCTGCGCCCCGTTTGCGGCCCCAGGTCCGAATGAATGTCGCATTGCCGCAGTCAGACCGACTGAAAGTCACATTGATCCACCATGGCGGTCACGAAACGGCGATCAGTGACTTTCCGACATTCCCGCACGCTTTTCGAGTTCGACGAGAATGCGCTCGGCGATCTTGGTCGGCGGCGGCCCGATGTCGACGACGATCGCGTTCTCGTCGTCACCGAGCGGCTCGAGGGTCGAAATCTGGGTATCGAGCAGCGAGGACGGCATGAAGTGATCCATCCGAGCATTGAGGCGTCCGCTGATTCGGTCCTTGGTGCCGGCCAGATGCACGAAGATCACCTCGGCCCCGTCCCTCGATGCGGCGCTCAGCACGTCTCGGTACGACCGCTTGAGGGCCGAGCACGTGACGATTCCCGATCGACCGGTGGAGGTGTGCTCGGTGATCCACTCCGCGATCACGTCGAGCCAGGGCCACCTGTCCTCGTCGGTCAGTGGCTGACCCGACGCCATCTTCGCCACGTTGGCGTCCGGGTGCAGGTCGTCGCCCTCCTGCAGGTCCCATTTCAATGCTCCGGCGAGGATGCCCGCCACTGTGGATTTACCCGAGCCGGACACTCCCATCACCACGAGAACCGGATGATGTGCTCTGCCTGTCGTCTGTGCTGCCATCCCTCGATACTGCTCCATCACGCTCGCGCGGATCGGACAGACGCGAGAAACCGGGCGACCCGTGGGACGATCGACCGGACATGAGCGAGACCAGCGACTTCCGCCAGCTGCACGATTCGGTGCTCGACGAGCTCGGTCGCGACATCGTGAGCGGCGCGATCCCGAGCGGGACCCGAATCTCGGCCGACGACGTCGCCGTGCGGTTCACCGTGTCGCGGACCGTCGTCCGGGAAGTGGTTCGCGTCCTGGAATCGCTGGGGTTGCTCACCGTGCGTCGACGCGTGGGGATCACCGTGCAGGGCTCGCAGAACTGGAACTCCCTGGACCCTGTGGTCATCCGCTGGCAACTGGCCGGGCCGGCCCGCGCCGAGCAGTTGCTGCTGCTCAGCGAATTACGTTCGGGGATCGAGCCTTTGGCAGCCAAGCTCGCTGCGCATCGAGCAACACCCGAGCAATGCGGCGCGCTGACGGCCGCCGTCATCGGAATGTCGTCGACGTCCCGGGCCGCCGACTCCGACGCCTACCTCGAACACGACAGCAATTTCCATCGCACGTTGCTCGCGGCCTCCGGCAACCCGATGCTGCGGTCGATGTCCGACATCGTGGTGGAGGTGCTCGCGGGCCGCACCCGCCACGCTCTGATGTCCCGCCAAGCCGACCCAGAGGCGATCCGACTGCACGGCGTGGTGGCGTCGTCGATCCAATCCGGCGACGCCGACGGCGCCCAGCGAGCCATGTTGGCCATCGTCACCAAGTCCGCCGCCTCGATGTCGGCGGCCTCCGGTGTGACTCCGTCGCCCGGTCTGGTCCCCGACCAGCAGTGATACATCCCGCGCACAAAGCCAGGTACGCCGAGGCGGGGTTCATCGCCTAGATTCGACGGGTGACTGCTCTCGAATTGCCGCTCGAACTTCGCCGCGCACTCGTCGGAGTAGCTCGGACTCCGCGTCTGCTCGTCGCGTCCGATTACGACGGCACCATGGCACCGATCGTCTCCGACCCACAGAAGGCCTTCCCTCACCCCGAGTCGGTCAGCGCCATGCGCGGGCTCGCTTCCCTGGCCGGCACCAACGCTGCCGTCATCTCCGGACGTGCCCTCCGCGATCTCGCGATCCTCTCCCGGCTGCCGTCCGAGGTACAGCTGGTGGGCAGTCACGGCAGTGAGTTCGACGCCGGGTTCGTCAACGCCATCGACGAGAACGCCAAGAAGCTCCTCACCGTCATCACCGGCGAACTCCAGGCCATCGCCGATGCCCATCCCGGCGTCAGCATCGAGACCAAGCCGGCCAGCGTCGCGCTGCACGTCCGCAACGCCGAGACCGCCGCCGGTGAGGAAGCCCTCGCAGCAGTGCGATCCGGTGCGGCGGCGCGGGACGGTGTTCAAGTCACCGAGGGCAAGTCAGTCATCGAGCTGGCAGTCATCGTCACCGACAAGGGTGTCGCCCTCGACATCCTTCGTCACCAGGAAGCTGCCACTGCCGCAGTCTTTTTCGGCGACGACGTCACCGACGAGAAGGCCTTCGGACACCTGCACGGGCCGGACATCGGCGTCAAGATCGGACCGGGAGACACCCTCGCGGAATTTCGCATCGACAGCACCGAGCAGGTCGCCCTCGCCCTGGCATTCCTGCTCGAGGAGCGACGGCAGTGGCTTTCGGGAGCCGACGCCCCGCGCATCGAACGACTGACGATGTTGGCCAGCCCCAATGCCGTTGCCCTGCTGACCCCCGACGCCGACGTCACCTGGCTGTGTCACCCCGAACCCGATTCCGCAGCCGTGTTCGCACACCTGCTCGGCGGCGATCAGGCCGGCCACTTCAGCGTCGGGCCGACCCGCGCATCGCTTCCGTTGAGCCAGCAGTATGTGGACGGCACGATGACGGTGCAGACCAAGTGGGCCAGCCTGCAGGTCACGGATTATCTGCCGCACGACATCGGCCAGGGCCAGACCGCGCTGACCCGCGTCATCACCGGCAAGGCCACCGCCGTGGTGACTTTCGCGCCGCGTCCGGAGTTCGGAAAGGCCTGGGCCTCACTCGAACCCGATGTGGACGGCCTGCGCATTCTCGGTACGGCAGATCCGATGGTGCTGCGCAGTCCCGGCGTCACCTGGAACATCGTGTCCGACGGTTCGCAGCAGGCCGCGCACGCCGAGGTCGATCCCTCGAACGGGCCGATCGTTCTCGAATTGCGGCTCGGCACAGACGATCTGAGCGAGCATCCGTGGGACGAGGTGGAGCGTCGCCGCGCGTCGGAGGCATACTGGAAGGACTGGGCCGACGGCCTGGACCTGCCGCCGCTCAAGCGCGATCTGATGAAGCGATCGGCACTGACCCTCCGCGGCCTCGTCCACGCGGAGTCCGGCTCGATCATGGCCGCGGCCACCACCTCGCTACCCGAAGACATCGGCGGAGTGCGCAACTGGGACTACCGCTACTGCTGGCTGCGCGACGCCGCACTGACCGCAGCCGCGCTGGTCGACGTCGGCTCGACGGCCGAGGCCGAGAACTACCTCTCCTGGATTCACGGGGTACTCGAGTCGGTCTCTGGCCCCGAGCGTCTGCACCCGCTCTACACCATCTGGGGTCTGGGTCTACCGCCAGAAGCTGTCATCGACGAGCTGCCCGGCTATGCCGGCTCGCGTCCGGTGCGCGTGGGAAATGCTGCGAATCAACAGGTTCAGCTCGACGTCTTCGGCCCCATCGTCGAACTGGTGTCCGCCCTCGCCCACGCACGCAAGGCCAAGGGGTCCGAAAACGGCCTGTCCGACGACGATTGGGAACTCGTCCGCGCCATGGTCGAGGCCGTCGAGCGTCGCTGGTTCGAGCCCGACCACGGCATCTGGGAGATTCGAGACAACCCCCGGCACCACGTCTACTCCAAGGTGATGGGTTGGATCACCGTCGATCGCGCCATCGGTCTGGCCGAAACCTTCGGTCGTACAACAGAACCCGGTTGGGCATCGTTGCGCAATACCATCCGCGAGGAAGTACTCGCCAACGGCTGGAACGAGGAAGTGCAGTCCTTCACCGCCGCGTACGACGGCACCGACCTCGACGCCGCGACGCTGTTCATCGGATTGTCCGGACTGATCGACCCGGCAGACCCCCGCTTCGCTGCCACCGTCACTGCCACCGAAGCCGAACTGCGCAGCGGCTCGACGGTCTACCGCTACCGCCACGACGACGGCCTGCCCGGCGGCGAGGGCGGCTTCCATCTCTGCGCCGCCTGGCTCGTGGAGGCCTACCTGCTGGTGGGACAACGCGCCGAGGCCGAAGCACTGTTCGCTCAACTCGTCAGTGCCGCAGGCCCCACCGGACTGCTCAGTGAGGAATACGACCCCATCGCCGAACGATCACTAGGCAACCATCCCCAGGCCTACAGTCACCTGGGCCTGCTGCGTTGCGCGAGATTGCTCAGCGCCTAGGGCTCACCCCCCCAGCTGCGTCAATGGACCACTGCATACGTCTGACAGGTGCAGTGGTTCATTCACCCACTGGGGTCCGCTGCGTGGATGGCACCCTGCATACGTCTGAGCCGTGCAATGGTCCATTGACGCGAACTGAGGCGGGCGAACGAGGGCGGGCGGTCGGACGGGGGTGAACCGGGCGAGGGGCTGCTCAGGCGATAGCGGGCGGTTGCTCCGGCGGCGGTCCGGCAGTTCGGCCGCGGAAGAGTTCGGTCGGCAGAGTTTCGGCGGCGACGATGCCCGAGTGCGAGGACGAGAGAACCAGTTTGCCTGCTCGACGGCCTTTTTCCTCGGCGTCCTGGCGCACAGTGGTGAGGTTTTCGCGGATGGCGTCGGAGATGCCGTCGAATCCGGTGACCGAGAGTTGGCTCGGCACATCGATTCCGGAGACCCGGGCGAAGTTGAGTGCACCGAGGGCAATGACGTCGGTGGTGCACAGCAGTGCGGTGGTTTCGCGGTTGGCCTGCAGTGCTTGGGCGGCGGCGGAGTGGCCGGAGCGAACGGTGTGGTCGAAGCGTTCGACGACGGTGAGGGTATCGGGGTCGAGTCCGGCGTCGATCATGGCGGCCTGAACTCCGGCGATGCGTTCGCGTTGGACGTGGAAGTGACTGTCCGCCAACCGCCCCGGGGGTACGACGCCATCGCGGCGGTCGCGTCCGAGACGCATGCACAGTACCGCGAGGTGTTCGTGGCCCAGCGAGATCAGATGTGCGGCAAGCATTTTCATCGCGCCGCGGTCGTCGATGGCGACGAGGGCGGCTTCGGGGATGTTGCGGGGCTGGTCGCACACGACGATCGGTAGGTGGCGCTCGCGCACGGCAGCGAGGTAGGGGTCGTCGTCGGCGACGGAGTAGACGACGAATCCGTCGACTCCGGCTTGTTGGACGACAGCGGCGGCTTGCACGTCGTCGCGTTCGGCTCCGGCGGGGATCAGCAGCAGGCCCTGTCCGGCGGCTTCGCAGGATTCGGCGAGTCCGGCGAGGAAGCTCATCGCGGCTGGGTCACGGAAGGAGTAACTGAGTGCTTCGGTGAGGAGCAGCCCGATGGCACCTGCTTTACGGGTGCGCAACGATCGGGCGACCGGGTCGGGACCGGCATAGCCGCGGCGTTTCGCGGCCTGGAGCACGCGTTCGCGAAGCTCCGGGGAGAGCTGATCGGGTCGGTTGTAGGCGTTCGAGACAGTGGTGCGAGAAACCTTGAGCTCGGCAGCGATCGACGCCAACGTCGCCTGACGTCGCGGTTCGCTTGACCTGGCCATAACCGGGACGTTAGTCCCACAACGCGGCGCAGAGAAACTCGAGGTCGCGTTCATCCGATTCGATCCGCCACCCCACTGCGCGCTAGAGTACAACGGTAACGGTTTCCATTAGCGTCAAGTTCCGCTCATCAGGAGTACATCGATGTCGTCCAACCATCGCGCGTCCCGGACCAAGCTCACGGCCGTACTGGGCCTGACCTGCGCCGCAGCGCTCACGCTCAGCGCGTGCAGCTCCACCGAATCCGCGAGCACCGAGTCCGCACCGGCCACCGCCGTCGACGGACCGATCACGATCGTTGCATCCACGAACGTGTGGGGAAGCGTCGCCGAGGCAGTCGCAGGCGACTTGGCGACAGTGACGTCGATCATCTCCGATCCCTCTGCCGACCCGCACTCCTACGAGGCCAGCCCGGCCGATGCTGCCGCCGTCGCCGAGGCTTCGCTGGTGGTCTACAACGGTGGCGGCTACGACGAGTTCATCGAGGACATCCTCGCCTCCGAGGGCCAGAACGTACCGTCCGTCGACGCTTTCACGCTGCTCGACGACAGCCACGATCACTCCTCCGACGAGCCCACCTCGGAAGCAGCAGCCGAACCGGCGAGCGAGGACGGCCATTCACACGGTGAGGTCAACGAGCACGTCTGGTACAACGCCGAGGTCGCCGCGCACACCGCCGAGGAGATCGCCGAGAAGCTCGGTCAGCTCGACCCCGACAACGCCGCGCAGTACACCGCCAACGCCGAGACCTTCCACGAGCAGGTCCACGCCATCACCGACGTGACCGCACAGATTGCCGCTGATTTCCCGAATGCACCGGTGGCACAGACCGAACCGATCGCGCACTACCTCATCGAGGAATCCGATCTCGACGATCGCACCCCCGAGGACTTCAAGGATTCCATCGAGGAAGGCAACGATCCTTCGCCCGCTTCCATCGCTGCGACGCGAGATCTGTTCACGTCGAACTCGGTTCGCGCGTTGATCTACAACATCCAGACCGAGGATGCGGTCACCCAGGACATCCGTTCCACCAGCGAGGCGGCCGGCATCCCCGTCGTCGAGGTCACCGAAACGCTGCCTGCCGGCATGACGTATCTCGAATGGCAGACCAAGGCTGCAACGGATCTGCAGGCCGCGCTCACCACCGCCTCCTGACCCGAACCGGCGTGATGGAAAGCTGTAGTACATGCCTGCTGTAGAACTGCGCGATGCCGGACTGGCGTTCGGCGAGCGCACGCTGTGGCAGAACCTGGACCTGACGGTCGAGAAGGGTGAGTTCGTCGCCGTTCTCGGCCCCAATGGCTCGGGTAAGACCTCCTTGCTCAAAGTGTTGCTCGGCCAGAATCACCTCACGTCCGGCACGGCCGCGATCGACGGCAATCCCGTCCGTCGCGGCCAGTCGGGCGTCGGTTACATCCCCCAGCAGCGCAACATCGACGACGATCTGCCGCTGCGCGGACGCGACCTCGTGGGCCTCGGCTGGGACGGCCATCGGTGGGGCATGGGCCTGCGCGGCATACGAAGGCGCAAGGAGACGGTGCAGCGAGCGATCGATCAGGTCGACGCCAACTCGTTCGCGGGTGCGCCGGTCGGCTCCATGTCCGGCGGTGAGCAGCAGCGACTGCGCATCGCCCAGGCACTCGTCGGCGATCCGTCGGTACTGCTGTGCGACGAGCCCCTGCTCAGCCTCGATCTCGCCAACCAATCCCTGGTCTCGAGCCTCATCGATCGCCGACGGCGGGAGCACGAGACCGCCGTGTTGTTCGTGACGCACGAGATCAACCCGATCCTCCCCCTCGTCGACCGCATCGTCTACATCGTCGACGGCCGGTTCCGCATCGGAACTCCCGAGGACGTCATGACCACCGAGGTCCTCTCGGAGCTCTACGGCACCGAGGTCGAGGTGCTGAAGGTCCGCGGCCGGCTCATCGTCGTCGGAACCGGCGATTCCATCGATGCGCTCGGCTCGGCCGGCGCACACCACCCACCCGTGCCGCACGACAGAGAAGACAAGGCATGAACGAGAAGGTTCTCGACGCATTCTCGAAGATGCTCGACTTCGACACCACCGCCAACCTGCTGACATACGACTTCGTCCAGCAGGCACTCATAGCCGCCGCCATTCTCGGGCTGCTCGCCGGTGCCCTCGGACCGTTGATCGTCAGCCGCCAGTGGGCGTTCGCCGTGCACGGATCCAGCGAACTCTCGCTCACCGGTGCGTCCGCAGCCCTGCTCGTCGGCATCACCGTGGGCCTCGGAGCCATCGTCGGATCCGTTGTCGCAGCGGTGATGTTCGCGCTGCTCGGTAGCAAGGCCCGCGACCGCGACTCGGTCATCGGCGTCATCATGTCCTTCGGCCTCGGACTGTCGGTGCTGTTCATCTGGCTCTACCCCGGCCGAACCGGAACCAGCTTCTCGCTGCTCATCGGCCAGATCGTCGGCGTCGGACAGAGCGGTATCCAGCTGCTGCTGGTCTGCGCGGTGTTGGTACTGATCGTGCTCACCGTCGTCTACCGGCCGCTGCTGTTCGCCAGCACCGACCCCGAGGTGGCGCTGGCCCGCGGCGTTCCCGTCCGCGCCCTCTCGGTCGTGTTCGCCGTACTCGTCGGCGTCGCTTGTGCACTGGGCGTCCAGATCGTCGGCGCACTGCTGGTGCTCTCGCTGCTCATCACCCCGGCCGCCGCTGCCGCGCGAGTGACGGCCAGCCCGCTCAAGGCGACGCTGCTGTCCATTCTGTTCGCCGAGGTCGCCGCCGTCGGCGGCATCCTGCTCTCCCTCGCCCCGGGCCTGCCGGTGTCGACGTTCGTCACCACAATCTCGTTCGTCATCTACCTCGTCTGCCGCGCGATCGGCGGAACCCGCAAGGCCAATTCCGGACGGCTCGTCGCCGCCTAGGATGTCGAGGGTGACGTCCATCGATCTCAACGCCGATCTCGGCGAAAGCTACGGTGCATGGACTCTCGGCGACGACGACGCGATGCTCGCCCTGGTGTCGAGCGCCAACGTCGCGTGCGGCTTCCATGCCGGTGATCCGACCACTCTGCTGCGTACGTGCCGCTCGGCCGCGGCAGCGGACGTACGCATCGGAGCGCAGGTGGGCTACCACGACCTCGCCGGGTTCGGCCGACGCTTTCTCGACGTCTCCCCCGCCGACCTCACCGCGGACGTGATCTATCAGATGGGTGCACTCGACGGCCTCGCCCAGGTCGCCGGATCGGCCATCGCCTACGTCAAACCACATGGGGCGCTGTACAACGCGATCGTGCACCATCACGGCCAGGCCAAGGCCGTCGTCGACGCCGTCCTCGCCTACGACCCCACGCTGCCGGTACTGGGGCTCCCCGGTTCGATCTTCCTCGAAGAAGCCGAGCGAGCCGGACTGCGCACCGTCGCAGAGGCTTTCGCAGACCGCGCGTATACCCCGCAGGGAACGCTGGTCTCGCGCTCGGAACCCGGCGCAGTACTGTCCGATCCCGACGCCGTAGCCCAGCGCGTGTTGACCATGATCACCGACGGCACGACCCGGGCGATCGACGGCTTGAGAATCGATGTCGCGGCCGAATCGATCTGCCTGCACGGCGACTCCCCCGACGCGGTCGCGATGGCCACTGCTGTCTCGGAGTTGCTCCGCGCCAACGACATCGATATCACCGCTTTCGTCTGATGCGCATCCTCTCTGCCGGCGAGGGTGCAGCACTCGTCGAATTCGACGGACTGAACGAGACGATGGCGTATTACCGGGCGCTCACGCTGGACTCACCGGCCGGCGTCGTCGATCTGGTTCCCGCTGCTCGGACCGTGCTGGTGATGTTCGACGGGCCGAAGCAACCGATACTGGACTGGATCGCGGCAGTGTCATCCGCCGTGACGTCCGATGGAGATCACTCGGAGACCGTCACGATCCAGGTGGTCTACGACGGCGAGGATCTCGACGACGTCGCCCGTCTGACCGGGCTGTCCACCACGGACGTCGTTGCGGCACATATCGATCAGACGTGGACCGTCGCATTCGGCGGCTTCGCGCCCGGCTTCGGCTACCTCGTCGGCACCGATGAGCGGCTACACGTCCCGCGCCGCTCGTCGCCGCGCACCAGCGTCCCTGCCGGTTCGGTGGGCCTGGCAGGCGAATTCTCGGGCATCTACCCGCGGTCCTCGCCGGGCGGTTGGCAGCTGATCGGCCGCACCGACACACCACTCTGGAACCTCGACCGCGACCCACCGGCGCTGCTCCGGCCCGGCACCACCGTCCGATTCGAGCAGGCATGAGAGCCCTCACCGTTCTGCAGACGGGACCACTGTGCACCGTGCAGGATCGCGGTCGCCCGGGGCATGCGTCGATCGGGGTCGGTCGCTCGGGGGCGGCAGACCTGCTCTCGCACGATGCAGCGAACAGGCTGGTGGGCAACACTTCCGAGGCCGCAACACTGGAAGTGACGTTCGGTGGGCTTAAGGTCCGCGCCGAGTTCGACGCGATCGTGGCCGTCACCGGGGCGCACGTGGTCTGCCGCGTGGACGGTGCGGAGCAGGGTCTGTACTCGACCATCCTCCTCCGAGCCGGGCAGGAACTGGAGCTGTCCACGCCAACAAGCGGTCTACGTAGCTACCTGGCGGGGCGGGGCGGGATCGGCGTTCCTACCGTCCTCGGCAGTCGGTCGACGGACACGATGTCCGGTCTCGGCCCGGCTGTGGTCTCCCCCGGTACCGCCCTGCCCGTCGGGAACGACAAAGCCGAGTGGCCTGCAGCAGAGTTCGTTCCACCGCCCGCGTGGCCCGACACACTGCGCATCACCTTCGGTCCACGTGCAGACTGGTTCACCGCGCGCGCCCGATCGATTCTGCTCGAGCAGTCGTGGACCGTCACGCAGGATTCCGATCGCGTCGGAATCAGGCTGGACGGTGCCGAACCCTTGCGCCGCACGAGAGACGACGAATTGGCCAGTGAGGGAATGGTTCTGGGTGCGCTTCAGGTTCCGCCGTCCGGGCAGCCGGTGCTGTTTCTCGCCGACCACCCCGTCACGGGCGGTTATCCGGTGATCGCGGTTGTCACTGCGGCAGACGTCTCCGCAGCCGCGCAGCTGACGCCGGGAACACAGATACACTTCCGCGCTATCGGTTGATCCCGGCTGCAGCGGGGCAGATCTCACGAATGCTGCGACGCAGTGCATCCGACATCCGAGCGGGCAGGCCGAGCGGGCGAACCATGGCGTCGGCCTGGTGGAACAGGTGAGTCCATCCGTCGATCAGTTCGATTCCTCGGTCCGCCGCATAGGACTCGACGGCATTGCGCGTGTCGGCATAGACGAAGTCGTACACCGTCGCCGTTGGCCCGAGTTCACCTGCACCCCAGGCGAGTTGATCCTCCGAGCCGTCGCGGCCGATCGGCGTCGCGTTGATCACCAGGTCGTAGCACTCCAGATCCACTGCTCGATCCGACCAGTCGACGACCGATGCGGAACCGTCGTAGCCGTCGAGTTCGCCCACGAGACCTTCCGCCGCACGACTGTCGACATCCGAGACCACCAGCCTCTCGATGTGGCCCTGTAGCGCGAACGCGGCCGCATGCGCGGCGCCACCTGCTCCGAGCAGGAGCGCCGAGCCGAAGGTACGTCCCGAGGTCGCCGCTCGCACCGCCGCGATATCGGTGTTCATGGCGAACAGCGCACCCGATCGCAGGAACAACAGATTCGCCACCCCCGACACCACCACATCGGGATCCGCCTCGTCGGCAACCGTTGCAGCCCAATGCTTCCAGGGCATGGTCACGTTCGCAGCATCGGTACGGCCGCCCCGCAGGGCATCCTCGACATCGGGTAGGTCGGCAACGTCGGCGACCTCCCAGGCGTCGTAGCGGGAGGGCACGTCGGCGATCTCGAACGCACGCGTCCACAGCGCGGGTGACATCGCGGTGGACGCGTGCGAGCCGACCAGGGTCAGTGAGCTCATACCGACTTCGAGACGCGCTCTGCAACAACGGCTTCTGCTGCAGGGGCGGCCTGATCGGAGATGGAGGTGACATCCGAGGAGCCCATGTTCTTCATCAGTGCTGCGACCACGGCCGAGATTATGCAGCCCAGGGCCAGGTACGCCGCGACGTAGTGCCAGGAGCCGTCGTTCCAGCTGACCAGAGCGGCTGCGATGAAGGGGGTGAAGCCACCGGCGATCGCGCTGGCGACCTGGTAGCCCACACCTGCTCCGCTGTAGCGCAGTTCGGGGCCGAACATTTCGGTGAACAGCGGCTGCTGCACCGAGACCACCATGTCGTGCGAGACATTGACCAGGATGACGGCGAGGATCACGATGGCGACGACCGAGGCTGCCTGCAGGGACAGGAAGAAGGGTACGGCCGCCAGTGCGCCGACGACGGCACCGGTGACGAAGATCGGCTTGCGGCCGAAGCGGTCGGCGATCGCCGCGTAGGTCGGGATGCTCAGGATGCCGATGGCACCGACCAGCAGCGCGACGTTGAGCATGAACTGACGCTCGTAGCCGAGTTCGTTGACGGTGTAGCTCAGGGCGAACGTGGTGACGATGTACATGGTGAACAGCTCGGCCATGCGCAGCGCGATGATCTTGAGGAAGGAACCGGGGTGCTCGGTGATCGCCTGGATGACCGGCAGCTTCTTCTTCTCGCCGCTCTCCTCGACTGCCTGCTCGAACACGGGCGATTCTTCGACACCGGATCGGATCCACAGGCCGAACAGTACGAGCACGGCGCTGGCCAGGAACGGTACGCGCCAGCCCCAGCTGGTGAATGCGTCGTCGCTGAGCAGGTTGCTCATGATGGTGACCGCGCCGGTCGCGAGGATGAGACCGACGGAGTAGCCGACCTGGACGCCGCTGCTGTAGAATGCCTTCTTCTTCGCCGGCGCACTTTCGACGGCCATCAGCGATGCGCCACCCCATTCGCCACCGACCGCAAAGCCCTGGATCGCACGCAGCAGCACGAGCAGTAGCGGCGCGAACCAACCGATCGACTCGAAGTTGGGAACCAGGCCGATCAACGCGGTTGCGACGCCCATCAGCAGCATCGTCCAGATCAGCATGCGCTTGCGCCCGAGGCGGTCACCGAAGTGGCCGAAGAAGATCCCGCCGAGAGGACGGAAGAGAAAGCCGACGCCGAAGGTGGCGAACGCGGCCATCACGCCGACGGCGGGCGAGACGCTCGGAAAGAACTGGGAGTTGAACACCAGCGCGGCGATGATGCCGTACAGCAGGAAGTCGTACCACTCGACCACGGCACCGACGAAGCTGCCGATGGCAGCCTTCCGTGCTCTGGATCCGTCCGCGACTGCGACGTCAACGTTCACTTGTCGGCCCTTCGATTTTGTGCGGATAGCGCACAGTTGTTTGTTATTCGCACAACTGTAACCAGATGCGCCTCCTGTGGTCAAGACCACAAGCACCGAGCGATGTGATGCGGCGCGAACAGAGCAATGAGGCAGACTCGAACCATGACGGCCGAGATCGCTCCCGACGACCAACGCCCCGCCTGGTTCGTGCAGTCACTCGAACGCGGCCTGAGCGTGCTGCAATGCTTCGACGACGCGCACCCGGCCCGAACCCTCAGCGAGGTCGCCGAGGCCGTCGGAGTCACCCGAGCGACCGCCCGTCGACTGTTGCTGACGCTGGCAGAACTGGGATTCGTCCGCCAGGACGGCCGTCAGTTCACCCTCACCCCGCGGGTGATGAATCTGGGTTTCTCGTTCCTGTCCGGAATGGACCTACCCCGTCTGGCCGAACCCCACATCGAGGCGCTCGCACGACAATTGGGCGAAACGACCTCGGTGGCCATCCTCGACGGATTCGACATCGTCTATGTCGCGCGTGTTCCGTCCTCGCGCATGTTGCGGGTCGTCATCACGCTGGGCACTCGATTCCCCGCGCACGCGACGTCATCGGGTCGAGTGCTGCTCGCGGCCCTCTCCGAGAGCGACCTCGAACGCTATTTCACCGACGCCCCCATCGAAGCCCTGACCCCGCGCACGCTCGTGGATCGAGATGCACTGCGCGCCGAGATCACTCGGGTGCGCAACGCCGGCTGGTCCGAGGTGGTCGACGAACTGGACGTCGGAATGCGTGCTGCCGCAGTGCCGTTGCGTAACAGCAACGGCACCGTCGTGGCAGCACTGAACACATCACTGCACGCAAAGAACTACAGCGCCACCGACATGGTCGATATCGTCGTTCCCGCGATGCACGAGACCGCAGGCCGCATCAGAACGTAGAACTACCCGCGACGCTGCCGCGCGATGTCCGCCAATACGACGCCCGCCGCGACGGATGCGTTGAGCGATTCCACCGGGCCGGCCATCGGGATCGACAGGATGTGGTCGCAGGTCTCGCTGACCAGACGCGAGAGGCCCTTGCCCTCGGACCCGACGACGATGACCACCGGGCCCTTGCCGTCGAAGGTGTCGAGTTCGGTGTCGCCGCCTGCGTCGAGGCCGACAACGGTGACGCCCTTGGACTGCCAATCCTTCAGTGTGCGAGTCAGATTCACTGCGCGTGCGATGGGCAGGCGAGCTGCCGCGCCGGCACTGGTTCGCCATGCCACCGCAGACACGCTCGCGCTGCGTCGCTGCGGGATCACGACGCCGTGGCCGCCGAACGCAGCCACCGATCGCACGACGGCACCGAGGTTGCGCGGGTCGGTGATGTTGTCGAGCGCGACGAGCAGTGCGGGTTCCTGGTGCGTGCGCGCGTTCGAGATCAGATCGTCGGGGTGCGCGTAGCGGTACGGCGGCACCTGCAGGGCCAGGCCCTGGTGCAATCCGTTGGCGCTGAGCTTGTCCAGATCGGAGCGGGGAACTTCGAGGATGGAGATCCGCGCATCGCCTGCACGCTGCACGGCTTCCTTGAGCCGATCGTCGCTGTCGGTTCCGACGGCGACCCACAGTGCAGTGGCGGGCACGCCTGCACGCAGGCACTCGACGACCGGGTTGCGACCGAGCACCACCTCGGGACCGTCTTCGGCCTTGCGTCCGGCCGGTCGTCCACCCGCGCGGCCACCGGTGTTACCGCCACGGTTCTGGGCAGACTTCTCGGCGAGCTTGGCCCGACGCGCGGCGGGGTGCTTGGTGCGCTCGGAGGCGGGAGGCGTCGCGCCGCGGCCTTCGAGACCCTTCCGACGCTTGCCGCCCGATCCGGCGACCTGCCCCTTCTTGGTGCCGTCCTTGCGGATCGCGCCGCGCCTACTCGAATTGCCTGCCATCACAAACCTGCTTCGTCGGTCTTGCTCGTACCCAGCGACCATTCGGGCCCGTTGGGTGTATCTGTCACGTCTACTCCGGCCTCGGCCAGTCTCGTCCGTATCTCGTCTGCGGCGGCCCAGTCCTTGGTCGCCTTCGCCGTTGCTCGACGCTCCAGCTCGGCCTCGACGAGGACGCCGAGGGCACCGAGAGCTGCTGCGTCGGAACCGCTGTCGCTGGCCCAGTGCGGATCGAGTGGGTCGACACCGAGGATGTCGAGCATCGCCCGGACACTGCCTGCGTGCTCCACCGCTGCCGGTAGGTCACCGGATTCGAGTGCAGTGTTGCCGAGAGTGACGGTCGCGTGAATCTCGGCCAACGCCTTGGGAACCGAGAGGTCGTCGTCGAGGGCTTCGGCAAATCCGGCGGTCCACTTACCCAGCGGCACTTCGCCGGCACGTTCGACGGCTCGTCGAACGAACCCTTCGATACCCCGGTAGGTCACGGCCGCGGTGTCGAGCGCAGTGTCGGAGTACTCCAGCATCGAACGATAGTGCGCGCCACCGAGATAGAACCGAAGTTCTTGCGGCCGAAACTTTTTCAACACATTGGGTACCGAGAGCACGTTGCCGAGAGACTTCGACATCTTCTCGCCGCCCATCGTCACCCAGCCGTTGTGCAGCCAGTACCGCGAGAAGCCGTCACCGGCCGCCATGGACTGGGCCCGCTCGTTCTCGTGGTGCGGGAACACCAGATCCATTCCGCCGCAGTGGATGTCGAAATCCGGCCCGAGGTAGTTCTCCGCCATCGCGGAGCATTCGAGGTGCCAGCCGGGCCGTCCGGGGCCCCACGGCGTCGGCCACGACGGCTCACCCGGTTTCGCGCCCTTCCACAGCGTGAAATCGCGAGGGTCGCGTTTGCCCTCGGCGACGCTCTCGCCCTGGTGCACGTCGTCGAGCTTGTGACCGGACAGCGCGCCGTAGCTCGGGAAGCTCTGCACGTCGAAGTAGACGTCACCGCACTCGTCGGCGTAGGCATGGCCGCGTTCGATCAGTCGCTCGATCATCTGGACCATCTGGGTGATGTGGCCGGTGGCGCGTGGCTCGGCCGACGGCGGAAGTACGCCGAGTCGGTCGTACGCCCAGGTGAAGGACCGCTCGTACGTCGCAGCCCATTCCCACCACGGCCGGCCGGCGTCGCGCGCCTTGTTCAGGATTTTGTCATCGATGTCGGTGACGTTGCGAACGAAGGCGACGTCGTAGTCGTGCGCCAACAGCCAGCGGCGCAGTACGTCGAACGCGACGCCACTGCGCACGTGACCGATATGAGGTTCACCCTGCACCGTCGCCCCACACAGGTACACCGATGCATGGCCAGGGACCAAGGGGGTGAATTCCCGCAGGGCCCTCGTCTCGGTGTCGTGTAGGTGAAGGGTCACGACCAGCAATGCTACCGGTGGTTTTACCTCGTCATGACAAGTGCGGTCGCGATGGCCGCGATTCCTTCGCCCCGACCGGTCAGCCCGAGCCCGTCGGTGGTGGTCGCAGACACCGATACCGGCGCTCCGAGTACCCGCGAGAGGACTTCCTGGGCCTCGGCGCGGCGCGGTCCGATCTTGGGCCTGTTGCCGATGATCTGCACCGCAGCGTTGCCGATCGCGAATCCATCGGCGTCGAGCAGGCGTTTGACCTCGGTCAACATGGCAGCTCCACTGACCCCGTCCCATTCCGGACGCCCCGTCCCGAACACCGATCCGAGATCGCCCAGTCCGGCCGCGGACAGCAACGCGTCGCACAGGGCGTGGGAGGCGACATCGCCGTCGGAATGCCCGTCGAGTCCGTCCGCGTCGTCGAACAGCAATCCGGCCAGCCAGCAGGGCCGGCCGGGGGCGATGGGGTGCACATCGGTACCGATGCCGACTCTCATGAATCGCCTCTCGTCAGTGCCTCGGCCAGCAGCAGGTCGAGGGGGGTGGTGATCTTGAACGCGAGGGCGTCACCGACGATGGTGTGCACGGTCTCGCCGATGCGCTCGACCAGGCCCGCGTCGTCGGTGGAGATGTCGGTGGTCGCGTCGTACGCGCGGCGCAGGACGTCGGCGTCGAACCCCTGCGGGGTCTGTACCGAGCGCAGGCTCGCGCGGTCCGGGGTACCCACCACTGCGCCCATGATGTCGACTTCCTTGATGGTGTCGACGACCGGGAGAACCGGGATGACGGCGGAGCGGCCGGCGCGCACCTCGGCCACCACGCGGGCGATCAGCGTCGGTGGGGTGAGGGCGCGGGCGGCATCGTGGACGAGAACGACGGCTGCGTCGCCGACGGCGGCGAGACCGGCGCGCACCGAATCGGTGCGTTCGAGGCCTCCGGCCACGACCGCGACGTCGTCGCCGACATGACGGCGGGCCGCGTCGAGCAGCTCGGTCGGCACGATGACGACGATGCGGTCGACGGCACCCGAGGCCCGGAGGCCGTCGACGGACCGCGTCAGGAGAGAGTCCGTACCCAAACAGACGAATGCCTTCGGCTCGTCGTGTCCGAGCCGAAGGCCTTTGCCTGCAGCGGGTACCAGGGCGACCACGTCGCCGGAAGTACCGTTCACTCTAAGAAGCTGTAGCGAGAACTTCGTCGAGCATGGTGTCGGCCTTGGCCTGGTCGGTTCCTTCGGCCAGTGCCAACTCGCCGACCAGAATCTGCCGTGCCTTGGCGAGCATGCGCTTCTCGCCTGCCGACAGTCCGCGGTCCTGCTCGCGTCGCCAGAGATCACGGACGACCTCGGCAACCTTGTTCACATCACCGGAAGCGAGCTTCTCCAGGTTGGCCTTGTACCGACGCGACCAGTTGGTGGGCTCTTCGGTGTGCGGCGCGCGGAGCACCTGAAAGACTTTGTCGAGACCTTCTTGCCCGACGACGTCGCGAACGCCTACGTACTCTGCGTTGTCCGCGGGAACTCGAACGGTGAGGTCGCCTTGCGCGACCTTGAGAACCAGATATTCTCTCGGTTCACCCTTGATGGTGCGTGTCTCTATCGCTTCGATCAGCGCCGCTCCGTGATGGGGGTAAACGACGGTGTCTCCGACCTTGAAAATCATGTGACAAGTGCCCCTTTCGATTTATCCAGAATACCACGGCCCATATCAACGGTGCAGGTCAGGGGCATAGCGGTGCCGAATCAGGGGTTGACACAGAGGATTCGACATGTATTCGACGCCACATTTTCGGTCGGTTCGTTCCACTGTCTCCACTCCCGACATGCACCCTCACCTGGCGTCATCGGGCCGTCGGCAGACCCCACGAGCGGCCGGTGGACCAGAACTACTACTCTGCCTAGTGGACGAGAAGGACCGAGCCGGCCCGGCACCACATGGAGGACGACCGAAGTGACTGCAATCGACGCTGCGACACCGCTTGGCCGCCATCGCAGGACGGCCGCCGCCCTCGCTCTTCTCGCCGGTGGCGCGCTCGCCCTCACCGCGTGCGGCGCAGGTCAGATCTCCCAGACGGCCACTCAGGTCGCCGCGGTCAACGGTAACTCCGCCGACGTCGGAGACATCCAGCTCCGCAACGTGCACGTGGTGTACCCCACCTCCGAGGAGTACAGCATCGAGCCCGGCGGCACCGTCGAGCTCGGCTTCACGGCCATCAACGCCAACACGAGTGTGGCCGACGAGCTGACCGGCATCTCCTCCCCCGAGGCACAGGTCACCATCGTCGACGAGGCGGAAGCGGGCAGCAACGAGATCGCTCCGCAGACCGCGCTCGGCGCAGGTTCGCCCGCAGACGTTCAGCTCGACGATCCACTGCTGCCGATCCAGCTGATCAAGGTCGAGATGGCCGACATCTCCGAGAACGTTCGACCGGGCCTGACACTGCCGGTCACGTTCGAGTTCGCGAACGCGGGCGAGGTCGTCGTCAACGTTCCTGTCGACGCCGGTATCGAGCTCGAGCGCGACCCGTCCGCGGTCACCGAGCACAGCGAAGGCGAATAGCCGCCGCTCCGACCCTGTCGGTGCCGATCGTTAGGCTGCCGACGTGGTCAAACTGAAGTCGAGCTACCGCTGCTCTGCGTGCCGTCACTCGGTCTCGAAGTGGGTCGGTCGCTGTCCCGAATGCGGTGACTGGGGCTCGATGGAAGAGGTCCAGGCCACTGCGGCTCCGCTCGCGACGCGGGCAGGCGCATCGTCCCTTCGTTCGGGCGGCGGAGCCATGATTCCCAGCACGCCCGCTGCGGCTCTGACGACCATCAGCAGTGCCACCTCGCAGGCCAACACCACCGGGATCGACGAGTTCGATCGCGTGCTCGGTGGCGGCCTCGTTCCAGGTTCGGTCGTCCTCCTTGCCGGCGAACCCGGAGTCGGCAAATCGACGCTGCTGCTCGAGGTGGTGCACCGATGGGCCCGCTCGGCACCGGATCGACGCGCGCTCTACGTCACGGGCGAGGAGTCGGCGGGGCAGGTACGGTTGCGTGCCGATCGCACCGGCGCGGTACACGAACGCGTCTTCCTCGCCGCCGAATCCGACCTCGCCACCGTCTTCGGCCACGTGGAGCAGGTCAAGCCCAGCCTGCTGATCGTCGATTCGGTCCAGACGATGCTCGCTGCGGACGTCGACGGTGTCATCGGCGGCGTCACCCAGGTTCGCGCCATCACCAGCGCGTTGACCACGTTGGCCAAGACCACCGGCGTCGCGGTACTGCTCGTCGGGCACGTCACCAAGGAAGGCGCGGTGGCCGGTCCGCGATCTCTCGAGCATCTCGTCGACGTGGTGCTCAACTTCGAGGGCGACAAGCACTCCACACTGCGGATGATTCGGGGCGTCAAGAACCGGTTCGGGGCCTCCGACGAGGTGGGTTGCTTCGAGCTCCGCGAGACCGGCATCGTCGGCATCAGTGATCCGTCCGGGTTGTTCCTGCATCATCGGAACGACGCCGTGCCCGGCACCGCCGTCACCGTCACGATGGACGGCAAACGGCCGCTGTTGGCCGAGCTGCAAGCGCTGATCGTCGACACCACGATGCCGTCGCCCCGGCGCGCGGTCAGCGGGCTCGATCACGCCCGCGTCGCGATGATCCTGGCCGTGCTGGAACGTCGATGCGGCGTCAAGGTGTCCAAGGCGGAGGTCTACGCGGCGACGGTCGGCGGGATGCGCACCAGCGAACCGTCCGCCGATCTCGCGCTCGCCGCGGCGGTGGCCTCGGCGGTTCGCGATCAACCACTTCCCGCAGGCATGGTGATTCTGGGCGAAGTCGGCCTGGCCGGAGAGGTGCGCCGCGTCGCCGGGCTGGGTCGCCGTCTCGCCGAGGCCGCCCGATTGGGGTTCAACTACGCCATCGTCCCCGAGGACGCAGGTCCCATACCCGACGGCATCAAGGTCAAGACCGTCACCAACGTCGGCGAGGCGTTGACCTACACGCGTATGCGGCCCGTATGACACCGGGCGGTATTCTTTGTCCGACCGCCCGCATGTAGCAGCGCAGTATCCTTTGCCTGGCTGCCTGCACGTGGCAGCGCAGTACTCTTTGTTTCGCACGCACAGAAATTCGCAGCCCGCGCCGTAGCCGCTGCCAAGACACGAGGGGGTTGGCCGATGGAGGGCACCACGCCGTCCCCAGCGTTGCGCGAGACGATCGCCCGGCTCGCACCGGGAACCGCACTGCGCGACGGTCTCGAGCGAATCCTTCGCGGCCGCACCGGCGGGTTGATCGTCCTCGGCTACGACGACGAGGTCGAGGCGATCTGCGACGGCGGGTTCGAGCTCGATGTCGAGTTCGCCCCCACCCGGCTTCGCGAACTGTCGAAAATGGATGGCGCAGTAGTGCTTTCGACCGACGGCAAGCGCATCGTCCGATCCAACGTCCAGCTGGTCCCCGACCACAAGATTCCCACCGTCGAATCCGGTACCCGGCACCGCGCCGCCGAGCGAACCGCCATGCAGACCGGCTATCCCGTCGTCTCGGTGAGCCAGTCGATGAGCATCGTCAGCGTCTACATCGGTGGCATCCGGCACGTCGTGGAAGGCTCGGCAACCATTCTCTCGCGCGCCAATCAGGCCGTCGCGACTCTCGAACGCTACAAGGCCCGGCTCGACGACAACACCCGTCAACTCTCGGTGGTGGAGATCGAGGACTTCGTGACACTGCGCGACGCCCTCACCGTCGCGCAGCGCCTCGAGATGGTGCGGCGAGTGTCGGTGGAGATCGAGCAGAACGTCCTCGAACTCGGCACCGACGGCCGCCAGCTCGCTCTTCAGCTCGAAGAGTTGTTGGGCGACAACGACGTCGATCGCCAACTGATCGTGCGTGATTACCTGGCCGGCAACGAACCGTCGAGCACCACCGGAGTGGAGAAGGCGCTCGCCGCACTGGACAAGTTGACCGACGTCGATCTGCTGGATCTGACGACGCTGGCCCGCGCTTTCGGATATCCCGCGACCATAGAGGCCCTCGACACCCCGATGAGTCCCCGTGGGTACCGGGTACTCACCCGAGTTCCGCGGTTGCAGTTCAGCCAGATTCACCGACTGGTCGGCGCGTTCGGCACTCTGCAGGGGTTGCTCGCGGCCACCGCAGCCGACCTGCAATCCGTCGACGGTATCGGTGGACTCTGGGCTCGCCACATCCGCGAAGGCCTGTCCAGACTGGCCGAGGCCTCGATCTCGGGACCCTACGACTAGGACGCCTTCTTCGTTCCGGGGAGGAAGCCTGCGTCGATCACGGCCTTCACGTACGGTCGTGCGCTGGTGATCAACTGATCGGCGTCCTCGACGTCTCGCCATACGGCCGACGCCATCACGTCGGTCCTATCCTCGATGTGCCGATCGAGAGCGAGTCCGTCCTCGGTCAACGTCTCGCCGTCCGCCGAAGTGGTGAGCAATCCGCGAGTGGCGAGTCGTTCTGCAGCAGAGCCCCATTCGCTCTCGGACCACTGCCGGGTCAGCTGCGTGATGCGCTTGCCGAGTGCTCGACGGCCGGGCTGCGGGGTCGTGCGGTCGGCCTCGTGGAAGACAGCGGCTTCCGTCGGGTCGAGTTCTGCGTCGATCAAGGCGGCGAGGTGACCGTCGCCGCGCCACTCGCGTAGGACGGTGATCGAGTGCCAGAGCGCGAGATGCGGTACGTCGGGGTGCTCGGCCGCATGCCACGCTGCGGCGAGTGGCCGACCGGCGAACGAGGCTGCGTCGCCGATGACGCGGAGACGATCTGCGAGCGTGGTCAGGCCGGGGTCGGCGGCAAGCGAACCCAGCGCGGTGCCGAGGACGGAATCGAGCAGTGTCCACCGGCGATTCGACACCGAGTCCAAACCGACGGCAACAGCGGCCGGCCAGGCGCGTTCGATGAGCACCGGGTTGAAGTTGTAGAACGCCGCTGCGACGACACTCGGCGCGCACGGACCCATCGGGGCAGCTCGAGCCCCGACGTACCAGGCATGACCGTCGAGACCGGTGTCCTCGTATGCCGCACCCAGTTCAGGGTTGAAGTACGCGGTGACGTGGAAGGGCTCGAATGTCTTGTAGGCGGAGCGGGCGAGTGCGGGCGAGGTGGTCATGAGATCCGACCGTACTCAGCCGGTGATGTTGAAGGGCTCCGGCACGCTCTTGAGCTCGCCGAGCTGGGCGATCGCCTGGTAAGCACCGACGCCGACGGGAATGCGCTCTTCGCCGCAGCCGGGTACCGAGTTGGTGCCGGACCACTTGACGGTGAAGCCGGCCTGCTCGCCGGGCTTGAAGGTACGCAGGTCCGAGGCGGCATTGGGGAAGCAATCGACGTTGGACCAGATGCGCTGGTTGTCGAGGGTGTAGACGAGCGCCTGCTGCAACCCGGCACCGACGTCACGCTGGCATTCGGTGGAGCCGATGTTGGTGATGACCACGGTGAACACGGGCTCTTCACCCAGACGGTACGTAGCCTTCTCCGGCGTCACCTTGATTGCGAGCGATTGATCCGGGCACTGGTTGGAGATCACCGGGGCCGGAGCGCCGCTGGTGGTCGCCGCCGCTCCGCCACCGGCAGCGGAGTCGGTCGCCCCACCGGAGCCACCGGAGCCGCCGGATCCGCCCGCACCGTCGCCGGAGCCGCCCGAACCGCCGGAATCGGCGTCGGTGGCAGACGAGCTGGGTGACGGCAGGGCCGAAGTTGTTGCCGGAGCCGCAACGACGCCCGCGGGAGCAGCCTCGGTGTCGTCGGAACCGCCACTGAGCGAGGCGATGAACCACACGATCAGTCCGAGGACGACAACGGCCGCACCGATGGCGAGAGCGCGGCGTCGCCAGTAGATTTCGGGAGACAAAGGCCCGGTCGGTTCCAACACGAATCAACCGTATGCGGCCGGAGCCACGCTATCCCTGAGCCCACGCGGCGTGTCGCGTGGGCGACCTCACCGAGGTTGGGGTTCGAGTCGGTTCAGGCGGGCATTTCGCCGATGTCGCCGATGACCTCACGCAACTGCGCATGACCCTTCGACAGCTGGTAGGTGAGGCCGACGATCGCGAGTTCCCCGGCTTCGACCTTCTCGGCGACGATCCGCGACCGCTGCATCAGCAGATTGCCGGTCTCCTCGACGTGGCGTGCCTCGAACTCGTCGACGGCCTGGTAGCCGTCGCGGCGGGCCGAGAGCACCGACGGGGTGACGCGTTCGACGACGTCGCGGATGTAGCCACCGGGCACGTCACCACTCTCGAGGGCGTCGACGGTCGCCTTGACTGCACCGCAGTGATCGTGGCCGAGCACCACGATCAGCGGCGCGTTCAGCACAGCGACGCCGTACTCGATGGAGCCGAGCACCGCGGAGTCCACCACGTGACCGGCGGTACGCACGACGAACATGTCGCCGAGGCCCTGGTCGAAGATGATCTCGGCAGCAACACGCGAGTCGGCGCAGCCGAAGAGGATGGCACTGGGGTGCTGAGCACTCTCGAGGCGGGCACGATCCTCGATGCCCTGCGACGGGTGCAGGACCTCTCCGGAGACAAACCGTTGGTTGCCTTCCTTGAGGGACTTCCAGGCAGCGATCGGATTCGAAGCAGGCATGAGTCTCATTGTGCACGTGGATCGAGTTACCGGCGAGTCGGGTTGACTACTGTTGGGACCGATCACAGACACGACGAGAAGGGCGACCAGTTGCCGATCGATGCCGACGCTCTGCTCGGGTGGTTCGACACCGACGGACGCGATCTGCCGTGGCGACGACCCGGCGTCAGCGCATGGCAGATCCTGATGAGCGAGATCATGCTGCAGCAGACGCCGGTGGTGCGGGTCGCGCCCATCTGGGAGCAGTGGGTGCAGCGTTGGCCGGTCCCGTCTGCGATGGCCGCGTCCTCTCAGGCCGAGGTGCTCCGCGCGTGGGGCAAGTTGGGTTATCCGCGTCGAGCACTGCGATTGCACGAGTGCTCCCGCGTGCTCGCCGAGGAGTACGGCGACGAGGTGCCCGGAGACGTCGAAACACTGTTGGGCCTGCCGGGCATCGGGGCCTACACCGCGCGCGCAGTGGCGTGTTTCGCCTACGGCCAGCGAGTTCCGGTGGTCGACACCAATGTTCGACGCGTCGTCGCGCGTGCGTTGCACGGCAACGCCGAGCCTGGAAATCCATCCACGACAAGGGATCTCGCCGACGTCGAGCAGCTGCTCCCGGAGAGCGTCCCGCGGGCCGCGCGCTACTCGGCGGCGTTGATGGAACTGGGCGCGCTGATCTGCACGGCCAAGAATCCGGCATGCCTGCTGTGCCCGCTCCCCGAGTGCGCCTGGATCGAGGCCGGCAGGCCCGCGCACACCGGGCCGGCCAAGAAGGTCCAGAAGTTCGCAGGCACGGATCGTCAGGTTCGAGGCAAGCTCATGTCGGTGCTACGCGAGAGCACCGGCCCCGTCGAGCGGGCACAACTCGACATCGCCTGGCCCACCGACCCGACTCAACGCGACCGAGCTCTCGATTCACTGCTGACCGACGGCTTGATCGAACAAACGGAGTCGGGATTGTTCGCCCTCGCAGGTGAGGGTTCGGACGGCTGACTTCCGACGGTTGCGTCGAACCACGTTCTGCCGAGCAGCAATCGGTCCACCAGATCGGCCGCCTCGATCTCGTCGATCTGCCCGACCATCGTCATCGTTGCCAAACCGTGCAACGCGGACATGAGTAGTCGAGCTTCCGCGACGGCGTCGATCCGATCCGAGCCGCTCTCCGCTGCGGCGTCGCCGATCATGCCGGCCAGAACCGATTCCAACACAGCAAGATTGGCGCGATACGCGGTCTGAGCCAGGTCAGGTTCCCGTATCGCCAGGGATGCGAACGACACTCCCAGCCGATGGAAGCGCCGGCCCTCGTCGTCTGTCGGCAACACCGAACGGGCGAACATCTGCAGGCGTCGAGCTGCCGAGGTGTCGGCGATCGCATCGATCCGGGATCGAGAGTCCGCGTAGCCGCGCTCGGAGAAGCGCGTCAGAACGGCGTCGAGCAGCCCTGCCTTGGAGTGGAAGTAGTACTGAACCAGACGCAGCGACACCCCGGCTGCCGCGGCGGCGCTCCGCATCGTCAGCGCCTCCAGCCCATCGACGGTCGCGACCCGCTCTGCGGCCGCCAGAATCTGCTCTCGTCGATCTTCGCCGGCCATCTTCCGCCCACCTTCCACTGTTTGATACAACTGTATCAAGCGACTGCTATACACCTGTACCAATCGAGGGAGTCGAGCATGACACGGGAGCGTTCGTGGGGCGTCCTGGCCGTTGCGTGCCTGGCCCAGTTGCTGGTGGTGCTCGACTCCTCGGTCGTCAACATCGCTCTGCCCCAGATCGCCCGAGCACTGAGCATCGACGATCGAGACGTGCAGTGGGTCGCCAGCGGCTACACCGTCGCGTTCGCTGCGGCCCTGCTCGCCGGAGCCCGCGCAGCCGACACCCGGGGCATCCGCGGGGTTTTCCTCTTCGGCGTTTCCCTGTTCGTCGCCGCCAGCGTGGTCGGCGGACTGGCCCCGACCGGATGGGTGCTGGTGGCCGCACGTGTCGTCCAAGGCCTGGCGGCAGCGGTCGTCTCACCCGCGACGTTCACTCTGCTGACCGTCACCTACGCCGAGGGACCCTTGCGCACACGTGCAGTCGCGGTGTGGACGGCAGTGAGCGTTGCCGGCGGCGGAATCGGCAACATCGTGGGCGGTGCGCTGACCGAATACGTTTCGTGGCGATCGGTGCTGCTGATCAACCTGCCCATCGGCATCGTCCTGCTGATATCGGCTCATCGATACCTCGACGTTCGGCGAGTGGGCACCGAGGCGCATCGGCCCGGGCTCGACATCATCGGTGCGGCATTCGGAGCATTGGCCCTCGGCGCGTCCACCGTGGCGGTCACCCGACTCGGAGCCGGCGGCCCGCAAGCGTTGCCCCTGTCGACGGCCGTTCTCGCCGTGGCCGGATCGATCGGATTCGTACTCCGACTGCGTCGATCGGCAGCACCACTGATCCCGTTGCGGCTGTTCGCCGATCGCACCGTGGTCGCGGGAAATCTGCTGACACTGCTCACCGGTGCGGTGTTCCAGATACCGATCTGGTTGTACCTGACCTTTCAGATGCAACAACGCCTGCAGCTCTCCCCATTGCAGGCGGCGGTGGGGTTCTTGCCGCTGACCACCGCTCTCGTGGTGGTCGGCATCGGCGTCACTCCGCGTCTGATGCGCAGATGCCCCTCGCACCTGGTTGCCGCTGCCGGCGCGACCCTGGCCGCCGCCGGCCTGCTCGGCCTCGCTGCGGCCTCGAACTCGCAGGGCTACTTCGCGGCAGTAGGGCTACCTGCGATTCTGATCGGACTCGGCGGCGGTCTACTCAACACCCCGCTGGCCACGGCGGTGACCAGCGGGGTGACGAACTCCGACGCCGGGGCCGCGTCGGGATTGATGAACACGTCCAAGCAGTTCGGTGGCGCGATGGGGTTGGCACTGCTCACCATCGTCGCCGGGCTCACGGACTTTCGATTCGCCTACTCGGCGATGGCAGCGGCGATGGCGCTGACTGCGGCGTGCTCTGTGGTCTTCCTCCGCACACCGTCATCGAAAGTTCGCTACTGAGCGAGAAATTCGACGAGAGTCGCGTTGACTGCGTCGGGGCGTTCGAGGTAGCCGAAATGACCGGTATCGGCGATTTCGACGTATCGAGCACCAGGTATCGCGTCGGCGACGTCGCGGCACTGCTGCACGGGGATCATGCGGTCGTCGGCGAATCCGATCACCAGAGATTTCGCCCTGATTGCCCGGTATGCGGCCAATCGATCTGTCCCCGCTCGCATTTCGAGTCCGATCTGCGCTCGCATGCCCGCCGTCTTCTTGCCGCCCGAGTATTCGAGGATCGCCAGCCAATCACCGATCGCGCTGTCGTCGGCCAGCGTCTTGGGCGAGAAGTTCTGCATTGCAGTCATCGCAGCCCGGTACGACGCGGGTAGTTCGACCCCGGCGTCGTGAAGGTCCTTCTCGCCCTTCGACATCTGCGCACGAAAGGTGGTGGTCTTGCCGAACGTGGCCATCATCACTGCATGCGACACCAGATCCGGCCTGGCCAAGGCCAATTCCTGGGTAACGCGGGCACCCATGGAGGTGCCGACGACGCGTGCTGCGCCGCCACCGAGGTGCTCGACGAGGGCAGCGGTGTCGGCGACCAGGTCGTCGAGTGTCATCCCGCTCGCACACTCGAAAGACGGTGCGATTCCGCGATTGTCGAACGTGACGACCCGGTACCCCTGCTTCACCAGGACCGGGACCTGATGGGTTCGCCAGACTCGTCCCGGGCTTCCGGTGCCCATCACCAACACCACGAGCGGGCCGTCGCCGGTGACGTCGTAGTTGAGGTCGATTCCGTTGAGCTTCGCGATCGGCATTCGGATCATCTTAGTGCGCGCAGGAACTCCTCGACCGCCGTGCGATACCGCTCGGGAGCCTCGTCGTGGATCAGATGGCCCGCCTTCTCGATCCGAATGTGAGTCGATTCGGGCTTGTCCGAGTGCATCTGCTGCATCTGGCCGGCCGGGGTGATGGTGTGCTCACCTTCGATCAGCAACACCGGAGCGGTGACGGCCTCCCACTCGTCCCAGAAATGCCGCGTCCCCCATTCCTGCGAGATCGACTCGAAGAAGTCCACCTCGCCGTGCAATCGCCAGCCGTCTTCGCTGCGAACGAAAGAGTCCAGAAAATATTGTCCCGCAACATCTCCGAAGAATGCGAGTACTGCGTCGGCGTCGGGAAAGGGCTGGGGCCAGGCCCGCATCATCGTGGCCCAGTCGTCTGCGGTGCGGCCCCGAAAGTCCGGGGCGATGTCTTCGATCACGAGCGCAGTCACCAGGTCGGGTCGCTGCGCGGCTGCACACCACCCGTGCAGTGCGCCCATCGAATGACCGATCAGCACGCTGGGACCCAGCCGGTCGAGATGCTCGAGCAGGTCGGCCACGAAGTACTCGGTGGTGGGCTCCGGCGGCGGAGGGCGACGATGCCCCGGTGCGTCGTAGGTGTGCACGTGCCCGAATTCTCGAAGCCACGGAACCTGCCTACGCCAGGTGGCGGCACTGCCCATCAGCCCGTGCAGCAGCAGAATCGAACGGCCGGATCCACCCTCGTCGTAGAGCATCACCGCCGAGCATAACGGCGGAGTAATCTCGCGAGCATGGCCATTGTGAAGATCAACGCGATCGATGTACCCGAGGGCGCAGGCCCCGAACTCGAGAAGCGATTCGCCGCGCGCGCCGGGTCGGTCGACGGCTCCCCCGGCTTCCTCGGGTTCCAACTGCTGCGGCCGGTCAAGGGCGAATCGCGCTACTTCGTCGTCACCCAGTGGGAGAACGAGGAGTCGTTCCAGGCGTGGTCGGCAGGACCGTCGCGGGAGGCTCATGCCGGTGCCCGTTCCCCGAAGCCGGTGTCGTCCGGAGCGTCGCTGCTCGAGTTCGAGGTCGTATTGGACGTGCCTGCTTCTTCGTGAAGCCGCTCAGATGTGTTGGCGCGCGAGCTTCCACTCGAGTTTCGTCGGCATCTCCGAATCCAGTTTTGCCACGGCATCGGCCAGGAACTCAGCGGGCATCGGTCTTCCCAGGAAGTAGCCCTGGGCACCGTCGCAGCCGAGTTCGCGAAGCGCATCCAGTGTGCCTGCGTCCTCGACCCCCTCTGCCATGACCCGCACCCCGAGGCTTCGAGCCAGGTCGATGGTCGAGCGCACGATCGACGCGTCGGTGTCGTCGGTGTTCATCTTCGACACGAACGAGCGGTCGATCTTGAGAGTCTGCACCGGCAGACTCTGCAGATAGGCCAGCGAGCTGTAGCCGGTGCCGTAGTCGTCGATCGCGATGGTGACGCCGAGGCCACGCAGAGACGTCAGCGCATTCACCGAACGCACCGGATCGGTCATCGCAGTCGTCTCGGTGACCTCGAATTCCAAGGCATGAGCGGGAACCGCGTATTTCGCCAGCGCTGCTGCGACCTGCTCGGTGAGTGTCTCGTCGAGTAGGTTTCTCACCGATAGATTCACCGACACAGACAGATCGACACCGCGTCGACGCAATTCGCTGCACTGCGCCAACGCCTCGTCCAGCACGAGCGCGGTGATGGCGGGCAACATGCCGGTGCGCTCGGCGTCGGGCAGAAACATCGAGGGTCCGATCAGGCCCTCACGCGGGTGCTGCCACCGCAGCAACGCCTCGACGCGGTCCACGCTGCCGGATTCCAGATCCAGGCACGGCTGAAAGAACACTCGAAGCTGGTGGTCACGAATGGCTGTGTCGAGTTCACCCAGCAACCGCATCTGATCGTGGCGGTCGCGATCCATGTCGGGTTCGTAGCGGCCGACTCGAGTGTGGCCGGCCTTGGCGGCCGTCAACGCCACGTGGGCGCGCTGAAGCATCGCCTCACCGTCGATCGGACCGGCCTCCGGATTCTCGATGCCGCTTCGACTGACGTCCGGCTCCTCGGTCGACGCGATTCCGACGACCGCGTCGAGCGCAACGTTGATATCGTGCACGAACATCGTTCTGCTGACTGCGAATTGGAGCCGCTCAGCGGTATCCGACACGTCGATCTGGGCGGGACGCCGACGCATGGCGACGACGAACTGATCCCCACCGAGCCGACCCACCAGGTCATCGGATCGCACCGATGCGACCAGACGGTGACCGATCTCGCGCAGCACACTGTCTCCCACGCTGTACCCGAAGGTCTCGTTGATCTGGGCGAAGCGATCGATGTCCACCACGAGTGTGAAGACGTCCGACTCACCACGCGTGGCGAGCATCGTGTCCAACCGCTCTCGGAGCAGCCGTCGACTGGCCAGTCCCGTGACCGCGTCCGTGCGAGCCACGTCCTCGAGCACTGCGGCCTGCAGGCGCAGCGTGGTCAGGAAGCACGCCATGCGGCACCCGACGAGGGCGATGACCAAGGCCGACGAGGCCACGATCACCCAACCCCACTGATCGACGGGTATCCCTCGGGCCAACTGAACAGCCATAACGAAGGGCGTCACAGCGACCGCGACACTGAGTCCGAGAAATCTCACGCGCCCGAATCTGAACGGGCTGGACCGGTCCACACGCGAGACCGTTCTTTCCGGAATGTGCAGGGCGATCACCCCGAAACAAACGTAGGCTGCCAGCCACAGCGTGTTCAGGAGGGTCGAACGGTAGAGCTCGTGGCTGCCGACCGCCGCATAGGACGCGAAGTCGGCAGCCACGAGCAACACCACTCCCGCCGCGGCTGCCAGGAACGGCACCGTGGTCGCCCGGGTCAGCAGGTACAGACTGCCGACGAGCGTCAGCAGAAACGCGTCGACGGTGAGGTAGACCGTGGCCGGCCACAGTTCCAGCGCCGACGAAAACGACCACGACGAACCGTCGGAGATGACGAAGACCCAGGTGGCGAGTCCGAAGCCGACTGCAACCACCAGACATTCGAGGAGCTCCTCGACCCCGAACACGAGCCCGTTCTCGTCGGCGGCTCGGGCGAAACCGATGGCGATCACCAGATAGCCGATCAGGTAGAAGACGTCGGACGAGGAGAACGTCGGTACACGCCCGCCGCCGACCTGCGCCATCGACACCAACGCGTCGCCGATGCCCCAGGAGCCGACACCGACGGCCATGTACTTCCAGGTCCGCTTGTCCGGACCGGGTTCCCGACGGTATCGGTACACGAACGCAGCGACTGTGGTCAGGAGCACGATTGCGTACAACGCACTCTGGGGTATCCCCACGGGGGCTATCGCGTACGCCGCGACTGCGAGAACACCGAGGCCCAGGAAGCGCGTCCACAACATGGTGGGGCTGATCCTTCCTAGGCCGGTCGGTGCATACCCCGAACGTACGCGTCAGCCGATCGAACCCGACGTTTGATCACGATTCGTTGCTGATCCACCCTGCAGATGGGTCGAGAAACGAACTATTTCAAACCTGACGATTGTTCGCCAGTCTCACTTCGGGCGATTTGTCCGTTCAGCCCTCGAGAGCCGCGTCCAGCGTGATGTCCACGCCGGTGAGAGCCTTGCTGACAGGACAAGTTTCTTTTGCCGCCTGAGCTGCTTTCGCGAAGCCGTCAGCGTCGAGACCCTCGACTTCGCCCCGCACGGTCAGCTTGATGCCGGTCAGCTTGAAGCCCGGCTCGTCGGGCCCCAGCGAGACATCGGCGGTGACCTCGAGGCTCTGCGGGGTGCCGCCCGCCTCCGCGATCAACGCAGACAACTGCATCGCGTAGCAGCTCGAATGAGCCGCGGCGATCAGTTCCTCGGGACTGGTGGTGCCGTCTGCGTTCTCGGCGGCGCGCTTGGGAAACGACACATCGAAAGTCGCTGCGCCGGAACTGGACAGCTCCACCTGGCCGGAACCCTGTTCCAGCGTTCCGTTCCAAGCTGTGCGTGAAGTGCGAGTTGGCATCGAACCGAATCCTTTCGTTGTCGACCCTGTGTAGGCCTGTTTCTCAGGCTAACGTCAGCGGGGTGACCGGGCTACCGAGTGCGAGGATGTCGACACGACGGGTGCGACAAACGATAAAGTTCTCGCGCACGGCGACGATCGCGGCAATCGCGATGCTGTCGATCGTCGGATTCTCGACGCCGACGGCCGAGGCAGGCCCTCTGACGGACTTCTACGACACGCCGGTCGCGACGGCCGCCACCGCGCCGCCCGGCGAGGTGCTTCGAACCCTGCCCGTCAACTCACCCAAGGGGTTCGGACTCGGATTCGACATCGAACGCATTCTCTATCGCTCCACCGACACCCACGATGACCCCATGGTCGTCTCCGGCTATTCGATGACACCCACGGCTCCGTGGACCGGCCCCGGACCGCGGCCGGTGATCGCCTATGCGCCTGGCACTTCCGGACTGGCGGACCGTTGCGCCGGTTCGGTAGTTCTCGGGACAGTCGGCTCGTCACCGGCCATCCTGCCGCTTCTGCTCGCCGGATATCGCGTCGTCGCAACCGATTACCAGGGCCTGGGCACCCCAGGCGGACACACGTACCTCAACCGAATCGCCTCGGGCCGAGCTCTGCTCGACGCCGCCAGAACCGCCGACTATGACGCCCCCGTGGTGTTGTTCGGTTACTCGGAAGGCGGATTCGCGTCGGGGGCCGCTGCCGAACTCGCCGCCACCTATGCCCCGGAGCTGAACATCCGGGGAGCGTATGTCGGTGCGCCACCGGCAGATCCGACGCTCAACATCGACACACTCGACAACACCGGTCTCGGTAGCGCCGTGCTCTTCGCCGTCGATGGAATGATCAACGCCTACCCGGATCGGGCGGACAGCATCCGTAGCCTCTTCGACTCCGACGGAATCGCCGCACTCGACGCCGCACAGAACTGGTGTACCACCGACCCCGCGGCCGCCGCGACAGTGCGCACGACCGAACTGACCCGCGACGGACGACCCCTCGACGATCAACTGAGCAACCCGGTTCTGGCCGACATCATCGAGACCAACACCGTCGGGCGCATCGCCCCTGTCATGCCGGTGTACCTCTCGCACGCAGTCGAGGACGACACCGTGCCGATCGAGCAGAGCCGCACCCTGCTTCGACGCTGGAGCGATCTGGGTGCCGACATCACCTACCGCGAATACGACCTCCCGGCCATACCGGTCGAGGGCGCGAACCACCTGCCCGGAGCTCTCGCGGCCTACTCCGACGTGATGCCCTGGATCGCCGGGCTGATTCACGCAGGAGTGGAGCCTGCAGGAGTGGAGCCTGCAGGAAAGACCCGGTAGGCAGCAGCTGATCTCAGGTGTGAAATCAGGGTGTTCACCGAGGCGTCGACCTCGATGAGGTTGGTTCACTCCAACCATGCGCATCGTCCACGCCCTGCTCACCGTCGCAGCAGTCCTGACTGCGGGCTCCCCCACCCCACCGGACCCCGGCATGGCGTCGGACATCCAGGTTGTCGCCGAGGAACTCGGATTGCCGGGGGTTGCGTTCCGCGTCGTCGCCGAGGACGAAGTGTTGGAGGACGTCGAGTACGGGGTGGACGGGGATGGGGCGCCGATCGACGAGAGCACGCCGTTCGTGTGGGGTTCGGTATCGAAGTCGGTGACGGCGGCGACGGTGTACTCACTCGCCTCGCAACATCGCCTCGATCCGAGTGGAACCGTGAATTCGATTCTCCCCGAGGTCGATTCGGTCGTTCCCGGCGATGTCACGATCGACGACCTGATCCACCACACCAGCGGACTCCCCCACGACGTCACCGAACTGGACGTGTGGGGACGTTCCGAGCGAGCGCTCGACGTCGTCCCCACCCTGGACGTCACCGTCGCCGACCGCGGCCCCTTCCGCTACTCGAGCCTCAATTACCTACTGCTGCAGGCCATCGTCGAGAAGGTCACCGCCGAACCCTTCGCCGACGTCGTAGCCCGCGAGACCGGAGTGCACACTGCCGGTGCCGTCACACCCGGCCACGTACCGTTCTTCACCTTCCCGCGCAGCATCGACACCGGCATCGACTCCGCGGGATTGGGCTACGGCTATCTGAGCGGATCCATCGCCGAGCTCTCCCGCTACGCATCCACGCAACTGACCGCACCGGCGTCGAACAGTTCGGATACGGTGCCGACGGGTTCGGGCACGGCGTACGGATACGGGTGGTACGTCGAGACGCTGCCAGACGGTACCGAGATGCGATGGCATTCCGGCGCCGTCCCTGGCTATTTCACTCACGTCGCACTTGTTCCGGAACGACACCTGGCCGTGGTCTTCGCGACCAACCGATACGGCGAACTCGACGCCGACAGCCTTGCCTCCGCGGCCCGCTCCCTCGTACTCACCCGACTCGGTATCGACGAACCCCGCGCCGCCGGACTCGGTCTCTACGAGATAGCCCTGATCGGATCGACTGCACTCGCGATGTTGTTGGCGATATGTGTCACGAGAACCCTGCTCGGATTCGGAGCCGCTCCCGGAAGATGGGCACTCGCGCGTGTTCTGACTGCCCTCGGCGCAGGCGGACTGCTGTACTACTCACTGCCCGTACTCGCCGGAGCACCGATCTCGACCCTGGCCCGCTGGGCTCCTGACCTCGCGCTGCTGTTCTGGATCCTGCTCGCCGAACTTGCTGTGATCGCTGTTGCCCTCGGCGCTCGGGTCTGGATCAATGCGCCTTTGTTGCAGTCTGACTGACTGAAAGCCACATTGATCCACAAAGGGGTTGGGGTGGTAGCCGGACCGACGGGGCGGGCGAACGGGGACGGGCGGACACACGACAACGGGCGACCCTCCGAAGAGGATCGCCCGTTGGTTGGGATTGGTGAAATTTACTCGCTGTCGCTGTCTCCGGTGGCCTTGGCCAGGTCGACCGGGACCTCGTCGGGGACGATGATGGCTTTCTTCTCGCCGCGGAACGTGAACTTCGCGTCCTCGCCTGCGCCTTCGCCGTCCCAGTTCTCGACGTCGACCAGGATGATCTGGCCGGCTTCGATTTCGCCGAAGAGGATCTTCTCCGACAACGCGTCCTCGATCTCGCGCTGGATGGTGCGACGCAGTGGCCGCGCACCCAGTACGGGGTCGAATCCGCGCTTGGCCAGCAACGACTTGGCCTTCTCGGTGACCTCGATCGCCATGTCCTTGTTCTTCAGCGCACCTTCGACTCGGTTGAGCATGAGATCGACCATCTGGATGATCTCGTCGCGCGTGAGCTGGTGGAACACGACGATGTCGTCGATGCGGTTCAGGAACTCGGGGCGGAAATGCTTCTTCAGCTCGTCGTTGACCTTCAGCTTCATCCGCTCGTAGTTCGAGCCGGTGCCTTCACCCGAGGAGAAGCCGAGGCCCACTGCCTTCGAGATGTCTGCGGTACCGAGGTTCGAGGTGAAGATCAGCACGGTGTTCTTGAAGTCGACCGTGCGTCCCTGGCCGTCGGTGAGACGCCCGTCTTCGAGCACCTGCAGGAGCGTGTTGTAGATCTCCGAGTGAGCCTTCTCGATCTCGTCGAACAGCACGACGGAGAACGGCTTGCGGCGGACCTTCTCGGTGAGCTGGCCACCCTCTTCGTAGCCGACGTATCCGGGAGGCGCACCGAACAGACGCGACGCGGTGAAGCGGTCGTGGAACTCGCCCATGTCGATCTGGATCAGTGCGTCGTCCTCGCCGAAGAGGAAGTTCGCGAGAGCCTTCGACAGCTCGGTCTTACCGACACCGGACGGGCCGGCGAAGATGAACGAGCCCGACGGACGCTTCGGGTCCTTCAGACCTGCACGGGTACGACGGATCGCCTTGGAGACGGCCTTGACTGCCTCGACCTGGCCGATGATCCGCTTGTGCAGTTCGTCTTCCATGCGGAGCAGACGGGTGGTCTCCTCCTCGGTGAGCTTGAAGACGGGGATGCCGGTCCAGTTGCCCAGAACCTCGGCGATCTGCTCGTCGTCCACCTCGGCAATGACGTCGAGGTCGCCCGAGCGCCACTGCTTCTCGCGCTCGGCGCGCTGACCGACGAGGGTCTTCTCCTTGTCGCGCAGGTTCGCAGCCTTCTCGAAGTCCTGTGCGTCGATGGCCGATTCCTTCTCCCGGCGTGCGTCGGCGATCTTGTCGTCGAACTCGCGCAGGTCTGGCGGCGCGGTCATCCGGCGGATGCGCATTCGCGCGCCCGCCTCGTCGATGAGGTCGATCGCCTTGTCGGGCAAGAACCGATCGTTGATGTACCGGTCGGCCAACGTGGCGGCCGCGACGAGGGCACCGTCGGTGATCGAGACGCGGTGGTGTGCCTCGTAGCGATCGCGCAGACCCTTGAGGATCTCGATGGTGTGCTCGACGGTCGGCTCGCCGACCTGAACGGGCTGGAAACGACGCTCGAGGGCGGCGTCCTTCTCGATGTACTTGCGGTACTCGTCGAGGGTGGTGGCACCGATGGTCTGCAGTTCGCCACGAGCCAGCTTCGGCTTGAGGATCGACGCTGCGTCGATGGCACCTTCGGCGGCACCTGCGCCGACGAGCGTGTGCAGCTCGTCGATGAACAGGATGATGTCGCCGCGGGTGTTGATCTCCTTGAGCACCTTCTTCAGGCGCTCCTCGAAGTCACCGCGGTAACGGCTGCCGGCCACGAGCGAGCCGAGGTCGAGGGTGTAGAGCTGCTTGTCCTTGAGCGTTTCGGGAACCTCGCCGTTGACGATGGCCTGCGCGAGGCCCTCGACGACTGCGGTCTTACCGACACCGGGCTCGCCGATGAGGACGGGGTTGTTCTTGGTACGACGCGAGAGCACCTGCATGACGCGCTCGATTTCCTTCGCGCGACCGATGACCGGGTCGAGCTTGCCCTCGAGCGCGGCCTGCGTCAGGTTGCGACCGAACTGGTCGAGGACCAGCGACGTCGACGGGGTGCCCGCCTCGCCGCGGCCACTGCCGGACTCGCTGGGCTCCTTGCCCTGGTAACCCGAGAGCAGCTGGATGACCTGCTGGCGCACGCGGTTGAGGTCGGCTCCGAGCTTGACCAGAACCTGAGCTGCGACGCCTTCGCCTTCGCGGATCAGTCCCAGCAGAATGTGCTCGGTGCCGATGTAGTTGTGGCCGAGCTGCAGTGCTTCACGCAGACTGAGCTCGAGTACTTTCTTGGCGCGCGGGGTGAACGGAATGTGACCGGACGGAGCCTGCTGGCCCTGGCCGATGATTTCCTCTACCTGGCTGCGTACTCCTTCGAGGGAGATGCCCAGCGACTCGAGAGACTTGGCTGCGACGCCTTCGCCCTCGTGGATGAGGCCGAGCAGAATGTGCTCCGTGCCGATGTAGTTGTGGTTGAGCATCCGGGCTTCTTCTTGAGCCAGGACGACAACACGCCGCGCGCGATCGGTGAACCTCTCGAACATCGCTCTCCCTCACTTCTTGGCGGGTGGTTGCTCGCCCGCCAGTTCTTCTAGCGCTGCAGTGTCCATAACACTGCGGTCGCTTGTGCATTTGAAGGTAAGACTGCTTCTCACTGTAGTTGGCCGACGTTACGAACGCCGACCCTCCACCCCTGAAATGCTGCGCAACCGCCCACTCGAACGGACTTCCGTGGCTGCTTACTGTTCATAACGCAGGCACTATGCAAAACGTTTCCCATCGGCTGTCCGCTGCTGGCGAACAGTCCTTACCGTCCGATCAGGCCTGGGACGGCTTGACGATCGGAAACAGGATCGTTTCGCGGATGCCGAGGCCGGTCAGCGCCATCAACAAACGGTCGATGCCCATGCCGGTTCCGGTGGTCGGCGGCATGCCCTGCTCCATCGCGGCGAGGAAGTCCTCGTCGAGCACCATGGCCTCGTCGTCGCCGGCGGCGGCCTGACGGGCCTGATCCTCGAAACGCTCGCGCTGGATGATCGGATCGACCAGCTCGGAGTAGCCGGTGGCCAGCTCGAACCCACGGACGTACAGGTCCCACTTCTCGGTGACGCCGGGCTTGCTGCGGTGCTGACGCGTCAGCGGGGACGTCTCGACCGGGAAGTCGCGGACGAACGTGGGCTCGGTCAACGCGTCGCCCACCTGGTGTTCCCACAGCTCCTCGACGAGCTTGCCGTGGCCGTAGATCGGGACGCCGTCCTTGCGCGGCACCTCGACGCCCACCTTGTCGGCGATCGCGAGCAGCTCGTCGACGGTGGTGTCGGGGGTGACGTCGAATCCGAGCGATTCCGACAGCGACGGGTACATCTCGAGCGTCGTCCAGTCGCCGCCGAGGTCGTAGGTGGTGCCGTCGGGCAGCGTCACGACCGTGGATCCGAGCGCGGCCATGGCCACTTCCTGAACCAGCTCACGGGTCATCTTCGCCGAATCGTCGTACGTGCCGTAGGCCTCGTACGTCTCGAGCATCGCGAATTCCGGCGAGTGGGAGGAGTCGGCACCTTCGTTGCGGAAGTTGCGGTTGATCTCGAAGACCTTCTCGATGCCGCCGACGACGCAGCGCTTGAGGAACAGCTCCGGTGCGATGCGGAGGTAGAGATCGGTGTCCATCGCGTTCGAGTGGGTGACGAACGGGCGAGCCGCCGCGCCGCCGTGCAGCGTCTGCAGCATCGGCGTCTCGACCTCGAGAAAACCACGACGCTCGAGTGCGTTGCGCAGTTCACGAACGACGGCGATGCGCTTGCGGGCGGTCTCGCGCGAGACCGGGTTGGTGATCAGGTCCAGGTAACGCTGCCGGATGCGCGTCTCCTCGTTGAGCTCCTTGTGCGCGACGGGCAACGGCCGCAACGACTTCGACGCGATCTGCCAGGCGTCGGCCATGACGGACAGCTCGCCGCGACGGGAGCTGATGACCTCGCCGTGCACGAACACGAAGTCGCCGAGATCCACATCGGACTTCCACTCCGCCAGAGCGTCCTCGCCGACGCCGGCCAGGCTGATCATCGCCTGCAGTTGAGTGCCGTCACCCTCCTGCAGCGTCGCGAAGCACAGCTTGCCGGTGTTGCGCACGAAGATGACGCGGCCGACGACTCCGACGATCAGGCCGGTCGTCGTATCGGGTTCGAGCTCGGGGAATTCGGTTCGGATCTCGAGCAGCGAATGGGTCCGCGGAACCGACACCGGGTACGCCTCGACCCCGCGCTCGAGCAACGAAGCGCGCTTGGCGCGACGAATCCGTAGCTGCTCCGGGGTGTCGTCGGCCGGCTGGGTAGAAGCTGTATCACTCACGCGCAGACACTTTACAGTCCAGGACTGTCGAGACGATCAGTGCGCTGCGACGGCCTCGGCTTCACGAACGCAGTGCTTGGCCTGCGTCAACACCCCGAGCAACCCTGCCGACTTCAGTGCTTGATAGCCGCCGACCAGATCGGTGGCCTTGTGCAGACCCAGCAGCTTGAGCGACGCGGCCGCGAGCGAGGAGGTGTAGCCCTCCGAGCAGATGACGACCCACTCCACGTCGTGATCGACGGCGATCGCCAGGCGCGCATCGCTCGTCGGGTCCAGACGCCATTCGAGGACGTTGCGTTCGATGGCGAGCGCTCCGGGCAGGGTCCCCTCGACGGCGCGCTGCGCCTGCGGGCGGATGTCGACGACGACGGCTCCGCGGGCGACGGCGTCGCGCAGCTCGAAGACGGTCATGCGATCGATGGTCTCGCGCGCGGATTCGAGCATTTCGACGATGGTCATGGTCTGGATGGTCACAGTGCGGCCTTTTCGGGTGCGTCGGTGAGCTCGCTACGGGTACGACGCAGCGTGGACCGTTCGGTCACTTCGTAGTAGGACATCGCCGTCAGCGGCGGTGAGTAGGCGTGCACGCTGAGGGTGGGCCCGGTCGTCGCCGACGTCGGATCGTGCATCACGTCGTGCACCCAACCGAGCGGGAAGGACGCCTGGTCACCGGCGTCGAGACGACGCTGCTTCAGTCCTGTTCCAGCCCAACGATATTCGAGTAGCGATCCACTCAGAACGGTCAGCGCGCCGAGCGACCCCGCATGGTCGTGCAGTTCGGTGGAACGATCGGGAACCCAGCTGATCAGCCAGACGTCGAGATCGTCGTCGGAATGCAGCCTGGCGGCCCAACGCTCCTCGCTCGGCCAACGGTCACCATCGGGGAGCAGGTGGTCGAAGCGGCCCTCGAGGACGTCGGATGCGCCCTGGTCGGTGATACGCAGCAGGTCGGGTGGACGCAACCGGGTCGGAAGAGTCGAGACCGAACGCGACGACAATCGGGTGCGGGAGGGTGCAGAGAGTACAGGTGTGGAAAGCATGAAGCTCTACTCCAGGGGTGTGTTACGAACGAGGCAGGGTTCAGCCTCGACAACACTCCTGGGTGGCCATGCACGTCATCACGCCGACGATTCTGACACACGAGGCGGCGATGCGCTAGCGCTGGTCCGAAACGCCTCGCACCAAACACTCAGCGCGGGCGCCGCTGAAACATCTAGCGTGGCCGCCGCTTTGCCATGTTGCGTTCGTAGACCAACCGGAGCCCTTCGAGGGTCAGATCCGGTTCGTGGTGCTCGATGGTGGTCGATTCCGGCAGGATCAGCGCGGCGATGTCGCCGGTGCCGATGATGGCGACATCCGTTCCGGTCACCTCGGGGACCTCGCGTCGAATTCGCCCGACCAGGCCGTCCACCAGTCCCGCGAACCCGAAGATGGTGCCCGACTGGATGCACTCGACGGTGTTCTTGCCCAGCACCGAACGAGGCCGAATCATCTCCACCTCGCGCAACGTGGCCGTGCGAGTCGACATGGCCGACGCCGACATCTCGAGTCCGGGAGCGATGGCACCGCCGAGGAATTCGCCCTTGGCCGAGACGACGTCGACACAGGTGGTGGTTCCGAAATCGACCACGATGCACGCCGAGCCGTACAGGTCGTGTGCGGCAAGGGTATTGACGATGCGATCGGCACCGACCTCTTTGGGGTTGTCGACCAGCAACGGCACGCCGGTCCGCACACCGGGTTCGACCATCACGTGCACCACGTGATCCCAGTAGCGCGCGAGCATCGTCCGCATCTCCCGCAACACCGACGGCACGGTGGACAGCGCGGTGACTCCGGTGATCCGTTCGGCATCCTCACCCAGCAGACCACGCAACATCAGCGCCAGCTCGTCGGCCGTCACATGGGGGTCGGTCCGAATTCGCCAGTCCCGCAGCAGTTTCGAGTGATCGCCGGTGCCGGTGAACAGACCGACCACGGTGCTGGTGTTGCGCACATCGATCGCGAGGAGCATCGAATCAGACCAGCACGGAATCGGCCCGCAGATCGCGCGGCGTGATCAGACCCGAGCCCGCAGGCGCATGGGCCGGGTCGCTGCCGAGTTCTACAGGCCGGTTCTTCTCGTCGACGAACACCACCCGCGGCGCATAGTCGGCAACCTCCTGCTCGTTCATCACCCCGTAGGCGATCAGGATGACCAGGTCGCCCGGGTTCACCAGATGTGCTGCGGCTCCGTTGATTCCGATGACACCGCTGCCGCGCTGGCCGGTGATGACGTAGGTTTCCAGTCGAGCACCGTTGTCGATGTCGACGATGGTGACCTGCTCGCCTTCGAGCAGATCGGCTGCCTCCATCAGATCCTGGTCGACGGTCACCGAGCCCACGTAGTGCAGGTCTGCGTGCGTGACGGTGGCGCGATGGATCTTGGACTTCATCATGGTACGAAACATCGTGTCACTCTCCATTTTTGGGATCGTCGGGGTACTCGAGGAAACCGGTGCCGACGGCGACACCGACGTTGTCGATCAATCTCGTGGTGCCGACCTTGGCGGCCACGAGCAGTCTTCCGTCTCCACGTTCGGGAGCGGGGCCGAGATGCGGGTCGCGCACCTCCAGGTAGTCGACCTGCACCAGCGGTGCCTCGTCGAGGACGGCACGCGCGGTGGCGATGATGGCCTCGGGACCGCCCGCCGCAGCGTGCGCCCCGGCCACCAGCGCGGCCGACAATGCCATCGCCGCGTCGCGCTGCTCGGCATCGAGATATCGGTTACGCGAGGACAGTGCGAGGCCGTCCTGCTCGCGAACCGTCGGCACCCCGATGACCGCGACGTCGAAGTTCAGATCGCGCACCATCTGTCGGATCAACGTCAGTTGCTGGTAGTCCTTCTCCCCGAAGTACGCGCGATGGGGAGCCGCGATCTGCAGCAGTTTGGCCACGACGGTGAGCATTCCGGCGAAATGCGTTGGCCTGCTCCGTCCTTCGAGTTCAGCGCCGAGCGGACCGGGATTGACGGTGGTGCGCGGACCCGACGGATACATGTCCGAAGCCGACGGCGCGAAGACCAGTTCGACGCCCTCCTCACGCAGCAGCGCGACATCGGCGTCGAGGGTCCGTGGGTAGGAATCGAGGTCCTCACCCACACCGAACTGCAACGGGTTGACGAAGATCGACACGATCACCACGGCACCGGTGAGCTTGGCCTGCCGCACCAATTGCAGGTGCCCGGCGTGCAGTGCGCCCATCGTCGGGACCAGAGCGACCTGTTTCCCGACGCCTCGCAGCGCTTTCGACACCGACGTGATCACCGCGGGATCGTGGTGAACCGTCAACTGCCCCTTGGTGTAGCTGCCCGCGAGGGTCATCGATTCCCTTCCAGAAGTTCGATCAGGTCTGCCTTGGTGCCGATGCGCTGCGCCGAGCGCAACGACAGGGCGCGATATCCGGCTGCGATCCGCGAATCCACGGATTCGAGCACGTCGAGATGCTTGCCGACTGCAGCGGTGTCGCCGCGAGCCACCGGTCCGGTGAGCGCCGACTGACCGTTGCGCAACGCGTTGTCCAGCGCAGCTTCGAGCAGAGGAGCCAGAACCCGCTCGGGTACACCACGTTCGGAGTCCGAACCGGGAAAACCCGGTCCCGCCAGGG
Organism: Rhodococcus sp. 05-2254-2; assembly: GCF_002259095.1. Classification (NCBI taxonomy): domain Bacteria; kingdom Bacillati; phylum Actinomycetota; class Actinomycetes; order Mycobacteriales; family Nocardiaceae; genus Rhodococcus; species Rhodococcus sp. 05-2254-2. The sequence goes on along the minus strand of NZ_NOZJ01000001.1, from coordinate 128,641 downwards.
CAACCCGGAGCGCTTCGACCGCGTCGACCACCAGAGTGACGAGGTGATTGCTGCCGTGAGCGAGCGCGGCGTGGTAGAGCGCTCGATTGTTCTCGGGCACGTGCACCGGCTCGCCGCCGATCTCGAGGACGAGAGCCTGCGCCACCGCATAGCCGATCTCGTCGCCTGCAGTGATGCCGAAACACGCCGCCGTCATCCGGTCGGTGTCCTCGACTCCGCCGCTGAACGTCATCGCCGGATGGATGGCCAACGGCACGGCTCCGAGGGCAGCCAGGGGCTCGAGCACCGAAATTCCGTTCGCGCCGGAGGTGTGCACCACCAACTTTCCCGGTGCAACCGCCCCGGTGGACGCCAGGCCTGCGACGATCGACGCCAACTCGCTGTCCGGTACGGCCAGAACGAGCAGCTCTGCGCGACGAGCAACCTCGTCCACGGGCAGAACCTGGGACTCGGGAAGTCGCTCACGCACCCGTGCGAGGGACGCATCGGACACCGCGGCAGCACCGACGACGACATGCCCGACGCGTTCGAGCGCCTCACCGAATGCGGTACCGACCCGTCCCGCCGAGACGACACCAACCGTCAGGCGAGCCGGCGACAGACCACCGGTGCCGGAAAAGGTCACCGAAAAATTCCTCTCGTTCGTTCCAGTCCCGCTCGGCGGGTACCAGACGTCCTGCAAGGAACAATAGCGACCGCGACCACTCGCAGGCCATGGGAGAGCAGTGTGATCTGGTTCTCAGTCTGCGCGACGACGACGGCGACGGGTACCCGGATCGGTCACGGCCGCGTCACCGGACCCTCCGCCTTGCAGACCGGCCATGATCTCGGCAACCGATCGACCGTTCGAGTGTGCGCCCGACGCATCCTCGTCGTGGGCCGATTCCGCGCGCCTACGACCTCGCCGGGACGAGACGGCAGTGTCCTCGGCCGGTGTCTCGTAGTCCTGATCGGCCGTGAAGAACGCGTCGGCCGATTCACGCAACGAGGCGCGCGAGGCAGAGAAGGCGTCGTCGCTCGGTTCCGCTGCAGGTTCGGTTTCGTACTGCTCGGCCGGCTCCGCCGCAAACGACTGCGTGGAAAACGACTCCGTGGAATACGAACCGGCCGCATCGACGTCCGCGTGTCCGGTCTCGTACGTCTCTTCCTCGACCTGTGGCTCGGGCTCCGCCGCCGGTTCCGGCTCGGCAACGGGTCGACGCGTCTGCTCGAAGTCGTATGCGGTGAAAGGCGAGCTGGGCGGAGTGACGCGCCCCGCCGGCCTCGGTGCGCCGTAAGGACGTGCCTGCGCCCCGGTTCGCTCGACCGAGTCCGCATCGGAGGACTCGGTGTCGTAGCTCGTTTCCGCGAACGAATCCTCGGCGTACCGATCCTGATCCGCCTCGGCGGCCGCCGCCGGTGCGGAGGCTGTGGCCTGCGGCATCTCGTCCGGATCCTCGGGGTACACCACCGAGGTCTCGGCCGTGACCGGCTCATCGTAGGGCGTTCCGACACCGTTGAGGCCGGTTCCCGGTGCCATCGCACCGTTGCCGTTCCCGCGACCGGGGACGTACAGGCCGGACGGCGCAGGCTGGTAGCTGTCGTATCCGCGTCCGCCGAGTTCCTGCATCCTCATCGCTTCGGCCCGCAGTGCCACACGTTCGGTGGGCAGGTTGCCGTCGAAGAGCACCTGGAGATTCTGGCGAAGGGCAGCGAGTTCGTTGCGCAGCGCTGCGACCTCGTCGATCTCGAGCTGCGATTCGCCACGAACCCGAGCTTCGACGCTCATCTCGTACTCGCGTCGCGCGGAGATCTCCCGAGCCAACTGCAGCTCGTAGACAGTCTGCAGGTCCTTGGCCTTGGTCTGGTCGGCGGCCGCCTCACGCCTGTACTTGGTCATCGCGAACGCACCGATCACCGCAGCCCACAGCGCCGAGAGAACACCGACCCTCATCCACTGCACGCTCTCGGTGAAGAGCAACAACACACTGGCGATGATTCCGAACACGACGAGCGCCGCGAGGAACAGCTGGCTCGCACTACGCCTCTTACGGCGCCCCTTCTTTGCGCGAGTCTGATCTGTCATGTTCACAAGGGTAACTGGCAAATCGTTCGCAAATAGTCATCCTCGACCGATCACTTACACAACCGAGGTAACAATCAAATGTTTCGAGGGTTACCGAGAACGCTCGTCGTCACGGTCTTCCGGGGCACGGCAGCACTGTTCGAGCCACACCGCGGCAGCGACGACGGCCAGTCCGGCCACGAGCGCAACGACGGCCCCGGCCCGATCCGACGACGCTGCCCGCACCGTCGCCGCACGCGGCATCACGTACACCAGAAATCCGACGCATACTCCGACGACAGCGGTTCCCACCAGCATCGATGCCTTCGCCAACACCAGCGCCCTGAAGACCGTCAACGGATGCAGATCGTGCAGACCGGTGCCGACCCGATGCTCGGCGATGCGATTGCGCACGATCACCGCAGTCACCACTTGCACCACCGCCACCAGATACAACGACGCCCCGGCGTACACCGGAATCGGCGGCAACGAGCCGTAGAAGACCCGAACCAACAGCCACGTACCGATTGCGGCCACCAGGAAAAGACCCAAGACGTCCCAGACCTTGGTGGGATTGGTCACCACGACCCATCACCGACACCGTCGTGCTCCACGGGTCGTTCTTGCAGGCTCCATTCCTGCTTCGTCACCCCGGCCCGCTCCTCCGGACTCAGTCGCGCGAGCAACTCGGACACCGAAATGTCGTTGTCGCCCACACGCAGGGTGGCGTCCGGTTCGACGTCCAGCCACGGCAGCAGTACGAACGCTCGTTCGTGCGCGCGCGGGTGCGGAAGGATCAAACGAGGGTCCTCGCTGATCACGTTCTCGCACGTCACCACGTCGACGTCGAGGCTCCGTGGCCCCCACCGCTGCACTCGAACGCGATCGGCCGCCTCCTCCAGACGCTGACCGAAACGCAACCAATCCCAGGCGTCGAAGGCATCGTCCTCGACCACCACGACGGCGTTGAGGAAGTCCTGCTGCTCGACGCCGCCCCAGGGAGCCGAACGGTACACCGGTGAGCAGGACACCAGGCGGGAGCCCAATCCGGTTGTGACAGAACGTAAGTGGGCGAGGGAGTCGCCGATGTTGCTGCCAATGGACAGCACCGCGCGGGTCACGCCCGCTCCCGGTACGCCACCACGGCAACGTCCCCGAACGTCAGTGGGATCGGGGCCGACGGCTTGTGCAGCACCACTTCCACCGCGTCGACGCGTGAGTCGTACGCCAACACGACCTCGGCGATCTCGGCCGAGACCGTCTCGATCAGGTCCCTGGACGGGCCCGCGACGACGGCCGCAGCGTGCTCGGCCAGTTCTCCGTAGTGCAGCGTTCGGGTCAGGTCGTCGGTCTCGGCCGCGGGCCGCAGGTCCATCCACACGGTGATGTCGACGACGAAGTCCTGCCCGTCTCGCTTCTCGAAGTCGAAGACGCCGTGATTGCCGCGCACCGTCAGGCCCCGCAGTTCGATGCGGTCGCCGCGACGCGTCCCCGCGCCGACGCGGCTGCTGATCTTGCTCATGCCCGATCACCCTGCCATGCCCGAACGACGGCGACCGCGTCGAGTGACGCCTGCACGTCGTGCACGCGCACACCCCATGCTCCCCCGGCGACCGCGAGCGCCGACACCACGGCGGTGGCGATCTCTCGCCCGTCCGGCGGTCGCGGAATACCGTCGTCGTCCGCCAACAGCGAGCCGAGAAAGCGCTTCCTGGAAGCGCCGACGAGTACCGGGAAGCCGGCCGACACCAAGTCCGGCAGGCCCCGCAGCAGTTGCCAGTTGTGCTCGGCGTTCTTGGCGAATCCGAGGCCGGGATCGAGCACGAGCATCGCCGTGTCCACGCCCGCGGCCACCGCGTGATCGACCTGTTCGAGCAGTTCACCGCGGACGTCGGCGACCACGTCGTCGTATCGATCGGCCGGTCCGGCGTGCCGATACTCGGATCCGGCGGCCCGCCAGTGCATCAGGATCCACGGCAATCCGCCGTCCGCAACGACCCCGGCCATGGCCGGATCCGCCCGACCACCCGAGACGTCGTTGACGATCGAGACCCCGGCATCGATCGCCGCCTCGGCGACCGAGGCACGCATGGTGTCGACGCTGGTGGTCACCCCTGCTGCGGCCAGCGCGGCGATGACCGGCACGATGCGCTGCGCCTCGAGCGTCGGGTCGATCCGGTCTGCTCCGGGACGCGTCGACTCGCCACCGACGTCGACGATGTCGACTCCGCGACGGTGCATCGCCAGTCCGTGTTCGACGGCGGCATCGACATCGAGGTACCTACCGCCGTCGGAGAACGAATCGGCGGTGACGTTGAGGACACCCATGACGACCGGTGCCGGGTGGATACTGCGCGCCGGGTTCATCGGGACTCGACCGGACGCGTCATTTCCGCAGGATCAGGTCCAGAGCTTCCGAACGCGATGCCGCGCTGGACTGCAACAGACCCCGCACCGCCGACGTGGTGGTGCTGGCTCCCGGCTTGCGAATGCCGCGCATGGCCATGCACAGGTGCTCGGCCTCGATCACGACGATCGCACCGCGCGGGTCGAGTTTGCGCATCAACGCGTCGGCGATCTGGCTGGTCAGCCGTTCCTGAACCTGCGGGCGCTTGGCGTACATGTCCACCACGCGCGCGAGCTTCGACAGGCCGGTGACCTTGCCGCTCTTGCCCGGGATGTACCCGACGTGTGCGACGCCGTGGAACGAGACCAGGTGATGCTCGCACGTGGAGAACATGGGGATGTCGCGGACGAGCACCAGTTCCTGGTGCCCCTCGTCGAACGTCGTGTTCAGCGCCGTGTCAGGGTCGGTGTAGAGCCCGGCGAAGATTTCACGGTAGGAACGCGCCACGCGGGCCGGCGTGTCGAGCAGACCCGGACGGTCCGGATCCTCGCCGACGGCGATCAACAGCTCACGCACTGCGGCCTCGGCACGAGGCTGGTCGAAGACCGCACCGGTGGCGTAGGCCACTGTCTGTTCCACTGCCCGCTGCTGCGCTGCTGGGACTTCTGCCGAGTCGATTGTCGACTCGTCGGTCCGGTTGACTGACACGAGAACGTACCTCCGGTTGGGCTCCGCGAATGTGACAGCTGGGCCGAACCGCACCTGTTCCTCACGGAGCAGCTGCGCCGACCTGCAGCACGGTTCGAACGACGGACTGGGCCGACCGAAACGGTCGACCCAGCCAGCCTAATGACCGACCTAGCGGTACGAACCGCCCGGCCCTTCCCAGCGTTGGGTGCGTGGACCTTCGTCGCCGTCGTCCTCTGCTCGCTCGTCTCGGCGCGAGTCCTCGGACTGGTTGTGCGAGGGACGATCGTCTCCGGGCAGCGGATAGCTCTGCGATGGAGTCGGAACCTCCCACGTGGGTGGCGACGCTTCGGCCGGTCCGGCATCGTCCTCGTGCTGGCCGTACGGGGGCTCGTGCCGAGAGTTACGACCCTGGTCCCGAGTGTCCGGCCGGAACGGATCCGGCTGATACTGCGGCGGCTGATATCCCGGCTGTTGATTCGTCGGCGGCTGGTTCGACGGCGCAGCGGTCGGCGGCTGGTATGCCTGTGGCTGCTGGTAGGTCGGGTGCTGTCGGTACGTCGGAGGCTGACCCTGCGGCGGCTCGTACCGATTCTGGTCCGATCCCGACTGCTCGCGGTTCGGCTGATCGTGAACCGGCGGCGTGGTCGGTCCCTGGTACCGGGGAACCGCAGGCTGGTCGCGCGGGGGCCAACCCGGAGCCGACCATCCGGCCGGGGCACCGTAATCGGGACGCGAGCCCTGGCCGGGGCCGTTCGAGCGAGGTTCCTGCCGACGCTGGCCTTCGGAGTATCCGCCCCCGTTGGGAGCGCCTCCGTTGGTCGGGCCGCCGTAACCACCGTTGTAGCCACCGCCGTTGTAACCGCCGGTTGCGGGGGCGCTGCGCCGGCCACCACCGGTGTTCGGCGCATCGACGTCCCCGGTGCTCGGTGATCCGTTGACCGGGCCACCGTTGGTCGGAGCACCGTTCGACGGGGCGCCGTTGGTGGGCACGCCGTTGGTCGGTCCGCCGTTGTATCCGTTGCTTCCGTTCGGGTAGCCACCCTTGGTCAGCTGCGGAGAACCGGCGTAGCTGGGCTGCGGAAACTGTTGCGGCGGAAGCTGCTTCGGGGCCGGCGGTACCGGAGGCCACGGCTCACCGCGCTCGGCGGCGAGTTCGCGGGGCGTCTTGACCGGTGGCTTGTCCGAGGGCTTGCGATCACCGAAGTCGTTGAACAGGGTGATGCGCGGACGCTTGGTGACGCTGTGGAAGATCTTCTCGAGGTCCTTGCGGGTGAGCGTCTCACGTTCGAGCAGCTCCGAGGCAAGGGTGTCGAGCAGGTCGCGGTACTCGTTGAGGATGGCCCACGCCTCGGTGTGCGCCGCCTCGATGAGTTTGCGCACCTCCTCGTCGATCTCGCGGGCGACCTCGTGCGAGAAGTCGGACTGCTGTCCCATCGAACGGCCGAGGAACGGATCGCCCTGTTCCTGCCCGTACCGAACGGCTCCGAGCTTGCTGCTCATGCCGTATTCGGTGACCATCGCGCGAGCGATCTTGGTCGCCTGGTCGATGTCCGAGGACGCACCGGTTGTCGGCTCGTGGAAGACGAGCTCCTCCGCTGCGCGGCCACCCATGGCCATGACGAGACGGGCGATCATCTCCGACCGCGTCATCAGGCCCTTGTCGTCCTCGGGCACCGTCATCGCGTGGCCGCCGGTGCGACCGCGAGCGAGGATGGTGACCTTGTAGACGGGCTCGATGTCGGGCATCGCCCACGCGGCGAGAGTGTGACCACCCTCGTGGTACGCGGTGATCTTGCGCTCGTGCTCGCTGATGATGCGGCTCTTGCGGCGCGGGCCACCGACGACGCGGTCGACCGACTCCTCGAGCGACGCCTCGGTGATGACGGTGCCGTTCTCACGAGCGGTGAGCAGTGCTGCTTCGTTGATGACGTTGGCCAGGTCGGCACCGGACATCCCGACGGTTCGCTTGGCGAGACCTTCGAGGTCGGCGTCCTGAGCAACGGGCTTGCCTGCCGAGTGCACCTTCAGGATTGCTCGACGGCCGGCCAGGTCGGGGGCACCGACCGGGATCTGGCGGTCGAAGCGGCCCGGACGCAGCAGGGCGGGGTCGAGGATGTCGGGGCGGTTGGTGGCGGCGATGAGGATGACGCCGGTGCGCTCACCGAAGCCGTCCATCTCGACGAGCAGCTGGTTGAGTGTCTGCTCGCGCTCGTCGTGGCCGCCGCCCATGCCCGCGCCGCGCTGGCGACCGACGGCGTCGATCTCGTCGACGAAGATGATGCAGGGGCTGTTCTGCTTGGCCTGCTCGAAGAGGTCGCGCACACGGGATGCACCGACGCCGACGAACATCTCGACGAAGTCCGAGCCGGAGATGGTGAAGAACGGGACGCCGGCCTCGCCTGCGACGGCGCGCGCGAGCAGCGTCTTGCCGGTTCCGGGAGGGCCGTACAGCAGCACGCCGCGCGGAATCTTGGCACCGAGCGCCTGGTAGCGCGCCGGGTTCTGCAGGAAGTCCTTGATCTCGTAGAGCTCTTCGACGGCCTCGTCCGCGCCTGCGACATCGGCGAACGTGGTCTTGGGCATGTCTTTCGTCAGCTGCTTGGCCTTGGACTTGCCGAAGCCCATGACCCCGCCGCGGCCGCCACCCTGCATGCGGCTCATAACGAAGATGATCACGCCGAGGATCAGCACCATCGGAAGAATCAGCAGCAGGAACGAGCTGAACCAGCTCTCCTGGGTGACGGTGGTGTTGTAGCTCGCCAGGCCCTGCGAGTCGACCTTGTCGAAGATCTGCTCCGACGCCGAGTCCGGGTACTTGGCGATGATCTGCGTCTCGTTGTCGGTGGCGTCCGACGCCTCCCGCAGAGTCAGCCGGATCTGCTGCTCGCGGTCGTCGATCTGCGCGGACTCGACATTGCGATCGTCGAGCTGGGCGATCGCCACCGAGGTGTCGACCGTCTTCCAGTCCCGCGTGTCGTTACCGAAGTAACTGAAGGCATAGATCACCAACAGAATGCCGAAAACGATGGCAAGATTTCGTATTACTGTCTTCCGATTCATACAGCTTCAGCCGAGTCGGCCGTGTCCTTTCAGTCCGCTCCCGCGCGCTGGCTGCTCCCTGCCCGCCGGATACTCCAGGCTAGCGCGAGACTCGGACATCTGACTCGCTCATACCTGGCGCTGTGCGTCCACGCACCTGTTTGCGTCGACGCTTCTTCCCCTCCAACGACTGCACTCCCCCGGCAGTTCCCCACCTGTCGGGCACACTATCCGCATCGATGGACCCTTGCACACGTCTCGGCGCGGCAATGGTCCATTCACGCGAACGGGGTGGACCGGACGAACAGAAGAAAACAGCTCAGCTGTAGACCTTGGGATCGAGCAGACCGATGTAGGGCAGATCTCGGTAGCGCTCGTTGTAGTCGAGGCCGTAGCCGACGACGAACTCGTTGGGGATGTCGAAGCCCACGTTCGCGACCTCCACGTCGACCTTGATGGCGTCGGGCTTGCGCAGCAGCGTCACCACCGACAGCGAGGCAGGCGAGCGGGTCGCGAGGTTGCGCTTGAGCCAGCTCAGTGTCAGACCGGAGTCGATGATGTCCTCGACGATCAGCACGTGGCGTCCGGTGATGTCGCGGTCGAGGTCCTTGAGGATTCGAACGACTCCCGACGACGAGGTGGACGAGCCGTAGGAGCTGACCGCCATGAACTCGAGCTGCGCCGGGATGGGCAGGGCCCGGGCGAAGTCGGTCATGAACATGATCGCGCCCTTGAGGACACCGACCAGGAGCAGGTCACCTTCGGGTGCGCCTTCGGGATACCGCTGGGCGATCTCTTCTGCGAGTTCCGCAGTGCGCGCTTTGATCTGTTCCTCGGAAATGAGAACCGATTCGATGTCGCCCTCGTACACGGGGTTTCCCTTCATTCGTTCTCCAGGCCGACGCTCAGCCTGCCATGCCGACGCGAGCACACCAACCTGGCGTCGGGCGTTCCTCCCGGCAGCGCAACCCCGCCCTGGCCGGTCCACCGTCCGACGAGGGCGTCGACGGCCCGGATCTGCCGGTCGGTCAGCGACGTCACACCCCGGCCGAGCAACCATCGGCGCAGTACGCGGCGACGAATCGCGGTGTCGAGCGAGTCGATCGAGGACACCTCCAGTTCCGGTGCACCCAACGCGACGACGGATTCGGCCATCGCGTCGAGCACCCGGCCGTCCTCGCGCAACTGCTCGGCGGTCCGGGCGAGCGCAGCGGCGACACCACCGCCGAGCACGTCCTCGAGCAGGGGGAGCACCTCGTGACGCAACCGCACCCGAGTGAAATCGGGATCGCCGTTGTGCGGATCCTCGAACGGCTCCATCCCCAACTCGACGCAGGCAGCCCTGGTCACACTGCGCCGAACCCCGAGCAGCGGCCGACCCCACGGCGCATCGAACGCCGCCATGCCCGCGATCGACCGCGGGCCCGATCCGCGCCCCAGCCCGAGCAGCACCGTTTCGGCCTGATCGTCGAGGGTGTGCGCCACCAGCACCGACGCGTCGCCGCGCTCGCGATCCAACGCGTCGTACCTGGCCCGGCGGGCGGCGGCCTCCGTCCCACCCGAGCCGGTCACCTGCACCGGCAGCACGCGCGCATCGACCACTCCCAACTCCGACGCCCGCGCCGCAGCCGTCGCCGCAACCTCCGCCGAGCCGGCCTGCAGACCGTGATCGACGATCAAGGCGCGCACGTTCGGGGCCTCGGCCACGGTCGCGGCCGTCAAAGCGAGCGAATCCGCGCCACCGGACAGCGCGACGGCAACCGGTCCCGGATAGGCCGACAACCAACCACGCACCGCACGCCTGACCTCCAACAGTGCGGGCCCCTCAGGCAGGAGCACTAGCCCAGAACTCGCGCGATCCAGGCGTCCGGGTCCTCGATCTCCGACAGCAACGGCAGCGTGTCGGGGCCCGTCCACACGGTGTTGAAGCGTTCCATTCCCACCGTGGCGACGACATGATCGACGAACGCCTTGCCGCGCACGTACTGCGCCATCTTCGCGTCCATGCCGAGCAGTGCCCGGACGACGCGTTGGAGCGGGTTCACCTTGCGTTGCCTGCGCTGATCGAAGGCACCGCGAATCTGCGTCACGGTCGGCACGACGGCCGGTCCGACGGCGTCCATCACGTGGTCGGCGTGACCCTCGAGCAGGGTGCCCAGCACGAGGAGTCGGTCGATGGCGTCGCGTTGCGGCTGCGGTTGAGTGGCGCGTAGCAGTCCGACGATGCCTGCGTCCTCGGACTTGGACGACCCGTTCGGATTCTTGCGGGCCTTGAGCGCGCCGGTCAGCCGGTTGGCGACATCGGTGAGCGGCTCGTCCGTGCCGTCGGAGAGCACCCCCACGTTCTCGCGCATGTAGCCGCCGAGCCAGGGAGCGGAGGAGAACTGCACTCGGTGTGTCACCTCGTGCAGGCACACCCACAGCCGGAAGTCGCTCGGCGAGACACGAAGCGCCCGCTCGACGGCAATCACGTTGGGCGCGACCAGAAGCAGCGTTCCGTTCTCGCCGGTGAACGGGTCGTACTGTCCGAGAATGGCGCTGGAGAGGAACGCCAGCATCGCTCCGGCCTGCAGCCCGGCCGGCTTTCCGCCGAGCAGACCCGACGGCGGCGTGCCGTCGTCGTCTCCGGTCAGGTGCTTCATCGACGACGCAGCCGCGGCGATCCAGCCGGCGCGATCGACCACCTGGGCGTCGGGCACGGGGAGTCCGTCGGCCAGACCGGTGGTCTCGCGAACCGGCCCCTCGGCCCGAATGGATGCGGCGGCAAGCTCTTCCACGGCTGCAGCGGCGGTGTAGCGAGAGGTGGCCGGGCCCTTGCGGGCCAGCTTCGCTCCGGTCTTGGCCGCAACGGACCAGTCGACGGCTCCGGCGAAACCGGACGTGGCTGCACTGTCGTCGGCTTTCGTAGCTGCGTCCGTGTTCACTGGCAACCACACAATCTCAGGGTCGATGCGACGGCATCGAGGGCGGGGCGACTGACGTCGGGCGGCCGGTCGTTGGACATCAGGGCGAAGGTCAGGATTCGGCCGTCGACGTCGACGACATATCCCGCCAGAGCGCTTGCAGCAGAAAGGGTTCCGGTCTTGGCTCGAACCCACCCCGCTCCGGTTCGGTTCCCCGAGGCATATCGATCCGTCAGAGTTCCGGTGGCACCGGCAACGGGAAGGTAATCGAGCATCGGACGCAGCGCAGGCTGCTCGGTTCCGGCTGCCGACGTCAACACCTGATCGAGCAGCCTGGCCGGAATCCTGCCGTCGACCGACAGCCCGCTGGCGTCCTCGAGCGTGAGTCCGGTCATGTCGAAACCTGCGGCGTACAGGGTCTGCCCGATCGCTGCCGTTGCACCGGAAAAGCTTGCGGCCGTGTTCATCTCGAGTGACAGTTCGCGTCCGATGGCCTCGGCGAGGACGTTGTCGGAGCGATAGATCATCTGCTGCAGGCGGTTTCGCAGCGGCGCGGATTCGACGGATGCGATCTGATCGGCCCCGTCGGCGGCCTTGCCGGTCGTCACCGCCGCCGGGTCGACGCCCAGCCCGGCGGCCAGTGCGCGGCCCGCGTCCAGTGCCGGGGTGGTGCTGCGTGGGGACTCGTCGACCAGTGGGTTCGATCGTCCGCCGTCGAGCATGATCGGTTCGATCGGAGTGATCGAACCGGCGGCGATGTCGGCGGGAAACCAGCCCTGCGCCATCGTGTCACCGGAGTAGATCGAGGTGTCGACGCCGATGCTGCGCACCACCGTTCCGCTGCGCCGAATCTGCTCCACCAGGTCGTCGATGCGCGCCGCCCCGGGATAGAACCCGTCGGTGCCGACCGGCAGCGCGGTGAGGGTGGGGTCGCCGCCCGCGATCAGCACGATGTCGCCCTCGCCACTGCCCTGGACCACGCGAGTGGTGACGCGATGATCCGCCGGGAGCCCGAGCATCGCAGCCGCCGCGGTGAGCACCTTGGTGGTCGAGGCAGGTGTCATCGGGGTGTCGGGGTTCTGGGACCAGAGCACCTGCCCGGTCTGCGCGTCGGCGACGGTTCCGGTGAAAGTGCCGAGGGCTGGATCGTCGACCACCTGGGCCAGCGCCGCTGCCAGACCTGCAGCGTTCGGCATCGGTGCCGATTCCGGGAACGGGGTGATCAGCGGGTTGGGCAGCACTGTCTCGGGCGGAGGTTCGATTGCAGTCTCGGCACCGTCGGACACCGACGGCAGCACCAGCGCGGCGGTCGTCGCAGCGAGGATCACCACGAACAGCGCACACAGCGTCAGGATCACGCGCTTCTTCCTGCGCCGTCGACCCGCTGTGGGGCCGAGGAACCGCCGTGTCAGCCCCGCCACCGTTCCTCCGTAACTGCCGTGGTCGTACCCATGATCGTCCAGTCAACAGTATCCTCGGGTCCGGTAGCCTTGCGCCGCCACCATCGACACATTCCCAACGACTCGAGCCGTTCCGGCTCGACGACAACAGTGAGGACTGCACGTGCCGTTCGACGTCACCATCGAGATCCCCAAGGGGCAGCGCAACAAATACGAGGTAGACCACGTCACCGGACGTGTTCGCCTCGATCGCTACCTCTACACCGCGATGGCGTATCCAGCCGATTACGGCTTCATCGAGAACACGCTCGGCGAGGACGGCGACCCGCTCGACGCACTGGTGCTGCTGCCCGAGTCGGTGTTTCCCGGCGTCATCGTCGAGGCCCGCCCCGTGGCGATGTTCAAGATGGTCGACGAGGCCGGCGGCGACGACAAGGTGCTGTGCGTTCCGGCCGGTGACACTCGCTGGGATCACATCCAGGACCTGAGCGACGTCTCGACGTTCGAGCTCGATGCAATCAAGCATTTCTTCGTCCATTACAAGGATCTCGAACCCAACAAGCACGTCACCGGGGCAGACTGGGTGGGGCGCGCAGAGGCAGAGGCCGAAATCGCTGCATCATTCAAGCGCTTGGCGGACAATCCGGGTCACTGATCGTTTCGGCACCACACACCTCGTCTCGGCCGTGGGCCGACGAAACATAGTTTGGGGAGACGTATGACCGACAGCACTTCCAACGGTGATCGGCGCAATCTCGATTCGCGACCGATTTCGGATCCGACTCAGTTTCCCGATCTGCCGGTGACGGTCGTCCTCGACCGGATCCCGGTGCCGATCCTCGCGGTCGACCCCACCGGTGCCATCGTGTTCGCGAACGAGGCCTTCGACGATCTGTTCGGTCTCGACCGCACCGAGCGGGAGGACTTCCACCTGCACGACATCTTCCCCGACCGGGCTCCGGAGGGTGTCAACGTCGCTGACATGTTCCTCACGACGGTGGCCACCCGCGCGGATTCTCTGTGGCGGATGACCGACAAGACCGGCGATATCGTGCAGGTGCGCGCCAGCAAGTCGATCCTGCGCCGTACCGAGGACACCATCGTTCTCGTCGCGTTGGAGGACTTCACCGATCAGCTGTGGAACGACCCCAAGAGCGCCTTGCGCTGACGCACGGAGCACGTTCTTCCCCGAACGACGAACGGTGTACGCCGGCGGATCATTCTCCGGCGTACACCGTTGCTCTGTTTCCACCCGCGTGCTTGGACTCGTACATCGCCGTGTCGGCGTCGAGCAGCACGTTGTGGACCAGATCGGCACTGTCACCGGACTCGGTGGCGGTGGACCATCGACTGCCGTCGAGCAGGGCCACCCCGACACTGACCGTCACCGGCACGTCGTCGGCTGGGTCGTGAATCGACTCGAGGATCTCGTGGGCGATCCGGTGCGCGGCGGCATCGTCGACCGGTAGCGCGATGGTGAACTCCTCGCCGCCGGTGCGTGCCACGCACGGCCGCGTGCCCGTGACCGCCGTCAGCCTGCGGGCCGTCCGGCGCAACACTCGGTCCCCCACCGCATGACCGTAGGTGTCGTTGACGCGCTTGAACTGGTCCAGATCGACCACCATCAGTGCGACGGAACGGTGCTCGTCCAGCGAGTTCATCATGCGTTGGAGCCGCAATTCCAGGCCGCGTCTGTTGAGCAGTCCGGTCAGCGAGTCCGTGTTGGCGAGATCGAGTTGGCGCTGGATCACTGCGCGGAACGCGAGTACCGAGTTGACCACCAGAACCGTCACGAGGGTGCGGGCGAGGATCGACGCCGGATCCTCCGGCCGCTCGACCAGGGCGAGTACTGCAAGTAGCAGAATGACCGCGTTGACGAATGCCGTGTGGAACTTGAGCACGGTTCGTCGCGAGAAGTACGCGATGTAGGTCCCGATCACGGCGAACAGGGCAGCGCCGTACAGCGCGAGATCACGGTCGTCGAAGGTCAGCAGCATCGTCGACACGCCCACGTCGGCGTACACGACGAACCATCCCGGCATGTGGGAGGCGTCCGCCGAGCGCAGCCACCACCATGCCCCTACCGGGAGAGTCGACAGCAAGACCATCAGGCACACGACAACAGCCGTCGGTCCAACGGGACCGTCCGAGGACAGCATCGCTATCGCCCCGATGAGACCGAACGAGGGCACCAGCACGGCGATTCCTCGCGCCACCCGGCGTTCGAGTCGTACCGAGTTCCGACGGGTCCCGGCATCGGACGCGAGCGACGGCTTGTCACGACCGATCGGCACAGCATCCCCTCCGTCCGCGCTTGCTCTACGAGCGACTGCGCACTGCCTCGATCGCCCCGATCGTGGATCGCCCGCCGATCAGACGCTACCTGCGCGACGGTCGGGCAGGTCCGGCCTGATGGTTTCGTAATCGGTCAAGAATCGATCGAGCAACGTCACGAGCGATTCTCGGTCCTGCCGTGTCCACCCCTCGATCACCCGTCCGAGATTGTCGGTTCGTCGTTGCTGGATCGCCGCCGCTGCTTCCTGACCCGACGCGGTCACCGCGAGCACGAACGCTCGACCGTCACGTTCGTCGGGCAGCCGCTCGACGTGCCCCCGTTCGACCAGCTGAGCCACCTGCCTGCTCACCGTCGACGGATCGGAATTCACCATGGCGGCGAGTTCACTCGACCGCATCGGTCCGTCGCGCAGGAGCCGGAACAAGCATACGTACGCAGCACCGTCGACACCGCCCGAGGACGAGATCGCAGCGATGTTCCGCTCACGCAGGCGTTGCAGACGAACCAGCTGCGTGCCCAGCTCCTCGGCGAACTCGACCACGTCAGTTACCGGTGAACTGGGCCGGTCGCTTCTCGAACACCGAGGTGATCGCCTCGGTGAGGTCGTGCGAGGCGAGGAAGGCGGCGTTCCAGGCCGCGACGTAGCGCAGGGAATCATCGACACTGGAGGATCGAGAATGATCCAGCACGGTCTTGATGCCCTGCACCACCAGGGGCGGATTGGCGGCGATGGCGGCGGCGCATTCGCGAGCAGCGGCGAGGGCGGCGTCATGGTCCTCGAACACATCGTTGACCAGGCCGATCTTCTCGGCGCGCGCGGCGTCGATGTCCTTGCCCGTCAGTGCCAGCTCACGCATGTGCCCATCGCCGATGATCGCGGGCAGTCGAGCCAACGACCCCATGTCCGCGACGATCGCGACCCGCACCTCGCGCACGCTGAACTTCGCGTCGGCACTGGCGTAGCGCACGTCCGCGGCGGTGATGAGGTCGACGCCACCGCCGATGCACCAGCCCTGCACGGCCGCGACGACGGGCTTGCGGCAGTCCGCCACGGCGTTGATGGCCTTCTGCATCGTCTTGATGGTGTCGTGGAACGTCGTTCGGGGACCGGCCAGTGCCTTGTCCGCCATGAGCGGACCGAAGGTTCCTGCCATCGCGGCGAGGTCGAGTCCATAGGTGAAGTTCTTGCCCGAGCCCGCGAGCACGACTGCACGAACCTCGGGATCGGCGTCGAGCTGAGCGAACAGCTCGGGGCTCTCGCTCCAGAAGTCCGGGCCCATGGCATTGCCCTTGCCCGGTCCGAGGAGGGTCACTTGCGCGATGTGGTCGGCGATCTCCACGGAGAAGGCTTTCCAGGTTCGTTCCGTCATGCCTGCGAGCCTAGCGGCAGAGTCGCCCATCTCCGCACCGCATGTTACGGCGCGTAACGTCTGCGCTAAGTCCCTGCTCAGCTCTGGTGCATACGCCGAATGAGGCTCACCATCTATCCATGCTGATGCATCAGGGACTCGGCCTGGAGACGTTCAACGATCTGCCGCGCCGCAAGGCGGTGCATGCGTTGTACGAGTGTTGTTGCTCGGTGGCGTGGGCGTCCAGGGTGGCGGACGGCCGCAGGTATCGCTCGCGGGCAGAGCTGTTCTCGGCAGCCGACGCGGAACTGGCGGAGCTGTCGGACGGCGACATGGACATGTTGGCCGCAACGCGTCCCGAGCCGAGCAAGGTGTGCGCAGCCATCAACGCCGATACGCGAGGCGCTCTGGTGACCGCGGCGCGCGCGTACTGCGAGCGATTCGCCTATCCGTACATCTGGAGCGGGTTGTTCGAGCCCGAGGGCTTCGAGCCGCGCGACATCCTGGTGGATCTGGGCCATCGACTCGACAACGACGATCGGACCGAACGCAAGATCATGCGCGACGAGCTGGCGAAGATCAACCACATTCGATTGGATCGCCTGCTCGGGCCCGAGGGCGGCTGGCCGCAGTACTGACCTGTTCGCCGAGTACGGACGGGCCGCCGACCCGGGATCAGCCGAAGAGACCGACGACGCGACCGATCAGTCCACCGGCGATCAGGATCGCCAGTAACGCCACCACACCGATGATGAGGATCGGCATGACACGGCTGCGCTGCGGCGGTTCGTGATTGGGGCCGCCGACTCCCGTTTCGGCGGGCGGGGTGTCTCCTGGCGTGACACTGCCACCGGCTTCGAGTCCTGCGGTGACGTCGGGATCGGGATTCTGAGCATTCATCTGTCCCGGTTACCCGGTGCCGTGGTCCCTCAATCGAGATGTGCCCTAGCTATCGCTCCCGCGAACAGTTCGGAGACCGCGTCGGCAATGACTCCCTCGTCGATTTCCTCTGGATCCACCGAATGTTCGACGGCCAATCCGGAGATCAAGGCCGCCAGTGACGTCGCGAGGCGTCGGGCATCGAACTTCTCGCCGACTCCCCAGTCGTCCGCTCGCTCGGCGATGAGGCGTTCGAGCTCGCGCCGGAGTGCTCGACGGTCGGTGCGATAGCGCGCCGCGACGGCCGGGTCGCGTCCGGCGAGAATCCCGAATTCGACGGTCAGCAGCGGCCAGCGGGGTTCGGCGACCACCCACGACGCGATCTCTCCGCCGCCCGCTCCGGCTGCCGCGCCGGGGTCCAGATCGGAAATGTGAGCCAGTACGCGGGCCGCGAGGTCGAGGGACCGCCTGGCCAGCAGCTCGGCGAACAGCGCTTGCTTGGACTCGAAATTGGAGTAGACGGCTCCCTTGGTGAAGCCGGCCCGGTCTGCGATGTCGGTGAGTTTGGCTGCGGCATAGCCATTTTCGGTGAACTCGTCCGCTGCGGCGGCGAGCAGTCGATCTCGAACGTCGGCACGCTGCGGTCGTCGCTGCGACTGTGTCGACCCCCACTTTTCTTGCTCGTCGGCATTCACGATACCTAGAGTATTGAATACCTCGGGTATCGACAAGATTCAGGAGTCACCCATGCGCAAGATGTCACTGCTCGCCGCCGCGGTGCTGATACTTCAGCTCGGCTTCATCCTCAGCTACGTCTCGGCCTTTCATCAGCCGACTCCGCATGCGATCCCCATCGCGGTGGTGACCGAGGCCGGTCTCCCCGAGGGGCTGGACCAGCAGACGACCGATCGCCTGAACGCCATCGACGGCGCCCCGCTCGAGGCACGCACCGCCGCCGATACCGCCGAGGTCCGTTCACTGCTCCGCGACAGGGAAGTCATCGGGGCCTATGTCGTCGGCGCGAACGGGACGGACACGCTCATCACCGCCAGCGCAGCAGGCAGCTCCGAAGCCACCGCGCTGGAATCGATCTTCACCGAGGTCGACGCCGCCCAGGGCCGCCAGTTCGTGGTGCGCGACGAGATCCCGGTCGGTGTGCACGACAACCGAGGGTTGTCCGGTTTCTATCTCTCGGTCGGGTGGGTCGTCGGCGGCTACCTTCTGGCTGCCGCATTCGGACTGTTGATCGGGGCACCGACCTCGCGCCGCGAAACCTGGATGCACGTCGGCATTCTCGCGGTGTACTCCCTCGCTTCCGGCACTCTCGGCGCATTCCTCACCACCCATGTACTGGAAACCTTTGCCGGCCATTGGTTTCCACTGACCCTGCTGGGCACCGGGGTCGTCTTCGCCACCGGACTGTTCACCATGGGCCTGCGCGCCCTGATCGGTGTCGCGGCGGTGCCCGCCGCCATCGCGCTGTTCGTCATTCTCGGAAACCCCAGTGCAGGAGGCGCTTTCGGGTCCGATGTACTGCCGTCGCTCTACGCCTCGATCGGTCGGTGGATCACCCCTGGCATCGGCACCGAGGGCGTACGCAGCATCGTGTACTTCTCCGGCATCGGACTGGGGCAACCCGCACTCGGCCTGACGCTCTACATCGTGATCGGCGCGCTACTGATGGTCGCGGCGGCTCTGCGGCGTCGGTACGCACACAACCCGATGAGCTCACGCGAGACCAGTAAAGTGTGATCCCATGACCTCCACCTTCCCGCTGCCTCTGCCCGATCTCGCTGTCCGCACTCTCGGAGGCGCAGTCGTGTGGGCGAACGACGAGACGTTCGCGGAGAAGGAGAATCTCGTCAGTCCCGGCAAGGCCGACTACTCGACCGCGACGTTCGGGCACAAGGGTCAGATCTACGACGGGTGGGAGACGCGTCGGCGACGCGAGGCCGGCTACGACGAGGCCATCGTGCGTCTCGGCGCACCGGGTGTCGTCTCGGCAATCGTCGTCGACACCTCGTGGTTCACCGGAAACTATCCGCCGGAGATTTCGGTCGAGGCCGCCGAGGTGCAGGGCTTCCCATCCCCGGACGAGCTGCGCACGCAGACCGAGTGGACCACCATCGTCGCGCGCAGCCCGGTCGACGGCGACAGTGAGAACAGGTTCGCCGTCGCCTCCGACGCGCGGTGGACGCACGTGAAACTGTCGATCTACCCGGACGGCGGAGTGGCGCGGTTGCGGGTACTGGGCCGCGGCAAGCCCGATCCCGAGTTCCTCGCGGCCGGGCCGGTCGACCTCGCTGCGCTCGAGAACGGTGCCTACGTCTCGGCGTGTTCCAACATGTTCTACAGCTCCCCCAACAATCTCCTGTTCCCCGGCCCGCCGCGGTCGATGGGTGAGGGTTGGGAGACCTCGCGGCGACGCAACGACGCGAACGACTGGGTTCAGGTTCAGCTGGCAGGCAGCGGGCTCGTTCGCCTCGCCGAGCTCGACACCACCTGCTTCCTCGGCAACGCCCCTGGCGCGGCGTCACTGCGCGGACGGCTCGGTGAGGGCGAGTGGATCGAGCTGTTGCCGCGAACGACGTTGCAGCCCGACACCCGCCATCGCTTCGTACTCGACCACGAGACCCCGGTCTCGGAGGTTCGGATGGACATCTTCCCGGACGGTGGCATGGCGCGATTGAGACTGTTCGGTGATCTGGCAGGAGTGGAGCCTGCGGAATGACCCAGTAGGGCGGGAGTGGAGCCTGCGGAATGACCGGAGTTGGCAAGCCTTCTGCGTAAAGAAGGCTGGGGCAATAGGGTTGGGGTATGTCCCGGCTACTTCATCCGAATGCAGCCCATGTTGCCGACACGCTGATTTCACGTGGTCATCACGGGGTGGTGGTCAGCAGTCCGGAGGGCACGCACACTGCCGCCGATGCTGCTGCCGCCCTCGGTGTCGACGTGGGCGCGATCGTGAAGTCGATGGTGTTTCTACTGGGCGACGAGCCGGTGCTGCTGCTCGTCTCCGGTGCCCACAACGTTCATCTCGAGCACACCGGCGAGCGTCTCGGCGGCGTGTTGACGCGCGCGCCTCTGGACACGGCCAAGCATGCCACCGGCCAGCCGATCGGTGGGATCGCCCCGGTCGGCCACCCCACCAACCTCGATACGTTCGTCGACCAGGATCTGGCCGGCTACTCCGAGGTGTGGGCGGCCGCCGGCCACACCAACACGATCTTCAGGTCCACGTTCACCGAGTTGGTGCGCATCACTGCGGGTCTGGCGATCGACGTCACCTGACCGCCGCGCACGTCCCGAGGACGCGAATCCTCAGGACGCGAGGGTCGGGGCGATCGGTGCGCCGAGAACCGCGTCGACCACGTCGATGTCGAGTCGAGTCCCGCGGGATTCCAGCAGCGGCAGTACGCCGTTGTTGATCAGAACCGACTGGCGAACCGAATCGCCGAGCGCTGTCAACGTCACGCCGTCGGCCACCTCGGCCGCGGTGACGTCGGAGATCAGACTGGCCAGTCCCGCCGGTGTTCCGACGTAACGGATCGACGACGGGCTGCTCGGCACTTCGAGTGCGGCGAGTTCCCGACGGGCCGTCCGGGCATCGGCCGCGATGTGGATCTCCAGGTCGAGAAACACTGCCGTGCTGTCGGCAGATTCGCCGCGGTCGACTGCCTCGGCGCGGAGCCGCGCGCGTTGCTGCTGGGATTCCCGCAGGTCGGAGGCCTGGATTCGGACCACATCCGTTTCGGGAGCGGCGGTCAGTTCGGTCCAACCCGCAGTGAATTCGACGGCGACGCGGGTGAAGTTGTGCGACATGAGTGGTGGTCCTGATTCTTCAGTCGGTGGCATTCGGTCGGAGCGGAGCCGAACTCGAACACGACCCGGACGCAGTGCGGCACAGGTCCACGTATCTGTTGCACCAGTGGCGGTTGCCCGTCCACACGACACTCACGGTCATGACGCCATGCTAACTGTCTGCGGGGGTGCACGGGGATCCAACCCCGGCGGTGCTGAGCCCACCCACCCCGTCCACCCGGCCGGCCAGCTCGGGGAAGGGTCGCGGGTCGGGTACGGGGTTCCACCAGCCGGCGTCCTCCGCGTAATGCCAGTTCGGTCCCGATTCGACCAGGGCGGCGAGTGCGTCGACGAGTCGGTCCACATCGGCCGACGAACTGCCGAGGCCGATGCTGGCCCGCACCGCTCCGGCCGCATGCCCCAGCCTGCTCAGCAGTGGGTGCGCGCAGAACTTCCCGTCCCGCACGCCGATTCCGTGTTCGGCGGAGAGGTACGCGGCGACCTCACCGGGGTCGCGTCCGGCCACGGTGAAGGTGACGATGCCGACGCTGTCGGTCGCGTCGGCCCACACCTCGAGCTGCTCGACGCCGTCCAGTGCGGCCAGCCCGTCGCGCAGGCGGGACGACAGTTCGCGCTCGTGCGCCTGCAGCTCGGCATCGTCGAATCCGGCAATGGCCTCGCAGGCCGCGGCCAATGCGGCAACCCCGAGCACGTTGGGGGTGCCCGCCTCGTGCCGCTGCGGTGCCGGAGCCCAGTCGGTGTGGTCGATGCCCACGCTACGTACTGCGCCACCGCCGGCCAGGTGTGGCTCACCGAGGTCGAGCCAATCACGCTTGCCCACAAGCACTCCCGCGCCGAACGGGGCGTAGAGCTTGTGTCCGGAGAAGGCGAGGTAGTCCACCCCGAGTGCGGCGATGTCGACCCGCCGATGCGGAACCAGCTGGGCACCGTCCACCGCGATGCGCGCGCCGTGCCGATGCGCCAGTGCCGCGAGTTCCGCGACCGGCAGAACTTCTCCGGTGACGTTCGATGCGCCCGTGATCGCAAGCAGAGCAGCAGGTTTCGCGGCGAGTTCGGCGTCGAGGCGGTCGATGGTCTCGGCCAGGGTCGACGCCGCCACCACCACTCGTCGGTCACGCCACGGAAGCAGGTTCGCGTGGTGTTCGATGTCGAGCACCACGGTCTCACCCGGCACGCATGCGGCCAACAGGTTCAGCGAATCGGTGGTGTTCCGGGTGAACACCACCACCGAATCCGACTGCGCACCAATGAAATCGGCGACGGTCACCCGCGCCTTCTCGTACGCTGCCGTGCAGACCCGTGAGGCGTAGCCGGCACCGCGATGAACACTGGAGTAGAACGGCAGCAGTTCCGCGATCCGATCGGTCACCGCCGTCAAAGCCGGCGCGCTGGCAGCGTAGTCGAAATTGGCGTAGGTGCAGGTGCCGCCCTGCACCAGGGGTACCTGCAGATCTGTGCCCGAAACAGGGGCAAAAGGAGCACAGGGGCGGGAAAGTACAAATGTCATGACAGATCAAGCCCTCACGTTCGAGGGACCCGCAACCGAAGGATGTGGTGAACGAGTCCGCGCTTGCCGCGCCGGTTTTCCGGCATCAGCCTGGTCGTCACCCGGAGCACCCCACCGCGGAGGAGGGTTGCCGACCAGCGAGCCGGGGCTTGACGCTGGTACTCGTGACCGTGGAGAAGACACTGGCAAACCCGCTGCGGTTTTGTCAAGCCGGAACTCACGCGTGGGCAGCAGTAGGATTCCCGCGGTGGGAAGGAGCGCTCGTTCACCTGCTGGCAAACAGAACGTGAGATAACCAACGGCGCTGCTCCCCAGCGGCACAGAGTCCCAGCACCACAGAGTCACTTGCCAACGAACGAGAAGGACGCCCGGTTGTCTGTGCATCAAGAGAACGATCTGCCGGGTTCGAGCGCGGACACCGCGCCTGCACCGGCGGCGTTTCTTCGCTCGTCGCTCGCCCCTCCTGCCCGGACGCTCATCGACGTTCTCCGTGATACCGCTCATCGTTTTCCCGACGCCCCCGCCATCGACGACGGTGCTGTCTCGGTCAGCTACTCCGAGTTGTTGGACGACATCGCCGAGGGCGCGCAGTGGCTCGCCGATGCCGGCGTCAGGCGCGGCGATCGCGTCGGCATCCGCATGCCGTCGGGTTCCTTCTCCCTTTATGTCGCGATCCTGTCCATCCTCGCGGTCGGTGCCGCGTACGTGCCGGTGGACGCGGACGATCCCGAGGAGCGGGCCGAGTTGGTCTTCGGTGAGGCGAAGGTGACGGCCATCGTCACTGCGGGCGGCATCGCCGCCGGTACTGCTCCCAAGCAAGACGGCCTTCCCGAGACCGACCCACTGCCGCCGACTCCCGAGGACGACGCGTGGGTCATCTTCACCTCGGGTTCGACGGGCACGCCCAAGGGTGTCGCGGTCAGTCATCGCAATGCGGCGGCGTTCGTCGACGCCGAGGCCCGCATGTTTCTGCAGAAGGATCCGTTGGGTCCGGGCGACCGAGTGCTCGCCGGTCTGTCGGTGGCGTTCGACGCGTCGTGCGAGGAGATGTGGCTGGCGTGGCGGCACGGTGCGTGTCTGGTTCCGGCACCCAGGTCGTTGGTGCGGTCCGGTTTCGATCTGGGCCCGTGGCTCGTCTCCCGCGACATCAGTGTCGTCTCGACGGTGCCCACCCTCGCGTCGCTCTGGCCCGCGGTGGCTCTGGAGGCGGTGCGGTTGCTCATCTTCGGCGGCGAGGCGTGCCCGCCGGAACTGGCCGAGCGGCTCGCCGTCGAAGGCCGTGAGGTCTGGAATACGTACGGCCCCACCGAGGCGACGGTCGTCGCGTGCGCGGCGATCATGGACGGGAAGGGGCCCGTCCGCATCGGATTGCCGTTGGACGGCTGGGACCTGGCCGTGGTCGACGCTTCGGGCACCCCGGTGCAGGTCGGCGAAGTCGGTGAGTTGGTCATCGGCGGCGTCGGACTCGCTCGGTATCTCGATCCGGCCAAGGACGCCGAGAAGTACGCGCCCATGCCCTCTCTGGGATGGGACCGGGCGTACCGCAGCGGCGATCTGGTCAAGCTCGAGCTCGAAGGGCTCTTGTTCCAGGGCCGCGCGGACGATCAGGTCAAGCTCGGCGGTCGACGCATCGAGCTCGGCGAGATAGACAATGCGCTGCAAGCACTTCCGGGCGTCGGCGGCGCGGCGGCCGCCATCCGCAAGACCGCTGCCGGAAACTCGGTGCTCGTCGGGTATCTCGCCAGCACCAATCCCGATTTCGATCTCGAAGCCGCACGCGAATTACTCGCCGAGCAGTTGCCCGCGGCATTGGTGCCCAGGCTTGCGCTGGTGGACGAGATGCCGACGCGCACCTCGGGCAAGGTCGACCGCAACGCGCTGCCGTGGCCCCTGCCCGGTATGGCGGGCGCGTCTGCGCTCGGCGGTACGGCGGGGTGGGTGGCCGAATTGTGGACCAACATCCTCGGCGCGCAGGTTTCCGACGAGAACGCCGATTTCTTCGCCAACGGCGGCGGTTCGCTGTCGGCCGCTCAGTTGGTGACGGCGTTGCGCGAACGGTTCCCCGAGATCACCGTCGCGCAGCTCTACGACCACCCACGGCTGGGTTCACTGGCGCAGTATCTCGACGATCTGAAGCCTGTCGTCGAGGCCGTTCCTCGTGACGTGGCACCGACGTCCCGTACCGCGCAGTGGGCTCAGATCGCGGCAACGGTTCCGTTGACCACCCTGACCGGATTGCAGTGGGTCACCTGGCTCGGACTGCTGTTCAACGTCATGTCCTGGTTCGGCGACGTGCCCTGGGCTCCGACGCTGTCGTGGTGGTGGGTACTCGTGGCGTTCGTCCTGTTCATCACTCCGGTCGGCCGGATGGCGATCTCGGTGGTCGGATCTCGCATCCTGCTGGCCGGGCTGAAACCCGGCGCGTATCGACGCGGCGGGAGCATGCACATCAGGCTGTGGGCAGCAACGAGATTGACCGATGCCAGTGGTGCGTCGAACCTTTCGGGTGCACCGTGGATGGTCTACTACGCGCGCGCTCTGGGTGCCAAGATCGGCAAGGGTGTCGACCTGCACACGATGCCGCCGGTCACCGGCATGCTCGAGCTGGGCGACGGCTGTTCCATCGAGCCCGAGGTGGATCTGTCCGGGCATTGGATCGACGGAGATCTCGTCTACATCGGCGGCGTCGAGATCGGTGCCGGTGCCACCGTCGGCGCCCGCTCGACGCTCTTGCCCGGCACCAAGGTCGGCAAGAACGCTGTCGTCACGGCAGGCTCCGCCGTCGTCGGACGGGTGAAGGCCGGTCAGATGTGGTCCGGTTCGCCGGCTCAGAAGGTCGGCAAGGCCGATCATCCGTGGCCCGCAGAAACGCCACCGCGCGCGACCAAATGGGTGTTCGCGTTCGGCGTCGCGTCTCTGTTCCTGTCCGGCATGGCATTGTTCTCGATCGGCGTCAGCCTGGTGCTGATGGGCTGGTGGATTCACACCGCGGACTCCGTGTTCGACGCCTTCGAACGTGGTCTGGTGATGTTGCCCGTCGCGACGATGGTGTCGTTGGCGGTGTTCGCGGTGATCACCGTCGTCGCGGTGCGATTGCTCAGCATCGGTCTCGTAGGCGGCTACCACCCCGTGCGCAGCCGTATCGGCTGGCAGGTCTGGGCCACCGAACGGTTGATGGACTCCGCGCGCACCTTCCTGTTCCCGCTCTACGCGTCACTGCTGACTCCGCATTGGCTGCGGCTCCTCGGCGCGAAGATCGGCAAGGACGTCGAAGCGTCGACGGTGCTGATGATCCCCAAGTTCACCACCGTCGCCGACGGCGCGTTCCTCGCCGACGACACGATGGTCGCCAGCTACGAACTCGGCGGCGGCTGGATGCATCTGGGCGACGCCAAGGTCGGCAAGCGGGCGTTCCTCGGCAACTCCGGCATGACCGGGCCCGGGCGAACCGTTCCCAAGAACGGCCTGGTCGCGGTGCTGTCCGCGACGCCGGACAAGGCGAAGTCCGGCTCGTCGTGGCTCGGCAGTCCGCCGGTGCGGCTGCGTCGGGCCGCCGGTAGTGCGGATTCGTCGCGCACGTTCGATCCGCCCCGCAAGCTCAAGGTCGCCCGGTCGTTCGTCGAGACGTGCCGGTTGATTCCCGTCGTCGTGACGTTCGGCATCGGACTCGGAGTGCTGTTCTCGCTCACCGCCATCGCCGACTCCGTCGGGTACTGGTTGGCTGCGTTGCTCAGTGGCGTCGTCCTGCTGGTCGCCGGATTTGTGGCTGCTGCGGTATCGGCGTTGGCGAAGTGGTTGTGGGTGGGCCGGATCGGCAAGACCGATCACCCGCTGTGGAGTTCGTTCGTGTGGCGCAACGAGGTGGCAGACACGTTCGTCGAGACCGTTGCCGCGCCCTGGTTCGCGCGCGCCGCCGAGGGCACCGCGGTACTGAACATGTGGTTGCGGTGGCTCGGTGCGGATATCGGCCGCGGCGTCTGGTGTGAGACGTACTGGCTTCCCGAGGCCGATCTGGTGACGTTGGCCGACGGTGCGACGGTCAACCGAGGGTGCGTTGTGCAGACGCACCTGTTCCATGATCGGATCATGTCCATGGACACGGTCGATCTCGGCAGAGGCGCAACACTGGGACCACACTGTGTCGCGTTGCCTGCATCGGGTATAGGTGATGGTGCGACGGTGGGGCCTGCCTCTCTGGTGATGCGCGGCGATACGGTTCCCGCGCATACTCGTTGGCAGGGCAATCCGATCGCGCCGTGGGCCAAGGGTGATCCCTTTCCGCGTATTCGCGACGACCGAAACGAGGGGTGATCTACCGTGCCGGACAGGCTCGTGGCACCGGTGTTCGACGTCGACTCCAGTGACAATCCGATCGATACGTATCTCCCCCAGAACGGCAACCGCGGCTATCGCGTCTCGCGCTACGAACTCGACCTCGAGTACAAGGTCGAGAGCAACCGGCTGGCGGGTAAGGCGAAGATCACCGCGGTCACCACTGCGACGGTGTCGAAGTTCGCGCTCGATCTCGGCCCGGCGATGAACGTGTCGAAGGTGTCGGTCAACGGATCGCGTTCGGTGAAGTTCAGCCACCAGCGCGGCAAGCTGAAGATCACGCCCGCCAAGCCCATCGCGTCGGGTGCGGCACTGGTGGTGACGGTCGCGTACGGCGGAACCCCGAAGCCCATCAACGGTTTGTGGGGTGAGGTCGGCTGGGAGGAGCTCACCGAGGGCTCGCTCGTCGCCAGCCAACCCAACGGCGCTGCGTCGTGGTTTCCGTGCGACGACCATCCGGTGTCCAAGGCCAGCTACGGTATCACCATCACCACCGATTCCCCGTACTACGCGGTGGCCAACGGAACGTTGGTGCGCAAGCAGACTCGCGCCAGCCGCACCACGTGGGTCTACGAGCAGCCCGAGCCGATGGCCAGCTACCTCGCAACCATCCAGATCGGTCCGTACGAGCATCGCATCGTCAGCCCGGGGCCGGTGCCGATGAAGGCGATCACTCCGCCGCGCCTGCGAGCGCAGTTCGATCACGACTTCGGTCGTCAACCGCAGATGATGGACACATTCGTACGGCTCTACGGTCCTTACCCTTTCGCGTCGTACACCGTGGTGGTGACCGACGACGACCTCGAGATTCCGATCGAGGCGCAGGGGTTGTCGATCTTCGGTGCCAACCACTGTTCCGGCTCCCGGTACTACGAGCGTCTGGTGGCGCACGAGCTGGCGCACCAGTGGTTCGGCAATTCCCTCACCCTCGGCAAGTGGGCGGACATCTGGCTGCACGAGGGATTCGCGTGCTACTCGGAGTGGATCTGGGCCGAGAACTCCGGCGGCGCAACGGCTCACGACAAGGCCAAGCGCGCGCACACCATTCAGCGTGGTCTGGCGATGGACCTGCAACTCACCGACCCGGGGCCCGAGCGCATCTTCGACGACCGCGTCTACAAACGCGGCGCACTGGCACTGCATGCAGTGCGACGCACCATCGGCGACGAGCGATTCTTCGGACTGATCCAGGAATGGACCTCCAAGTACCGCTACTCGACGGTCGCAACCGCGGACTTCACCGACCTCGCCTCCCGCTTCGGTTGCCCCCGAAGTCTGTGGGACGCATGGCTGGTGGACAAGCAACTTCCGTCGTTGCCGTAGCTCCCGCGGGCAATCGGCTCCCCAGTTTCGGATATCAGCCTGCAATCGGAGGCCTGAATCCAAGTCTGGGGAGCCGATCCGCCGGTCAGACCCGCCGACGCCGCTTCTGCGCGTAGCCGATGGTCAAGAAGCCCGCCGACATCAACGCGAAAAGATTGATCGGCGACGCGATCGCAC
Organism: Rhodococcus sp. 05-2254-2; assembly: GCF_002259095.1. Lineage (NCBI taxonomy): Bacteria > Bacillati > Actinomycetota > Actinomycetes > Mycobacteriales > Nocardiaceae > Rhodococcus > Rhodococcus sp. 05-2254-2. The sequence goes on along the minus strand of NZ_NOZJ01000001.1, from coordinate 100,533 downwards.
GGCCGACACTCGCATCGAGTGCCACGACCTGAAACAGCACCCAACACACGATGACGCCCAGCACCGCGAAAATCGGCCAGGGTCCGGAGTAGTTGTATTTCATGCTCGCTCCCGTCGGACGAGGGATGTGCCCGCTCCACGGTACCCACCTCATCGGCTGTGTCAGCGAACGCCGAGTGACAACATCAAGCCGGCCATCGCGTAGCCGTACAGCGCTGACGTTGCCAGTGCTTGTCGCCAGAAGCCCGGCGGGAACGACGCCGCCCAGCGTCCCCTGCCGTCCAGTTGCAGATCGCAGGGGAAGTCGCTGATGGCCATGGCCGATCCAGGATTCTTCGAGTGCGCGAGCACCACGCCGGTGGTGAACGGCAGTCCCCGAACGAACAGGTGGCCGCGCGCTTCCCCGGCCCGGTACCGCACCGTTGATTCGGTGACAACCCCTGTGTACCAACGTCGTTGGACGTTCCAGCCGGTGGCGTGCGCGAGGCGAAGATTGCGGTCACCACGCGGTGCCGTGTCCACGGTCTCGACGTCGGCGATCAGTCCCCAGCGCAGCATCGACGCCCACCAGGCAATCCGTCGGCTGCGAAATACCACTGCACCCAGCAGCACGATCGCGAAGACGTAGGGCACCATCGTCGGAAATCTCGACCAGCATGCGGCCGGCACGATCACCGCGACGAGGAACCAGTACGCCTCACGCCGGTTCCATACTGCCGCACCCGTGATCGCCACCGTCGGAGGCACCCGATGCGGCGGGACCGTGCGCGAGAACTGCAGCATGATGCCGCTGATCCTAGAGCCGAACCGCCCCTACGCGCTCGGCAAGTGCGCAGACGTTTTCGATCGCACCACCAGGCCACACAGTGCCGCCATCACCGCGCCGAAGCCGAAGATGATCGGATACGTGACCACGCCGGGCCATGTCTCGGTCAATGCCGACAGCAGGGCGGGCACCGCGAAGCCCAGGTAGGTCAGCGAATAGAACACCGCGGTGAGGCCGGCGAGATCATCGGGGCCCGCAATGCGTTGCACCTCTTGCAAACCCGAGACCAATGCCATGCCGTACCCGCACCCCAGCACTGCCGCCGCGATCAGGGCCGCGGCGATGGTCAGCACCGACGCCGCCCACGCCGCGACAGCCATGCCGACAACAAGCAGTGTCAGCGCAACCAGAGCGCCTCGCGCACTGGCGGGAGTGTCGATGCGACGCCCGACGGCCTGGATCGCGAAGCCGGAACCGAGCGCGATCACCGCCATCGCGGCCGACAGAGCGACGGGATAGCCGCCCCCGGGCTCGTCGGCCAGCGCGTCGGCCATCAGTGACGGCAGCACCGCGTACGCGACGCTCGCGGCACCGAACACCCACGGGGCCAACGGCAGCACGACGAACAGGAACCGTCGATGGGAGGCGGACGGAATCCTCAGGTCGTCGAGCAGCTTCTTGTTCTTCGATGCCGCTGTGGCAGTGCGAGTTTCGGGAACCGACAGCATGCCGACACCGGCGACGATGCAGATCAGCACGTGCACGCTGTAGGCGAGGTGCGTCGGCCACGGCGCCCACTGCGCGAGCACACCGGCAACTCCGGCACCGAGGGCGAAGCCCGCGGTCAGCGACATCGCCGCACGGCGCGCTCCGGCACCGGGTTTGGCGGTGGCGTCGCGGCTCGAGAGTTCCTTGACCCAGCTGCCGCCCACGGCCATACCGATTCCGAGCGCGATACCGCTGAGCACGCGACCACCGAAGAGCAGGTACGCATTGTCCGGTCCGAGTGCGATCAGGATGGACCCGGCCGCGGCAATTGCTGTAGCGGGCAACATGATCGGGCGTCGACCGAGTCGGTCGGACAGCGGTCCGCAGATCAGCATCGCCGGAATGATGCCCAGAACGTAGGCGAACAGGAACGTATCGACCACCACGGCCGAGAACCCGTGGTCGAGTCGGTACATCACCAACAGCGGCGTGAACTCGTTGCCGCCCCAGGCGACAGCGAACATCCCCGACGCCACCAGCAGCCAGCGTCGCGCAGTCGTCTCGATGTCTCGATCGTTCGTGATCGTCTCGCTCATCGTGCTCCCCCTCTGTCCGGTCGTAGGCCGTGCACCCCGAGCATGTGTTGTTCGACGGCGCGCTCGAATCCGTCTGCGTCGCCGGCCTCGATCAGGTCGGCCAGCCGGCGATGGTCGTCGACGATGCGGGAGATCTGGCCTGGGTCACGCGTCACCGAGGCTGCGGTCATTCGGCGTTGACGCTCGCGAAGTCCGTCGTAGAACGCGTCGAGCAACGGGTTGCCGCCCGCATGGACGACGGTGCGATGGAAGTCGGCGTCGACGGCGCTGAACTCGGCGGCGGTACCGTCCACGGCCAGCTGCTCTTGTAGCTGCAGGTTCTCCCGCAGCGCGGACACCACGGATTCGCGGGCTGACGCGTCGTCGATGAATGCGCGAACGCTGCCTGCCTCGACGAGTCGACGCGCGTCGACGACGCTCTCGGCCTCACCCACCGCGATCGGCACCACCAGTGCCCCGCGCTTGGGGTAGAGCCGCATCCACCCCTCGACCTGCAGACGCAGAAACGCCTCGCGTACGGGCGTGCGACTGATCTCGAGCCGGGTGGCGATCTCACCCTCGCTGACGAGCTCACCGCCGGGCAGTTCCCCCGAGACGATGAGCTCCTTGACCGTCACATACGCCGTATCAGCGGCAGATTTCGTCTCGGACACAACATAGATACTAGATGCACCTCAACTGTGCACCAATTCGGGAGCCAAAAAAGTCCACTCAACGTGACATTGACTGCCGAAAAGGCCACCGAACGTCACATTGACTCCCCAGGGGCAGGGCGGTCAGGGCACCCAGTGTCTTGCGGCGATGTCGTCGATCACTGGATCTCCGTCCTGCGCAGCATCGAGTGCTTCGAGGTCGTCGCGCAGTGCGTTCAGTCGCGGGTCGTCGCCCTCGGCTTGTTCGGCGGCCGTTCCTCCGTCGTCGGCGAGTTGCGCGAGCAGCTTCGCGCGGACGCGATCCTTCAGCGAGTCGCTCATTCGTCGTCACCCTTCTTGAAGACGCGGCGGGCCGTGGGGATGAGCGCGATGAGCACGCCCAGCAGCACGATGATCGAGAAGATTTCCAGCAGCATGTCCAACTCCTAGTGATGTCAGGTCGGGGCGATCGCGGTGCCCCACGGGGTGTTGCGCACCACGGTGAACACGGTGAGGACGGCGATCAGCACGATCACCGTCGGGCGGTTGAATCGCGGGAGCTCGAGGGGGCGTCCGGTCCACCGAGCGCGCAGCCACAGCGCCCACACTGCGAGCGCGCCGACGGCAACCACGACCGCAACGACATTGCTCGACGCAGCCGCCGCGATGTCTCCGCGGGTGAGGTCACCGAGAGCCCGGGTCGTGCCGCATCCGGGGCACCACAATCCGGTCAGCGCGTGAAACGGGCAGGGAAGGTACGCCGAAGTGCGAGGGTCACGAACGTGCAGCAGCACTGCCCCACCGACAGCCGCAACGGCAACACCGAGGGGTGCGGCGATGCTGCGCGATCGGGTGGGTGCCGTCATGACTACCAGTCCATCACGGTTCCAGCATCCATCAGGGTTCAACGATGATCGTCGCCGTCATGTCTGGATGCGGGGTGCAGTGGTACGTGAAGGTCCCCGCGGTGTCGAAGGTGTGCGTGAACTGACCGGTCTCCATCAAAGCGCTCCGGAACGAGTTGTCGTCGGCGACCACGTTGTGAGCCATGCCGCGGTCGGCGAACACCCAGGTGACGGTGTCCCCCACGGAGATCGTCAGTGACTTCGGCGAGTACATCCGATCGGCGACGGTCACCTGGTTCTCGGCAACGGGTTCGGCGGGTGCGGCCGGGGTGGTTGCGGTGGAGCAGGCAGTCAACATGATCATCGATGCCGCGAGCAGTCCGAGAGCCTTCATACCTCCGACGGTACCGAAGGTCTTCACTCCCTCCGGCCGAGGATGTACTGGGCCGTCAGTGCAATCGATCGCTCCGAATCCTGGGACAGTTCCTGCAGCGCCGCGAGCGCTGCCGAGCCCGGAATGCTCGCCAACGCCTGCGTCACTCGCTGTCGCACCACGGCGTCGTCGATGCCGTCCATCAACGCCGCCACTATGGAGTCAGCGGATCCCAGCATGCCCAGGGCATCCGCGGCATCCACATCGTTCGTTCCGGCGTGCACCATCGCGATCAGCGTCGGAATGGCGTCGGCGACGCCTCGCGCTGCCAGTTCCAGTGCAGCGACCCGCCGGACCTGCTCGTCGTCGTGGACCAGCGACTCGGTCAGCAGTTCGGTGGAAGCGGGGTGAGATATCTCGACGACGGTATCCACGGCGCGGCGTCGTACCTCGGGGTTCGGTGAGTTCAGGCCCTCCTGCAGCGGCCCGATCGCGTCCCCACCCGACTGAGCGAGAGCCCACCGCAGTGCGCCGGCCACGTTGGTTGCGGGCTCACGCAGCACCGCCTCGGCCAGGGCGTCCGCCGGAATGGGTCGATCTCCGACGGAGGACAGCGCCGCCGTCTGCCGCTTCCCTGCACTGACAGACCCGAGATCACTCAGCAGCGCCACAGTGTCGAGTACGTCCTCCCAGTCCGCCGGCCGCAGGTCGCCGATGCGACGCAACCGCGTGAGCAACTCGGTATCCCGAGCGATGCGTTCCTCCGTTCGGGCGGCGAGCTCGTCGACGAGTCCCGAGGCCGCGAAGTTCGGGTCGTCGAGCGCTCGGCCGACGTCGTGCAGGGACAACCCGAGCGAACGCAGCGACTCGACGTGGAACAGGCGCCGCACATCATCCGGCGAGTACTCGCGGTAACCGGTGCCGCTGCGAGACGTCGGTTGCACCAGCCCGAGCCTGTCGTAGTGCCGGAGCATGCGCGCACTGACGCCCGACCGCCGCGCCACCTCACCGATCAACATCGTTCCATCTCACCCCGCACAGTCGTTCACGCCAAGGGCATCGACACGTTTGGCCTCGAACACTGCGAATCCGGCATCCGGGTCTCGGAGCAGCGCCTCGGTTGCCAGCGCATGGGCGCGAACGGCTGGATCCGTGCTCGACGCGGCCTCGCGCAGCATCTCCTCGATCACCGATCCGAGCGCAACGAGCGCGCGGCTGAGGCTCCGCTGGACGTCGTGCCCACCACGGCCGAGTTGGGTGGCGAGCATTGTCGCCAATGCTGATTCGCTTCCTGCCGGCACCAGAACCACTGCGGCTCGCCATGCGCTTCGGGCCACTTCGTCGTCCGGATCAACAAGCACGGAAGAGGTGATCGCCTCCCACGCCGACTCGTCCTTGATTTTCGACAACGTGTGTAGCGCCTGGCTGCGTGCCTGCGCGCCGCCCGATCTCACCTTCTCGATCAACCGCGGAACCGTCGCCGACGCGGGAAGTCGAATCAGCGCCCACGTCAACATCTCTCGCACCTGAAAATCCGGTTCGACGGCACACCGCTGCAGCAACGCGTCGAGAAACTGTAGGTCCGGCGTGGTGCCGATATCGAGCGCTGCTCGAAGCCGAACCGAAGAAGCGTGGTGCCGAAGTAGTTCGTTCATGGCCGTCAGCCAAGACCTTGTCACGATGTGAAGGTCAACTCCGAGTCAACACATCGGCGAGTGTTCGGTTCATCGTGTTCAGTGCGCGCACCGCACCCCGCAGCGGACCGGGCGCGTTGGTGGAGGTGAGCAGCACATCCAATACCGTTGTCTCGGTGATCTTCTCCGGCGGCTCGACGTGATTTCCGGCAACGGCTGCCTCGACGTGACGCACAGTGTCGCGCACCAGAGCCGCAGCGTCGCGTAGCGCCTGGGCAGTCTCGGCCGTCGGAGCCGTTTCCGCCTCGGCGCGGGAGGCGAGCACGCCCGCGCGGGCCAGAGCGTGCGCCGATCGGCCGCTGACTGCCAGCACTCGTAGCAGTCGTTTCGCGCCTCGCCTGCTGCGGGTCGTCGGCCCGAGCACCAGCGGCTTTCCGGCCGACACGACGTCCTTCAACGCATTGTCGAGCGTGCGCGTCGACGCCACCAGGTCGGTCTCCTCGCCCGGAGCGATGACCGATTCCACGCTGGATTCGATCAACGTATCCAGCTGTTCGAGGTACGTATCGACCTTGTCCACCAATGTCTTTCGAGTACTTGTCGAGAAGATGAAGTAAGCGGAGACCATACCGACCGTGCCGCCGACCGCGGTCTCGACGATCCGAAGCTCGAGCACTTCGATGCTGAACGTTCCCAGTAGCCCGTAGAGCATCGCGAGCAGAATGGTGACGAAGAACGACAGCAGCGCATACGCCACCGTCACCAGATAGAACGCGAAGAAGACACAGACGACGATCAGCACCAACTGCAGGGGTTGATTGTTGCCCACCAGTGCGGCGATCACCACCCCGGCGAGCACACCCGCGATGGTCCCGAGGACGCGTTGGCCAGCGCGCGTGAGGATTTCACCGCGCGTCGACGCCCCCGTGAACACCAGGAACGCCGTCAGTACGGCCCAGTACCAACGGTCGGGTGAGACCAGTTCACCCAGCACGGTCGCCGCACTGGTGGCGACGGCCACCTGGATGGCGGCCTTGGTGCTCGGATTGAGTCCGCTCGGCGTGTCCTTCGTCGCAGGTTCGGGGACGACTCGGGGACCCGCATCAACGGCAACCGCATTGGTGGTGATGTGATGAATAGCGATGTGCGCCTGCACAGCTCGTTGAGCCGAGACCGTGGCAATCCCCGCGGGGGTGGACGGGTCGGCGCGCTCGGCTGCTGTGGACGCCAACCGACGGGCTGCACGCAACTGCTCTGGCGACGGTGTGTTCTGCAGAACCGACCCGAGTGCCGTGGTCGCCTGCCCCAGCGCTGTCGGCCAGGGCTTCGCGGGATCCAGAGCCCACAGTGAGCTGACGAGCTGCTCGGTGGCGATCTGGGCGTCGAACACGCGGAGCGACAGATCTGTGCTCGTGACGCTGAGCAGTTGCCCGGCATCGTGTCGGTCGAGCCAGTCGTCGATCATCAGCGCCGTGTTGCCGAGTCGGTCGAGTCTGCGGCGCACCAGGTTCAGGTCGCGGCTTTCCCCTGCCGACGCCGCCTCGAGCACCGACACCGAGACCGCCCGCATGGCGAACAGCAATCGACGAACCTCCACGATCGGCCGATCGGGGAAGATGACCGCTCGCACGAACAGGGCAATCACCAAGCCGCCGAGGATCGCCGCGATGAGCATCGGCAGCTGCCCCGGCGTCGCGCGCAGGAACAGCGCGAAGAAGTACGAGATGAACGAGACCATGCCCAGCGCCGTGCCGCGCGGGCCGAAACGGCGCACCCACACGGCCGTGAACAACACCACGATGAATCCGACGTCGGCCACCTTGCCGAGTTCGGAGAGCAACGCCGCCAACGTCACTGCCGCCGAGGCCGGCAGCGCCATCAGTGCGGTGGTGACCAGCCGACTGTGCTGGTCCTTGTCCTTCACCGCCGCCGACGCCTGCATCGCCACGACGGTTCCGAGCATCGCCACCGTCACCGGCTGCCCGATGGCGCGCGTGATCAGCACCAACGTCACCATCGCCAGCAGTACCGTCAGCGTCGTCGCCGACGCGCCGCGCAACCGTACTTGTCCCGGATCCGAGGCGTCGAGGATTCGGGCGAGGCGGTTCATTCCCTCGATTCTGCGCTACGGCTCAGCCCCGTGCCGCCCGGATCGCCGGGGCCGACGAATGCGGCAGCAATCGGCTCATGTCCGATGGCATGACCAGTTCGACGGTCGCGGATTCGTCCAGTCGGTACGGCTGCGTGGAGATGATGCCGGCGAGGTGTTTGCGCAGCCGCGACATCTCGGCCCGCACGGTGATGGCACGTCCGTCGTCGCCGAACAGATCGGCGGCCATCTGCGACGCGGTTCGCCCCTGCCGATGCGTGGCGAGAAGGTACAGAATTTCGGCGTGCCGAGGCGTCGGCTCGTGGGTCCACTCCCCCACCTCGCTGCGCACTTCGATGCGAGGTTTCTGCGAATTGCGCAGGTCGATGCGAATTCTCGTCGATCCGACATCGGCGACGCCGGAATCCATCGTGCTGGTGGGTCGGACGAGCCATCCACCGGGCAGCGGCTCGAAGTCGCACACGCCGAGGGTCGGCAGCCAGAAGCGTCCGGTCGCCAGATCCTCGGGCAACAGAATGCGATTGCGCAGCGCCACCGATTCGACAGCCGCGACCCAACCGTTCGCGTCCACGGCGAGGGCCGGGGACTGCAGGCGCGCGAGCATCGGTGCGGCCACCGAGCGCAGTCGATCGAGGGTGCTCCGATGAAGTTCCCGCAGTTGCGATTCCGCCAACCGTGCGACGGCGTCGACGAGTGCGATGGTGGTGGGGTGGACAGTCTTGGCCGGGCCGCTGACATCGATGGCTCCCAGCACCTGACCGGTCCGAGGGTCCCGAATCGGCGCACCGGCACACGTCCACGAATGGTGGCTGCGCACATAGTGTTCGGCCGAGAAGATCTGCACCGCGCGCCGGGAGACCAGCGCGGTGCCGATGGCATTGGTGCCCACCGAGTCCTCGGCCCAGTTGGCGCCTTCCACGAAGCCGAGGTCGTCGGCGCGGTCCAGTACGGCGGTCGATCCGCTGCGCCACAGCACCCGGCCGTGCCGATCGGCGACGACGAGAATGTTGTCGCCGTCCTGCACCACCGATTCCAGGCCGCGGGCCAGATCGTCGAGGATGTCGAACAGCCCCGATTCCCGACGGCTCAGCTCGAGGTCGGAGACGTCCATCTGCGTCTCGGCGGGGTTGCCCAGTTCCGGGTCGATGCCCAGGGTCTGCAACCGCCGCCACGAGTCCCCGATGACCTCGCGGGGACGTGCGGGCGACTTGCCGCCGGTCATGGTCGCGTCGTACACGGCAGTGAGAATCTGCGCGTAGCGGCGCGGGTCTTCGCCGGCCGCCAGCGCAGGTTCAGGACCTGTCGACTGCGTCATCACAGTCAATTGTGCTCCAGCTCACAGATCGACATCAACGGGGGTTACCGATAGACCAGACCGCCGTCGATCAACGGAGCCTGGCCGGTCATGTAGTCCGAGTCGGGCCCGGCGAGATACGAGACGAACGCCGCGACATCCTCGGGGGTCTGCGCGCGACCGAGGGCGATGCCGCCGACGAATTTGTCGTAGGTCTCGCCTTCCGCTGCGCCCGTCAGCTCGGCGAAACGCTTGTCGATGGTGACCCACATATCGGTGCCCACCACGCCGGGGCAGTACGCGTTGACGGTGATCCCCTCGGCCGCGTATTCCTTCGCTGCAGCCTGGGTGAGGGCACGAACGGCGAATTTCGTTGCGCTGTATACCCCGAGCATGGCGAACCCGTCGTGACCGGCGATCGACGACGCGTTGATGATCTTGCCCTTCTGGCCGAGAGACCTGAATTTCGCTGCGGCAGCTTGGATTCCCCACAGCACACCGTCGACGTTGACGGCCCAGATCTTCTTCGTGTCCTCGGGTCGAACATCGTCGAGCGGCGCAACCTGCGCGATGCCCGCGTTGTTGACGATGACGTCGAACCCGCCGAGCGCCTCGTGCGTGTGCTCGACGGCGGCGAACACCTGATCGCGGTCGCTGACGTCGGCCACGAATGTCGTTGCTTTCGAGCCGGTTTCACGTACCTCATCGGCGACGCCGGCGATCTTGTCCTCGACCAGATCCACCAGGGCGATGTCGTGTCCGTCGTTCGCCAACCGCAGCGCGATGGCCCGGCCGATGCCCTGGCCCGCACCGGTCACCAGCACCGCGCTCATGACGCTGCCCCGGTGGAAGGGTCGACCAGAACCTTCATCTTGGTGCCCGCATGCAGCGCCTCGAAGCCGTCGTCGATGACTCCGTCGAGCGTGATCTTGTCCACCCAGCCCGTCGTGTCGTAGTGGCCCTGGCTCATCAGATCGATGACGGCCTCGTAGTCGGCCGAGGTGTAGCAGAGCGAGCCCTGGATGCGAGATTCGTTCATCACCAGCTTCTGCAGCGGTGTGGTCAGGGGTTTTTCGTAGATCGCGACGCTGACCAGTGGCTTTCGCGCACCGATGCATCCGAGCGCTGTCTCGACGGCCGGTTGCACGCCGGCCGCGTCGTAGATCGCATCGGCTCCGTTGCCGTCGGTGAGATCGGCGATGAAGGCGGGGACGTCGACAGCCGTCGGGTCCAGGGTCTTCGCGCCCAGGGCTTCGATCGATGCTCGACGCGTCGGCGATGGTTCGACGACGTACACGTTCTCGACGCCCTTGCCGCGCAGCGCGAACCACAGTCCGATGCCGATAGGGCCGGCCCCGAACACCATCGCGGTGTCGTCGGGGTTCGGATCCCCGAGTGTCGCAGCGTGATAGGCGACCGACATCGGCTCGACGAGCGCACCGAGTTCGAGGGAGACGTTGTCGGGCAAGGCATGAATCATGTCGGTGGGCACCACGGTGTATTCGGCCATTCCGCCGTCGGACATCAGTCCGTGGAAGCCGATCTGCGCGCAGATGTTGTAGTTGCCCGCGCGGCACGGGCCGCAGTGCCCACAGCGGTAGAGCGGCTCGATGGCGACGCGGTCGCCCACGTTGATGCCGGTGACACCCTTGCCGAGTTCGGTGACCGTGCCCGAGAACTCGTGGCCCAGCACCAGCGGCATCTCCTGACCGGTCAGCGGATGCGGCGAGGTGGGGATGAAGATGGGGCCGGCGTAGTACTCGTGCAGGTCGGTTCCGCAGATTCCGTTGAACCCGACTTGGATCTTGACCTGCCCTTCACCTGGATTCGGCTCGGGTACGTCGGTGATCTCCACCTTGTTGGGGCCGTAGTACACAGCTGCGCGCATCGCTTCACTCCTGATCGTCGGATGCACTCATGTCTATGTGACGCCGACCACTTCGGACAGGGTTGCAGCGCGTTGCAGTCACTGCCCTCGGAATCGGGTGCATTCGACCGCGCTGAGCGCGGTCAGCTGCACCGGATTCGCACTGCAACCCCCTGCAACTCTCGACCACCCACCCCTGAAGGTGTGTGCTGGGTCACACAGAAGGTCCCGCACACCGCTAGGAGTTTTGATGACCCAGACCATCGAGCCGGTCGACATCGCCCGCACCCACACCCCGCAGGAACGGGTCGACGCCTGGCTGTCGGAGTTCGAGCAGGCGCTGGTCGCGCGCGATATTCCTCGCGTTGCCGGCATGTTCGCCGTCAGCAGCTTCTGGCGCGATCTCGTCACCTTCACCTGGAATCTGAAGACGGTGGAGGGGCGCGACGGCGTGTCCGACATGCTCTCCGAGCGGCTCGACGACACCGATCCGACGGGTTTCCACACCACCGAGACTCCCGACGAGGCAGACGGCGTGGTGTCGGCGTGGATCGAGTTCGAGACCGCGACCAGCCGCGGCAAGGGTCATCTGAGACTGACCGTCGACGCCGATACCGGCCAGGACGTCGCGTGGACGCTGCTGACCACGATGCAGGAGCTCAAGGGTTACGAGGAGCGTCAGGGCAGCTCGCGCATCAAGGGCGCGGTGCACGGCTCGAATGCCGATACCCAGAACTGGGCGGAGAAGAAGGAGATCGAGGAGAAGGAACTCGGCTACAGCGTGCAGCCGTACGCCCTCGTCGTCGGCGGCGGCCAGGGCGGTATCGCTCTCGGCGCTCGGTTCCGTCAGCTCGGTGTGCCTGCGATCGTCGTCGACCGTGCCGAGCGCCCCGGCGACCAGTGGCGCGGCCGCTACAAGTCCCTGTGTCTGCACGACCCGGTCTGGTACGACCACCTGCCGTACCTGCCGTTCCCGCCGAACTGGCCGGTTTTCGCGCCGAAGGACAAGATCGGCGACTGGCTCGAGATGTACACCAAGGTCATGGAGGTCCCCTACTGGACCAAGACCACTGCCAAGTCCGCTACCTACGACGAGGTGGCGAAGGAGTGGACGGTCGTCGTGGACCGCGACGGTGAAGAAGTGATCCTGCGGCCCAAGCAGCTGGTGATGGCCACCGGAATGTCCGGCAAGAAGAACGTGCCGAACTTCCCCGGCATGGACGAATTCGAGGGCGAGCAGCACCATTCCAGCGAACACCCCGGTCCCGACGCGTATGTCGGCAAGCGGGTCGTGGTGGTGGGTTCCAACAACTCCGCGCACGACATCTGCAAGGCGCTGTACGAGACGGGTGTCGATGTGACGATGCTGCAGCGCTCGTCGACACACATCGTCAAATCCGATTCGCTCTGCGATATCGCGCTGGGTGATCTGTACTCCGAGCGGGCCGTCGAGTCCGGAATGACCACGGGCAAAGCCGATCTCACGTTCGCGTCCTTGCCCTACCGAATCATGCACGAGTTCCAGATCCCGGTGTATCAGCAGATCGCGGAGCAAGACAAGGACTTCTACGATCGGCTCGAGAAGGCCGGCTTCCAGCTCGATTTCGGCGACGACGGGTCCGGACTGTTCATGAAGTACCTGCGCCGCGGCTCGGGCTACTACATCGATGTCGGCGCGTCCGAGCTGGTCGCGGACGGCAAGATCAAACTCGTTGCCGGGCAGGTGGATCGGATCAGCAAGACCGGCGTCGTGCTCGACGACGGCACCGAACTGCCTGCCGATCTGATCGTCTACGCCACCGGCTACGGCTCGATGAACGGCTGGGTGGCAGACCTCATCGATCAGGAGACCGCAGACAAGGTCGGCAAGTGCTGGGGCCTCGGCTCGAACACCACCAAGGATCCCGGTCCGTGGGAGGGCGAGCAGCGCAACATGTGGAAGCCGACGCAGCAGGAGAACTTCTGGTTCCACGGCGGCAATCTGCACCAGTCGCGGCACTATTCGCTCTACCTCGCACTGCAGATCAAGGCGCGCTACGAGGGCATCGACACCCCGGTCTACGGACTGCAGGAAGTGCATCACCTTCGGTGATGCATGTGCGCGGTAACTCGTAGCCTGCTACGAGTTACCGCGCACATGGGCTATTCCGTAAGTTGCGCTCTGAGCAGGCAGAACTCGTTGCCTTCGGGGTCGGCGAGGACGTGCCATTGCTCGTCGCCCGTCTGGCCCACATCGGCCGGGCGGGCACCGAGCGCGAGCAGCCGCTCGAGCTCGTCGTCCTGATCCCGGTCGGTGGGGTTGACGTCGATGTGCAGCCGACCTTTTCCCGTTCTCGGCTGCTCGTGCCTGCTCAGAATGATCGTGGGCTGCAGGCCACCGAACCCCGAGGCCGGCCCGATCTCGATCAGTTCCCCACCCTCACGATCGAGCTCGACGAATCCCAATACCTCGCACCAGAACTGCGCCAGCAGTTCCGGGCTACGGCACTCCAGGACGAGTTCACCGATGCGGCATGCCATGAGCTTCCCTACGTTCGGTCGTACAGATCGATTGCCTGAGCTTTCTTGATCAGCGCGTCCTCGGATCGCACCTGGGCCAGGTTGACGACGCGCGTCGGCAGCACCGAGGAGTACAGCCAGTCCGTGGCCACCCGCACTCGTGCAGACACCGTCGGCAACGCGTACAGGTGATAGCCGCGCGCGACGAACTTCGCGACGGGTCCGGTCAACGGAATGCCCAGAGGCTTTGCCACACCGTCGAATCCGCCGAGATCGGCGACGAGCCCCAGATCCGTGTGCTTGTACGGACGCGCCTGCCCGACACCGAGGGACGCCGCGACGTTCCGGGCGACGGCCACACCTTGGCGCTGGGCGTGCTGCGCCGTCGGCGGCGTTGGCTTCGACGGGTCGGCGGCGAGGTCGGGGACTGCCGCCGCGTCGCCGATCGCCCAAACATCTTCTACGCCGGGGACGGTCATGTCCGCGCCCACCACCAGGCGTCCGCCCGCTGTGGGCAGACCCAGCCGTGCGATGAGCGGGCTCGCGGCGACGCCTGCTCCCCAGACGAGCGTCCGGGACGGGATCACCTCGTCGTCGGTGAGCGTCACCGACGTTGCGGTGGCCGATGCCACCGACACCCCCAGCCGGACGTCGACACCTCGCTCGGCGAGTACAGCGAGCGCTTCCTTGCCCAGTCGCGCGCCGAGTTCCGGCAGCACCGCGTCGGCCACGTCGACGAGTACCCAGCGCACCTCGTCCGGGTCGACGCTCGCCCAACGGGACGCAATGCCTTTGACCCAATTCTGCATCTGCGCAACGAATTCGGTGCCCGTGTAACCGGCCCCCACGGCCACCACCGTCAGCCGCTCGGCTCGTTCGCTCCGGCTTTCCGGGGTGTCGGGCAGAGCATCGGCTGCGTCGAGTTGCGCGAGCACATGGTTGCGGATGTAGACGGCTTCACTCAGCGTCTTGAGCCCGTACGCATGCTCATCGACGCCGGGGATGTCGAACTGCTTGGTCACCGACCCGGGCGCGAGTATCAGCTTGTCCCACTCGAGCGTCGAGTCGCCGTCGGGTCCGATCACCGTCAGCTCGCGCGCGTCGAAATCGACGGTCGTGACGTGACCGAGCACCAACTTGACGCGCGGCAGCGCTTGACGGGTCGAGACGGCGATGTCCCGCGGATCGAGAACGCCGGTGGCGACCTCGGGTAGCAGCGGACTGTAGAGCAGGTAGTCGGTGGGGGCCACCAACGTCAGCACGGCGCGATCTGGCCCCAGCAGCTTCGTCAGCCGCTGCAAGGCGTTGAATCCGCCGAAGCCCCCACCGACCACTACGACGCGAGCAGGCCGCGCGGGGACCGGAGAACTCGTACCGAAACCAGGAAGGAATCTGCGCATATCCGAGATTAACCCGCCGGTGAGCCACCCCGCAGACGACGTTCGGAGGTTGCCGAGAGAACGTCAGCGAACCCCGTCCCACACCGCGCGGGTTGCCGGCCTCGGGTCGAGGGAGACGCCCGGCTCGTTGCCGAACATCATCACGGCCCGGTCGGTGCCGTACGGGTCCCAGCCCGGAGAGCCGTCGCGCACGAAATCGACCCAGGCACGGTGCATCTGGTCGGCCACCTGCTGCGGCGGATTCGGGCCCGTGATGCGGGCGGTCTCGGGCTTGTGCAGCATGTCGAACACGAACGGAATCTCCAGTGCATGGCAGGCTCCGAGTGCGCCGTCGAACAGCGATGAGCGCCAAGTGAACTCGTAGACGAATGCATTTCCGGAACGGGCCTCGACCAGGCGTGTGGCCGGGATGCGGAAGAACCAGTCGGTCATGACGGCGATCATCAGCTCGCCGGCCGAGGCCTCGGGCAGCTGCTCGCGGTACCGGTCCAGCGCCGAGGGGTCGGCTCGGTACCCGGCGAGAACCATCTTCACGTAGTCCTCGGTGATGTGAGGGACCAGGCCGGCAGGCACGATGAAGAACGCGTGCTCCTCACTGGTGGTTCCGATCAACACGTCCACCTGTGTGCCCGCACCGTCGCTGATGCGCGAAATAGGCAGCGCCGGAACGACATCCCCGTCTGTGTACGGCTCGAAGGCCATGACGTTCAGGGCCAGCTCACCCCACGCCCCGGTCGGGGCCTCGGCGGTGATGCGATCGGACAGTTCACGTTGAGCGTCGACCAACGCGTCCACCGACACCGACGCGAATCCGTCGACCGTTGCCTCCACACCGAGCGCGGACGCCAATGCTGCGGAGACCTTGCCTGCGGTCTCGGCGGCAATGACATGGTGCCCGGCTCCGCTCTGCAGAATTGCCCGCTGGAAGAGTCCCTCGGCACGGGGCATCGACATCAAGGTGCCGACGCTCATCGCGCCCGCGGATTCACCGGCGATGGTCACCTGCGCCGGGTCACCGCCGTAGGCAGCGATGTGGTCGCGGACCCATTCGAGAGCCGCGACCTGGTCCAGCATTCCGCGGTTGGCCGGGGCACCGTCGATCAGTGCGAAGCCGTCGACTCCGAGTCGGTAGTTGATCACCACGGCCACGACGCCGTCCCGGGCGAACGCGGAACCGTCGTACGTGGGAATCGCGTTGCTGCCGTTGACGAATGCGCCGCCGTGGATCCAGACGAACACCGGTGCCGAGCCGCCGACATCGGGGGTGAAGACGTTGACGTTCAGGCAGTCCTCGCCCGGCACCACCGGCTCGCTGAGGATCTCGCTGGTCGGCGGCCGGTAGCCCACCTTGGGAACGGTGGCCCCGAGCTCGAGCGCGTCGTGCACTCCGTCCCAGGTGGGCGGCCGCGACGGTGCCTGGAATCGACGGGGGCCGAACGGGGCCTCGGCATACGGCACCCCGAGGAACGAGGTGACGCCGGCGTCGGTCCGACCGCGAACCTGGCCCTGAGGTGTATCGACGGTGATCATGTCCATACGTCCTTATTACCCTGTTCGCCTCGGACCGACGCCGGCAGGCGGTCAGACCAGACGTGCTTCCGGCGAGCCCGTCTTCCCCGCGTCACGCTCGACCGAATCGCCGAGCGCATCGTCGATCTTCGCGAGCACGTCGCCGTCGAGGGTGACCTCGGAGGCCTTGATGTTCTCGGCGATCTGCTCGGGGCGGGAGGCACCGACGAGTGCGGCGGCGATGTTGTCGTTGGCCAGCACCCACGCAACAGCCAACTGCGCCATGGTGATTCCCAGATCGTCGGCGATCGGCTTGAGCTGCTGCACGCGGGTCAGCGTCTGGTCGTCGAGGTAGCGCGCGATCATCTTGTCGCCGCCCTTGTCGTCCTTGGCGCGCGAGCCGTCGGGCAGAGGTTGGCCGGGGAGGTACTTGCCGGTGAGCACTCCCTGGGCGATGGGCGACCAGACGATCTGCGAGATACCAAGTTCCTTCGACGTCGGGATCACCTGATCCTCGATGACGCGCCACAGGGCCGAGTACTGCGGCTGGTTCGAGATGATCGAGAAGCCGTCCTGACGGGCGAGTTCCTGCCCGGCACGCAGTTGATCGGCGGTCCACTCGGAGACGCCGATGTACAGCGCCTTGCCCTGGCGGACGACGTCACCGAATGCGGCGATGGTCTCTTCGAGTGGAGTCTCGACGTCGTAGCGATGGGCCTGGTAGAGGTCGACGTAGTCGGTGCCGAGCCGACGCAGCGACGCGTCGATGCCTTCGAGGATGTGCTTGCGCGAGAGTCCGGTGTCGTTGGGGCCCTTGGGTCCGACCGGGAAGTAGACCTTGGTGAAGATCTCCAGCGATTCCCGACGCTCGCCTTTCAGCGCGTCGCCCAGCACGGTCTCGGCTGCTCCGTTGGCGTAGACGTCGGCCGTGTCGAACGTGGTGATGCCGGCATCGAGGGCCGCGCGTACGCACTGGGTGGCGATGTCGTTCTCCACCTGCGATCCGTGGGTCAACCAGTTGCCGTAGGTGATCTCCGAAATCTTCAGTCCGCTGTTTCCGAGGTATCTGTAAGCCATGAAGAAAACGGTACTCCGGTGACTTCGCGGTTCGCTGCTGGTCTACTCGGTTATGACACTTCGCGTACACAATCTGTCGGTCTCGCTCGACGGTTTCGCCGCCGGTCCCGATCAGAGCCAGGACAACCCCATGGGCGTCGGCGGCATGGCGCTGCACCAGTGGGTGTTCGCCGATCATTCGGATGCCGATCAGCGGATGCGCGACCTCGGTACCGAAAACATCGGCGCAACCATCATGGGCCGCAACATGTTCGGTCCGCGACGAGTGACCCAACTACGACTGGCGCGGCTGGTGGGGAGAGGAGCCGCCGTACCATCATCCGGTGTTCGTACTGACCCATCACCCGCGGCCACCTCTGGAGATGGTCGGCACCACGTTCCACTTCACCGACGACCCCATCGAGGCCGTACTCGATCGCGCCCACGAGGCGGCGTCGGGCAAAGACGTGCGCCTCGGCGGCGGGGCATCGACGGTTCGGCAGTATTTGAAGGCAGGGCTCGTCGATCACCTCCATCTTGCGGTCTCGCCTGTGATTCTCGGAGCGGAAGAACCGATCTACGATGGTTGGGATCCGGCAGCGTTCGAGCGGACGGAGACGGTGGGATCGGATCAGGTGCTACACGTCGTCTACAACCACGTCGTCTACAACAGAGCCCGGTAGCGGTTCAGAGCCCACATCCCGAGACCAGCGAGCACGACGGCGGCACATGCACCGCCCGTCGAGAGCCAGAGTTCGACGCGGGGCCAGGACGTGTCCGTCAGTGCAGAGGTCAACGGCGTGTACGACGTCCATCCGTAGGTGACGACCATCGGCACCGTGATCGCCGCCGGGATTGCGAGGCCGAGGGTCGACGGCGTCGGTGCGGCCGGTGTGCACGCCACGTACAGGTACGCTGCGGCGGCCGGAAAGACGATCAGGGTCGCGACGTAGTGAACGTTGTCCAGCGGCGGCTGCTCGAACAGTGCCGTCACGCAGACCACCGCCAGAACTGCGACGCCGATCAACGGACGCCCCCAACGCAATCCGAGCGCGGCACCGGCGGCCACCGCGATTGCGGTGACAGCTACCAGTCCCAGTGTCCAGGCCCGGGCCGAGACACTGATACCCACCCCGGCCGTGGTGGTCGAGGTGAGCAACACCGCCGTTCCGGCGAGAACCATGACGCCGCCGCGGCCCGGTAGCAGGCCGGCCGCCGCGAACAACACGGGTACGACGAAGAGTCCGTAGTACCAGCGGCCGCCGAACCCGTACAGGCTCTGGAACATGCTGAACACGAACACCATATTGAGCAGCAGCCCACCGATCGCCACCAGCAGTATTGCCGCGACTGTGCGAATGTCGCGATCGGTGGCCGGGCTTTCGCCCTGTTCGGCGCGCGCTGCCCACGCCGCAGCCACCATCACGAGCACACAGAGCACCGGCACGACCACCGGTGTGCCCATGTCGGATTCGGTGAGGTAGTCGGCGTAGCGCCGGGGAATTGCGCTGTGCTGTAACGCCTCTACTGCACCCACACTGAGCAGCCCGAGCAGAAACGATGCCGTCAGCAGCGCCTGCCGAACCCGCGTGCTGTTCGCCTGCACTGCACTGCATCCCAACAGGACTCCGCCTGCCATCACCTCGGCGAAATCGGACGAGAACAGCAGTGCCGATCCCCCGATGACAACTGCAGCGGCGATGGACAGTCCGGCCAGAACGCTGCGCCGACGAACGACCATCGCCGTACCCGACGCAAGGATCAGCGCGACCGCGACTCCCCCACCGCCGCTGGAGAGCAGCAGCCCGCCGACGCTGGTGTCGCCGAGGATGTCGATGCCGTCCGATTGCATCGACAACCCGGCCAGCAATCCGGTCAGCAGTACCCCGAGCGTAACCATGCCCGAATTATGCACTGCCGCCGCGATAGTCCCTGGATGCCCTAAGGATCTTCTCCAGGGTTGCCGCAAAGGCCTGCAGCTCGCCCTCTCCCACAGCGGCTCCCACGGCATCGGACCATGCATGTTGCGCATCCCGCAGCTCGGCAACGGTGTCGCGGCCCTTGGCGGTGGGTTCCAACAGCTTCGCGCGCTTGTGGTTCGGGTTGTCGACGTACACGGCCCACCCTTTGTCCACCAACAGATTTGCGGTGCGTTGCACACTCTGACGCGCCAACCCCAGCCCGACGCGTCGCGCGATGTCGGCTACCGAGAGCGGCTCGTCCAAGGTGGCTCCGAGAACCTGCCACCACGCCGGAGTCAGACCCGTCGGCTCGGTGATGTCCTGTGCGGCGGCGAGGAATTCACCGTTGAGCTCGAAGACGGGCAGAACCAGCGCAGTCAGCGCATCTCCCTCGGGAGTGCGCTGCTTCATGCGCCGGCCAGCTGGTCGTAGTACTTGCGTTCCCCCGTCGTGTAGAGGCCGTACCAGGCGTCGACCACGGGTTGGGGAAACACGTTCAACCGCTCGAACACGAGCTTCGCGAATTCCAACGGGCTCACGCCGCCTGCGGTGATCACGGTGCCGTCGGACACTGCCTTCTCGTCGCGGTAGTACTCCGAACCATGGTATTCGGTTGCCTGCGTGAGGAACTCGGCGGCATTGGAGGTATGTGGCCGGTCGTCGAGCAGTCCGGTTCGGGCCAAACCCAACGTTGCGCCGCAGATCGCCGCGACCGGCGTTCCCGCCGCAACGAGTTCGACTGCGAGCCTCAGCACCGCGTCGTGACCGGAGTCCCAACTGGGCGCGCCGGGCAGAATCAACGCATCGAGAGTGGGAAGGTCTGCCACCGCGACATCGGGAGTGATTCGCAGACCTCCCATCGTCGTGATGACGTCTTCTGTCTCGGATGCAACGATCAGCCGATTGGCGTCGGGGTCTTGTTCACGAGCCATGGCCAACCCGGCGGTGAGGTATCCGTACTCCCAGTCGGCCATGGTGTCGGTGGCGTACAGAGCGATCGTTGTCATCTCGAACCTCCAGAATTTCGACAGTGTGCTGTCATTTTGCGCACATGACAGCACGCTGTCAATACACCACTGCCCGATCGGGCAGGTTCCGTCGAAACGTGCGTCGAGCG
The DNA here is from genome assembly GCF_002259095.1 of Rhodococcus sp. 05-2254-2. Taxonomy (NCBI): domain Bacteria; kingdom Bacillati; phylum Actinomycetota; class Actinomycetes; order Mycobacteriales; family Nocardiaceae; genus Rhodococcus; species Rhodococcus sp. 05-2254-2. The sequence goes on along the minus strand of NZ_NOZJ01000001.1, from coordinate 80,166 downwards.
GAGCAGTCGGCGATACCGTCGTATGACGACCATGCGCCGGCCGACGGAGGTGCGCGAGATGCCCAGCGGTGCCGAGAAGCTCCGAGATTCCATTGCCAAGTCCTGGCAACGGTCGGCGCAGAGCGGTCTCGCACCGGCGGACACCCTGGAGCAGGCGAGCCTGCGTGACGTCGACCGTCGTAGCCGCCTCCTCGCCGCGGCAAATCCCATCCTCGATCGGATGGAGAGTGTGCTCCACGGCTCCGGGTACTGCGTTCTGCTCGCGGATCGCGATGCCCGGCTGGTCGATCTCCGTTTCGGAACCCATTCGCTACGAGATGCCGTGTCCTCGGTCGGCGCGGTCGTCGGCCGGTCGTTCACCGAACAGGCGTCGGGCACCAATTCGATCTCGACAAGCTTCGAGATGCGCGCCCCGTGCGCTGTGCACGCCGAGGAGCACTACATCGAGTCGATGAAAACCTTCGGCTGCTACGGCCACCCCCTCATCCACCCCGTCACCCGCCGCATCGAGGGCGTCCTCGACATCACCTTCCTGGCCTCCGACGACAACCCGCTGCTCCAACCGATGCTCGTCCATGCCGCACAGGACATTCAGGGCAGGCTCCTCGAAGAGACGCGTTCGGGCGAACAACGACTCTTCCAGGCTTTTCAGTACGCATCCTCACAGCGCCGCGGTGCACCCGTCATCGCGATAGCCGACGAAATCCTGCTCGAAAACACCAGCGCTGCAACAATAGTGGACACAGTCGATCACTCCGCACTACGCTCGCTCACCGACGATGCGGTCCGGCGCAGCGGCGTCGTACAGGATGTGATTCTCAATTCCGGACTGCATGCAACCGTGCGCTGGGAACGTCCGGTGTCGGCCGCGGGCATCGTCATCGAGATCGATCCGCACGACACCGTGCGTACACCACCACCGGCACCGAAGACGCGAAAGCCGTTGTGCGTCAACGGTGAACCCGGCACCGGAAAATCCACCACTCTGGCCCGATGGACAGCAACGACGTCACCACGCTGGTTCGACGCGTCGGATCTGGTGACGACGACTGCGGCCGAGTGGTTGGCAGGCGTCGAGCATCAGATCCGGGCGGCACACGATGTCGTGGTCGAGAACGTGCATTTCCTCACCGGCCCGGTGGCGAGCCGGCTGCATTCGATTCTGTCGTCCGCTCCCGGGTGGTACGCGCTGTCGAGTTCGGCCACCGACTCGGCCGAACTCGAACATCGCCAACTTCTGTCCCTGTGCGCCGAGACCATCGAGTTGGCCCCGTTGCGCTCTCGCCGACACGAGATTCCGGACCTGGTCCGCGCCATCATGGCCGAGCTCGAGTCCCGCGCGCACTTCACCCCGGCAGCGTTGTCGGCGTTGATCGACTACGACTGGCCGGGCAACATCGGCGAACTCCGAGCCGAGGTCACCGAGGCCGCGTCGCGCAGATCCGTCGGAGATATCACCGAACGGGAACTGGTCCGGCCGCGCAAGAAAGCGTCGACCACACGGATGAGCACCCTCGACACCGCGATGCGCGACGCCATCGTGCACGAGTTGGCGCGGCAGGGCGGGAACAAACGCACGACGGCGGAGAGCCTGGGAATCAGTCGAACCACGCTGTACAAGCGGATGCGCGAATTCGGCATCCTCGGCTGAGGTTGTCCACTTTCTGAACACTCTCCACCCGTGATCGGGGTCACAATTCCATGCATGGATGCGCGCCCGGCAATACGAGAGCAGCGGCACCGTCGGACACGCCACATCCATCGACCGCTGAATCGACGTCAGGAGAATCTCCGTGAAGACCAAAGCAGCAGTACTGTTCGAGCCACACAAGCCGTTCGAGATCATCGAACTGGACATGGACGGCCCCGGCCCCGGTGAAGTCCTGATCAAGTACGTGGCCGCAGGACTGTGCCATTCGGATCTACATCTGCTCGACGGTGACCTGCCACCGCGCTTCCCCATCGTCGGCGGCCACGAGGGGTCCGGCATCATCGAAGAAGTCGGTCCCGGCGTCACCAAGGTCAAGCCCGGCGACCATGTCGTCTGCTCCTTCATCCCGAACTGCGGCACCTGCCGCTACTGCTCCACCGGCCGACAGAACCTGTGCGACATGGGCGCAACGATCCTCGAGGGCTGCATGCCCGACGGCACGTTCCGTCGCCGCGACAGCAAGGGCACCGAATTCGGAGCGATGTGCATGCTCGGCACCTTCTCCGAACGCGCCACCATCTCGCAGCACTCCGTCGTCAAGATCGACGACTGGTTGCCCTTGGAGACAGCAGTTCTCGTGGGCTGCGGCGTTCCGTCCGGCTGGGGTACCGCCGTTTACGCGGGCGGTGTACGCGCAGGTGACTCCGTGATCATCTACGGCATCGGCGGCCTCGGCATCAATGCCGTTCAGGGAGCGGTGCATTCGGGCGCGAAGCATGTCCTCGTCGTCGATCCGCTCGAGTTCAAGCGTAACCAGGCGCTGAAGTTCGGGGCGACTCACGCGTTCGCGGACTACGCGTCGGCGCAGGAGAAGTTGACCGAACTCACGTGGGGTCAGGGAGCGGACCAGGCTCTGATTCTGGTCGGAACCGTCGACGAGGAGGTCGTGCAAGCCGCAACCGCGGCCATCGGCAAGGGCGGCACCGTCGTCATCACCGGGCTCGCCGATCCCGAGAAGCTGACTGTGCACGTGTCCGGCACGGATCTGACGTTGAATCAGAAGACGATCAAGGGCACGCTCTTCGGGTCCGCGAATCCGCAGTACGACATCGTGCGCCTGCTACGCCTCTACGACGCCGGGCAACTCAAGCTCGACGAACTCATCACCTCGACCTACTCCTTGGAGCAGGTCAACGAGGGCTACCAGGACCTACGCGACGGCAAGAACATGCGCGGGGTGATTCACTTCTGAAACACGCTGCGGCAGTGGTGCGGTCAAGTGCGCTGGGTGGCACTCGACCGCACCGCTGTGAGCATCCGAATGCACGAACGATGGTGGTCATCTCCAGTCGATCGGCAACACTCGCGTTGCCCGAGCACGCGGGTCCACCTCGTCCAGATAGATCCGGCATGCTGCGTGATAGCGCTGGTCGAAGGCGCGACCTGCCGCCTCCGTGCCACCGAGCGCCTCCGCATCCCTGGCGATACCGCGAGCCCGTGCGACGTCCATGGGGGTATCGACGAAGACTGTGTAGTCCCAGTACTCGGGCAGCGGCGGCCGATGCAAGAACGTTCCGTCCACCACGACGATCGCGCCGGCCGGCACCGGCTCGAGCGGATCGTCCACCGGCTCATCCGTCGCCAGATCGATGACCCGACGCCGAATGGCCCCGCTTCCGTTCGGCCCCAACGGGATCAGCACGTGTGCCGCAAACGCGTCGAAGTCGTACGCGTCCCGGTAGTAGCCGAGAGCCGACGCCCGACCCTGCCGATACCGATGGGCGCGCCGATGATGAAAGCCGTCCATCGTCACGTGCACGGACGGACGACCCTGTGCTGCAACAGCATCGACCAGCCACCGCGCGCAGGTGGTTTTGCCCGAAGCCGTCACCCCGTCGATCGCCACCCGTAGCGGGTGCCCCGGGGCCCGGGAGAGCACATCCTGCACCAGGTCATCACCGACGCTCATGGCTCGAGGGTAGGCGATCAACTTAGTCAACCAAGTGGTTGACTACGTCGAGCGGGCGGCTTACCCTCAGGAACAACGCACAGCGAGGAACCCCATGGACGATCGAACAGAGCAGCTCAACAGGACGTTCGCGGCATTGGCCGATCCCACTCGACGTGACATGGTTGCCCGGCTGGCCAGCGGTGACGCGAATGTCAGCGAACTGGCCGAGCCGTACGAGATGAGCCTGCAAGCGGTCTCGAAACACGTGAAGGTGCTCGAGGAGGCCGGATTGGTCACGCGCAGCAGGGATGCCCAGCGTCGTCCGGTGCATCTCGATGCCGAGGTGTTCGGCCTGTTGACGAAATGGATCGAGCGTTATCGCCAGGAAGCAGAACAGCGGTACCGACGCCTCGACGCCCTGCTGGACAGCATCGCAGACGACGAGACCACCGAGTCGAAAGAAGTGTCATGACTGCACACGAAACCGAAATCGTTGCGGACGAGAAAGTCCCCACGATCGAGATCGTCCGAGAGTTCGACGCGACGCCGGAGCAGGTGTTTCGCGCTCACATCGACCCCGAGCTGTATCGGCGGTGGGTGGGGCCGCGATCGTTGACGACCCGAATCCTGAAGTGGGAGGGGCACACCGGAGGCGCTTGGGCCTTCGCCAACGACCGGGACGGTGAAGAGATCGCTGCCTTCTTCGGCAGCTTTCACGAGGTGCGTGCGAGCGAGCGAATCGTGTGGACCTTCACCTGGAAGGGTGCACCCGATTCGGTCGCGCTCGAAACGCTCACTTTCGAGAGCCGAGGCGATGGCGGTACACGTCTGAAGGTATTGAGTGTGATGTCGGACTTCGCGACGCGCGACGGCATGCTGTCCAGTGGCATGGACGTCGGCGTGAAGGAGGGCTACGACAAGCTGGACGAACTGCTCGGGCACAGGACCGGCCCGGCGCAGCAACACCTGCAGGACGCGGCCATGTTCACTGCGCTGGTGGAGTCCGCATCACCGGCGGACTGGTCTCGGCCGAGCCCGGTATCGGGTTGGGCTGCAATCGATGTGGTGCGGCACCTGGTCGAGTGGTCCCGCGGCTTTCTCGCCGGCGGGGCCGGTATCGAACTACCGGCGCTGGACGTCGGAGCCGACCCGGCCGCAGCCTGGACCCAGCACGTCGCCGATATCCAAGCAATTCTCGACGACCCCGCCGGCCGGGTGCTGAGCAACCCGCACACCGGAGACATGCCGGTGGACGAGGCAATCGACATGTTCTACACCGCCGACGTCTGGATGCACTCCTGGGACCTGGCGAAAGCCATTGGCCGAGAGTCTGATCTGGGCCGAGAACGCTGCGCTGCAGCGCTCGAGGCCATGCGACCGATGGAGCAGGTGCTACGGGACAGCGGGCAGTACGGCCCCGCCGCCCCCGTTGCCGACGACGCTTCCTCACAGGACAAGCTGATGGCCTTCATCGGCCGCGACCCGGCCTGGCAGCCGGGTCGATAACCTCCGTTCAGAGGTACTTCTTCAGCTCCATTTTCGCGATCGACATCTTGTGCACCTCGTCGGGACCGTCCGCGAGCCGCAGCGTGCGAATGTGCGCGTACATCATGGCCAGCGGGAAGTCGTTGGACACTCCTCCTCCGCCGTGGACCTGGATCGCCCGGTCGATGATTTTCAGCGCCATCTCCGGTGCCGCAACCTTGATCGCTGCGATCTCCGTACGCGCTTCCTTGTTCCCGACGGTGTCCATCAGGTACGCCGCCTTGAACGTGAGCAACCTGGTCTTCTCGATCTCGATGCGCGCCTCGGCGATCCAGTCCTGAATGTTCGAGCGCATCGCCACCGGCTTGCCGAACGTCACTCGGGATACCGCACGGCGACAGAGCAATTCGAGTGCGCGTTCGGCCACGCCGATGGTGCGCATCGCGTGGTGGATACGACCAGGTCCCAAGCGAGCCTGGCTGATGGCGAATCCCTCGCCGGGCCCCTTCAGCACGTCCTTCGCCGGTACCCGTACATTCTCGAAGAGCACCTCGGCGTGACCTTCGCGGTCGATGTAGCCGAACACCGGCAGATTGCGCAGGACGGTGACTCCGGGTGCGTCGATGGGCACCACCAACATCGACTGCTGGCGGTGCGTGGCCGCCTCGGGATCGGTCTTGCCCATGACGATGAGAACCTTGCAGTTCTTGTGCATCGCATTGGACGTCCACCACTTGCGCCCGTTGAGGATGAAGTCGTCGCCGTCGCGATCCATCTTCATGGCGATGTTGGTGGCGTCGGAGCTGGCGACATCGGGTTCGGTCATCGCAAAGGCAGAGCGAATAGTCCCGTCCAGCAACGGCTTCAAGTACTTCTCTTTGTGCTCGTCGGTACCGAAGAGCGTGAACACCTCCATGTTGCCGGTATCGGGAGCGTTGCAGTTGCATGCCTCGGGCGCGAGCAGGCTGCGGCCCATGATTTCGGCCAGCGGCGCGTACTCGAGGTTGGTCAGGCCCGGGCCCCATTCGGGGTGCGGGTGGAACAGATTCCACAGTCCGCGCGAGCGCGCTTCCTTCTTCAGATCCTCGATGATCGGCGGCTGGAAGTGCGGGTCACCGGATTCGAGCATCTGCTGCTCGTACACTGCCTCGGCCGGGTAGATGTGAGAGTCCATGAACTCCAACAGATCCGACTCGTACTTCTTCGCACGGTCGGAGGTCTCGAAAAATGCCACGGTGGGCCCCTATCGGTTGTTGTCGAGCAAGCTGTCCTGGTAGCGACGCATGCCGCGCAACCACCGGTCGTAGTCGGCACCCTTGTTGCGGTACATGTCCAGCACGTTCTCGTGCGGCAGGACCAGGAACTGCTCGCGGTCCATGGCGTCGAGCACCACATCGGCGACATCGAGCGGTTCGAGTACGGCACCGGCACTGAGAACCGCGGCAGTTGCGGCCGCTCCCAACGCATCTCCGGATTCGCGTCCCTCGTACAGCAGTTTGGTGTTGACGCCCATCGGGCACAGGCAGCTGACGCGAATACCGCGGTTGCCGTAGGTGACGTTCATCCACTCGGCGAATCCGACCGCGGCGTGCTTGGTCGTCGCGTATGTCGCCGAGCCGATCTGGGTGAGCAAACCGGCCGCCGAGGCGGTGCTGACGAAATAGCCTTCACCGCGCTCGAGCCAACCCGGCACCAACAGCTGCGCGGCGCGAATGTGTGCGCGGACGTTGACATCGAACGAGAGGTCCCAGTCCTTGTCGGTGGCGTCCAGTCCGGGTGCGCCGCTGATTCCTGCGTTGGCGAAGTAGAGATCGACAGGTCCGAACGAGTCCTCGGCCAGTGCGATCAGCCGTTGGATGTCCTCGGTGTTCGACGCGTCCGCCGCGGCGGCGACGGCCGTCCCCGGCCGGTCGCGTTCGATGGCGTCGGCCACGGATCGGGCCGTGGTTTCGTCGAGATCGGAGACGACGACGCGTGCGCCGTGCTCGGAGAGTCGAGCGGCGATGGCCCCGCCGATTCCGCCACCACCGCCGGTGACGATGCCAACTTTGCCTTCTACCTTCATGCCCCAGGTATAGTTGAAGTCGGATTCAAGTTCAACCCTGGTTGCATGAAGATGCTGGTCAGAGCGCGGAATCTAGGCCCGAGGACGCGTCGGATCGGTGATCCACCCCGACCACGAGCCCGGATACAACGCAGCATCGAAGCCCGCCAACTCGAGCGCCAGAATCTGATGGGCGGCGGTCACGCCGGATCCGCAGTAGACGGCGACGGCCTTTCCCTCGGGCACAAGTCCACCGAATGTGCCATCGAGTACCCCGGGGTCCAGAAACTTGCCGTCCGAATCGACGTTGTCTGTGGTCGGTCGATTGATTGCGCCGGGGATATGTCCGGCCACCGGATCCACCGGCTCCACCTCGCCGCGGAATCGCTCGGGTGCTCGGGCGTCGAGCAGGACGTTGCTCTGGGCGAACTCGAGTACATCGCCGACGTCGAGGACTCGTGCCAGGGACGGCCGGGCGCTGAAAGATCCGGCTGCGACGATCGACGGCTCGGTGCCGGTGGCAAACCCTTCGGCCACCCACTGAGCCAGACCGCCCTCGAGGACTCGCACGTCTGCATGGCCGTAGTAGCGCAACAGCCACCATGCGCGCGCCGCGGCAGTTGCGGGTCCTGCGTCGTAGACCACCACGGAGGAATCGTCGCTCACCCCGGCGCTGCGCATCGCTGCGACGAAGGTCTCCTCGTCGGGCAATGGGTGGCGGCCGCCCGAACCCGGGACCCCGGCAAGCTCTGCATCGAGGTCCACGAACTGCGCGTTCGGGATGTGGCCGGCCTCGTAACCTGCTCTGTCGCTGCCGGTCTGGAGCGCCCAACGAACGTCGAGGACGACCGGCGCCCGTCCCATCTCGAAGAGGTCGTGCAGTTCGGCGGCAGAAATCAGCGGCGAAGGGCTCATAAGGCTCCGACGCTAACAGCCCTGCGCCGGGAATAGCTCGGGCTGCATGCCGGTTGTGCGCAGGCGTGACCGAAACTGCATCCACAACTCAGCATCTGTCCACCGCCGGGCTCTTCGAGCCGTTCGAGGTCAAGTCGCTGAAGCTGCGCAATCGCTTCGCCATGGCCCCGATGACGCGCGCCTTTTCTCCCGACGGCATTCCCGGCCCGGATGTCGCCGAGTACTACCGCAAGCGCGCGGCCGGCGGCACCGGCCTCATCATCACCGAGGGCACCTACATTCCCGATCCCGCAGCCGGCCCGGACACCCGTGTCCCGCGGATCTACGGTGACGCCAGCCTCGAGGGCTGGAAGGGCGTCGTCGACGCCGTGCACGCCGAGGGCAGCGCGATCATCCCGCAGCTGTGGCACCTCGGCGTCGAGCGCGGCACCGAGCCTCGCCTGTTCCCGGACGTCACCACCGTGAGCCCGTCCGGTATTGCACTCGACGGTTCTTCGGTGGGTCGCGCATTCACCGACGCCGACCTCGACGAACTCACCTCGCAATGGGTGCAGGCCGCGGTCAATGCGAAGAACACCGGATTCGACGGTCTCGAGCTGCACGGCGCGCATGGATACCTGCTCGACGAATTCCTCTGGGCCACAACCAATGTGCGTGACGACGAATTCGGTGGCTCCCTCGAAGCTCGGACTCGCTTCCCCGCGCAGGTCGTTGCGGCGATCCGTGCTGCGGTGGGCGAGGACTTCGCCATCGTCTACCGGTTCTCGCAGTGGAAGAGCAATCACTTCGACGCCCGGATCGCCCAGAACCCTGAGGAACTCGGACGTGTCTTGACTCCCCTGGTCGACGCCGGAGTGGACATTCTGCACGCTTCGACCCGTCGCCACTGGGATCCGGCGTTCCCGGAGCTGGACGGCAACGACGGCAAGCTGGGCTTGGCCGGGTGGACCCGCAAGCTCACCGGTGTCCCGACGATCACCGTCGGATCCGTGGGCCTCGACTCGGTGTTCACCTCGGCGTGGTCGGAGGACGCCGCATCCGGTGTCACCGGACTCGATGCCCTGGTAGGCCAGTTCGAGGACAACGAGTTCGATCTCGTTGCCGTCGGACGTGCGCTGTTGTCCGACCCGGATTGGGTGAACAAGGTCGGAGACGGACGCGTCGACGAGCGCATCGAATTCACCCGCGACCACATTCAGCACTTGGTCTGACGGATCGGGCACCGGAATCCACGGCAGCATCGCCTAGAACGGCGGTGCTGCCGTTTCGTCTGTCTCGGGCGGTTGATTGTCGGGTGGGTTGGGGTAGGCGATGTGGCCGGATCGTTTCTGTCGGGTGGGGATGTGTGGCCTGAGGTCGTTTCCGAGGATGGGTACGGCTGTGCCGTTGGTGGGCAGGGTGATTCGGGTGGTCTTGGAGGTCGATGTCCACAGGATCGCCCCGCCGGGGAGCATGACGGCCTTCCAGTAGCCGGCTGTTTTGACGGAGTGGTGGTAGTCGCAGAGGCATTGGAGGTTGTTGACGGTGGTCCAGCCGCCGCCGCGAGGGTTGGCGTGGTCGAAGGCCACGATGTGGTCGAGTTGGCAGCGTGCGGCGGGTCGGTGGCAGCCAGGGAATCGGCAGTGTTTGTCGCGCAGGCGGACCGCGGCTGTGGTGAGGGCGTCGGGTCGGTAGATCAGGGCTCGGTCGGTGAGCGGGTCGCGGGGGACCGATTTTCCGAGGGTGGGGTCGGCGGCGATCGCGGCTTCGAGCGCGGCGGCCAGCGATGCGTTGCCGAGGTAGAGCCCTGACGGTGTGCGGCCTGCGGGTGTGTGGCCTGCAGTGGGGGTCGTTCGGTTGTCCAGGCGGATTGCCGAGCGTAGGTCGAGTGCTCTCATGTTGCGGGCGGGATGTCTGATGTCGTCCAGATCGAGGGCAGAGCTGTGCTGTGTGCCCCGGCCGACGGGGGTGTGGGTGCAGAACAGGGCTGCAGCGGACGTCAGTGATTGGGTCCGTCGTGGTCTGTCTTCTCCTCCGCCGAGGTCAGGTGGAGCTGAGTCTGCCGCTGGATGGGCAGGGGTGTCCCCTGCGTGGCCCTGCGTCAGATCCGGTGATGTCGTTGCCCCCGCTTCCGGCGTGCGAGCTGTTCCTCGCTCGAGATTTGTTTTCGGTGTTGGTCCAGGTGCCGGTGTGACTGGCCTGATTTCCTCGGGTTCATTTGAAGCAGTCCGGGTTTCGGTTCGATCGGATGCACTGCTGGGCTCCGGCATCGGGTCAGGGTCCGGCTCCGGCACAGGTGCTTGTGCTGCGTCCGATGTTCGAGGTGATTCGCCGGTCGGGGCGGGTGTCGAACTCGATGTGCCGACCGGACCTCGGGCCGATGCTGCATGCGGTGGTTGTGCTGGATCGGAGCCACGGCCGGGATCTGTTTCCTTGCCGGCGGCAGAGTCCGCTGCTGTCGCCGGTGCCGGCGCAGTGGCCGTTGCGGTCGCGCCGGTCGGCGAGGGCGCGGAGGCGGGTGATGGTGCCGTGGATGATTCGGTGGCTGCGGTGGCGGTGGCCGTGTCGGTGTCGGTCGCCGCGTCGGTGGCCGTGTCGGTGTCGGTCGCCGTGTCGGTGTCGGTCTCGGCGTCGGTGGAAGTGCCTGTACTCGTGCATGATTCGGATTCGGTCACCGTTTTCGAGTCATTACCGATCCAGCTGCGAGTCTCGGTAGCGTTTGTTCCCGAAGCAGCGTTCGTCTCAGATTTCATGTCCGGGTCGTTCGCCGGATCCGACGCTGAGTCCGACTCCTGCTTGTGATTTTTCGGGGTTCGTTCCCATTCCCCGGTGTCCGGGTTCTGCACGGCGAGTCCGAGTTTCTCGGCAAGTGTCACTGCTTCGGTGAGCAGGATCTGCCAGTGACTGTTGCGTGCCAACTCTCGCGCGAGGTCGGGATCGATGGAACCATGCCCGGCGAGGTAGGCGGGGTTGGCGAGTAGTCCGATGAGGGTGGCGATGTCGACGGTGATCATCGTGAGCGGCACCCGTCGATCCGGCAACGCTGTGTCTTTCTTCGGGCAATCGGTGCGTTGGCACAGGCATGCCAGTCGGGGTTCGCCGTGCATGCGGGCCATGAATGCATCGCACAGGCGTTCTTTCTTACCGCGCGGATCTTTCGGGCAGAGGGTGTCGGCCATCTCTTCGAGGAGTTGCCATGCGGCGGCGGCTTCGGGGGCGGTCAACTCGGCTCGGATGCGGGCGAGTTCGCCGGCGGGACTGTAGGTGACGGTCCGGAATTTCTTCGCGAACTCCCGCAACGCGGCGGCTTCCTCGGGTGCGACGCGCAGCAGGATGTCCCAGATCGCCTGTTCGAGCGGGCCCGGGGACGATCTCCGCGCCGCCTCGACGACCTCGGCTTCGACGCGGGTGACGATGTCGTCGGAGAGGTTGTCGAGGATCCGGCATACCGTCCGCACGCGGGGGAGGTCGATCTCACCGGCCTCGAACGCTGCCCGTAGCAGCGGCATTCGGGTGTGCAGGGCGACGCCGACGGAGACGTACGCTTCGGCGACGGTCGCCGAGCAGCCCAACGCCACTGCCATTTCGGTGCGTCCGTATCGGCTGTAGTGCTTGTGTTTTGTGTCGCGGGTGATCCAGTCGCAGTGCACGCGGTAGCAGGCGGTGATCTTGCGGGCCGCCTGCCGATTCTCCTCACGCGCGGCAGCGGTCAACGCCTCCAGTGACACGGTCGGTATTGCACCCATTTTTTCACCCCCCGGTGAGCCGAAACAAGAACGCCTGTTCGAACAAGATGAAGACTATCCCGACCCACCGACAAGAACGCTCGAGCCGAAAAAGCACAGGCTGACCTGCCGCTATCCACGGAATCGTTCTACACTGCACTCCATGAGCGAGCCCGATTCGAAGTCGGAACCGATCGAATTACGCCGGCGTGCGGCCGGCGGCGATCAGGATGCCATCGACCAGTTGGTCGAACTCGCAGGCGAGCGCAACGACCTCGGAGAACTCCGCTCTCTCGCCGGCGCAGGCAGCAGCGATGCCGTCGACATTCTCGTCGAGCTCGCCGGTGAACGTGGCGACCGCGCCGAGCTGCAGAGATTGGCCGCCGCAGGCAGCCGAGACGCCGCGGACATTCTGGAGGAACTAGACAGCTAAGCGGGCCGCTCCCCCAGTTGCACGGTGAGTCGGTGTGCCGCGTCGAGCAGCATCTTGCCCAATTCCCGGCGTCGGTCGTCGCGGAATCGCGTCTCGACGCCCGTCAGACTCAGTGCCCACGCAGGACCTCCGGCGCGGTCGAACACAGCAGCACCCAGACCCCAGCTGCCTTCCACGAGCAAACCTGGATTGACGGCGAAACCTGTTGTCCGAGTGTGGCCGACGCGGTGCCGAATCGCTGGGGCGGAATGAGTCTCGCCCCACTCCGGCACCAGGTCGACGTCGCCGAGGTACTCGTCGACCTCCCGATCGGGCAGGTGCGCGAGAATGGCCAAACCGGCGGACGCCACCCCGAGCGGTAGCCGAATGCCCTCGTACAACACGTGCGAGCGCAACGGAAAGCTCCCTTCCACCCGAAGCAGGCACACGGTCTCCGCACCGCGCCGGGCCGAGAGGAACGCGCTCTCTCCACTCTCGGTTGCCAACGCCTGCACTATCTTTCGAGCCTGGTCGGTGATGTCGTACCGCAATGCCGCCATCGATCCGAGCAGATAGATCTCCGGACCCAGTGACCAGTTGCCGGTCGCGTCGCGGTCGACGAATCCTTGGTCGGCCAGCGACGCCAGTAGGCGATGTGCGGTCGGTCGCGCGATACCGGTCGCCCGCGCGAGCGCGGTGGTCGAGGCACCCGACGGCTCCTCGCTCCCCGCTGCGCGCAGCAACGAACAGATCTTGTCGATCACACTTGCGTTGGCATCCGGTGTCGTCACCCGGCCATCGTACGTCCACTCACCGGACGCCTAGTCCACATCCGTTCACCGAACGAGCAGATACCAGCATTCGCTTCACCGAAATACACAGCTCAGGTTCACTGACTACAACGTTTGCTCAACGAACACATCAGGAGCTGCAAGTGACTGGAAAGACCTACGCGTCCGCCGCCGACGCGGTTGCGGACATCGGCCGTGGAGCGACCCTCGCGGTCGGCGGCTTCGGATTGTGCGGCATCCCCGACGCCCTCATCGAGGCCATCGCCAACACCGACGCCACCGAGCTCGAAGTATTCTCCAACAACTGCGGCGTCGACGGCTACGGACTCGGAATCCTGCTGGCCGCCGGACGAATCCGCCGCGTCACCGCCTCCTACGTCGGCGAGAACAAGGAGTTCGCCCGGCAGTACCTCGCCGGCGAACTCGAAGTGGAACTGACCCCGCAGGGAACACTCGCCGAACGACTCCGCGCCGGAGGCACCGGAATCCCCGCATTCTTCACCCCCGCAGGAGTCGGCAGCCCCATCGCCGACGGCGGAATGCCCTGGCGCTACGACACCGACGGCTCCGTCTCGATCGCCTCCCCACCCAAAGAGACCCGAGTGTTCGGCGACAAACGGTACGTACTCGAAGAGTCGATCAACGCCGACTTCGCACTCGTGCACGCCGAGATCGGCGACACCGCAGGCAATCTCGTGTTCGACAAAACTGCGATGAACTTCAACCCCCTCGCCGCGATGGCAGGAAAGATCACCATCGCCCAGGTCGAGAACCTCGTGGAACCGGGCGAAATCGACCCGGCCCACGTACACCTTCCCGGCGTGTTCGTCCAACGCGTCGTACACACCGGCCCACAGGACAGGCGCATCGAAAAGCGCACCGTCAGTTCAGGAGTTCGAGCATGAGCACAGGATGGACCCGCGATCAGATTGCCGAACGCGCCGCAGCGGAGATGGTCGACGGCGAATACGTCAACCTCGGCATCGGACTACCGACCTTGATCCCGGGATACCTGACCGACGCGGTCAAGGTCACCCTGCACTCGGAGAACGGTATCCTCGGCACCGGGCCCTACCCCACCGAGGACGAAGTCGACGCCAACCTCATCAACGCAGGCAAAGAGACCGTCACCGTCAATCCCGGTGCCGCATACTTCGATTCGTCACTGAGCTTCGGCATGATCCGCGGCGGCCACATCGACACCGCCGTACTCGGCGGCATGCAGGTCTCCCGCACCGGCGACCTCGCCAACTGGATGGTGCCCGGCAAGATGGTCAAAGGCATGGGCGGCGCGATGGACCTCGTACACGGCGCCCGGCGCGTCATCGTCGTCATGGAGCACACCGACCGCGACGGTAACCCGAAAATCCTCGACGCCTGCACCCTGCCGCTGACCGGCCAAGGCGTCGTCGATCGCATCATCACCAACCTCGCCGTCATCGACGTCGTCGGCGACGGCACCCTCGGCCTGGTCGAACTCGCGCCGGGCGTGACCACCGAGCAGGTCACCGCGGCAACAGGATCGGCCCTGAAGCACTGATCGAACGACTGTGGGCTCGAACATCCGAAGATGTTCGAGCCCACAGGGTTACGTGATCAGTCGGGGATCATGTCGAAGGTGTCCGGATTCGGTCCGGTACGACCCTGCTCACCCTTGTCCAGAGCCGTGATGGCATCCACATCTGCCGAGCTGAGCTCGAAGTCGAAGATGTCGAAATTGGCTTTCACTCGCTCCGGCGTGACCGACTTCGGGAAGATGATGTTTCCGCGCTGGATGTGCCAGCGGAGCACCACCTGTGCGACGGATTTGCCTGCCGCGTCGGCGATTTGCTTCAATTCCGCGTCGTCGAGAACATTGCCCTGGGCGATCGGAGACCACGCCTCGGTGGGGATCGCATGCTCGCGGCCGTAGGCCCAGACGTCGTTGTTGACGAAGTACGGGTGCACTTCGATTTGGTTCACCGCGGGGACCGTCTCGGTCTCCTCCGCCAGGCGATCGAGGTGGGCGGGCTGAAAGTTGGAGACGCCGATGCTGCGTGCACGGCCGTCTGCGGCGAACTCCTCCAGCGTCTTCCAGGTGGAGACGAAGTCGCCGTCGTAGCGGGTGGGCAGCGGCCAGTGGATGAGGAAAAGATCCACGTGGTCGGTACCGAGGTCACTGAGCGTCTTGTCGAACGCCTTGCGCGCGTCGTCGGGCTTGTGGAAGCCGTTGTTGAGTTTGCTGGTGACGAACACCGAGTCGCGGTCGATACCCGAGTTCCGAATACCTTCGCCGACCTGCTTCTCGTTGCCGTACATCTCGGCGGTGTCGATGTGGCGGTAGCCGATCTCGAGGGCCGTCTCGACGGCCTGCGCAGTCTTCTCGGGATCGATCTGGAACACGCCGAAGCCGAGCTGCGGGATCTGCTTGCCGTTTCTGAGCGTGACGTTGGGTACCTGAGTCATATCGCTCGGGTGCCCGCCCTCCCCGCGCTTCAAACCGGATGAAATGATGCCAACGTGATAGTGCAGCGCATCCGGCGCGTCGTCGACGGTGTCGCCGAGAGCCTCGGCAGATCCACCTCCGCCCTCATCGCACCGGAGCGACACTTCGATCCGGCGCACCCCTGGTTCCTCACTGCCGTCGAGCGCGGCAACGACGACACCCGAATCACCGCCTGGACCGAGGGCAACCGCGTCGAGAACCTGGTGCACGGCAAGACCTATTTCGCCGCACTCGCCCGAGCCCTCGACCGCACCGAGCGCGACGACCTGGTGCTGTTCACCGATTGGCGCGGAGATCCGGAACAGCTGCTCACCGACGACGGCGTGACCGTCGAGGACGCGCTCACGGCCGTCGCGCACCGCGGTGGCGTCGTGAAGGGCATGGTGTGGCGCTCGCACATGGAGACGCTCGGATTCACCGGCCCGAAGAATCGCAAGCTCGCCATGAAGCTCGAAGAGGCAGGCGGCGAGGTGATCCTCGACCAGCGCGTGCTGGTCACCGGAAGCCACCACCAGAAGTTCGTGGTGGTGCGGTACGGCAGGAAAGATCTGCCCGACGTCGCGTTCGTGGGCGGCATCGACCTGGCCCGTGCTCGACGCGACGACGCCGATCATTTCGGCGATCCGGTCTCCCGTCCCTTCCCTCCCGAGTACGGCGAGATCGCGGCCTGGCACGACGTGCAGGTCCAGTTGGAGGGACCCGCGGTGCGGGACGTCGAGGACGTCTTCCGCGAGCGCTGGGAGGATCCCGCAGCCCTGTCCCGCCTCCCCTGGCACGCCATCCCCGACATGCTGCGCGGAGTGACTCGGGAGCCGTCGGAACTGCCGCCTGCGGCTGCACCGCCGGAACCGCAGGGCACGTGCTCGGTGCAGTTGTTGCGCACCTACCCGCGTCGACGCCCCGCCTACCCGTTCGCCACCAAGGGCGAGCGCAGCGCGGCACGGGCATACGCCAAGGCGCTCAACCGGGCAACCGAGCTGATCTACATCGAGGACCAGTACCTGTGGTCGGTGGATGTCGCACGCGTCTTCGCCGCGGCACTGCGCCGTAAGCCGAACCTGCGCTTGGTGGTGGTGGTTCCCAAGCATCTCGACGACGACAGTGCACTCACCATTCCGTCTGCGCTGCTGGGACACTCGGCTGCGTTGGAGGTCATCCGCGCCGCCGGTGGCGATCGCGTGTTGGTTCTCGACATCGAAAACGACCGCGGCATACCGGTTTACGTGCATTCGAAGGTCTGCATCATCGACGACGTGTGGACCGCGGTGGGCTCGGACAACTTCAATCGTCGCTCCTGGACTCACGATTCGGAGCTGACGGCGGCGATCGTCGACGACGAACACGACGACCGCGAACCTCTCGACCCCGCCGGATTGGGCGACGGTGCCCGAACCCACGCCCGCAACCTGCGCCTGGAACTGATTCGCGAACACCTCGGCCGGGCCGACGGTGACGACGCCGATCTGGTGGACCCGCAGGCATTCTTCGACGCCATCTCGGCAAGTGCAACCGCGCTCGACGAGTGGCACCACAACCCGTCCTCGGGCCCGCGCCCTGCCGGCAGGCTTCGCCGACACGAGATCTCCGTGCCACCGGTGTGGCAACAGCGACTCGCCGCATTCGCCTATCGCCTGTTCGTGGATCCCGACGGCCGCCCGATCGGAATGCGTCTGCGTCGTCGCTTCTGAGGCTATCGCCGAGCACCAGCCGTTTCGGTCCTGACATATCGGGCATTCGCAGTCGATGCCTCCCTCCTCCGAATCCCTCAGTGCCCTCGTCTTCGCTCCGTCTCCGCTGTTGACGGTGACCCTCGACAAAGCTCCCAACGGCAACACCGAACTGCACGTGCACGCGGGTGGTCAGGGCCACTGGATCGCCCGGATGGCCACGGTGCTCGGTCTCGACGTCACACTGACGGGAGTGTTCGGCGGCGAGATCGGGGGCATTCTGCGCGACATCGTCGAGCGGGAGGGCATCTCCGTCGTCTCGGTCGACATCGGCCAGGAGAGCGGCTCGTACGTGCACGATCGCCGTAGCGGTGAGCGTGAAATCCTTGCCACGGTCGACCCGCCGCCCCTGGCCAGGCATGCGCTCGACGACCTGTTCAGCGCGGCACTCGCAGCCGGTGCCCGCAGCGACGTCGCCATCCTCGGCGGACCGCACGAAGAGGACATCGTCCCGCCCGAGGTGTACGAGCGGCTGTGCGCGGACCTCACCGCCCTGGGTAAGACGGTGGTGGCCGACCTGTCCGGGCCGACCATGATCGCTGCGCTCGCCGGCGGCCTCACGGTGCTCAAGGTCAGCCACGAGGACCTCATCGCCGACGGCCGGGCCGAGTCCGAGGACCCGGCGCACCTCATCGACTCGATGCGGAAGATGCACGACGACGGCGCGGAGATCGTCGTGATCTCGCGGGCCGGAGATCCAGCCCTGGCATTGGTGGACGGCGACGTGCTCGAAATTGTCACGCCGGGTCTACGCATGGTCGATCACCACGGAGCAGGCGATTCGATGAGTGCCGGCATCGCCGCAGGGCTCGCGCAGGGATTGTCGGTCCCGGAGGCGTTGCGTCTCGGCGGCGGCGCGGGCACGGCCAACGTCACCCGACGCGGCCTCGGCAGCGGGCGACGCGACCTGGTTCTCGGCCTGACCGAATCGGTGGAGGTTCGTCCGTACAAGAAGGCAGGCAAGAAATGAGAGCCCTGATCACCAACGACGACGGCGTGCACAGCGCGGGCATCGCCCTGCTCGCGCGGGTGGCTGTCGACGCCGGTCTCGACGTCGTCGTGGCCGCACCCCACGAGGAGCGCAGCGGGGCCAGCGCATCGTTGACCGGCATGGGCGTCGACGATCATCTCGGCGTCGCAGCGGTGGAGATCGACGGTCTGCCCGATGTCCCGGCGTACGCGGTGCAGGCGTCGCCCGCTCTGATCGCGTTCGTCGCCACCCGAGGAGCCTTCGGCGACGCGCCGGACCTGGTGCTCTCGGGCATCAACCACGGCCCCAACACCGGTGCAGCCGTTCTGCATTCGGGCACCGTCGGGGCCGCATTGACTGCGCTGACCCATGGAGTTCCGGCCATGGCCCTGTCGTCGATCGCCACCGAGCCTGCTCACTGGGACACCGCCGAGCACGTCGCACACCTCGCGGTGACGTGGATGGTGTCGCACGGACCGTCCGACGCCGTCGTCAACGTCAACATCCCGGACGTTCCGCTGGCGGATCTGGCGGGGATCGTGCCGGCATCGCTCGCCCGCTACGGCGCGGTACAGGCCGAGATAGGCGATCGCGGGGAGGATTTCGTCACCGTTCGCTTCGACGAGATCCGAGCCGAGGACGACGATTCCGACGCCTCCCTGCTGGCCCGACACTGGGCGACCGTCACTGCGCTTCGTCCGCCGAGCGAGGTGGACGGCGTCGACCTGTCCACGATGGGCGCGTGATCTCACCGACGAGACCGACTGTGTCGGCGCCCTCGGGCACACTGAAACCATCACCGCACATGCCACGGACCTAGGGGGTCACCGAGTATGACGTCAGTTCTCGATTCCGGATCATCGCGCAGCCAGCACTTCCACGGGGTTGTTCCACCGTTCCTGCTCGAAAGGCTCCAGGGTGCGGGCGCTCGCGCCACACTGCTCGCCGATCGTGAAATGCGTGCGGGACGCGAGGTGGTGCAGGCGCGCACCGCCATCGCTCCGCGCACCGGCGGCACGCTCGAACGCACGATCTCCGACGCGAAGTCCACCAGGGATCTCCCCGGCCAGCAGGTGCGCGCCGAGGGCGAGGAAGCAACCGGCGACGCTGCGACCGACGAGGCGTACGACGGTCTCGGGGCCACGTACGCATTCTTCGACGAGGTCTACGGCTACTCGAGTCTCGACGGCAGCGGCCTGCCCCTCGACGCGACGGTGCACTACGGGCAGGACTACGACAACGCGTTCTGGGACGGCTCGCGCATGGTGTTCGGCGACGGTGACGGCGAGGTGTTCGCTCGATTCACCGTCTCGCTCGGCGTCATCGCACACGAACTCGCGCACGGGTTCACGCAGTACACCACCCCGCTCGAATACAAGGACCAGGCCGGCGCGCTGAACGAGTCGATCTCCGATGTGTTCGGCGCACTGGTCGAGCAGTACACCGCCGGGCAGAACGCCGAGGACGCGTCCTGGCTGATCGGCGAAGGGCTGTTCCTTCCGGCCGTTCAGGGGAAAGCGTTGCGTTCTCTGCTCGAGCCCGGCACCGCGTACGACGACGACGTGCTCGGTAAGGATCCGCAGCCGGCCAGCATGGACGATTTCGTCGTCACCACCGAGGACGAGGGCGGTGTGCACATCAATTCGGGTATCCCGAACCGCGCGTTCGCCGTCGCCGCCACCACGCTGGGCGGTCCGGCCTGGGATCGCGTCGGGCAGGTGTGGTTCGACACGATGACGGTCGGCGGACTGTCTCCTACGGTCGATTTCGCCGGCTTCGCGGCCGCCACGCTCGCCGCGGCGAACAAGCGGTACGGAGCCGGTTCCGACGTTGCCGAGGCTGTGTCGACCGGGTGGTCTACCGTGGGAGTTCGGACAACAGGGATCGAGTCCATACCGAGGCCGAGCGACGATCGGGTGTGATCGAGGGCAAATGAGCCTGCGCATCGAGGTACTGCGAACCGGCGGTGTCGCCGGTATGTCCAAGCGCGGAGTAGTCGAGACCGACGAGCCGGAATGGCAGTCGTTGGTCGAGGCCGCGCAGCCGTACATCGCCGATCAGCAGGCCACCGACTCGGCCGACTCGAATGCCCGCGACACGTTCGTCTGGAACGTGTCGGTGGGTGAGCACTCGTGCCGCGTCGGCGATTCGAACCTGACCGGACCACTACGCGACCTCGCGGAGCGCACTCTCCGCGAGGGCCGCGTCAAGTAGCTGTCGCGTCAGGTAGCTGTCGTGTCGGGAGCAGGAGGAACCGAGCTCAGGCCTTCCACTCCGCACTGCGTTCTTCGGTCGCCTGCCCCAGTGCCTCGACGAGGGCGTCGACTCCGAAGTCCTTGCCGTACGAGGGCGTTCCCGGCTGCTGACGCCACGACTGGGCGAGGGTGCCGCCGTCGACGGGGTCGAATCCGAGCTCGTCGATCACCGAGAACACGAGCTTCTTGGAATCCTCGTCGTCGCCTGCGATCGGCAGTGCGATACGGTCGCTGGTACCGCTGGGCACACCCTTTTCCAACAGGTGCTTCCAGTAGATTCCGTTGAACGCCTTGATCACCGGCTCGCCGAGTTGCTGAGACACCCACACACTTTCGGGTGTACCACCCTCGATCTCCTCGATCAGCCCGTCCCGCTGCTGCGGGTAGTAGTTGTTGGTCTCGATGATCGGTGCCCCGGGCTTACGGGCACCGGCAACCCCCGGTGCCAGATCCGGCACGTTCTTCTGCGGAATGCTCAGAATCACCAGGTCTGCGTCCTGAGCCGCGTCGGCGGCCCACACTGCCGTCGCCCCGGTGTCGGCCGCCAGGTCTGCCAGGGTCTCCGGGTCACGTGAGTTGGAGAACCGAACCTCGTGACCGAGTGCCGTCAGGCGACGGACGAGAGTACCGCCGATGAATCCGCTTCCGATGATTCCAATTTTCATACTCGGAACCAACGCACGCCCGACCCCGAACAATTCCCGTCAGGATCCGACGGAGACCTTACCCCGGGGACGACCGAACTTCATGGCCTTGTCCACCACCTTGCCGTAGCGCAGCACCGGCAGGTCGCGGAAGTAGTTCATGCGCAGCTTCCACGGGGTCTCGCTGCCCTGTCTCGGGAAGTTGTCCACCGCCCGCAGCACGTACCCCGCCGCGAAATCGAGGAACGGTTCCTCGTCGATCGACGGGTCGCGTTCGAGCTCGACTGTGCTGTAGCCCTTCTCGTCCATGTGCGCCAGCAGTCGCATCACGTAGTTCGAGACCATGTCGGCCTTGAGCGTCCACGAGGCGTTGGTGTAACCGACGACGAAGGCGAAGTTGGGGATACCGGTGAGCATCATGCCCTTGTAGGCCATGGTGCTGGGCAGGTCGACATCCTTGCCGTCGACCCGGAACTGCGCACCGCCGAGAGCGGAAAGGTTCAATCCCGTTGCGGTGACGACGATATCGGCGTCGAGGTGCTGGCCCGACTTCAGCTTCAGGCCGGTCTCGGTGAACGTGTCGATGTGATCGGTGACGATCGAGACTTCGTCCTTGCGAATCGAACGGAACAGATCGTTGTCGGGCACCAGGCACAGGCGCTGATCCCACGGGTTGTAGGACGGGGTGAAGTGGGTGTCGAGGTCGAATCCCTTCGGCAACCACCCCTCCTGCATCGTCCGGATCCGCTTCTTCATGAACTCCGGGTACTTCTGGCTCAGCGTGTAGATCAACATGGCCATCGACACGTTCTTGAGCCGAGTGACGCTGTACGCCAACTTCTTCGGCAGCCGCTTACGTAGCGTCTGCGCAATCGGATCCTGTGACGGAAGCGAGAGGACGTAGCTGGGCGAGCGCTGCAGCAGCGTGACGTGCTCGGCGTCGCGAGCCAGGTTGGGAGCCAACGTGATTGCCGTTGCACCGCTACCGATCACGACGATCTTCTTGCCGGAGTAGTCCAGATCCTCGGGCCAGTGCTGCGGGTGGATCACCTGGCCGCCGAAATTCTCCTGCCCGGCGAACTCGGGGGTGAATCCCTTGTCGTAGTTGTAGTAGCCACTGCAGGAGAACACGAACGACGCGGTGATCGTGACTGTTTCGTCGGTATCGGTACGGTGCGCGGTCACCGTCCAGAACTGCTGTTCGGACGACCACTCGAGCGCGACGACCTTGTGATGGAACCGGATGTGCTTGTCGACACCCGCTTCCTGCGCGGTTTCGACGATGTAGTTGCGGATGTCGGTGCCGTCGGCGATGGATTTCTCACCCATCCACGGCTTGAAGCTGTATCCGAGGGTGTACATGTCGGAGTCGGAGCGAATCCCGGGGTAGCGGAACAGATCCCACGTTCCCCCGATCGCGCCGCGACTTTCGAGGATGGCGTAGGTCTTACCGGGCAGATCGTGCCCGAGGTGGCGCGCGGCCCCGATCCCGGACAGGCCGGCACCGATGATGAGAACGTCGACCTCGGGAGAGGGCAGTACGGCAGTCATGTCAGCGATTCCTTCGATGTCCGGTGTCAGCTGGTCTTGTTGCGAGCGCTCTCGGACCTGCCGAGGCGGGCTACTTCTTCGTCCATCTTCGGCAGGATCGTCGGCACGTGCTCGAGCATGCTGCGATCACCGACCCGCGAGGTGATGACGGCCTTGAACCACGACGCTGCGCCCACCCACCGCGGCACGTAGACGCGCCGCTTGCGCTTGGCCAGGCCGTCGACGAACGCGTCGACGCACTGCTCGACGGTCATCGTCTTACCCAGCGGGCCGGGCAGCACCGCGAGCAGATCCTGGAATGCGGTGAGATCGGACTTGGCGTCCTGCACCATCGGTGTGTCGATCCATGCCATGTGCGCAGAGCCGACATCGACACCTCGATAGTTGACCTCGAGCCGGAGGGCGTTCGCAAAGTGTTCTGCCGCAGCCTTACTGGCGTTGTACGCGGCCAGGCCGGGGCACGGGGTGAACGCCGCGAGCGAGGAGACGACGAGTACGTAGCCGTTGCGCTCGATGAGCGAAGGTAGGGCCGCGCGGACGGTGTTGAACACGCCCATCACGTTGATGTCCATGACGCGTTGGAACGTGGCGGGATCGACCTGCATGATCGATCCGTAGCTGGCGATGCCTGCGTTCGCCAGCACCAGATCGATGCCGCCGTACGCCTCGATTCCCCCGTCGACGGCGCGCTGCATGTCGTCGAGATTCCGCACGTCGGCAACGAATGCCGCTGCTTTCAGCTGGGTTGCGAGTTCCAGGAGGGGTGCCTCGTCGACGTCGACGAGAACCAGCTGGGCACCTCGGCCCGCCAGCGCACGTGCCGTTGCGGCACCGATTCCCCGTGCCGCTCCGGTAATCAGAACGACCTTGTTCCGCAGCGTCGACGCCGCCATCTGCTCCCCCTCGATCGGAATGCTTGTCTGCGAACACTTTGCATCTGATACCGAGCGGTGTCAAGATCTGTCTGTGACTACCCATCACAGCGAACCCGGCCGTACCTACCGAGGCGCCGACCCGCAGCAGCGGCAGCAGGAGCGTCGAATTCGCCTGCTCGACGCCGCCGTGAAGGTCTTCGGCACCACCGGCTACCGGACGGCAACCGTCGAGAAGGTGTGCAGCGAGGCCGGGCTGACCAAGCGCTACTTCTACGAGTCCTTCTCCAACAGCGAGGACTTGCTCATGGCCGCCTACGGCCGAGCGACCGACGCCATGCGCGAGAACATCCTGGCCGGTGCGCAGGCCGAGGCCGACTCCACCGAGCAGGTTCTCCGGGGAGCTCTCACCGGCTTCTTCACGTTCGTCGCCGAGAATCCTGAATCCGCGCGCATCGCCTTCGTCGAGATTCTCGGAGTCTCGCCCACCGTCGACGCGCTCTACCGCAAGACGACGACCTCGTTCTCCGAGACGGTGCTGCAGGTGGCCGAGGCCGCCGGATCCAGCCGCGGGCTCGCCGGGCCCAACCGTCGAACACTGGCGATGGGCCTGGTGGGCGCGGTCCTCACCATCGCCCAACAATGGCTGCTCTCTCCCGAACGCGAACCGCTGGACTCGGTGATCGCCAGCGCCCACACCATCCTCGCCGCCGTGGTGTTCGGACGCGTCGACAGCTGAGCTGCGATGTAGGACCTACAGGCTCACGGCCTACTCTGCAACGGCTCCACCGGCTCGTCCGCAGTGGCGCGTTCTCCTGATTTGACGACGACCACGCCGAGCAGAACCAGTGCGCCACCGGCCAATTGGACCGGTGCCGGTGCCTGCCCGAGCAGCAGCCACGCGAACACCAAGGCCGCAACGACCTCCATCAGACCCATGAACGACGCCAACCGCGACCCGAGGCGTCGGCCCGCCGCGATGCCGAGAACGTAGGCCAGCGCGGCGGTCACGACGCCGAGGCCGATGATCGGCACCCACCACGGAACGACCGCATCGACGAAGGTGACGTCGGTGAGCGGAGCAGCGAACGGGACGATCCCGATGAGACCGGCGACCAGCAGGATGAGCCCACCCGTCAGCAGACCGGCTCCGGCGAGCACGATCGGCGGGAGGCCGTTGCTCTCGTCCGCCGACAGCACCCAGTACACGGCCGCACCGACCATCGAGCCCAGCGCCCACAGCACGCCGACCGAGTCCACGTCCGCACCGGAGATCAGATCGAGCACGAGCACCAGACCCATTGCGGCCAGCAGTGCGCCCACCACGGTCAGGCGACCGGGACGCTGCTGGTGCCGGAACCACATCCACCCGATGACGGCCACAGGCGAGGTGAACTCGATCAGCAGCGCGACACCCACCTCCATGCGTCCGACGGCGTTGAAGAAGGCGAGCTGACACCCTGCCACCGCGAAGGCACCGTAGGCGAGGAGCAGCTTCCAGTTCTTCGCCAGCAGGTTCCACCGCCCGCGCAACGCGAGGATCGACGGAATCAGCAGGACGGCTGCGGCGAGCAGAATTCGCGCGGTCACCGCCGCCCCGGCCGTCCAGCCTGCGTCGAGCAGGCCCGTGGCGAGTGAGCCGGAAAGCCCGAAGGACGCCGCGGAGAGCAGCGCGAAACCGAGTCCCGAGAGTCGACGCGACCGCGCGGCAGCATCGTGGGTGGCCGCGAGATCCGCATTCGCGTCATGAGTGTAAGCCGTCATGACATGTGACAGTAGGGACCGACTTGGTAAGGTGTCAACATGCTTTTTGCTCATGACGCGGAACTGTCACTGTTGGCGGCCGTGGCGTTGATCAATTCCGCCGAGGAGCCGGACACGCTGACCACCCGAGAGCAGCTCGCCGAGTTCTTCACCGAACAGGGCTACTCCGGCCGCTTCGACGGCGACGACGCCGAGCTCGAGGCCGTGAGAGCACTGCGCCCGACCCTGCGCGCGCTGCTCACCAGCAGCCGAGACGACGCCGTGGTCGAGGTGAACCGGCTGCTCGCCGAATCCTCGGCCCTGCCCAGACTGGTTCGTCACGGAGATCTCGACTGGCACATCCATGCCGTCGCCGACGACAGTCCGCTCGCGACCCGCATCGTCGTCGAGACCGCGATGTCCATGATCGACGTCATCCGAGCGGACGAGCTCTCGCGCTTCGACGTCTGCGCGGATCCGGACTGCAACGGGCTGGTCCTCGACCTCTCGCGCAACCGGTCCCGCCGGTTCTGCAGCACTACCTGCGGGAACCGAGCGGCCGTTGCCGCATACCGCGCGCGCAAGGCTCAGTGACGACGGCCACTGGGCAGTGCGGGGCTTAATCGGTCGGCTTTCGGGTATCCCCCGCTCCGAGCTGATCGAAAGGAATTGCCCTTATGGTCGAGAAAAGGCCTACCAAAACGAGCTGGGCCAGAGCTGTCGAGAACATGCTGGCCGTCATCTTGATCTTCGCCGGTATCGCCGCCGCAGGCGGTCTGATCGCCGCATTGGCGGGCGGCTTCGAGGGTTGGGCGATCGTCGCCGGAATCGCCGTGATCGTGTTGTTCGGTGCCGGATTCCTCGCGATTCGCGACGGCGCTCGACGACGAGCCCTCGAAACGAACACCGTCGTCTACGCCCCGGACAACACCGACCAGCTGTTCGACGTCGACCCGAATACGGGTGAGCGAACCCCGCACCGCGAGTAGCGCGATCGGTGCGGGTTCGCCCGGCGGGGTCGGTCAGAACGGATACTTCTGAACGTCCGACTGCATCGTGACCCACTGCAGATCGCAGAACGTATCGAGGTTGACGGTGGTGCCGAAGTGTCCACCGGAACCCGAGGCCTTGACGCCGCCGAACGGCGCGACGGCCTCGTCGTCGATCGTCTGATCGTTGATGTGCACTGCGCCGGAACGAATTCGGTCCGCCAGCTCGTACGCCGCGAACGGATTTGCGGTGACGATCGCAACGGACAGACCGTATTCCGAGGAATTGACGATGTCGATGGCCTCGTCCACGGTGCGGTACGTGGTGATGGGTGCGACCGGACCGAAGATCTCGTCGGTGAACGCGGGTGAATCCTTCGGCACGTTACCGAGCACGGTCGGTCGGTAGTAGAGCCCGTCGAAGGTTCCGCCTGCAGCCAGTTCGGCACCGGCCGTCACCGTGGCCTGCACGATGCTGTCGACTCGCTTCAGCTGGTTCTCGTCGATGATGGGCCCCAACGCATTCGACGGGTCGGTCGGATCTCCGACGGTGATGCGCGCGGCGATCTTCGCGAGTTCCGCCGTGTACTGCTCGGCGAGATGCTCGGGAACGAGGTGCCGACCCGACGCCATGCAGATCTGCCCCTGGTGCAGGAACGATCCCCACGCACCCGCCGACGCGGCGGCCTCGATGTCTGCATCGGGCAGCACGAGGAATGCGTTGTTCCCGCCGAGCTCGAGGTGGACCTTCTTGAGCAACGGCGCAGCGGCTTCCGCGATTCGGCGGCCGGCCGCGGTGGATCCGGTGAAGGAGATGCACGGCACGTCGGGGTGCGAGACGAGCGCCGCTCCCACGTCGGCACCCGAGGGCAGTACGTGCAACAGACCGTCCGGCAGGCCGGCCTCGGCGAGAATCTCGGCCAGGACCAGCCCACCCGAAATCGGAGTTCGTGGATCGGGTTTGAGCACTACGGCATTGCCGACGGCCAGAGCTGGCGCGACCGACCGCATCGACAATACCGCCGGGAAGTTGAACGGACTGATCACGCCGATGACGCCCATCGGAACGTATCGCCCTACCGAGAACCGGGACTTCGCGCTGCGCAGGACCTGCCCGTAGGGCTGGGACGCCAACGTGGCCGCCTCGGTCAGTTCGGCAAGGACCAAGCCGACTTCGGCCCCTGCCTTGCCGTGGCTGGATCCCGATTCGGGAATCAGCCACCGCGTCAGACGCTCGGGGTTCTGCTCGAGAATCGCTGCAGCCTTCGTCATGACCGATGCTCGCTCCGGGTAGGGCTTGGCGGCCCATTCTTGCTGCGCACGTGCAGCTTTAGCGACAGCTCGATCGAGGTCCGCGACGTCCGCAGCACCGACGGTGGCCACGAGGGCCCCGTCGGCAGGAGCCGTCACGTCGAGGGTTCCACCGCCGCCGTCCAGCCATCCGCCGTCGAATATCTTCGCCGTCCACGCCAGTGTGTTCGCCATGTCAGTCCTGCTCTTTCATTCTCGGTGTTCTTTTCTTCGTTACCGCTGGGCTGCGATCGCTGCGTCGAGCACCTCGGCCTCGGCCCAGGATCCGTGGAACGCGAACGGAACTCGGACGGGAAGCTTCACCCGCGCGAGAGGTTCGCGGGTGAACGCGTCGGCCTCGTGCACCAGCAGCTCGGAGAGTCCGGTCGCCGGATTCCACCACAGGGTCAGCAGATATCCGTCGTTCTCGCCGCTCGCTCCTCGACGCTGGACGAAGACCGGTTCGCTGGGGCTGGTCAATCCGTCGGGCCCTTCGAGCACGATCGTCTGGCCGGTGGAGAAGTCATGGCGCGCAAGCCCATCCGTCAGAGTCAGCGGAGACAGATCTCGGGTGGTGGCGAAGTAGCCGAAGCGATTCTCTTTGCCCAGCCACGCGTCGTTGATCTTCGGGAATTCACCCGCGATCCCGCTGTGCATGTGCTGGGTGGTCGTCCCGGTCGCGGTATCGAGCACGAACCGCCAGGCCATCGCGGATGGAAACCAGGAGTGCGAGTCGATCGGCTCGTCCGAGTCGTCGGCCGGATTGCCCAGACGCGCGATGACGTGCAGATCCACCACGATTCCTGTGGCGGTTTCGTGCGCGTTGAAGAAGTGCGTCGGGGCCAGCATCAGGCCGGTGTCGTACCAGCTCACCTCATGGGTGCGACGGTCGAGCACGGCGAACCTACTGCCGTTCGGCGTCGCCGATTCGTCCCAGAGCACGCCGGGTCGCCCCTCCATGATGCGGTCGAGGCGAAACTGGTTGGGCGAGATGAGGAAGATCGCGAGGTGTTCGCTCACGATGTAATCGTGAACCATTGCCGGGCACCCCATGTCGAAACCGAAGGAATCGACGACGGTGCCGTTGGTATCGGCCTCGTACCACGTCAGTCTCGGCCCGATGGCCGAGTAGAACAGCATGTTTCCGGTCGACGGTTCGATCTTGTAGTGCGCCGTGCACAGGATGTCGAGTGCACCACCGAAGTTGTACGTGCCCTGCGTATCGAGAGTTTCGGGGTGCATCGAATGCGGAAGTCCGCCTTCGTAGTACACCAGCAGATGGTCGGCGAACAGCCCGACGTTGGTATTGGCGACGCTCTTGGACGGCGGCGCGCCCGCGGGCAGATCTCGCTTGGCCTTGCCGGAGCCGTTGACGAAACCGCTGTACAGCGCTTCCCCGGCCTCCACCTCGATCTTCATGGTGTCGGTGTGCACCCACTTCATCCGGAACGACGCCTTACCGTCGCGGATGTAGGTGCCCGCGACGCCGCCATCGCCCTCCCACCAGTGGTAGCGGTCGGTGTCGAGTGGCTCGAAGCGTGGATTGTCGGCCACTCGGAACAGCGCGCCGGCGAGATCGTCGGGGAGTTTCCCGATGACCTCGAGGTCGAACGCCTCGGTCTCCTCGTGCCACGGCGCGAACGGCCCGTTGAGAAACTTGTTGGACGTGTTCCAGTCGACGTCCGCCTCGTGCCGCGGAGTCGGGGGCGCGGTGCGGCGGACCACTGTCGTCGGCAGCGGGGTGGGAAGTTCACGCATAGCTGATGCCTTTCGTCTCGATGTAGGACAGTTCGGAAGGACTCGCCGAAGTTCCGATCCACGACGCCACCGCGGCTCTCACTGCAGCTCGAACGTCGTCACCGTCGTGCGGATGCCACGCGGCCGCAACGAAGCGGTCGGGCCGGATGAGCACGAATCTTCCGGTGTACGTCCGCATCTCGTCGTCCAGACCGCCGTCGACGTCGAGTAGAACGTTGATGCCGTCGATTCTCGGCACCGTGCGATCGGTGGGCACGGCGACCTCGACGGCGTGTAGGCCGCGCCCGATATCACGTGCGTGCGCCCATTCCGCCGTGTCGTGCACGTCGACTCCCACCAGCGCCCAACCGGTTCCGAGTATCTCGTCGAGCGGGCGGATGGTTCGGGTCGCCGAGTCGAAGGCCCGGGGCTGCCCGATGACGCTCCCGGTGTCGTCACCCGGGAGCACGAGCCCGTCGGCGAATCGGTACGGCGGACGATAGGCCATGGTCTCGAACCAGCGTCGCCCGTTCTCGGTGGCCAGTGCGGCCCGGACCAACTCGTCGCGCCTGGCCGCGATGCGAGGGTTGGTCGTCATCACCACGCGACCCAACCGCTCGGACGCGCGAACAACCGCGGCGGCGTGCGGGCCGCGCTCGGATTGGTATGTGGCCAGCACACTTTCATGCAGGCAACCGTCGAGCGCGCCGGCCAACTTCCACGTCAGGTTCGCGGCGTCACGAATGCCGGAGTTCAGACCCTGACCGGCGAACGGCGGCATCATGTGTGCGGCGTCGCCGAGCAGGAAGCAGCGCCCCAATTGCCATCGATCGGCCACGAGGCCGTGGAATCGATAGTTGACGGCTCGTTCGACCTGGGCGGGTGTGATCGGCCGGTAGCGCGAGACGAGTTTCTCGATGAGCTCGAACGGCGGCGCGTCGGTGGCCGTACCCTCCCCCTCGAACAGGCGGAATTCGTATCGACAGCGGCCACCGAGACCCGGCACCACCACGTGCGGCCTGCTCGGATCGGCGTGGTGCATGCCGTAGCGCTCTATGTGCGGGTCGCCGAGCGTGTCGACCACCAACCACAATTCCGGGTGGCTGCGTCCGATCATCCCGATACCGAGCAGGTTTCGGACGGTCGATCGTCCGCCGTCGCAACCGAGGAGGTAGCGGGCTCGCACCGTGCGTCCGCCCGCTTCGATGGCCACGGCGTCCGCGTCCTGCACGATCGACGTGACCTCGGTGTCGAACCGAACGGTGACATTGCGCGCCGTGTGCAGCGCTTCGGCCAGCACACGCTCGAGGTCCGGTTGCGCGAACGGGTTCTTGAACGGGTAGCCCAATCGGTAGGCGCTCTCCGCGCCGCCGTGGAACAGCGGTTCGTCGTCGAGTCCGTAGTAGCGGGTTCCGGTGCCGGGCACGACGATCGGCAGGATTCTGTCGATCACACCTGCCTGCTGATAGGTGCGCAGCGCCTCGTCGTCGATGCTGATCGCTTTGGGTTCGTCGCTCGTCGTCGAGCGCCGCTCGAGAACGACGACACGGAGCCCTCGTGCAGCGAGCAGCAGGCCCGTGGTCATCCCGACCGGACCGGCGCCGCAGATCGCTACGTCGTAGAGGGTGTCGAATCTCGTATCCACACCACCAACGTAGCGTGCATCACGTTAAATAGGAATGCTGTCCCACAAAATAGGACACGCTACGAACTGACGACGGCCAATCTCGTCGACAGCGTCTGCGCCGCGGCCCGCACTGCGGTGACGAGCACGTCGGTCCGGTCCTCCGGGACTCGACGCCTGATCGCGACGATGCTCAATGCCGCTGCCACCGAACCGGACTCGTCGAAGATCGGTGCGGCGATTCCCATCGCATCCGGATCGACCTCGGCGACGGTCAGGCCGTAGCCGGTGGTGCGGATCCGCTCGAGGCGATCGACGAGGCGATCGACGTCGGTCAACGTTCGATCGGTGAAGCGTTGCAGCTCGTGACGACCCAGAATCGAGCGGATTTCCTTCTCCGGCAACCAGGCCAACAGCGTCAGCGCCGACGCGCCGGCATTGATGGGCAGCCGACTCCCCCGCTCGTAGCTCAGGCGCACCAGTTGCTTGGCTCCCTCACACCGCTCGATGCACACTGCCGTGTCGTCGACGAGCCTGGTGAGCAACACCGTTTCGCCCACCTCGTCCGCCAATTCCCGCATCACCGGTTGGGCGATCGTCGTCAATCCGTAACCGCGCCGGGCCAATCGAGCAAGTTCGAGTACCGCGACACCCAACCGAAACCCGCCGTTGGGGGCTTCCTCGAGAAACGATGCGCCGACCAATGTCTGCAGATATCGATATGCCGTGGAGCGGGCACTGCCGAGAGCCTCGGCGACATCGTTCGCGCTGATCTGCAGGCGATCCTCGGTGAACATGCCCAGGATGATCAGCGCGCGGTCGGCCGTGCTGTTGCGTTCTCTGTATCCACTCGTTTCCGAAGCCATGTCGCCATCATAGTTCTGATTATCAGGACTGCAGTGTCATCAAACGAACCAACACTCTTGACAGCTGTGATCCAGGCCATGAACACTGTCCTGTATTAGACAACAGAAGTCCTGCTTTACAGGACACGGCCTCTGGACGAGGAACTCATGAAACCCACCCAACACACGCTGGATCGCGGCACGCTCATCGCCTGCTGCCTCGCGATCGGCGTCGCCCAGATGGGCGTCTCGCTCGCAGCGCCCATTCTCGGAGTGATCCAACGCGACCTCGGAGCGAGCGCTGCGGCGCTGGCCTGGATCCCGGCCGCGTTCATCCTTCCCACCGCCATCCTCGAGCTCAACTTCGGCGTGCTGGGCGACATGTTCGGCCGCAAGAGGCTGCTCGTCTGGGGCGGCGTGCTCGTCTTCGTCGGAGACGTCGTCGCCGGAACGTCGGGAACTCTGACGCAGCTGATCGCCGGGCAGGCCATCGCCGGACTCGGCGCTGCCGCAATCTTTCCCACGTCACTGGCCATGCTGGTCTCGGCAACCCCGGAACGTCAGGAACGAGCCCGCGCCCTGTCTCTCTGGGCGGTCAGCCTGGCGTTCGGTGCCATGATCGCCCCGCTGATCAGCGGCTTCGCCGCCGAACACTTCAGCTGGGGCTGGTCGTTCGCCATTCCCGCCGTGCTGGGTCTCGTCACCGCAGCCGTCAGCGCCGCGGTGATCGTCGACTCGCGTCATCCCGCCGGACGCGGACTCGACTGGCCCGGCCAGATCACCATCGCCGTCGCTTTGCTTGCGCTGCTGTACGCGGTGATCCAGGGCTCCGTGGACGGCTACTCGAGCCCCGTCATCGTGGGCACTTTCGTTCTCGCCGTAGCGTCGTTCGTCGCGTTCGTCATCAGCGAGCAGCGAGCCCGCACCCCGATGCTGAACCTCGCGCTCTTCCGTACGCCCGCCTTCGCGGCGGCCGCCCTGATCGGTTTGCTCGCGATGTTCGGGTTCATCGGAACCGCCTACGCACTCAGCGTGAAACTCGAAGCGATCCTGCACGTCAGCCCGCTGCAGGCAGCTCTACCGTTCGCCCTCATCCAAGCCGTACCGCTGCTCCTCACTCCGTTGCTCCCGCGCCTGTTGATGCGCGTCGCGGCCCGCACCCTGTTGGTCACCGGGCTTTCGGCACTGGCCATCGGTCAGATATGGATGGCTCAGCTACCGGGCGACTCCACCTCACTGCTCGCCATGACCGGCCCGATCCTGCTGCTCGGCACCGGATTCATCACCATGTTCACCGCACTGACGGCCGTCGCCGTCGGAGCCGTCGCCATCGACTACGCCGGAATGGCAAGCGCGGTCACCAGTCTCGTTCGCGAAACCGGCCAGAGCCTCGGCCCCGCGATCGTCAGCGCCGTGGCCTTCGGAGTTGCCGGAGCCACCCTCACCTCCAACCTGTCCGACGGTTCCCTCCCTCCCGAGGCGGTGGGCGTGGCCTCCGGCGTCGCCGAACAGGGCGGACCGCTGGCGGTGGCCAACGCCGACCTCGGCCCGATCTCGGATCTCGTTGCACCCCTTGCTCGGACGGCTCTCGAAACCGGACTCGACATGGGCATCTACGTCTGTGCCGGGGCCACCGTCCTGGCTGCGCTCATCGCCCTCGTCATCCCCGGCGGAGCCCCGAAGGGCCTCGATGCGGCCCCGATCGATGCGGCAGCGTCACCTGTGGCCGGGCGACTGCTGCCGGCAGGTGAGTGAGATGTCCACGCCCACTCTGAATCACGTCTTCACCCTCGACGTCGAGCTGGCTCCCCCGGTGCTCATCGGGCCGACCCCGCACGGAATGCGTCGAGTCATCCCGATCACCGGCGGTCGATTCCACGGACCGGCCGGATCCGGAACGATCCTGCCCGGCGGTGCGGACTGGAACCTCGTGCGTGCCGACGGCATCACCCATCTGTGGGCTCGCTACACGATCGTCACCGACGACAACGTGCCCATCATGGTCACCAACGAGGGCTGGGGCACCCAGGACGACGCCACCATGGACCGCATCTTCGCCGGCGGCGGTGCCGACGTCGACCGCTGGTACTGCTCGACCAACCCTCGATTCGAAGTGGCCGACCAAGAGTGGAACTGGTTGAACCACAGCGTGTTCGTCGGACACCTCTTGCCCCCGAGCCGCGGCGACCGGGTTCGGATCACCGTCTACACCGACGCCCCCGTTCCCACCCCATCGACGCCCCGAAAGGCGGATCACTGACATGACCACTCCGACCAGGAACACACTGCAGGAAGGTGGTGCTGTGGGCACGCTGCGACAGACAGCCGTCTCGCACATCGGTTTCACCGTTCCCGACGTCGCCGCCACCGCCGACTTCTACGGCCGCACCGTCGGTCTGACGGTGCAGGAGGAACTCGCGAGCGGCGGCCTGCGCCTCGGCTGGGGCCTCGGACACCATGTTCTCGATCTGACCGAAGGTCCGAAAGGACTGTCTCACTACGGCTTCGAAGTCCGCGACTCCGACGGTATCGCCGGAATCACCGCGCGACTGAAGGACGCAGGCCACGATGTCGCGGATCTGGATCCGTCCGTGATCGACCATGCCGTCGGCGTACCGTCGGGCATCTCGGTGACCGACCCCGACGGCACGACGGTGCATTTCCACGGGCCGGTCGCGCGCCAGGGTGAGAACGCTGCCGATCCGGGACGACGCCCGATCAAGTTCCAGCACACCACTCTCGGCACCGACAACGTGGCGCAGATGGTCTCGTTCTTCGTCGACACCGTCGGGTTCCGCATCTCCGATCAGCTCGAGGACGGCAAGTTCGCGTGGTTACGCAGCGACCGCGATCACCACACCCTGGCCGTCGTCGAGAACGGCAACCCCGGCAATCTCGACCACTACTCCTACGACCTCGCCGAGTGGGAGGACTTCAAGTCCTGGTGCGATCGCCTCACCGAGATCGGCGTCGACGTCGTCTGGGGCCCGGGCCGTCACGGCCCCGGCAACAACCTGTTCGTCTTCTTCGACGATCCCGCCGGCAACCACATCGAGCTCTCGGCCGAGATGGAGAAGTTCCACGACGACCGAGCCACGTACGTGACGCGGCAGTGGCGTCCGGTACCCGCGTCGGTGAATCTGTGGGGCGGACAACTGGCGAGCTGGCGCAAGACGAGTGAGAGCGAGATCTGACCGATGGCCTACATCAGTTACGAGCACAACGACATTCGCGGAGTCGGCGAGGTCGACGGCGACACTCTGATTCCGCTGCAGGGCATCGACGCGATCGGACGGACCAGCTCGCTCGAGGCACTTGCCGGCGCGGATCGGCTGACCCAGGAGCGCCTGCCGATCTCGGACGTGCGGGTGCTCCCGGCGGTCACCGACCCGGCCCGAGTGATCTGTGTCGGCCTGAACTACCGCGACCACATCGCCGAAACCGGACGCGAGTTCCCCACGTATCCGGTGATGTTTCCCAAGTACGCCTCCAGTCTCATCGGGGCCTACGACGACATCGCCGTCCCGCCGGAGAGTGCAGAGGTGGACTACGAGGGCGAGATGGCCGTCGTCATCGGACGCACCGGTCGGCGCATCACCGAGGAGAGCGCGCTCGATCACGTTCTGGGCTACACCGTCGCCAACGACATCACGATGCGTGACTTCCAGTACAGGACGCACCAGTGGATGCAGGGAAAGGCATGGGACGCAGCCACTCCCCTCGGCCCCCGCATCGTCTGCCCCGGCGAGGTGGACCTTGCGAGCTGCGGCATCCGCACCGTCGTCAACGGCGAGAAGGTACAGGAATCGGATCTGTCGCAGTTGCTGTTCACGGTGCCGAACTTGATCGCGACCATCTCCACGTTCACCGCCCTCGAGCCCGGTGACGTCATTCTCACCGGCACCCCCGGTGGCGTCGGATATCGCCGGAAGCCGCAGCTGTTGCTGAAGCCGGGCGATTACGTGAGCGTGGAGATCGACGGTGTCGGATCGGTCAGCAACAGACTGGTGGCGGAAGTGCTCTGAGGCTTGGTGCTTGGCTGTCTTTGATGGACGTCAGTGCGAATTGCGCTGCAGCACAGCCACCATGCTCGAACCCGGTTCGTATCGACTGATCCACGTCGCCTGGACGGCGTGGTAGAGATCGGGCTTGCCGCTCCACACCGTAGCGGCCGGACGATTGCTGCTGTCGAGTTCGTGATGCCAGGAGCCGTCGGCGCGGTCGAGGAAGTATTCGGCGGCGACATCCCACCAGGTGCGGTAGTCCTGCTCGTAGCGGTCTTCTCGGGTGTGGCGCGCGAGTGTCGCCGCCGCACCGATCGCCTCGCACAGCACCCAGTGCAGACGTTCGGTCACGACCGGCTCCCCCGACCAGTCCGTGGTGTAGACGAATCCGGGCGTTGGCCCGAGTTGCCAGCCGTCGACCGCTGCGCGGTGGTAGAGCGCTCGGGCGGCGGCGATACGGTCGTGCCCGCTCGCATCGAGGCTTGCCTGCACGAGAAGCCGGGCCCACTCGAATCCATGGCCGACTGTGGCTCCGTAGGGCTTGAACTGGTTGGCGGTGTCGTCGCTGTTGTACTCGAGCTGCGGGATCCACTCGGCGGTGAAATGCTCCGGAACACGCCAGTCGTTCGCTTCGGCCCAGCGACATACGTTGTCGCAGATACGCAGTGCACGTTCGCGCCAGAGCTCGGGCGCACCGGCGTCGGCGGCGGCCAGCAGCGCCTCGACCATGTGCATGTTGGCATTGATCCCGCGGTAGTCGTCGAGCACGGACCAGTCCGCAGTCCATGTGTCCGAACACATCCCGTGATGATCGTCCCAGAAACGACGTTCGACGGTATCGAGTGCCTCCTCGAGAAGCTGTCGGCCATGGGGGTGCCCCACTGCGGTAGCAGCCGACGCGGCAAGTACCACGAAGGCATG
This sequence comes from Rhodococcus sp. 05-2254-2, assembly GCF_002259095.1. Taxonomy (NCBI): domain Bacteria; kingdom Bacillati; phylum Actinomycetota; class Actinomycetes; order Mycobacteriales; family Nocardiaceae; genus Rhodococcus; species Rhodococcus sp. 05-2254-2. Next base: position 43,556 of record NZ_NOZJ01000001.1, on the reverse strand, counting down.
CGTGTAGGCCGATTTCACTGCTTCGGGCGAGAACGCGTCGGCACTGGACTCGAACCAACCACCGTTCGTGCTGTCTCGCAACGTCGTCAGTAATCCCTCGAACACCCGATCGGCTTTCCTCCGAGACCCCGGCCGTCCCAGCATCGAGGCGAGAAAGTGCACATGCGCCATCCGCGCGGTGATGTATGTATGGGCCGGATGATCGAGGTCGGGGTTCCCTCGGTCGTCCAACCACGCGGCACCACCGGTCGGGTGGTCGAGTGTGGTTCCGAAATCGAGAAGCCTCGACGATTCGGTGTCGAGCCACAACTGATGCGAGGGCAGCGTCAGCCAGCTGCGACCATCTCCGGTATCCATGTGTTCATTGTGCGCCCGACGAGAAAGCACCCGACGCCGGTCAGCGAGAGACGCTGTAGCGCAGGTACATCCATCCCGATACCGGGAAGAGCTTCTGTTCGGCGAGAACGAGGTCGAGGTGATGTCCCACCGGAAAGTAGGGCTTGCCACTGCCCAGGATCGTCGGCAGCAGGATGACCTCGAATTGATCGATCAGGTCGACCAGTGAGGCTGCCAAGGCTGCTCCTCCCACAGCCAGCGTTCCCTCGGTCTCCCGCTTGAGCCGCTCCACCTCGGCGATCGCGTCTGCGCTGCGCACCAGGCGGCAGCCGTCGGGAACGGAGTCGAGGGTGTCGGAGAAGACGATCCGGGGAGTGGCCTTGTACAGCTCGGCGAACTCCGCCTCTACTTCGTCGCCGTCGAGGCGTTCCGGATCTGTCCAGAAGTCTTCCATGGCCTCGTACAGTCGGCGTCCGAACAGAAACGCAGCGGTCGCTTCGGTCTGCCGATTGGAGAATCGATGTGACTCCGCGTCGGGCACCGAGAAGTCGAGACTGCCCGCCGAGTCTTCGATGTAGCCGTCGAGGGAAACATGCATGTTGTAGGTCAGTATGGCCATGTCACTCCTGGGGTCGGGTGGATTCGAGAGTATGACTTCGACGGCCCCCGGAATTCACCGGCCAGCAGGTCAGTCCAGGATCGCGGTGGCCTCCACCTCGACGAGAACGTCGGGCTCGAACAGGTAGTCCACGCCGATCAGCGACGCAGGTGGCATCGGAGTAGGTAGTCCGATCTCCTCGACGACGCGGGTGACGCCGTCCATGAACTCACCGATCCGCTCCGGAGCCCAGTGCGTGACGTAGAACGTCAGCCGCAGGACGTCCTCGAATGTTGCTCCTGCACCGGCCAATCCGATCGCGGTGTTGCGCAGCGCCTGCGCCACCTGCCCGGCGAGGTCGTTCTCGGCGATCACCGACCCGTCCTCGTTGCGCGCAATCTGACCGCTGACGTGGATATGTCGAGACCCCTGGCCCACTGCTACGTGGTGATACGGGGTGGGTTGCATCATGCCGGACGGGGTGAATCGAGTGACGCTCATGAAGTTCCTCTCGTGGTGATCGAATCGGGGTATACCATTGATACTTGGTACACAAAGGACACTTCAAGGGAACCTGGTTTCATGACCGATACCGCAGATGGCGCGACAGAACTGACGATCAGCGCCCCACACCGTGAGCTGCTGGACCAGGTGCTGGACAAGTGGTCGCTTCAGGTGCTCAACGAACTGTGTGAGCGCCCTTGCCGATTCAACGATCTGCGCCGCACAATTCCCGCGGTGACTCAGAAATCCCTCACCGCAACGCTGCGAAAACTCGAACGCAACGGCATCATCGAACGGACGGTTCTCAGCACTCGCCCGGTAGCGGTGGAGTATCGAATGACGCAACTGGGCAAAACTCTTCGGGCACCCGTCGACGTGCTGTTGGCCTGGGCGGCCGCTCACATGCACGAAATCGACAGCGCACGAGATCGATTCGACGCTCTCTGATCCGCTCACCGCAGCAGCGTGCTGCCCTGATGTTCCGATATCTCGGAGAAGAGGTACACCCATGGCGAGCAATCCACAGCACTCCACCGCACGCGCTGACGCGTTGCTGTCCGGCCTGGTTTCGATGCTGCAACCGAAGAAAGTGGTCACCGTGGGTGCCAGCAGTGCCGGAATCGCATTGTCGAGGGCTCTCGAATCGGCGGCACCCGAAGTCTCGCCCCAACTCTGGAACTTTGGCACCGATCCGATCGAGTCGGTCACCGAGTCCTTGTTCGACTTGCCCCCTCGGGATCTGCACGACATCGGCCCATTCGACCTCGTCTGGATCGACGATGAATCCCTGGTGTCGAACGCACGGATCCTCCGTACTCTGTGGCCACACGTTGCGAAGGGAGGCGTTGCCGCCGTAGAGAACTCGTTCTCTCCGGCCGGGTCGAATCCTCTGTGGAATGCCATTCTGCGTTTCGGTGCCGACGACATCGAGACCCTGACGCTTCCGGGAATCGGCCTTCTGAAGAAGCGATCGGAGCCCGTTCGCGAGGTCGATTTCACCGACGAGATGGTGTCCGCCACCGGGGTTCCGCTGCGGTTCGAGTCCATCGGCGTGCACGACGATGCGCCGCTGCTGGACCACGCGACCGGCGTGCTTCATGCTCTCGCGGATTCGGATCTTCGGGCGGTCCTCTTCGCGATCGGCAGTGGAGTCTCGACACTGGCTGCGCTGCAATCCCACACGTCACTGTCGGTCCGTGCGACACACAAAGCGATCGCACGCCTGCTGACCCTGTCGGTGGTGACCCGGGTGGACGATCGACTCGTTGTGGACGAGAACACCGTGAAGAGTTTTCGGAATCTTCCGCGCACGACGCCCCCACCGACCGACATGTCTCGGTACAGCCGGGACCGACCCGAATTTCTGAAGGCAATCGCACGCCAGCTGAGTACGACGGGATGGTCCTCGGAGCATCAGGTCAACGAATTGTGCAGCTTCTTCGGCGACGACTACGCGACATTGCGACGCGAGCTCGTCGACACTGGGTTTCTCAAGCGAAACAGCGCAGGTTCGATGTACCGGGCGCAGAGCAACGACTAGATCGCCTGCCCACGGCCATGCGGAGGGGGCCCAGGATTCGGACGACGGCGTTGCGGGCAACCACTGGGTGAGGGCAGCAAACTTTGCTGGTCGCCATTCGGAGGTTTCCATGTACCTGCACGTTCAGTCACTCATTCACGACATTGCCACCGACGAGCCCGATCCGGCCGCCGCGAACGCCCTTCAGGAGGGCCTCGGTGGACAGTTCGGCGAGATGCGCACGATGATGCAGTATCTGTTCCAGGCCATGAACTTTCGTGGGGCTGCGGCCAAGCCGTACCGCGATCTGATCCAGGGAATCGGCACCGAGGAGATCAGTCACGTCGAGCTCATCGGCACCACCATCTCACGGTTGCTGGACGGCTCGCCGCAGTACCAGGGCAAGCTGGAAGACCCGCTGGACACGCCCGGTGCGGGCGGAGCCACTCCGTTGAATCTCGCTCTGTCACAGGGCAATATCCACCACTACCTCGTCGGAGCACAGGGCGCACTGCCGGTCGACTCCGTCGGCAACCCGTGGAGCGGTAGCTACGTCTACAACTCCGGCAATCTGGTTCTCGACCTCATGTACAACCTGATGCTCGAGTCGACCGGCCGCCTCCAGAAATGCCGGATGTACGAGATGACCGCCAACAAGGCTGCGCGATCGACTATTTCGTACCTGATCGTGCGCGACCAGGCGCACGAGAACGGCTACGCGAAGGCCCTCGAAACCCTCGGCGTCGAGTGGAAGAAGACGCTGCCGATTCCGAAGACCAACGCCGAGAAGTTCCCGGAGGTCCAGAAATTGGTCGAACTCGGCCTGCAGAGCAAGCAGTACAGCTTCGACCTCACCGGGGCGTCCGAGGCCGGACGCATTTACCAGGGCATGTCGCCGTCCAAGGACGGCACCGACCTCGATGCCAGTGAGCAGGCCCCCGCCGGCGCTCCGATGAAGATCTCACCCGAGCGACTCGAGGAGTTCGCGCCCGGACTCGACACCGACCTCATGGAGCTCATTCAGCAGACGGCCGAGATGGAGATGGCAGATATCGACGCCACGTTCGGAAAGATGAAGTAACTCCTACGCTTTCGCAGCCCGACCTCCATCGCACGACGGAGGTCGGGCTTCGTCACGTCCAGTACAGCAGCTGCGCTTCGGGTAGGACTGATTCGAGTTCTTCCACGAACCACGTCCGCATTTCCGACATGGTGTCCTTCGGGTAGACGTACTTCACGCCACCGAACTTGTTTCTCTTTGCTGTGCGGGCACTTTCGTCCATCTCGAGCTTCGTCCCCGGGTACCAGCTCAACAGCACGTCCTTGCTCGACGGCGTGAATCGGTGGGTGATGATCTCGGCGGTCAGGTCCAGATCGGGAACGTCACCCAACGCCTCGGCGACATTCGAGAGAAGTCGGCCGTACTGCTCTCGCCACCCCGGGATGGGCATGATCGGAGCGATGGTGAGCCCCACTCGATATCCGGCCAGCGCAAGCTGCCGTAGCGCCTCGATTCGAGCAGGCATCCGCGCAGTTCCGCCCTCGAACCGATGAGCGATGTCATCGGCATTGACCGACAAGCGAACTCGGGTACGGCGTCGGTGGTCCAACGTCACCAACTCGGTGACGTCGTCGAATTTGGTCGTGAAGCGCAACGACACGTCATCGCCGTAATCCCCCGCGCCCACTCGACGAACGGCCTCGGTGAGGGATCCGGTCACATGCTCGATACCCAACGGATCCGTATAGCAGGACAACTCGAAAGTGGTTCCCTCGTGCCCACGTTCCTCGGTGCCGGAGGTGATCGTGCCGCGGCCTGCGTGGGTACCGATGCCGGACAGCACGTCGTCGATGTTGGCGAACACTCTGGTGATCGGCGGCCCGGACAACGACCCCGCCAGATAGCAGTACTGACAGTGGGCCGGGCATCCCTTCGCCAGATCGATACGCCAGTCGGCGCTCGGCGGAATCGGTTGTGGTTTCAGCACACTCGGTGGTGCGACCACCACGGCCATCGTCGTCTTGGCTCGCGCGTAGGTCTCTCGCTCGGTCTCGCCCCGTAGACCCGTCAGGCGGTCACCGGGCAGCACGTCGATCTCGGTCACACCGGCCGCTTCGCACCGTCGAACTATCTCCGCAGTGCGGGGAAGCTCCGATGCAGACCGCGTGATCAGGACGCGCGACGGCGTCCAGAGTCGAGTGGGTGCAGAGAGGGTGTCGTCCATTATCTGGAGTCAACGCCCGCACACGGTGGATCCTTCCCGTTTCGGGGTTACGAGATCCAGGTGTTCGACGGTACCTCGGCGGGCCTACCCAACAGATAGCCCTGTCCTTGAACGAAACTCGGCAAGGCGTCGAGCTGGTCGAGAGTCTCGATACCTTCGACCACGCACCCCAACTCGAGATCTCGGGCGAGGTTGATGATCGCCCGAACGATACTGCTGCTCGTCTCGTCGCTGGTCATCGTGGCGGTGAACGACCGATCGATCTTCACTGCGCTCACCGGCAGTGTGGCCAGATACCGCAAGCTCGCGAATCCGGTACCGAAGTCGTCGATGGCGATGCCGACACCCAACTCACGCAGTTCACCGAGCTGACGCAGCATCGAGGAGCCGGACTCGAGCAGCACCGACTCGGTGAGTTCGAGAATCAGGTCCGCCGGAGCCATTCGGTGCCGTCCCAAAGCCGCGCTCACCACAGCAGCCATGTCCACGTGTTGAGCCTGCCGGGCACTGAGATTGACGGCAATCGTGACGGGGACACCCGAGTCCGAATCGAGCGGGTTCGCCGTACGCCATCGCACCAGAGTTCCCAGTGCGTCGTCCAGCACACGCTCCCCGAGCTCGGAGATCAGACCGGTGTCCTCGGCCACCGGGATGAATCGGTCCGGCGTAATCCCTGCGCCGTCGTCGTCACGCAAGCGCGCGAGTGCCTCGAAGCTCGTGAGCGCTCTGCTGTCCAGGTCGTAGACCGGCTGATAGACGACGTTCAGCCTCGCAGCTCCGCGGTGTTCGGGATCGAGGGCACCCCGCAAGGTCCGCTCGATGTAAGCACGCTCGAGGGCGTTCGCCCGCAGCGCGTCGTCGAACAATTCGATCCGGTCCTTACCGAGTTGCTTGGCCCGGTACATCGCGGAATCCGCGTCCCGCAGTACCTCCTGCGCGCTGGCACCCTTGCGAACCAACACCATGCCCACGCTGGCCGACACCACGTACTGGCTGCCCTGATACACGATCGGCGCGGCGAGAACCGCTCGGATGCGCTCGGCGACGCGTTCCGCCAACCCGGCACCGGCACGCTTGTCGGCACCGCGCTCGGCCGGCAACGCATCGACGACGAGGACGAACTCGTCACCGCCGACACGGGCGATCGAATCGTTGGCTCGCAGCACCGACCGCAACCGTCGCGCAACCTCGACGAGAACCGCATCACCGGCAGCATGCCCGCCGGTGTCGTTCACTCGTTTGAATCCGTCGAGATCGCAGAACAGCACCGCAGCAGCGGCTCCCGTGCTCTCACCGCGTGCGATCGCCGAGCCGATACGGTCGAGCAGCAGCATCCGATTGGGCAGCCCGGTCAGCGGATCCTGCAGGGCCGCTCGCTCGAGCGCGAGTTCTGCCTCGACGACGTCGGTCACTTCCCGCACCACCGAGAGGACCTCCGACACCTCACCCGACGGCCCACGTCGAAAGGGCGTGGTGCGTCGGGACAACCACCGCAGCGAGCCGTCGGCCGCGACCACCCGATAGCGGATACTGACGCTCTCACCCTCCGGAAGCGACGCCGCGGTTCGGTCCGCCGCTCGGACGACCTCGACATCTTGTTCCACCACCCCGTCCAATCGATCCTCGCCGTCAGTGGAGTCGTCGGACCGACCGAGTCCGAGCCACGGCACCCGACCGTCCTCGACCGCTCCATCCGAAGTCGGTCCGGTCAGTAGCGACCGCAGGCTGCGAGAAGCCCACGTCACCCGGCCGGTATCGACGGCGGTGACGGTCGTGATGTCCGGTGAAGCAGTCAACACCGCGTCACGAAAGGCCCGGGCCTGCTCGAGTTCGGCTCGCGCCGCCCGCTCGGCGGAGACGTCCTCGGAGAGCACCATGGCACCGACTATCCGGCCCGAATCATCCCGCAACGGCCTCGCTTCGACCTGAAAGATTGCGCCCGTTCGGGGGCTGACGGTATCGAACGAAATCTCCTCACCCGCCACGGCCGCCAGGTAATGCGGCTCGAGCATCGCGAAGGCTTCCGGCGACACCGTGTCTCGGAGCAGCTGCCCCTCCATCCGCCGCGGGTCGTAGCCCTCGGCCACCAGACCGGCACCCTCGACGAGGACGAATCGTAGATCGCAGTCCACGACCAGAACGGACGTGTGCGGCAGGTTCGCTGCCAACTGCCGGTATCGAGCCTCGCTCGCATCGTCGAACATCGAAGGCGAGCGGAGCAACGGACCGTAGAAGCGACGCATCCCCAGGTAGATCACACCGGCAAGTGCCGTTGATGCCGTCACCGCGACGTCGAGGGTGCCGCCCATCGACTCCCGCATCGCGTCGAGCATCCCCCCGCCTGAACCTGCAGCGAGATGCGAGGCGTGGCCGTCGAATCCTGTCCACAGGTGCACCGCGTGCACCAGGTGATGCGCGGCGCAGGTCAGGAAGATCGCTGCTGTGGCCACCGCCAACCTGTTGTTGCGCAGCTGTCCGGTCCGCATCAGCCCACGGACGATGAACAGCACGATCCCCAGATACGCGGCAGCGGTGATCCCGTTGAGGACCACCACCCACACCCAGCCGCTCACAGTGCGTGCTCACCGAATCGAGTCCGACAACGGTGGCTCTGGTTCCACTCGACACAGACGACGGGCATGACGCGACCCCCAGGGTTGTAGCCCACCGCGCAGAAAGACCGGTCCGGCCGGAGAAACCGAGTCGACCAGCCGCTCAGCACTTTGATATTCGACGAAGGTTATCCCACTCCGATTACCACAGCCGCCATTGGCGCAGCCCGGAAAAAGGTGTCGGCCTGGTGATTTCACCCTCCCTCGCAGCCCTCGACACAGCGTCGAACCCCGACGACTCCGTAGAGCAGAGTCGTCGGGTAAGAAGCTCTCATGCCCTTCGCCGACGAACTCCTCGGCCCGGATGCGGCCGGCACGCTGTTTCGGACCATGCGCACCGCCGCTCCGGGCGCAAATCTGTCGGTACTCGAAGGATCGATCGATCGACTGGGTCCACTCGCGCTTCGAGCCCGCGCAGATCTGTTGCGTGACGGCCTGCTCTCGGCACTGCCCGGCACCTACACGGAGTTCGCCCGCATCATCCGACGTGCCGCCACCGATCCCGACTTCCGGGGCTGGGCGGTCTGGCCGGTCACGAGCGCTGTCGCATCGAAGGCCGTCGAGGAGAACACCTCGAGCGCATTCGACGACGGAATGGCCTTGCTCGCCGAGCTCACCGGCCGACTCAGCTCGGAATTCGCCATCCGCTCGTTTCTTCGAGCCGACCTGGATCGGTCGCTCGCAATCGCGTCGGACTGGACGACATCCTCGGACGAGCATGTGCGGCGTCTGGCGTCTGAGGGCACCCGCCCGTATCTTCCGTGGTCGGTGCGCGTCCCCGAAATACTCGCGCGCCCGGGCGTCACGGTGCCGATCCTGGACCGGCTCTACCGAGACGACAGTGATTACGTTCGACGTTCTGTCGCGAACCATCTCAACGATGTCAGCCGAGACGTCCCGGACTTGGTCGTCGGGACCACCACCCGGTGGCTCGACAGCCCGGACGCACACACCGAAAAGCTTGTGCGACATGCACTTCGGACGGTGATCAAGAAGGGAAACCGGGACGCGCTCGAGCTGCTCGGGTTCGCTCCGGCCGACCTCGATGTGGACGGCCCCACCCTCGACGTCACGGAGCTGCCCATGGGCGGAGAAGTGGAGTTCACGGCCTCGATCCGCAACGTCGGCACCGAACCGGCCAAGGTTGCGATCGACTACATCGTGCATCACACCAAAGCCAACGGTGGGGTGACGGGGAAGACGTTCAAGCTGACGACGAGAACGATCACGCCCGGTGACAGCATCGATGTGCGGCGGCAGCATTCGTTCAAGCCGCTGACCACACGGAAGTACTACCCCGGCCCACACTCCATCGAGCTCCAGATCAACGGTGTGAGTTACGGTCGCGCGGAGTTCTCGCTCGGGGGCTAGCGGCGAGCGTCGTGCAGCTCACATGCAGCACCTCGGGTACGTCCGTACGGTCGAAGAGGTGCGCAAGAAGTGGCGGTGGCTGGCGGTGGTGCTCGGCATCGCCGTGCTCGTCGCAACTCCCTCGGTGATCTCGCGCTTGCCCGTCGACCCGTCCGACATCGGCGCGGCCGAACTGCTCGAACAGGTCAAGTCCTCCACCGAGACGCCGTACTCGGGCTACGCCCAGGCGGTCGGCGGTGTCATCATTCCGGTGACCGAGGGGCTCGGCGGCCTGCCGGATCTGCTCGGCGACACCACCTCTCTGCGTGCCTGGTATCGCGCCCCGGACAGCTGGCGCGTCGACACCGTGCGTCTGGCCGGTGAGCGCGGTCTCTACCGGAGCCCGACGCGGCTGTGGGGATGGGACTACGAGCAGAACACGGCCGTGGTGACCCCGGTCCCCGAACCGAGCCTGCGCCTGCCACGCGAGGCCGACCTGCTCCCCCCGGAGCTGGGCCGGCGGTTGCTGAGCGAGGCGACCGCGGATGAGGTCACCCGGCTTCCGGCACGCCGGATCGCCGGTCGCGACGCCCCTGGCCTGAGGCTCGTCCCCAGCCAGCCGCAGAGCACCGTCACCGGAGTCGACGTCTGGGTCGACCCCGACAGCGGGCTCCCGCTGCAGGTCGACGTGCTGGGAGCCGGGGCCACCCGTCCGGTCGTCAGCACCGCGTTCCTCGACTTCTCCTCCGAGATTCCCGATGCCGACACCGTCCGTTTCGTTCCCCCGCCCGGTACCGACGTGCAGCAGCAGGACGGTGGCGACATCGCCTCGTTCGCCGACCGGCTCGACACCTCAGGCCTGCCGTCGACCCTGTCCGGCCTCGATCTGCGCCCCCGCGAAGGCCAGGGTTCGGTGGGAATCTACGGCCGCGGCGTGACCCAACTGTTCGCCGTTCCCCTGCCGCGACGCGCCGCGGGCGGACTCGTCGAACAGTTGCAGTCCGCCCCCGGGGCGGTCGTCACCGACGACAGCGTCGCGGTGTCGATCGGACCACTCAACGTCCTCGTCACCGAACCCACCGACGACCGGCGTCGCTATCTGCTGTCCGGCACCGTCACCGCGGAGACCCTGACGACCGCCGCCCAACAGCTCGGAGGAGCAGCCACATGATCCGCACGACCGGCCTGACCAAGAGCTACGGATCGGTGCGGGCAGTCGACGGTGTCGACCTCGACGTGCGCGCCGGCGACATCTACGGCTTCGTGGGCGCAAACGGCTCCGGCAAGACGACGACCGTGCGCATGCTGCTCGGCCTGGTGCTGGCGACCTCCGGGCAGATACAGGTGCTCGGCGAGGAGATGCCCCGGCGACGCCGAAGCGTGCTGCCACGGGTGGGGGCGCTGATCGAGAACCCCGCCGCCTACCCCAACCTGTCCGGACGCAGAAACCTCACGCTGCTCGACGCGGCCGGTCCGGGTGGGTCCCGGCGGACCCGGAAAACCAGGGTCGGTGAAGCCCTCGAGCAGGTGGGCCTCGCCGGAGTGGGACGCAGACCGGTCAAGCAGTACTCGCTCGGCATGCGGCAGCGTCTCGGGCTGGCGGCGGCGCTGATGCGTACCCCCGAACTGCTGATCCTCGACGAGCCGACCAACGGACTCGACCCACAGGGAATCCTCGAGATTCGAGAGTTGCTGCTGGGCTTGCACTCTCAGGGCACCACGGTGTTCCTCTCCAGCCATCTGCTGGCCGAGGTGGAGCAACTGTGCGACCGAGTGGGAGTGCTCGACCGAGGTCGACTCGTCCTGCAGGACCAGCTGTCCTCGATGCAGCGGTCCACCGGCCGGGTGTCGGTGCGCACCGCCGATCCCGCTCACGCGGTCTCCGTGCTCTCCGGCGTCGAGGGGGCCACGGTGCTCGAACGTGTGGGTCAGCAAATCGTCGTCGAGCATCAGGACCCAGCCGAGCTGAACCGGCTCCTCGTCGAGGGCGGAGTCCGGGTGAGCGAGCTGAGCGAGCAGCGGATGAGCCTCGAACAGTCCGTGCTGGCTGTCACCGGGGCCAGTTCCGACAGAGTCGACGCCCCCGGCGCACTTCGAGACAGCGCCACCCGGACCGAGGTGACCGCATGATCGGCGTCGAACTGCGCGCAATGCTGCGCCGACCCCGCACCTGGGTCGTAATCCTTCTGCTCAATCTGCTGCCGACCATCGTCGCGGGCCTCCTCGCCCTGACCGACGTCGGTCCGCGTCCCGGCGAAGGCCCCGCCTTCCTCTCTGCGGTGACCACCAACGGCCAGCTGTTTCCGCTCGCCGCGCTCGCCATCGTGCTCCCGCTGTTCCTGCCCGTCGCCGTGTCGGTGATCGCAGGCGATGCCGTCGCCGGGGAGGCCCAGGCCGGCACGCTGCGCTACCTGCTCGCCCGCCCGGTGGGACGAACCAAACTACTGGTGGCGAAGCTGGTCTCGGTTGCCGCCTTCGTGCTGCTGGCCGTCGTCGTCGTGGCCGTCATCGCATACTTCGTCGGCACGACGCTGTTCGACGTCACGACCCTGGGGGGCGTCTCCAGCGTGTCCGGCACAGTGCTGACCGACGAACAGGTCGCCACGCGCACCGTTATCGCCGTGCTCTACGTGACCATGTCCATGCTCGGAGTCGCCGCCATGGGCCTGTTCCTCTCGACCCTGACCGACTCCCCGCTCGCCGCGACATTGGGCGCGTTGGCGTTCCTCATCGCGAGCTCGCTGCTGCTGACGCTGGACGCCGCCGACGCCATCGCGCCGTACCTGCCGACGCGATACTGGTTGGCTTTCGTCGACCTGTTCCGCGACCCGGTGCCGACGCGGGACCTGATGCGCGGCGTCGGTGTGCAGGGCGTCTACGTCGTCGTTCTTCTCGGCGCGGCGTGGGCGAACTTCACCACCAAGGACATCACGAGCTGAGACGGCTGCAATCGGCTGCGCCGAGCTGGGTGGTGGAGTCGCCGTCCAACTGGGCGGAGACCATCGCGCCGACCAGAGGATCGCGGGGCAGGTTCCCGTGATCGACGGTCGAGTCCGCACACACGCTCTGAACGGGGATGTTGACGGCCCCGTCGAGTTCGGCCGACGTCGGCGGGGTCACCACCTGATCCAACTCGGTCCAGATCGACACCCACTGCGGCCCCTCCGGGGTCTCGTCCCCGGAGTTCAGGGCGGCGAACACGGAACTGTCCGGGGCGAGCTGCTGACAGGCGGTCGCGCACTGGTCGGGCACGAACTGGGCCGCCAGAGCCGCCACCTGAGTGCCGTGGTGCGGGGAGCCGAGAGTGACGATGCGTCGGGCCTGCTCGGCACCGCCGAGGTCGGCGGCCCAGAGCCGGGCCACCACCCCACCGGCGGAATACCCGACGACGTCGACCGAGCTCGCTCCCGTCCGAGCCAGAGCCGCGTCGACGGCGTCGCGCAGGGTCTGCGCCTGCACGGTCAGATCGCCGACGCCACCGTCGGGCAGGGCCACCACTGTGGCGTCGCGGCCGTCCTCCCGTAGTTCGGCCGCGAGCACCTCCAGCGAGTCGGTGGATCCGCCGAACCCGGGGATCAGCAGCACCGGGCCGGGAACGGACTGGTCGACGCTCGCGACGGGGTCGTTCGCGGGGCGCGATGCGACGAAGGCCCCCACAGCCGCGACGACCGCGACCAATACGAGGGCCAATAAGACGAACACGAGACGGCGGCGAGCCGGGGCGAGGGAGGCGAACACTCTGTCCAGTGTGCCTGGCGATCACGCCTGATCGCGGACCACCGGAGGAACGAGCACGAACTTCCCCACGTGGTCCCTTTCCAGGAAGCGCTGCTGGGCGGCCGCGATCTGCTCAAGCGGAAACGACTCGGCCAACAGGGGACGAATCTCACCGGCTTCGATGTACGACACGAGGTTCGGAAACACGTCCTCGTCCCACGCCGTGCAGCCGAGGAGCGTCAGGTCGTTCAGGTACATCGTCCGTAGATCCAACGCGACGATGGGTCCTGCGATCGCACCCGAGGACACGTACGTTCCCCCGCGAACCAGGACGTCGAGCAAAGGACCGAAACCGTCGCCTGCGACGTTGTCGATCACCACATCGACGCTGCGCTTGCCGAGGGCGTCCACCACGTCGACATCACGCCCGTAGACCTCGTGGACGCCGAGTTCGCGGAGCTGGTCGTGCTTGGCCCGGCTCGCGACGCCGATCACGCGGGCGCCGCGTCGAGCGGCGAGTTGCACTGCGGCAGAACCGACTCCGCCCGATGCGCCGGTGATGAGCACTGTCGACCCTCGATTCACCCCCGCGCGGGCGATCATGTTTTCCGCCGTGCCGTAGGCACACGGAATCGTCGCCAGTTCCGCGTCGGTCCACCCACAGTCGACCGGAAAGATCTCGCTCGCCGGAACGACGACGAACTGTGCGAACGCGCCGTCCATGTCCGAACCCAACCAGCGCGTCTCGCCCGACGAGAAGCCGTCGACGCGCATGCACGATCGAACCAGGACACGGCTGCCGACGATGGATTCGTCCGTCCCCGGACTCGCACACAAGAGACCGCAGCAGTCCGTGCCCTGAATCAGCGGAAAAGGCGTCGCGTCGTTCCACCCGCCGTCCGCGTACCAGCCCACGCGTGTGTTGATTTCGGTGTTGTTCATCCCCGCGGCCAACACTCGAACGAGCACCTCCCCGGGGCCCGGCACGGGTATCGGCACCTCGGACACGACGAGGTTGTCGTACCCACCGTTGCCGGTGGTGACGATGGCTGTCATCAGATCACCGCGGGTGCTATCGGTTCGCATGAAGTCATCTTGCAGGACCGATGTCACGAACAGGCCGATGCAGCGCTGGATCGACAACCAAAAAGGCCCCCGACGCGCTGGTGCGTATCGAGGGCCTGCTGGTGGAGCCGCCTAAGAGAATCGAACTCTTGACCTTTTCATAACGGACCCGCTGAGCAACTATTCCGTCGGGTCGTAACGAGTCCGCGTATTACAGGCCACGAGCGTTGCCGTTCTGGTCCGTTCCGAGGAACAGTCGGTCACTCCAACAGCTTTTTCGTGCCCTTAAAGTGCCCTGGGGCCGTCTCGGGCCGTCGCAGGATGCCCCGCGAGCCATCCCGCCGCGCCGCTACGTACAAGTCTCCGAGTAAAAGGTGCGGTCGCTGCGTCTGGGTCGGACGATTCGGGTTCCGATGTCGGCGGTGTGAGGCTTAGCTCGGTGCTACCGCGCCGACGCAGCTCGACAGAGACCTGCACTCGTACTCGCCGGCCTTCTGATACTCGAAGTTGAATCCACCGAAGCTGCGGTACACCCTCCACAGCGGATCCCCGCACTGCACACAGGACACATCTGTCAGACGCCACTCTCCAGCCATGTTGAGACCGTACCTACATCGCTACCACTACGGCCGGATACGTGCTCCTGCGATCACACCGTTGACCGTCAGGTCGCCTCCTCGGTCGACAACGTCTCCCGTGCAAGTCCCGTTCAGGGCGACTACCGCACCTTCGTGCACGTCCAAAGTACCGACCATCCCGAGGATGCGTGCGTGGCCGCCCCGCTCGACCACGACGGTGCCTGTCACCATGCCCTGGAGGGTGAAATCACCGCCATCTACAACGGTGACACTCCCATCGATTTTGCCCTGCTCTCGAACCTGGCTACTGATGATCTTGTTTGACATTGAGGGAGTCTACGACGAGCGTCGGCGTCCGCGCCGAGCGTTAGATGCGCCGCATTGCTGCGTCGCACTACGAATCTTGGCCGGGTTCGTCTCGTGAGGGTCGACGCTGAGCGTTGCGTGTTCCATTAGGGAAAAGATGCGATGCAATTATGTAAGCGATCCCCAAGACTTCAACGACAGTTGCCGAAATCCATGCCGTCATCACCAGGTCGGAAATTTCTCCCCACTGCGACTTCAGGTAGAGAACAAAAATCCCGAAGTTGCCGACCAAAGTCCCAGAGACGGCCCACACGGACCACTTGAAGAATTTCTCACGTTGGTCGTTTGCTTGCTCCTCCTTCTTCTGCTGTGTCTTGCGCATGGCAGAGAGGTGAGCTTCGAGGGCGGATGGATCTTGAGAATTGGCTGGCGAGCCATTCTGCAACTGAGACCGATTTGCAGTGGTGAAATCAAACCAGGCGGCCACCGCACTCTTTGCGGACGTCCGGGACACGCCTGGATCCAATTGAGGTGCCGCCGGTTTCGCGACCTCCGCGGAGTCGTCCGACAATTCGGTTTCGTCGAGGTGGTCGAATTCCTCGTCAGACGGTTCTGGGCCGTTCACCCCGCGGCAGCCGCTCTCAAATCAATATTTAGGCGACGAAGCCGCACTTCCATTGCGGGTACGGACACGTCAAAGTAACCGGCCATTCGGATCAGAGACAGTCGATCTTCGAGTTCGAGGACACGCTGCTCGGGCATAAGTAGATTTCCCGCGAACTCGTCGGCGTAGAACTCGTGAGCGTCACGCTTCGATGTCCGCTTGTCGACGAAGGAGAACCCTTTGCTCAAATCCGACTTGGTCTGCGTACGTTCGACGTAGTGGCCCAACTCGTGAGCACAGGTGAATCTCTGGCGCGGCCGGGTATCTCTAATCTCCACCCATATCTGCGATTGAGTTTCGAGCCGTGCCACGATCAAACCCGATGTGTCGTCATCGAGTTCCATCCGTCCTGCGCGGATACCCATTCGCTCGGCGATCACGAAAGGATCAACAGGGAAACCCTCGTCGTTCCAGTAGGTACGGAGAACGTCTTCAGCGTCACGTTTCGCCATGTCTTTGATCAGCACGTCACACCTCACCCCGTCTCACACATCATCAACTACGTGTACCCAACTTGTACCCATCATTATGCACACCCTTCCGACACGTTTGGTATAACCAGCTGAACTACGATGTGCGGTTCTTCCATCGTGCGTGCGCTCTGCGTTCCGAGCTGGATTGATGCCAGCGGGTTGCGCTACGTCGCGCCGGTCATCGCCGACGACTGAGCAGTGCCCCCGGATCGGTCCTGGTTCGGGACTCCGACTTCACCTAGGGTCCACGTCATGGTTGATTGGGGATCCGTACCAGCCTGGCTCGGCGCGGTCGGGACGATCAGCGCCGTGATAGTTGCCCTCACACTCGCAGTCCGCGACAGCCGCCGATATGCCGCAGACGAAGACATTCGCGCTGCCGAGCGACGCGATCTCGAGGCAGCGCAAGCACGCCTGATCTTCTTCGAGCTGAGCGCCTTCGGCGGCATGAAAGTTACAATCGTCAACCGCAGCGAAGCACCGATTCACCACGTGTCTGTCGACGATGTGGTTAAGGTCGACTCGCCCGATGCCACCTGGAGGGTTAACCCGCGGGTCCGAGGCGCACGAGCAGAAACGAACACCATCGACGCCCAAGGTTATTTCATCATTCCCGTCGAGCACCTCGACACGACGGGAACAGTCTTGAACCACCGCACCGGCGAATACAAGCTCACGTTCAGCTTCCTCGACGCTGCAGGACTGCGTTGGACCAAGACAGGCATGAACGCCCCAACCCGGGTACTCACCGACGAATAAGGAGCACCCCCGCCCTATCGAGACCTCAACATCGAAGGCGGAAGGGTCGCCAGCTACGGACGGAATCGCTCGAGAGACAACGGAGGAACAATCTCGTGGTCCTCGGTGATCCGAACCCGCTCAGACCGCTCGATGCCCGCCGGCGGCACCGGCAGCAACTCCTTCGGGACCATCTAGCCGTAGAACTCGTGGGCACCACCAGCCTCCAGCCTGTCCGCGTACATCCCGGCCGGATTCTTGGGAAGCCCTGCGCTGTGCCGCCGGGACCGCTCGCTCTCCGTACTTCGATATCAGATGAGCCCGGATCGCAGCACCCTTCCCACCCTCAACGACAGTCTCGGCCTTGGCGGAGCTGCTCCCGTTGGCTTTAGACTGTCGGGTCACACCGTCGTAGTCCGGGTATCGAGTGCGAGCCACCCATATCCCGGTCGGGTCGCCGGCACTCTCCTTGATCTCGGAGCACGCTTCCGACCAAGCAGCAGCCTATCGACCTGTGGGATGCGCGGATCGAACGCAACCACCTTGAGCAGATCGGGAACGTGCGGACATCGTGGCGTCAGGTCCGCGGCGAGGACTACGACTGGGTGAAGCCGCACTCGTTCAGAAAGACGGTGGGCACCCTGGTCGAGCGCGAGTTGGGGCTGTCGGCCGCGTCGGCGCAGTTAGGCCACTCGGGTAGCGCGGTCACCGAGAAGCACTACATTGAACGTGCAGCGATGGCTTCAAATGTCAGCGGAGGACTCGACAAACTCGCTCCCTGTCGGACCAGGTCAATAAGAGTTGATGATCTGACGCTGAAACCGAGCCGTAAACGTGCCCTGGGTACGAAAAAGGGCAGGACCGAGGCTGTAGAAACTGCCCCTGACCTGCCCTATGCGAGCCGCCTAAGAGAATCGAACTCTTGACCTTTTCATTACGAGTGAAATGCTCTACCGACTGAGCTAAGGCGGCGTGCCTTTCGGCGTTGGTGAGTCTAACGGAGCATCACGTCGAAACGAAAATCGCCCTCCCTCGAGCCGCGAGGCGGGCTCGGCCGCTAGCGGAGCACGTCGCCCAGCGTCGCGACCATCGCATAGATCGCGAACTTCGGTTTTGCATTGACTGCCAACGACTCTCGACATTCGAGGATTGCCTCGATACTCTTCAGCAGCGCCTCGGGCGAGACGGCTTTTGCCATTCGCTCGACCTGCTCGGCCATGTCGGGATGGGTCGCCGTGGCGGTCGATCCGTACGAGCGCGCGAGCGCATCTCGATACAGGCCCACCAGATCCATCAGCGCGCGATCGAGTGAATCGCGACCGGTTCTGGTGGCACGCGACTTCTGCCGCTTCTCGAGGTCCTTGAGCACTCCGGCCGAGCCGCGTAGCGCACCCGCCGCACCCTTGCCGGTACCACCGGCTCCGAGAGCCGTCCGCAACTCCTCGGTCTCGGCCTCGTCGCGGGAGGCACTCATTTCCTTGGCCTCGTCCTCGGCGGCCTTCACCAGCTCCTCGGCCGCGAGGTACGCCTGATTGGGCCGAGCTGCAGCCGACGCCAGCGCCAGTGCACGTTTACGACGCGCTCGAGCGTCCTCGTCGGTGGCGAGACGACGCGCTCTGCCCACGTGGCCGCCACTGATCGACGCGGCCCACTCTGCCGTCTCGGCGTCGAGCTTGTCGCGGGTCTGCAAAACCTGGGCGATCGCCGGCACCGTGGGTGTCACCAGCGAAACGTGCCGGCACCGCGAGCGCAGAGTCACCGAGATGTCCTGCGGATCGACCGACGGCGCACACAGAAGGAACACCGTCTTGGCCGGCGGCTCCTCGACGACCTTGAGCAACACATTTCCGGCACCCTCGGTGAGCCGATCGGCGTCCTCGACGACCACCACCTGCCACAGGCCAGTGCTGGGTCGACGCGAGGCGATGGAGACGATGTCTCGCATCTCCTTGGTGCTGATGCTCAATCCCTCGGGTACGACGCGTCGCACATCGCCGTGGGTACCGGCCATGGTCGTCGAGCAGGCCTGGCAGTGCCCACACCCGGGAGTGCCCTCGGTGGTGCACTGCAATGCCGCAGCGAAGCACAGGGCAGCGATGGAACGTCCGGACCCGGGCGGGCCGGTGAACAGCCACGAATGCGTCATCGCCGACGAGTCGACGCCTGTGCGAGCGGCCACCGCAGCGGCCGTCAGATCGGCCTCGACATCTTCCTGACCGACCAATCGATCGAACACACCCGCCATGCACGCAACCCTAGTGGTTGGGGCCGACAACCCGAACCCGCGAACTCGAAGTTACGGCGGCTTTGAACCGTTTTCACATCCATAACTTCGAGCTCGGCGGCTACTCGGTGTCGGTCTTCTTCGCTGGTGCCTTCTTGGCCGGGGTCTTCTTCGCGGCAGTGGTCTTGGAGGCAGTGGTCTTGGAGGCCGTCTTCTTGGCTGCAGCTTTCTTTGCCGGAGCCTTCTTCGCTGCGGCCTTCTTTGCCGGAGCCTTCTTGGCGGCAGCCTTCTTCGCCGGTGCCTTCTTCTTCACCGGACCGCGAGCACGCCTGTCCGCCAACAACTCCGACGCACGATCGTCGGTGATCGACTCGACCTCGTCGTCCTTGCGCAGGCTGGCGTTGGTCTCGCCGTCGGTGACGTACGGCCCGAAGCGACCGTCCTTGATCACCATCGGCTTCTCACTGATCGGGTCGACGCCCAGCTCACGCAGCGGCGGCTTGGCTTCGCCCTGACGACCCCGACGCTTGGGCTCGGCGTAGATCTTCAACGCCTCTTCCAGGGTGACGGTGAACATCTGATCCTCGTCGGCGAGCGAGCGAGAGTCGGTGCCCTTCTTCAGGTACGGGCCGTATCGACCGTTCTGCGCGAGGATCTCTTCCTTGGACTCCGGATCGACTCCGACGACGCGGGGCAGCGAGAGCAGCTTGAGCGCATCCTCGAGCGTGATGGTCGCCAGGTCCATGGACTTGAGCAGAGAACCGGTGCGCGGCTTGGGGCCGGTTGCCTTCTTCGCAGCCGCCTTCTTGGCCGGAGCTTTCTTGGCCGCCGCCTTCTTCACCGCGGTCTTGACGCCACCGCCACCGTCACCGTCGTTGCCGGACGGCACCGGGACGATATCGGGCTCGGGGGGCGTGGGTTCGGGTTCCGGCTCGGGCAGGATTTCGGTGACGTAGGGACCGAAACGGCCTTCCTTCGCGACGATGTCGTGACCGGTCAGCGGATCGACACCCAGCTTGCGCCCCTCTTGCGGTGTGGCGAAAAGCTTTTCGGCGAAGTCGATCGTCAACTCGTCCGGCGGAAGATCGTCGGGCAGGTTGGCGCGCTGGCTGATCGGATCGCCGTCGGGATCATCGTCGCTGACGACCATGCGCTCGAGATACGGACCGTAACGGCCCACGCGCACATGGATTTCGCGACCCTCGGAGTCGTCGAACAGACGGATGGAGTTGATGGTGCGGGCGTCGATCTCTTCGAGATTCTGGCCGACCATCTTCTTCAGTCCACCGGAGCGAGCCACCGAACCCTCGGCACCGGTGTCGCCGCCGAAGTAGAAGCTCTGCAGCCAATTGCCGCGTCGCTCACGGCCTCCCGCGATGGCGTCGAGGTCGTCCTCCATGCCTGCGGTGAAGTCGAAGTCCACCAGACGCCCGAAGTGAGCCTCCAGCAACGCAACCACCGAGAACGCCACCCACGACGGCACCAGTGCACTGCCGCGCTTGTAGACGTAACCGCGGTCGAGAATGGTCTTGATGATCGACGAATACGTCGACGGCCGACCGATGCCCAGCTCCTCGAGCGTCTTGATGAGCGACGCCTCGGTGAAACGCGCGGGCGGGTTGGTGGTGTGACCGTCGGGATCGAGCTGGGTGGCGGTGACGGCCTGGCCCTGAACCAGTGCGGGCAAACGTGATTCGGCATCGTCGGACTGTCCGCCGGCCTGATCGTCGACGCTCTCCACGTAGGCCTTGAGGAAGCCGGCGAACGTGATGGTGCGACCCGAAGCGGAGAAGGTGCACTCCTCGCCGGTGCCGGCGGTTCCGGTGATGCGCAGTGTCAGCGTGGTGCCGCGCACGTCGGCCATCTGCGACGCGACCGTGCGCTGCCAGATCAGCTCGTACAGGCGGAATTCGTCGGTCTGCAGGGCCGAGTGCAACTGACCGGGCGTCTGGAAGACGTCACCGGACGGGCGGATGGCCTCGTGGGCCTCCTGCGCGTTCTTGACCTTGCGGGTGTACTGCCGCGGCGAGGGATGGACGTACTCCGGCCCGTAGAGCTCGGTCGCCTGTGTGCGTGCCGCCGAGATCGCCGACGCCGACAGCGTCGTCGAGTCGGTACGCATGTAGGTGATGTAGCCGTTCTCGTACAGCCGCTGCGCGACACGCATGGTGCGCTCGGAGCTGAAGCGCAACTTGCGGGCGGCTTCCTGCTGCAGCGTCGACGTCATGAACGGCGGGTACGGCTTGCGGGTGTAGGGCTTGTCCTCGGCGGACGCGACCGTCAGATCGACGCCCTCGAGAGCCTCGGCGAGGCGTCGGGCACGGGGTTCGTCGAGGACGGTCACTGCATCGGACTTGAGCTTGCCGTCGGCCCCGAAGTCGCGACCGGCGGCGACGCGATTGCCGTCGACATTGACCAGACGGGCACCGAAACTGCGCGGCGTTGCCTCGGCTCCGGCGTCGAGCGTGGCGGAGATGTCCCAGTACTCGGCGCTGCGGAAAGCCATCCGCTCGCGCTCACGCTGGACGACGATGCGGGTGGCGACGGACTGCACTCGGCCTGCCGAGAGCTTCGGCATGACCTTCTTCCACAGCACCGGGCTGACCTCGTAGCCGTAGAGACGGTCGAGGATACGACGCGTCTCCTGGGCGTCGACCAGGTCTTGGTCCAGGTCGCGGGTATCGGCCGCTGCGGCGAGGATGGCCGGCTTGGTGATCTCGTGGAACACCATGCGTCGAACGGGGATCTTGGGGTTCAGGGTCTCGAGGAGATGCCAGGCGATGGCCTCACCCTCGCGGTCGGGGTCAGTGGCGAGATAGAGCTCGTCGGCATCCTTGAGCAGGCTCTTGAGCTCGGCGACCTTGCCCTTCTTCTCCGGCGAGACGACGTAGAGGGCCTCGAAGTCGTGGTCGACGTCCACGCCGAGACGCGCCCAGGGCTCACCCTTGTACTTCGCGGGAACATCCGCGGCACCGCGGGGAAGGTCGCGAATGTGGCCGACGGAGGCCTCGACGACGTAGTTGCTCCCGAGGTACGGGGCGATCTTCTTTGCCTTGGTCGGAGACTCGACGATGACCAGACGACGTGGCTCGGCGGAGCTGTCCCCCGTGCCGTTGTTACGTGCTGCCACCTTGCTGCCGAACCTTCCCTAGTGCGTTTTCACAGGCAGATTTGCCTGTCCCACTACTAACAGACTGACATACGTCGGCCAAATACTCGCAGATCAGTCACAGATCGGCCTACTCGGCGTGGGGCCAATTGGTACGTGCGTCCACGTTCTGTGGAGCCTCGCCGACGTTCTCGGTGAGCCGCAGCAGCCGGCGTCGACCGGTGATTCGGAGGCCCGGATTGGACCCACGCGTGCCGATCAGCGTCGGTGCGATGCCCGCGCGCATCAACGACTGAGCGAGGACGGCGTGAGTTTCCGGCGCGTGGGGATCCAGACCGAGCACGTACCGCTCCCCCTCTGCCTCGGGACGACCCGACGCGAGCACCCAGGCGCGCAGTTCGCGGGAACCCGGTACCCAACCGGGCGGCACGGCCTTGACAGCGCCCTTGGTCCACAGAGACGCCAATGCGGACAGTTCGGGCACCGACGCAGTACGCACCAGAGGCCTGTCCTCCTCCGATCGACCGAGCTCCGGCGTCAGACCGCATTGCTCGATGAGTTCGGCGATGGCATCCGCGCGCCACTGAGCGTCGACCACGACCGAAATTCGGGCCGCACCCGCCGAGGTGACGACATGGCCGGTGGCAGCCAGCAGCCCACCGAGATCGGTCACCGCGGGCGGCAACGACTCGGCGGAGAAGAAGGACAGCTGGTTCACAGCATGGACATTAGGACATCGACGCCCGCACTCACGGCTTTCGGCGCTCCCCGGTGGTTCGTGGAAACGAAACATCCCCCTTTTCGATCGGCCTCGTAAGACCGATGAAAAGGGGGATGACGGTTCTCGACTCCAAAGAGAAGAGAATCAGACTGCGCGAACGCCCGTGGCCTGAGGACCCTTGGTGCCCTGGCCGACCTCGAACTCGACGCGCTGGTTCTCCTCGAGGGTGCGGAAGCCGCTGCCCTGAATCTCGGAGTAATGAACGAAGACGTCAGCGGAGCCGTCTTCTGGTGCGATGAATCCAAAGCCCTTTTCGGCGTTGAACCACTTCACAGTTCCCTGTGCCATGCTTTTCCTTCTCTTTCTAACACCGGATTCGATGGAGCGCACTTTCGGTCCATCGGGCCGGTTCCGACCGCTGCACTTTCTACGAATCCCCCTCAGGATTCCCCCTGACGGACGAGCTCTTCCAGTACCGCGCCCGCAACATTAGATCCTGCGAGCGTAGAACGAACACAGAAGCTGCGACCGCGTCAAGTGAACCATGAACTCCGCGTTCGCAACAGTCGAAAGTCGACCGTTTTCGAACATTTTGTCCGTGTTGTAGAAACGGACAACATCCGACAAGCGAATTCCTGCTCCCACCAGGGCGCGAAGGAGCTGAGCAGGTCCCCGCTAGCATGGGGTTGTCGCGAACAGCCCGACGGCGCTTGTAGATCGAACGAATGCATGGAGGCCCGTGAGCGAGAAGAATCCGCTGGGCGGTGCGGAGGCCGGGAGCTACGGGCAGCGGTTGCTGGATCGAGTTTTGGCGGGATCGCCCGCGAGCGAGAGCCCGTTGACCCACGTCGCCGAACTGCCGGCACGCGCCTCCCAGTTCTCCTCCTGGCCATCATGGGTGGGCCCGGAAGTGGTGCAGGTGATCACCTCTCGTGGGATCTCACAACCCTGGACGCATCAGGCGCGTGCGGCAACACTCGCCGCCGAAGGTAGCCATGTGGTGCTCTCGACCAGCACCGCGTCGGGCAAGTCGCTGGCGTATCAACTCCCCATCCTCACGACGCTGTCCGCCGATGCCCGAGCGACCGCGCTGTATCTGGCCCCCACCAAGGCTCTCGGTGCCGATCAGCTGCGCACCACGATCTCGATCACCGACGAGTTGCGTTCGGTATCAGACGAACTCGCCGAGGTGTTCCCGAGCGCGTACGACGGCGATACGCCGATCGAGATTCGCCAGTGGGCCCGCACGAACGCGCGCTGGATCTTCACCAATCCCGACATGCTGCACCTCGGTATCCTGGGTTCGCACGAGCGGTGGTCGCGTTTCCTCCGCAACCTCCGCTACGTGGTGGTGGACGAATGCCATTACTACCGTGGTGTTTTCGGATCCAATGTCGCATTGGTGCTCCGCAGGCTACGACGCCTGTGCGCCCGGTACGGAGCATCGCCGGTGTTCGTTCTCGCCAGTGCCACCACGTCCGAACCGGGGCGGGCCGCGAGCCGACTCATCGGAGCGCCGTGCGCGGAAGTCACCGAAGACGGATCCCCGCACGGAGCCCGCACCGTCGCGCTGTGGGAACCGCCGTTGCTGAAGGAGATCACCGGCGAAAACGGGGCTCCGGTCAGGAAATCCGCGGGTGCGGAAGCGTCGCGCATCATGGCCGACCTCCTGGTGGAGGGCGCGCGAACTCTGGCATTCGTGCGGTCCCGGCGCGGAGCCGAGGTGACCGCGCTGGGGACCCAGAGAATTCTCGCCGACGTCGATCCGCAATTGATACGACGCGTCGCCGCCTATCGCGCAGGGTATTTGGCCGAGGATCGGCGCAAACTCGAATCCGATCTGTCCGACGGCACGTTGCTCGGCGTCGCCACCACCAATGCGCTCGAACTGGGCGTCGACATCGCCGGTTTGGACGCGGTGATCGTCGCCGGCTTTCCCGGCACCGTCGCGTCGTTCTGGCAACAGGGCGGCCGGGCCGGTCGACGCGGGGAGGGCTCGCTGCTGGTGCTCGTTGCGCGCGACGATCCACTCGACACATATCTGGTGCATCACCCGGCGGCTCTGTTGGACAAGCCCGTCGAGGCGACCGTCACCGACCCCACCAACCCGTACATCCTGGCTCCGCAATTACTCTGCGCTGCAGTCGAACTACCGATCACCCTCGTCGAGGCCGAGGAGCTGAGCGCGGAATCGGTGCTCGAGGAACTCGAACTGAAAGGCTATGTGCGCAAGCGTCCGCACGGGTGGTTCATCACTCCCGAGGGGCAGCAGTTGTCGCCGCACGGTGCGGTGAACATTCGCGGCGGCAACGGGGTGCAGGTGGCCATCGTCGACGGCGAGTCCGGTCGCATGCTCGGCACCGTCGACGGCGGCAGAGCGCCCGCCACCGCCCACCCGGGTGCCGTCCACATTCACCAGGGTGAGTCGTTCGTGGTCGACGACCTCGATCTCGATGCCGGCCTCGCACTGGTGCACGCCGAGCAGCCCGAG
The DNA here is from genome assembly GCF_002259095.1 of Rhodococcus sp. 05-2254-2. NCBI lineage: Bacteria > Bacillati > Actinomycetota > Actinomycetes > Mycobacteriales > Nocardiaceae > Rhodococcus > Rhodococcus sp. 05-2254-2. Next base: position 18,326 of record NZ_NOZJ01000001.1, on the reverse strand, counting down.
TGGAACACCTCGGCCCGCGAGATCACCGACATCTCGATCACCGCGGTGCACGAATCCGTCGACTACGGCGAGGTACGCGTCGCACTGGTGCAGGTCAACGTCACGCATCAGGTCGTCGGATATCTGCGACGCCTCCTCTCCGGCGAGGTACTCGACTCCATCGAACTCGACATGCCCGCACAGACACTCGACACCAGAGCCGTCATGTACACCATCACCCCGGAGTTGCTCGAGCACAGCGGAGTTCCGTACGAACGATTCCCCGGATCACTGCACGCGGCCGAGCACGCCGCCATCGGGCTGCTGCCCCTGGTGGCGACGTGCGATCGCTGGGACATCGGCGGAGTGTCGACGGCTCTGCACCCCGACACCGGCCTGCCTACGGTGTTCGTCTACGACGGATACGACGGCGGAGCAGGCTTCGCCGACCGCGGTCACATGGCCATCGCCGATTGGCTCACGGCCACCAAAGACGCCATCGTCTCCTGCGAATGCCAAACAGGTTGCCCCTCCTGTGTGCAATCACCCAAATGCGGAAACGGCAACGATCCATTGGACAAAGACGGTGCTGTTCGAGTGTTGACGGCGGTACTGGCGGCCATCACTCGGGAGGGTTGAGTCCGGGGATTCCGATTCAGCGCCGGTCCAGTGATGGTCCAGCGCCGGTCCAGTGACGGTCCAGCGATGGGCGCAAACGCGCGCGCATTCGCTGAACGCGTGCAAAATCGGCTGCTGAACGGGGCTATATCGCGCGCACCTGACAAACGCGCGCGCATTCGCGGTCGCTGGGCGCAAGGCGCGAACTCACGGGCGTACAGCGGAATCCGTTACCTGCACAACGACATTCGTAGATCCGCGGGTACGCGAACCTGCGACAGCCGATGCTACGTCGGTTCCGGGCTGTTGCGAATGGACAGGGACGCAGCGGACGACCGGATGTGTTGTTCGGCCGACTTCATTGCGAGCTCTGCGTCACCGGCTTCGACGGCCGCCAGAATCTGCCGGTGTTCGGTATTCAGCTTGTCGGCCAACGAGTCCCAATCCTCGATCTCCAACAGCGCGGCGAGGATGGGCGCACGCATCGACTCCCGGATTGCTGCGGTGAGGGACGCGACGAAGTCGTTACCCGAGGCCTCGGCCAAGGCGATGTGAAAGTTCGTGTCGGCGTCGTTGAAGACCTCTCGGGTGACACCCCGCGCTGCCATGATTTCCACGGCGGCCCTCGCCTGCGCAAGCTTGTTCTGATCGGGGGCCACCGCGGCAAGGTGAACACTTGCCCGCTCGAGCGCAACTCGCGTGCTGATCAAGTCATCGATCCGAAAGTTGGTCAGCGCGACGTGCAGGCGAAGGAGACGTGTGAGTGCCGGCCGCGGCAGTGCCGCAACGAAGGTGCCGGCTCCGGGACCGGAACCCGGTGACGACCGCAGAATTCCACTGCTCTCGAGGACGCGCACGGCTTCACGGACCCCAGCCCGGCTGACGTCGAGCTGAGCTGCGAACTCCCGCTCGGGCGGCAGCGGATCCCCGACGCGGAGATCACCAGCCATGATGCGCTCCTCGATTGCGTCGATGACCAGCTCGTGCGCGCGGGCGCGCCGGACCGGCTTCCACGAAAGCGTTTCGTTATGCGTCCGTCCAGCGTCGTCTGCCATAGCGATCATCCAACCAGAAGTTGGTCTGTGCCTCGAGCCTCTTGACCCCATTGAGTGTGATCCATATCATTCTCTGTGTGGTCAGACCTCACACACCTTGAAGGTCTTGAATGGAGTAGCTGTGTACACACCCGATCTCGCACCGCTCGCGGACAGCATGGGATTGTCCGCAGCGGTGGCTTGCCTGCCGCTGTTGACGGTCTTCGTCACGCTCGGACTTCTTCGGTGGAAAGCCCACTTCGCCGGTCTGGCCGGGCTCGTCGTCGCATTGGCGGTGGCGGTTCTGGCCTACGACATGCCGGTGAACCTGGCCGGACTGTCGGCAACACAAGGCTTCGCCTTCGGGTTATTTCCCATCGTGTGGATCGTGATCTGTGCGATCTGGTTGTACGAGTTGACCGTGACGAGCGGACGGTTCGACGACCTGCGCCGCATCATCGATGCCATCTCCGACGATCCGCGTATCCAGGCGATCATCATCGCGTTCGGCTTCGGCGGGCTACTCGAAGCCCTCGCCGGATTCGGTGCTCCCGTCGCCATCACCGGTGTCATGCTTCTGGCCATCGGTTTCGCTCCGATGCGCGCAGCCGTCGTCGTGTTGCTCGCCAACACCGCGCCGGTCGCCTTCGGTGCCATCGGCATTCCGATCCTCACCGCCGGAAACTTGACGGGAATCGACTACCACGAGATCGGCGCGTACGTGGGTCACCAGACCCCGTTCATCGCCCTGTTCGTACCGCTGTTCATCGCGTTCCTCACCGATGGTCGACGCGGCGTCGCCCAGACGTGGCCGGTCGCACTGGCCGTCGGTGTCGTGTTCGCCGTCGCGCAGTGGGTCAGCGCAACCTGGATCTCGGTCGAGTTGACCGACATCATCGCCTCACTGGCGGGCATCGCCGCAGCAGTCGTGGTTCTGCGGTTCTGGAAGCCGACCGGATCCGATGAGGCGCGCGAACGCATCCTCCTGGCCAGAGATGCCGACCTCGATTCGGGGAGCTCCGGCACTGCGCCGGTCACGCCTGCGCCGGTCGCCACCCGCACCGTCGAGGCCGCGCCGCTGACGACCCAACGAGTGTGGCTCGCACTGTTCCCGTACCTGCTCGTCATCGCGGTGTTCTCCATGGCCAAGCTGTGGTCCCCGGTCGCCGGGTTCCTCGCCTCGACCGACATCGCCGTACCGTGGCCCGGTCTCGACGGCAACATCCTCACCGCCGCCGGTTCCCCCGCCACCACCACCATCTACAAGTTCACCTGGCTGTCCACGCCGGGAACACTGCTCCTGATCTGCGGTGTCATCGTCGCCGCCGTCTACCGCGTCAGCGCTCCCGACGCCGCCCGGCTGTTCGGAAGCACTCTGATCAAACTCCGATTCTCCGCACTCACGGTGGGCGCGGTTCTGGCGCTCGCCTACGTGATGAACCAGTCGGGGCAGACCATCACCATCGGAACCTGGATTGCCGGCACCGGCGCATTCTTCGCCTACCTCTCCCCGATTCTCGGGTGGCTGGGAACCGCGGTCACCGGCTCGGACACCAGCGCGAACGCGTTGTTCGCGACGCTGCAGCAGACTGCAGCGATCAACGCCGGCATCGACCCCACCCTGCTGGTCGCCGCCAACACCTCGGGTGGTGTGGTGGGAAAGATGATCAGCCCGCAGAATCTCGCCATCGCTGCTTCCGCGGTGGGGTTGGTCGGGCGGGAGTCCGAGATCTTCCGAAAAGTCATCGGGTGGAGCCTCGGCCTGCTGCTTGCGATCTGTCTCCTGGTCGGACTCCAGAGTTCGGTACTGGCCTGGATGCTCCCCTGACCCGTCGTCCCCACCACTCACCACAATCAGTCCACAGAATCGAGAACGTGACATGCCCATCACCCGGCAGATGCCCAAAGCTACCGATTTGCGCGAGGTCCTCTCGTTCAAAAAGCCCGATCTGAACCTGCGTCGCCGACGCCTCAGCGCCGCACTCACCATCGACGATCTCCGCACCATCGCACGTCGACGCACCCCACGGGCAGCATTCGATTACACCGACGGTGCCGCCGACGCCGAGATCTCGCTCTCGCGGGCTCGTCAGGCCTTCCGTGACGTCGAATTCCATCCCTCGATTCTGCGGGACGTCTCTCACGTCGACACCTCGACGACGGTGTTCGGCGGGCCGTCCGCGCTGCCGTTCGGCATCGCTCCGACGGGATTCACCCGCCTGATGCAGACCGAGGGCGAATACGCCGGTTCTGCCGCAGCCGGAGCTGCCGGAATCCCGTTCTGCCTCTCGACCCTGGGCACCACGTCGATCGAGGACGTCAAGGCCACCAATCCGAACGGACGAAACTGGTTCCAGCTCTACGTCATGCGCAACCGCGACATCTCGTTCGGGCTGGTCGAACGCGCCGCGAAGGCAGGCTTCGACACACTCCTGTTCACGGTCGACACGCCCGTAGCCGGATCACGACTGCGCGACAAGCGCAACGGATTCTCCATCCCGCCGCAGTTGACCGCGTCGACGATCGCCAACGCCATCCCGCGGCCCTGGTGGTGGTGGGACTTCCTCACCACGGCCAAGCTCGAATTCGCATCGCTGTCCTCTACCGGCGGCACGGTAGGAGAGCTGCTCAATTCAGCGATGGATCCATCGATCTCGTTCGAGGATCTCGACGTCATCCGAGGGATCTGGCCTGGCAAGCTGGTCGTCAAAGGTGTTCAGTCGGTGGCGGATTCGGTCCGTCTCGCCGAGCTGGGAGTCGACGGAATCATCCTGTCCAATCACGGAGGCCGACAACTCGATCGGGCCCCCGTTCCCTTCCACCTGCTGCCTCAGGTGGTGAGCGAAGTCGGCTCCGATTTCGAGGTCGCCGTCGACACGGGAATCATGCACGGTGCCGATATCGTCGCCTCCATCGCGATGGGAGCGTCGTTCACCCTCGTCGGACGCGCGTACCTGTACGGCCTGATGGCCGGAGGGCGAGCCGGCGTCGACCGCATGATCGAGATCCTGCGCGAAGAAATAGTCCGCACCATGCAACTGCTGCAGGTCAATTCACTCGCGGAACTGACCCCGGAGCACGTCACTCAACTCACTCGATTCGCTCCTCTACAGTCCGGGGCCCGCACCTTCACGACGCGCTGACCGCTGTAGGCCGGGGTTCGTGGCCTGGGTTCACGGCAAAGGCTCACGGCAAACGCGCGCGCATTCGCTGAACGCTCGCGAAATCGCTGGCCAGACGAGGCGAATCCCCGCGCACCTGACCAACGCGCGCGCATTTGCGAATTCGGCCAGCGGGCGAGGCGGACCGGGGCGGGCAAGCGGTCCGATCCTCACCCCGGACCCGCCCGCGCCGAGGCGATGGCGTCGGACATTCCGAAGCGACCGAGGAACACCGGTTGGCCCACCGTCACGATCACGTCCCACTCGGCGATCGTGCACTCTCGCAACACGGTCCCCATTCGCCCCGCCAAACCCCGCGCCGTCTCACACGCATCGGCCACTCCACGATCGAGGGCCCCCGCCCCGGCCAGCGCCGCGAGATCGGCCGCCGACTGCGCCTGATGACGCGCACCCACCGCCGAGCCGACGTGCATCACCATCACCACGACAACGATCAAGGCCGACATCGCCAGCGCCGCCAACACCGTCGCGCCACCTTCGTCATCACGCATCGCTCTTCCGAAAGCGAGCCTCATTCCGCGGCAATCGGTTCCGCAGCAGCGACCGCCTCCGCAGACAACGTCAACCCAGGCAGCGGACTCGCCACCTCCACCCGCGCGACGAAGAACTCCCCGTCCTCGGTCACCGTGATGCGAGCACCGTCCGGCGCGACCCTCTCCCCCACCGAGACAGCCCGGTTCGTATCCCCTCTGGCCGCCAACCGCGCCGCCTCCCTGGCCGCATCGACGCAGCCGATGTGCATCGTCACCGACACGATCGCCCCGATACAGACCACGATCACCGCGACGATGGACGCGATCGCGAACGCCGCCTCCACCGTCACGGCACCGTCGTCATCGGCCAGGATCAGACGGCTGTGTTCAGCGCTCGATCGATGATCCCCGTCAACGCCGTGACGATGCTGTCGCCGGTCACCACCGTGTACAGCACCGCCCCGAACGCCGCGGCCGCGATGGTCCCGATCGCGTACTCCGCGGTGGACATGCCATCGTCCTCCACGCCGAACAGAACGATTCGAGTCTTCAACTCCTGCAGTGCGTTCTCGATCATCTCGATTCCCCTCCCTGTTCTCCGATGCGGCAGTTCCGCAACGGAATTCTGTGTGCGCAGCGGTCACAGCAGACCGCCGCCAAGTACGTTGCCCGCCAGTCCGATCACCACGGGGATGATGCCGAGGCAGATGAAAGCGGGCAGAAAGCACAGGCCCAACGGCCCGCTGATCAGCACACCCGCGCGATCGGCCGCAGCGGCCGACGCGTCCTCGGCGCGAGTTCGTTGTGTCGCAGCGAGTTCCGTCATCGCCGACGCCATGGACGACCCGGCCCGGGCAGATCGGCGGGCCATCCTGGCCAGCGCCTCGGTTTCGGGATCCTGCGCGACGGCGTTCCACGCGGTCGCGGCGTCGGCACCGAGTTCGAGCAGATCGGCTGCCTTGCGGAGCGCGATACCGAACGAGGTCGGAGCGGAATGTGCTGCTGCCGCAGCGGCGGTCGATATCGGCAAGCCCGACCGCAGACAGGCGGCGAGCAGATCGAAGGTCGTGGCCACCGCGAGCGGGTCGGGTGTCGGCGTATCGACGGTGTCGGTGTCCGCCCGGCGCTCGGATGCCAGCCTGTGCAACCCACCCGAGACCGAGGGCAGCGTGATCGATGCCGTGGCCAGACACAGAACCGCCACCCACATCACGTCGTCACCTTGCCGGTGATCGCATCGGTCCACAGCAGTCCCGCACAGCCCAGCGCCGTGCCGATGAGCAGCAGCATTCCGCCGAGCCCACCGCCGAGCAGAATATGCAGCGGATCGGCTCCCATCAGCTGACCGAGAGCCACTCCGAGAATCGGCAAACCAGCCAGCACCAGCGCGGTGGCACGGGCACCGGCGAGCGATGCATCGGTTCGTTCGCGAAACCGTCGGCGTCCCAGCATGTCCTCGCGGACCGCGTCGAGCAGTTCGGCGAGCGCGAGCCCGTGCTCGTCTGCCACTCTCCATGCGGCGGCCAGCCGGCCGAGCTCGGCGTCCAACAACGAATCGGACGAAGCAATACCGTCGGCAGCCCTGCCGCCCAGTCGGGACCGCGATGCCGCACCGCGCAGTGCCGTCGACGCGATACCGCCGCATTCGTCGGCCGCGACCGCGCTGGCCGTGGCCGGATGGGATCCGACGCGTAGCTCTCCGATGACCACCTCGACTCCGGTTGCGAGCCAGTTCAATTCCTCGGCACGCCGGTCACGTTCGAGTCGCCGACGATAGCGACGCCATCCGGTACCGCCCGCCACCGCTGCTGCGCTCACGGCCCAGATTCCGCCGAACCACCACGCCGCCCCTGCCGCAAGCAGAACGCAGCAGGCCGGCACCAGCCATCGCGGCGCGGAGGAAGCCGCCCGTTCTTCACCAGACAACCGACGGAAACTGCTCGGCCACAGGGCAACCGCGAGGGCGAGGACCATCACCGACGCCGTCATCGCGCGTCACCGCAACGGCGGTCGAGCAGTTCGAGGAGCCGACCTTCGCCCGGCGTCGCGTCGGCAGTCACCGACCAGGCCGCCGCGATGTGCACTCGGCCGGTGGGATCGACGTCGACCACTCCGATCTCACGTAGCCGTCGAGTACCGTCGGAGCTGCGGTGGACGTGCAACACCACTTGGACCGCAGCGGCGAGTTGGCTGTGTAGCGCGTCTCTGCCCATTCCGCCCAGTGCCGCAAGGGCTTCGAGTCGGGCCGGTACCTCGGCCGGGGAATTCGCGTGAATGGTTCCGGCTCCGCCGTCGTGACCTGTATTGAGTGCCGTCATCAAGTCGATGACCTCGGCACCGCGCACTTCACCGACCACGAGACGATCGGGTCGCATTCGCAGGGCCTGACGCACCAGCTGCCGCACCGATACTTCACCCACGCCTTCGACATTGGGTGCGCGGGCCACCAGTCGGACCACGTGCGGATGAGCCGGGGCCAACTCGGCGGCGTCCTCGACGCAGACGATCCGTTCGGCCGGATCCACCTCGCCCAACAGTGCGGCCAAGAGCGTAGTTTTTCCCGCGCCGGTACCGCCGACAACGAGAAATGCCAGGCGGCCGAACATGATTCGACGCAGCAGCTCGTACCCGTCTGCGGTCACGGCTCCCGATGCACGGAGCGCAGCGAGTCCCTGCGTCGCGGGTCGCAGCACCCGAAGCGAGACACACGTTCCTCCGCTCGCCACCGGTGCCAGTACCGCGTGCAAGCGGACGCCGAAGGCCCCCTGCCCGACGCCCGGCAATCGACCGTCGACCCAAGGCTGCGCGTCGTCCAAGCGGCGGCCGGCCGACAACGCGAGTCGCTGCGCCAAACGACGTACGGCAGCCTCGTCGGCGAATCGGATGCCGGTGCGCTCGAGTCCGCGACCACGATCGATCCACACCTGATCCGGTGCGGTGACCAGCACATCGGTCACTCCGGGCTCGGACAGCAGCGGCTCCAACGGCCCCGCACCGGTCAGCTCGGTCTGCAGAACACGAAGGGCCGCAAGCATATCGGTGTCGCCGATCACCCCGCCTGCTTCCGCTCGAATCGCCGCGGCGACGGTCGCGGGAACCGGAGCATCGGCCGATGCCGCCAGGCGATCACGGACGCGGTCGAGCAGATCCGCGGTGACGACGGCGCTCATGCCGCCCACCGCTGACCACCGGGCTTGTGCGCGAACGTATCGAGCACAGCGTCGGCTGCCGCGGCCAGCGGCGAACGTCGGCCCAGCACCAGTCCTCCTCGTTCGAGGCGCTCGGCCAACGCGGGCTCGGCGCGCATCGAGGTCAGCAGCGGAAGACCGAGGGCGACGGCGATGTCGTCTGCCCTCAGCCCACCCGGCGCAGGCCCACGAACGACCAGGCCGACGTTGGCGTTTCGATCCACGACCTGCGCTGCCACCGCCTCAGCCGACGTCACGGCTCGCAGTTCGGCCGGAAGTACCAGCACGACGAGATCCGCCGCGGCGTACAGAGCGTCGGAGACGTCGCTCGGATGGCGCGGAGCGTCGCACACCACCAGATCTCCCGCTGCGCGTCCTGCATCGACCACAGCCGCCACTGCAACGGCCGAGAGTCCGACACCCCGGTCCTGGGATCGGCCGAGCGCCAGCACCGACAACCCGCCGCGGGAAGGCAGCGCCCCGTGCAGAGCGTCGCCGGAGACTCGGCCGCCTTCGACGACCAAGCCGGACCATCGCAGACCCGGAGCGTTCTCCCAGCCGAGTAACAGGTCGAGGCCGCTGCCGTACCGATCACCCTCGACGAGGAGGGCACGTCGGTCCGAGCGGCTGCTGCGGAGTCCGAGTGCGGCGGCGAATGTCGATGCGCCCGCGCCACCGCGAGCGCCGACCACGGCGATCACTCCACCGTCTCCCGACGGCACCGATGCGGGTTCGCCGAGTATGCGCACGAGTGCGTCTTCGTCCTGCGGCAGTGAGAGCACATGCTCGGCACCGAGCGATGTGGCGATGCGCCAGTCGTCGAGTGTCGGTTGCTCGTCCGTGACCAGAATGACGCGCGAGCGTCGCGAAAATCCGGACGCCAATGCCGTCTCTGCGGACTCGAAATCGACCAAAATTGTTCCGGGTCGGTCCCACATCGACCGTGCCGAACCGATACCGACCAGTAAGTTCGGCTCTTCCACAACACAATCCGCGGCCGCGGCTATTCGATAGACGTCCTCGCGGAGTCCGCGAAGTTCGATCGACATCGCCACAGTCGGGTGCGCGATTCGCTGTCGCGGGTCCGTTTCCATGCGCCAAGCCTGCGTGAGAATCTGCTCGAGGTGCGCGCGACTTGGCAAAATGTGGATAGATCGGGGCCTGTGGATGAATACCGGTACTGCTGTACCAGTTTTTGCCCCGACCCCGAAAAGAGGACGACCCTCGCCAGGGGGGGAGGAGGCGAGGGTCGTCTGGTTCAGCCCCGGGGGGTCGGGCTGAACACCGCCCGGAATGAACCGGGCTCATAGCAAATACTACACCCGTGGACTTCCTTGTTTGCAAGTTCAACCGTCGCTTTTTCTCGACGGTTTCGGACCGAGTCCGCCAGTGGCGCCGCGCAACATCCACCGGTCACCACCGGCCACTATGGTGACAAACGTGACCCAGAGCGCGAGCACCGACGACGCCCCGGCCGGCCGACGCGCAGCGCGCGTCGCGGCATTCTTCGACCTCGACAAGACGATCATCGCCAAGTCCAGCACGTTGGCATTCAGCAGACCGTTCTTCGACCAAGGACTCATCAACCGGCGCGCCGTTCTCAAGAGCAGCTACGCCCAGTTCCTGTTCCTGCTCTCCGGAGCCGATCACGACCAGATGGAGCGCATGCGCGCACACATCGCGAGCATGACCGCCGGCTGGGACGTCGAACAGGTACGAGCGGTCGTCGCCGAAACCCTGCACGACATCGTCGACCCCCTCGTGTTCGCCGAAGCCGCCGACCTGATCGCAGACCACAAGCTCCGCGGCCACGATGTGGTGATCGTGTCGGCGTCCGGCGACGAGATCGTGCACCCCATCGCAGAACTCCTGGGTGCCGATCACAGCATGGCCACCACGATGGTGACCGTGGACGGCAAGTACATCGGCAAAGTCGACTTCTACTGCTACGGCGAGGGCAAGGTCGACGCCATGAACTCCCTGGCCGCGCAACATGATTACGACTTGGCGTCGAGCTACGCGTACTCGGACTCGATCACCGACGTGCCGATGCTGCGCGCCGTCGGGCATCCCACGGCCGTCAACCCCGACCGAGCGCTGCGCAAGGAAGCCGCGTCCCGCGGCTGGCCGATCCTCACGTTCTCCAACCCGGTCTCGCTGCGATCACGGATCCAGACCCCGTCCGGCAAGACCGTAGCGGCAAGTGCGGCAGCAGGTTTCAGCGCTCTTGCGGCCGGCGCGATCACCTACGGACTGCTCCGAAGAAAAAGATGACGCTCAACCCCTTGATGTGAGGCGCGTCACGGGGTACAAATGACGTACGGAAGAACGGAAGGCCAAGAACGAATCGGAAGAGAAGATTCGCTCTCCCGACCGGGATTCCCAGCACGGACACCAGGCACCCACGCGGAGCGGCCACCTAATGGCAGAAGCGCTGTGGGCCTGCGAGATTCGTCGATGATCAGCAAGAACCCTGCACCGGTTGCAGGGATGACCTCATCACCGTCGAACCCTCGCCGAGGCCACGTGGTTTTCCATCACAGCCCACCTGAGCACGCTTGGTAACCAGGCGCTCCGTGCTAACGGGCGGCGAAGTCGACGCAAGTCGGCATCGCCGCCCTTTTATGTGCTCGCTGCTGCAGGCTCCGCTCGCGGCCCTTTTATGCGCTCGCTACACCGCGGCTTCGGCAATCGAAGTCGCTTCTGCCGCACCGGCTTCGAAGGCTCCACAGCACAGGATCACCCAACTCCCGACGCCCGTCGCGGTGCCCTCGGCGAATCCGGTCGCGCCGTCCCGGTAGGCATTTGCTCGACGCATCCAGCTCACTTCCGGCACTCCGAGGTTGTGGGGGTCGAAGCCCGACGACGCCGCCACCAGTCTCGATGCAGCCCGCGCAACGATGCCGTCGGCCGATCCGAAAGCTTTGAGCGTCAACAACTCACCGTGCACCACCGCCGCGATCACCGGAGCGGGTGCAGAGGTTCCACCGGTCACGAGCTGAGCGAGCAGATCGAGTCGCTCGCCGACCCCCGCATCACCGCGCGGACGACCGAGCGCGGAGGCGTCGTCGACGAGATCTGCAGCTGCCAACAAGTGGAGTCGAGCCAGGGTCTGCAGCGGAGCGCGCTTCCACGTCGAGAGCGTGTTCTGCAGGGCGTCGCCATCGAGGGCGGCCGCGACTCGAAGCGCGCCGGCGAGTACGGGGTCGCCTTCTTCGCCCTCGCGGGGGAAATCCATCGACCCGCCCTCGAGTGACGAGGACGAGCGGGCCGCGCGGACCGCGGCCTCGGCCGCGGTGGCCGGCCAGCCACGACGGTTGGCCTTGTGTCGATGCACCGCGCCGAGAGCGTCACGCGCCCGTTCGGCGGAGTCGACAACTCCGGGCAATTCCAGCAGCGGGGCGAGGGGGTCCGTCACGACAGACGACGGTACCCCCTCCCCTTGCCTTTACTTTGCCCCTGCCGCCAACAGCTCGGCGCGGGCCTGGCGACGCTTGGCCTGTTCGGCCGGGTCGGGCACCGGGACGGCCGCGAGCAACCGCTTGGTGTACTCGTTGGTCGGACGACGCAGAATCTGATCCGTCGTACCGAACTCGGCGAGTTTGCCCTTGTTCAGCACCGCTATGCGCTTGGCCAGTACCTCCACCACAGCGAGGTCGTGGCTGATGAACAGGCACGCGAAGCCGTACTCACGCTGTAGTTCCTTGAACAGCTCGAGCACCTTGGCCTGCACCGACACGTCGAGTGCGGACGTCGGTTCGTCGGCCACCAGCAGCGTCGGCTCCAGGGCGAGCGCCCGGGCGATACCGACGCGCTGACGCTGCCCACCGGACAACTGGTGGGGGTAGCGGTTGCGCATGGTCCGCGACAGGTGAACCCGGTCGAGCAGTTCCTCGACCTTTCGATTTCGGTCTGCAGCACTGTGCTCGGTGTGCAACAGCATCGGCTCGGCAATGGACTGGCCGATCGGCCAGCGCGGGTTCAGCGACGAACCCGGATCCTGGAACACGATGCCGACCTTGCTTCGCACCGACCGCAGTTCGCGATTCGACAGGTTGGTGATGTCGACGCCTGCGATCGACAACGAGCCGCCGGTGAGCTTGTTCAGTCCCACCACGGCCTTACCGATCGTGGACTTGCCCGAGCCGGACTCACCGACGAGGCCGACCACCTCACCCATCTCGATGTCGAGGCTGACCCCGTCGACGGCCCGGAACACGGTGCGGCCCGGGTACTCGATGACACCGTCGACGATGCTCAGAGCCCGGGTCTCCTCGACGGCACTGGGCTCGGCGATCTTCCCCGCGGTCACGGCCTCGATGCTGCTGCCCAGGTGTGGAACCGAGGCGAGCAACTGCTGCGTGTACGGATGCGACGCGTTCTTGAATATGGTTTGCGCAGCGTCTGTTTCGACGATGACGCCGTCCTTCATCACCGCGATGCGGTCGGCCATGTCGGCCACCACACCCATGTCGTGAGTGATGAGGACGATCGACGCGTCGATGCGGTTCCGGAGATCACGCATCAGGTCGAGGATCTCTGCCTGCACCGTCACGTCCAGGGCCGTGGTCGGCTCGTCCGCGATCAGCAACGACGGATCCGAGGACAGCGCCTGGGCGATCATCGCGCGCTGACGCTGACCACCGGAGAGCTGGTGCGGGTAGAAGTTGACCCGCGTCTCCGGATCCGGCATCTCGACGAGCTTGAGCAGCTCGACGGCCCGCGCTTTAGCTTCCTTCTTCGACAGCGAGGTGTGCGCGCGGATGGCCTCGGTGATCTGCCAGCCGATCGAGTACACCGGATTGAGCGCCGTCATGGGCTCCTGGAAGATCACCGCGACGTTCTTGCCGCGGATGGGTGCGAGCTGCTTCTCGGGCAGCCCGACCAGCTCTTTCTCGCCCAGCTTGATGCTGCCGGACACCCGCGAATTATCGGCCAGCAGGCCCGGGACGGCCATCGCCGTCGTCGACTTACCGGATCCGGATTCACCGACTATGGCGAGAACTTCACCGGAGGCGACCGTGAACGAGACGGTGTCGACCGCCTTGCGCCAGACCTTCTCGACCTCGAACTCGACCGTCAGATCGGTGACGCTCAGAACCGTGTCCTTCTGAATACTCATGTCAGTTCCGTTTCGGATCGAGTGCGTCACGGAGTGCGTCGCCGAGCATGATGAACGCCAGCACCGTGACGGAGAGGAACGCGGCCGGGAACAGCACCAGGTGCGGTGACGTGAGGAACCTGGCTTGACCGAGGTTGATCTGTAGGCCCCAGGAGATCTCGGGGGCTTGCAATCCGATTCCGAGGAACGTCAATGTCGCCTCGGCCGCGATGAACGTACCCACCGAGATCGTGGCGTAGATGATCACCGGGGCCAGCGCGTTGGGAAGGATGTGTCGCACCAGAATGCGGTAGGTCGACGCTCCCAATGCCTGTGCCGCCTGGACGTATTCACTGTTCTTGATGGAGATCACCGACGATCGCACCAGGCGCATCGCCGTCATCCAACCGAAGGCCACCAGGGCCAACGACACGGTGAAGATGGTGCGCTGGGCGGTGACGGTGAGCAGGATCAGAGCACCGAGCAGCAGCGGAATCCCGAAGAACACGTCGGTGAAGCGCGCCAGGATGCTGTCGATCGCACCGCCGAAGTAGCCGGCGAGAGCACCGATGAGGACGCCGATGATCAGCACGCCGATCACCGAGAGCACACCGATCGACAGCGAGATCCGCGCACCGTAGATGACGTTGGCGTAGTAGTCGCAGCCCTGGATGTCGGTGCCGAACCAGTGTGCTGCACTGGGTTTTTGACCGGAATCGGACAGCGAGCACACTCGCGGATCGATGCCGCGGGCGAACAGCTGCGGGAACACCGCCATGACCAACAGCACCAACAGCAGGAACGTGCCGATGATGAAGAACGGGCTCTTGCGCAGGTACTTCCACGCGTTGCCCCACAGGCTGGCCTGACCGACCAGCTCGACGGCCTCGCCGGTGACGACGTTTCCGGGCTGGCCCTCGTCCGCGGCGTGCTGAGCTGCGCTCGAATCTTCTTTATTCATAGCGAATCCTTGGATCGAGAACCGCGTAGAGAACGTCCACCACGAGGTTGAAGAAGATGTAGAAGAACACGAAGAGCGTCACGATGCCGACGACGACGGCACCTTCCTGACGGGCGAGACCGTCGTAGATGGCGCGGCCGAGCCCGGGCAGGTTGAACACCGTTTCGGTCACGATGGCACCGCCCAGCAGACCACCGACGTCGGCACCGATGAAGGTGACAACAGGAATCAGCGAGTTGCGCAACGCATGTCGAACGATGATGCGCCGGTTGCTGATTCCCTTCGACTTCGCGGTGCGGATGTAATCCGCGGCCATCGACTCGGCCACCGAGGTGCGGGTCAGACGAGCCACGTACGCCATCGACAGCGACGCGAGCACCAGGCCGGGAAGCAGGTAACTCGACCAGCCGTCGTTGATGCCGGAGATCGGGAAGAGCCCCAACTTGAGACCGAGGGTGAACTGGGCGATGAAGCCGAGAACGAACACCGGCACCGACACCAGCAGCGTCGTCGAGATGAGCACGAGGTTGTCGAAGAAGGATCCGCGCTTGAGGGCGGCGAGCACGCCTGCAGCGATGCCCATGATCGTTTCGATGACGACGGCCACGATGGTCAACCGGACTGTCACCGGGAGCGCCCGCTCGATGGTGTCGAGAACGGGGCGTCCGGAGAAGTCGGTACCGAAATCGCCCTGGAAGAAGCCGGCGATGTACTTGAAGTACTGCACGAACAGGTTGTCGTCGAGGTTGAACTCGTCTCGCAACTGGGCGACGACGCCCGGGGCGAGGGGGCGATCTCCGGCGAGGGCGCGGATGGGATCACCCGGCAGCGCGTAGACCATCGCGAAGATCAAGAACGAGGAGCCGATCAGGACGGGAATCGTCAGCAGTAATCGGCGAGTGATGTAGCGACCCACTGTGTGTCTTCTCCTTGAACAAGGGACGAACCTGCACCTCGGGTCTTGCCGGCGCAGGTCGGTGTGGGGCGGATGCGCCCCACGGTTGAACGAGACCCGGTGGGTGACAGCCCATCACGCTCGGCTGCCACCCACCTGGGTGTGTCGTCAGCTGACTACGACGTCCTCGAGGATGATGTTGCCTCGGTTGTCGATCTTGACGTCGGAGACGCGATCGGACCACACAGCCTGGTTCAGGCCGTAGAACAGCGGAGTAGCGGGCATCTGGTCGATCAGGATGTCCTCTGCCTTCTGGTAGTCCGCGGTTGCAGCGTCGATGTCTGCAGCGTTGTTGCCTTCGGCCAGCGCGGCGTCGAATGCCGGATCGTTGAAGAAGACGTAGTTGCTACCTGCAGGCGGGGTTGCGGCTGCCGAGTACAACGGGGAGAGGAAGTTGTAGATCGACGGGTAGTCCATGATCCAGCCCGAACGGAACGGGCCGGTCATGCCCTGAGCGTCCTGCAGCGGCAGGTACTGCGCGAACTGGAGGTCACCGCGCAGTGCGTAGTTCACGCCCAGGTTGTCACGCAACTGGTTGCCCACGGCGGTCATCCACGAGTCGTGGCCCGCACCGGCGTTGAACCACAGATCCACCGGCTGGCTGCGGTCGAATCCGGCCTCGTCGAGCAGACGGTTGGCCTCGTCCGCGTTGAGCTCGCAGTTGGCACCGCAGGCGTCCTCGCGGTAGCCGTCGACGACGGGCGATGCGAAAGATCCTGCCGGAGTGCGGGTATCGGTGAAGATCGCGGTCGCGATGGCCTGGCGATCGATGGCCATCGAGAATGCCTTACGCACGTTCGGATCCTGGAATCGCGGATCGTACGTCGGGAAGCCGAGCGAGGTGATGTCGGGACGTGCGCGCTCGCCGTACCGGTCACCGAACGTGTCGCGGGCAGTGGCCCATGCGTCCTCGGGGAGGTCGAGCATGACGTCGAGTCCGCCACCCTGAACGTCGTTGTAGCCGGTGCTCACCTCGGTGTAGACCTTGAAGTTGACGCCTGCGGACTGTGCCGCATTGTCGCCTGCGTAATCGTCGTACTTGGTGACGGTGAATCCCTGTCCGGGAACGAAGTCCTCGTCGGCCTTGAACGGGCCGTTACCGATCGGGCGAGCGCCGTAGGCGTCGGGGTCGGCATAGAACGCCTCGGGCAGCGGGTCGAATGCGGTGTATCCCAGCGTGAGCGGGAAGATCGCGAACGGTCCGTTGAGCTTGACGGTGAAGGTCGTGTCGTCGACGACGCTCAGGCCGCTCAGTTCGGTCGCGACGGGCTCGGCGGTGTCGCTGCCCTGCAGGTCTGCGTAGCCTTCGATGTTCTCGAAGAAGTAGGAGGCACCGAAAGCGTTGGTACTCAACGCGTTGTAGCTCCAGGCTTTGGTGTAGGACTCGGCCGTGACGGGGGTGCCGTCGTGGAAGGTCCAGCCGTCCTTGAGCTTGACCGTCCAGGTGGTGTTGTCCTCGGACTCGACGGACTCGGCAACTCCGTTGTACTCGACGCTGTTGTCCTCGTCGTTGAACGTGACCAACGGAGTGAAGAGCGCCTCGAGAACCTGGCTGCCCTCGCTCTCGGTGGTATTGCCCGGAATCAGCGGGTTCTCGGGCTCGCCGATGTAGATGCTGTAGATACCGTCGGCGCTACCGCCGGAGCTCGAGCCTCCGCCGCCACAGGCGGCGAGCAGGCTCGCACTCATCAGCACAGCCGTGGTGACTACCGCGGCACGTTTGATACGCAAGAAAATCCTCCATCCAGATGTGAACACGGGGTCGTCCGTGCTCAGTTCCTCGGGCGCGACGCCCGGGGATTCGTGGGCGACCGCATGGCACGGCAGGTGGGCCGTTCCAACGATCTGATGGGATGGACTTTAGACACATCCTGAAACGAACATGTGAACTCCCCCAGATTTTGCTGACCCGTGAGTAAGCCGGAAACATGATCGAAACGTTTCGGCAAGTCGATTTCTCACAGTTCGGACATCGGCGTCGCCCGGGGTGCACGCCGGCGGTCCCGATTACCGCCCAGCGTGCAGAAACTACCGATCACCGCAGATCAGGGGGTTGCAGGCGATTGCAACGGTGCGATTGCCATCACATGTGACTACCCTCACAAGGGGCTCGAGACAGGCACGGAAGTGCAGTTTCATGAGCGAAATGCACCGGACGAAAGTGAGCTATTCGAGATGACGACCAGTACCTCCGGAACCGACGAGACCGCGGTTGCCTCCTACGCGCCCTCGGCCGAGTTCGCCGCTCAGGCCAACGCCGGAGCCGACCTCTACGCCGCCGCGGAGAACGATCGACTCGGCTTCTGGGCCGAGCAGGCTCGCCGACTCCACTGGCACACCCCGTTCACCGAGGTACTCGACTGGTCCGACGCCCCCGTCGCCAAGTGGTTCGCCGACGGCGAGCTCAACGTCGCCTACAACTGCGTCGACCGCCACGTGATCGATGGTCACGGCGACCAGGTGGCCATCCACTGGGAAGGCGAACCCGGCGACAGCCGCGACGTCACCTACTCCGATCTGCTCGCGGACGTCAGCCAGGCCGCCAACACCCTGACCGAACTCGGCCTCGTCTCCGGCGACCGCGTCGCGATCTACATGCCCATGATTCCCGAGGCCATCGTCTCGATGCTCGCGTGCGCCCGCCTCGGACTGACCCACTCCGTCGTCTTCGCCGGCTTCTCGGCCACCGCGCTGCGCTCGCGCATCGACGATGCCGAAGCCAAACTCGTCATCACGACCGACGGTCAGTGGCGACGCGGCAAGCCCGCTCCCATCAAGGACACCGTCGACGAAGCCGTCGACGGCGCCGCCGGCAGTGCATTCGAGAACGCTGCC